>CAVXJY010000145.1:0-3549 GCA_963761855.1 Bryobacterales bacterium | reverse complement strand
ACGGGAACAGTAACATCGGACGGGGCCGTGGGTAGAATGGAGTCGGATCGCGGCATCCGCTTTAGTGAGGGGATTTCTTCCCGTCCTCCGCAATCGGCGTAGCGGCTGCCCGGTTGGGTTTTGTTCGCGTCCCGATAAAGGTGACTGGTCGATTCTGTTGTCCGGCTTCGGAGCGGGAGAGGAGCTGATCATGGTGATCGCATCTCAAATGCGCGCGGGAATGGCGATTGTCTTCGAAAATCAGACTTACCCCGTAGTCGCCGCGGAATATCACCCGCGGCAAGGCCAGATGGGCGGCGTCATGCGCGCACGGCTGCAGAATATCGATACCGGAACATTTCGCGAGCACAGTTTCCGCGCCGAACTCAGGCTCCAGCATCTTCCAGTCGAAAGGCAGGCGCTGGAGTTCCTTTACATGGACGGCCATCAGTGCTGTTTCATGGACCCCGTGACCTACGAGCAGACAGAGATTGCCACAGCGGTCGTCGGCCCCCGTGCCGCGTTTCTGGAACCGGGGATGAGGCTGCCGGTCGACTTCGTAAGCGACCGGCCGGTCCACGTGTTATTTCCGGACATGATCGAGGTGAGAATTGCCGACACCGCTCCCGCCGCTCACCAACAGGCGGACAGCGCGTTCAAGCCGGCGAAGCTCGCCAACGGCATCGAAGTGATGGTGCCGCAATTCATCAAGGCCGGCGAGATGATCCGGCTCGATTCGGAAACGATGATGTACATGGATCGGACCCGACCAAACGTCAGGGTGAAGAATGTGTGAGGCCTCTTACTCCAGCGATTGCCCAATCCCGCCGCCGATCCGTACATCGGACCGCGGCGGAGGCCAAGGGCCAGTTGAGCGCTGCCGAGAAAATTCAAAACCCGGAGAATCTGTTTTTTCAGTGCATGCCACAAACACCTCTCCGACCATCACCTCTTGGCCGCCTGATTTCGTTGCGGAAGCGCAGTTCTTTGGCCTTCAGTGCTTCGGCCATGCGGTGCGGTCGCCCATCCGTTTTCTCGAAGCGCCCAGCGCTCTCGGAATAGTCACCGATAAACCGAAATAACGCATCTAGCCTGCCGTGTCGGAACGGGGATCGTCATGATAGACTTTGCCGCACCAGCCCTAATGGAATGCGGGCCTTCGACGCACCAGGAATAAGATAGGAACGGCACAGCCTGCCATCGCCAACAGGGCAAAGGCCCACATAGGGCCAGGCACCGCAGCCTGGGCGCCGGCCAGAAAGAGCCTCGGCATGGCGATCTGCATTTGCCGCATCATCTCCGTGTAGCCTGGTCCGACAAACGAAATTACGCCGTTCGCCGCGCCAAAACAGAACAAGGCGATGCTGCCTATCCGGGCTCTATGCTGCAAGCTCAGTAACCCAGTGCCCAAGTAGATTTGCGCCGCGGCCCAAACTCCGTAAACAGCCAGTGCCACCCAACCCGTGAGAACGACGCCGAACAGCATTGCCGGAAGGCGGAGGATCGCCGTCAGCACCATGAACGCTCCGCCGGCCAGCATGTACCATGCGATCACGCTAATACTCAACGGCCTGGCGCTCTCCATGACCGGCGCCTGACCGGCGAAGTACTCTTTGGTCCGGCTGCGGTTGAATAACACCAGCCACCAGACGCCGATAGCGGTGAGTACTCCGTAACAAGCAGCGATTACCAGCCGGACCACCGGCATAAACCTCGCAGCGTCGTTATTGGGCGTAGTAGGCAGTTGGACGAATAGTATCGCCAGCATTCCGCCGGCGCTCATGAACGTCAGAAGCACCGCAAAGACCAGGATGGATATGCGCGCCCACCTGCGCCGTAGGAAAATGGCGATGGCGGTGGAGATTCCCCACGCGCTCAAGGCCACGAAAGAAGCAGCCATGACGGCCATCATAGGTTTGAGTGGTATGGGCGAAGGAGGCGCGTTCCGCGGCGGCTGTGCGAAAAACCCGGCCAATAACATCAGCCCGGCAAGCAGCAGCGTCATCGCACTGCCCAGAATCGTGAGAACGGCGCTCACACGGATTCCAATCCAGCTTCGAGGCATCTCGCGAACAGTTTAGCCTGTTGCGCAGCGTGATTCGCGGCCCGGTGGCTAAGCTGCTGTGGGTGGCTGGCCAGAACCGCCGATAACACCACTTAACGCATAGTTTCGACCAGTTGCGGGCGCTCGCCGCCGTCTTTCTGGAGGGGGAGGTAGGTTCATCTCGAAAGATAGGCTTTCGAAAGCGCTGGAAGGCAACGGTTAATGCATGCCCGAAGTGCATCTTGTTCAAGCGTTGGAACAGGGCTAACTTCCAATTGTCTATTTTCCGCCGTTTGAACCAGGAGAAGCGGGATGAGAACTCACAGCCCCGTGCGCGTGACACCTGAGGAAGCGGCCTCCCAGAGTCCAGACGCACCAAGACCTTTGGAGTCCATCGTGCGGCCGGCGGCGCTGCTCGACGTGATGATGGAGCAAGTCGAGTACCTGGCCGGTCACGCGGTCGAAGCTTGTCCCTCTGGATGCGCCGACTGCGCGCGGCTGGAACAGGTTAAGCGCTGGCTGCTCGCGCCTTTCCGTTAAACCGGCCAGCGCCGCAACGGCTCGATGGCACACCCTCACGCCACGGTGGAATACAGGTCGGACCATTTGGCATGCCAGCCCTCACTTGGCCCGCCTCGCCACGAACTCTTCGGTTGCAACGTCGCCCACCTGACGCGTGAACTTGATCTCCTCGCCGGAAACCTTACCCCTATAAGTGATGCGCGGCGGCTGGCCCTGGAAGTCCAAATTCTCCACGAAAGAGACTTCGTCGCCCTTCACCGTCCCTTCGGTGATCGCCGTATCGCCGAATTGCGACTTCGCTCGGCCGGTCAGCTCGTCGCCTTCCACCTTGAAGTCGTACGTGTAGTTCTGTATGCCGATCTACGTGTCAATCGCAGCGGTCCATTTGCCTGTCACGTCGGCCAACGCCGGAACTAGCAAAAGGACCGCCAGTGCGGTGCCACTCAGCAGTCTGCGACCCCTCATCGTCAACCTCCTGTGTTCGATGATTTCACCCACATACTGTACCGCGTCGCGGGTCCTGGTGGTGAAGGCATGACCTTAAGATACGCCTGCCGCTTGATGTCCGCGCGCTCCCGAGGTAAGGTCCAGTTAGATGCCGATAATGCCCATTAACAGGACCTAAAACCAAGTGGCCGGGCGGGCGTTCGAGACGTAGCGTTTCCCGCTTGACTTGCTCGGCGCTGGCCGCGAGTCGCTGCCGTGCACCGAGAGTTTTTCCCCGAATGGCGGATGAACACCGTTTGGCGATGAGAAACCGCGCCTCCGCGTTGCTTCTTGAGTTCGTTTGTCCCGCCGCCTCAGAAGTCGGATTGCTCGCTGGGCATTGCCGGAACTCCTCCCACTGGTGAAGGGGATGGGGACGACGATTTAGCACGAGGTTCACCGCCAAATCGAAGGCGCATCCCGACCGGGATGCAGGTCCCTCGAAATGCATCCCGCCAGAATCACAACTGCAGCAACAGAATACGACTCCAAAAACCCAACGGCGCATCCCGACCCCT
>CAVXJY010000144.1:0-38643 GCA_963761855.1 Bryobacterales bacterium | reverse complement strand
CGGATATTCGACGGCAATTTCGGCCAGCGAATCCGGATGCGGGTTGAGAAGCTCGACGCCTTCGCGGCGGGCGCGCGCAAGAGGCTGGGCTTGCGGTTCCTCCATGGCGTCGAGCAGCGGATCGAGCAAATTGAGCGAGACCACCACGAAGACGCTGGCCAGCGGGTCGACTCCCTGCATTTTCCAGGCGATGCCGGCGGCATGGCGCGAAATCTCCTCCGAGCGCGGCTGCGGATAGACGCGATAGGCTTCGATGAAGCGCTCGAGGCCGATGGCGCGAATGGCGTAGGGGTCGGGATAAGCGTCCGGCAGGTGCGGGCGATCGGCCGATTCGGGATCGGCAAAGACGATCTCGGCGCCGATTTCGAGGCCGGTGCGAATGGCTTCAGTGAAGGGATCGGCCGGCTCGACGAGGACGTACGCCGCCTCGTCATCTTCCGGATAGAAGATTAGCGACATCTGCGGCAGGCGTTCGACGGCGCGGACCCAATCCCGTTGCAGGCTGGCCGGGAGTTCGAGCGCGATCACCTGCGGACGCTCGCGGAGGATGGCCTGCCGCACCTCGATCGCGAACTCGAGGCGTCCGGGCGCAGCGGGGAAGTAGGTGAAACGGCCGCGCCGCAGGCTGCCGGCTTCAGGAATCGGCGGGCCGTCGTCGGGCATAGCGCAGCGCTTCCTCTCCGAGGACGCGGGTGATGGAGATTTCCAATGCCTCGTGCTCGTGAGTCTTCTGGGTGGCGAGGTTCTTGAGCTTGATGGCGAAGCGGGCGACGTTGATGCCGTCGCGCACCGTGTAGCGCTCGTCGGCAGCGTGCGCCATCTGCAGAAAGTCGGTGACGTACTCGAGGATGCGCTCTTCGGCGAAGGGAAGGTTCTCGCGCAGGATCTGGTGTTCTTCGTCGCGCTCCGGGAAATCGATGAAGATCTGCGGCTGCAGCCGGGAATGGATATACTCGGGCAGCTCAAAGGTGGAGGCGTCGTCGTTCATGGTGGCCACCAGGCGGAACTGCGAGTGCGCCTTGATCTTGATGCCGGCCACGATGGATTCCACGTAGCGGCGGTTATCGAGCAGCGGCGCCAGGCTGGCCCAGCTCTTCTCGCTCATGCGGTTGCCTTCATCGAGAATGGCGATGCCGCCGCGAATCATGGCGGTGACCAGCGGCGAGGCGACATAGCGGAGGCTGCCGGTGCCTTCAATCACCGGAGTGACGAGCAGGTCTTCGGGACGCGTGTCCATGGTGGCCTGGAGGATATAGACCTCGCGTCCCATGCGCTTGCCGGCAGCGTAGGCGAGGGTGGTCTTGCCGACGCCGGGCTTGCCGAGCAGGCGCGGGTTCATCGGCAGATCCTGTTCGTTAATCGTCATCCACGCCGCCAACAGGTGGCGCATCAGCTCGCTTTGACCCACCCACTCAGCCGCCAGCTCATCGGGATGGGCCAGGTGGAGAGTGACGCCTTCGATTTCGACAGTCATCTGCACTTATATTATCCAGCAAGCGGGATGCGGGGCGGGGAAGGCTCGGAGGCAACCGCTCCCTTACGGTCGCGGCTCCGAATGCGCATCGGAGCCGCGACCGTGAGGGAGCGGTAAAATTGCGATCACCGCCCGTGATTTACCTGATCACCTTTGCCTGCTACGGACAGCGCCTGCACGGCAGCCAAGCGGGCTCTGTCGACCGCGAGCACAACACCACGTGCACACCGTGGTGGAAGCCGAAATCGCGCCGGAACGGGTGATGAGCGGCTTCAAAGCCTACGCCAGTCGCGGCTTGAATCGGCTGAGCCTGGACGAGCCGAAGCGGAAGCGATGGGCACGTCATGGCAGCACACGATGGTTATGGAAACCACAGCACGTCGCGGCGGCGATTCAATATGTCGTTGCGGAACAGGGCGATGCCATGTCGGTGTTCGAGCCGGAGGAAGCTTAGTTGGGTATCGCGGCAATTGGCTGCGACTTGGTATCCCTTGTGGTCGCGGGTCGGCAACCGCTCCCTCACGGTCGCGGCTCCGAATGCGCATCGGAGCCGCGACCGTGAGGCAGCGGTAAAATTGCGATCACCGCCCGTGATTTACCTGATTACCTTTGCCTGCTACGGACAGCGCCTGCACGGCAGCCAATCGGGCTCTGTCGACCGCGAGCACAACATCACGTGCACACCGTGGTGGAAGCCGAAATCGCGCCGGAACGGGTGATGAGCGGCTTCAAAGCCTACGCCAGTCGCGGCTTGAATCGGCTGAACCTGGACGAGCCGAAGCGGAAGCGATGGGCACGTCATGGCAGCACACGATGGTTATGGAAACCCCAGCACGTCGCGGCGGCGATTCAATATGTCGTTGCGGAACAGGGCGATGCCATGTCGGTGTTCGAGCCGGAGGAAGCTTAGTTGGGTATCGCGGCAACCGGCTGCGATTCGGTATCCCTTGTGGTCGCGGGTCGGCAACCGCTCCCTTACGGTCGCGGCTCCGAATGCGCATCGGAGCCGCGACCGTGAGGGAGCGGTAGAATTGCGATCACCGCCCGTGATTTACCTGATCACCTTTGCCTGCTACGGACAGCGCCTGCACGGCAGCCAATCGGGCTCTGTCGACCGCGAGCACAACAAGCCGGGAACTCCAACTCTCAAAGTAGATCCTGCACGCGTGGCGGCCGACAGACGGCGCATGGACCAGGCTCCCTACAATCTCGACCAGATCCGTCGCTACGCAGTGCTGGAGGCGATCCGGGATGTGTGTTCGCATCGCGGGTGGCGTCTCTTGGCGGCCCATGTACGAAGCGATCACGTGCACACCGTGGTGGAAGCCGAAATCGCGCCGGAACGGGTGATGAGCGACTTCAAAGCCTACGCCAGTCGCGGCTTGAATCGGCTGAACCTGGACGAGCCGAAGCGGAAGCGATGGGCACGTCATGGCAGCACACGATGGTTATGGAAACCCCAGCACGTCGCGGCGGCGATTCAATATGTCGTTGCGGAACAGGGCGATGCCATGTCGGTGTTCGAGCCGGAGGAAGCTTAGTTGGGTATCGCGGCAATTGGCTGCGATTCGGTATCCCTTGCGGTCGCGGGTCGGCAACCGCTCCCTTACGGTCGCGGCTCCGAATATTCGCGGTCGTGGTTCGGCATCCCTTGCGGTCGCGGGTCGGCATCCGCTCCCTTACGGTCGCGGCTCCGAATATTCGCGGTCGTGGTTCGGCATCCCTTGCGGTCGCGGGTCGGCATCCGCTCCCTTACGGTCGCGGCTCCGAATATTCGCGGTCGTGGTTCGGCATCCCTTGCGGTCGCGGGTCGGCATCCGCTCCCTTACGGTCGCGGCTCCGAATATTCGCGGTCGTGGTTCGGCATCCCTTGTGCTCGCGGGTCGGCAACCCCTCCCTTACGGTCGCGGCTCCGAATATTCGCGGTTGTGGTTTGGCATCCCTTACGGTCGCGGGTCGGAACGGGCAGGGGGTGAGCGGCGCCTAATGACCGAAGGGCCAGAGGTGGCCGATCCAGCCGCGGGGCTGGGCGAAACCTTCGAGCATCCAGATGTCGGACTGGTAGTTGATGACGGAAGCTGCCAGAGCGGTGTGATCGTAGGAAAGGCTGAGCTCAAACGAACTGCCATTGGTGGCGGAAAACAGGTACTGCGAGCCCAGGTCCGAGATGGCGCGTTCGGCTCCGGTTGAGACGTCAATGGAGTCGAGCCGCCAACTCGCGCCCTCGCCTTGCGACAAGGCGTAGAGTTGACGGCTGTCGGCCGACCAGGTAACCCAGGAGCTCCTGGTTCCGATCTTGCGAGTTTGCTTGCCATCCGGCGAGAGCAACACGACGCCATTGTCAACCGAGCAGGCGATCCATTTGCCATCCGGCGACCACTGCGCGGGATTGCGGCAGAGGTCTTCCCGGAGCATCACGGGCGGCTCGGTGCCCCCCACGCGGACTTTCATCAAGCCGCCGGCGCTGGAGAAAAAAGTAAGCCAGTTACCGTCGGGCGACCAGCCGGGTCCAAATTCGAAGTCGTTCGATCTGGTGACGGCGATCGGCGTGCCGCCGGTGAGCGGAGAAATCCAGATGCGGCCCAGGTGTTTGGTGCTGTTGCGCGCATACGCCAAACGGCTGCCGTCGGGCGAGACGGCCAGCGTCCAGAACGCCAGGGTGTGTTCAGCGGGAAAGTCGCGCTGCGTCACCAGAGGACGATCGGAGCCGTCCTGGGCGTTTCGCAGCCAGATTTCCTGCGGCCCGCTGCGATCCGTGACATAAGCCAGCAGCGGAGCCACCGGCGACCAGGCGGGGAACATCTCATCCCGGCTGGTGGCGAGTAATGGGCGGACCGGGCCGCCGGCGACGGGGATTTCCACGATGTCGAAATTCTGCACCGTGGAGGCGTAGGCGATCTTCTTGCCGTCGGGCGAGACGGCCGGGTGGACCTTGCTTGCCTCATCGGCAGTGAGGGCGTCGAGATCCTCGTCCTCTATATGCGCCATCCAAAGCTGGGGCTGGGGAAGTCCGGCACTGGGGAAGGACATCACCAGGTGCCGGCTATCGGGCATCCAACTGAAAGAGGGCGGCCACTCGGCACTGGCCAGCATGGATCCGAACACGCGGCGGGCTTTGCCTTTCGCTGCGGCGCCGTCGGGAAACGGGAGAAGCCAGAGTTCCGGTCCCATGGCGGTGGGCTTGGCGAGGAGAAACTTGCGGCCGTCCGGCGCGAAACGAAGGTAGACGGGGCTGAACGAGCCTTGCTCCTCGAAGGGGACGGGTTCATACTTGCGCAGAGGTGCTCCGGGAGGAGAGGAGATCCAGAGCTTGGGCTCCTTCTGGTCTTTCTCACCTCGGAGCAGCCACAGGACAAGCGCTTTTCTGTCCGGGGAAGCGGCGGCATCGCCATAATCGCCCTTCAGGACCAGGGTGGCCTCGCCGCCGGCGCGACTCATCGACCAGACGCCGGTGTTGATCACGTAGTTGAGGCGGGTGCCGTCGGCGGACCAGAACAGGGACCGCGCGTCGGCGCGCGCCACCAGGAAGGGCACCATCGAATCCAGGTTGCGCACCATGATCTCGTTGGGTGCGTTGACGACGTTGCGGACGTAGGCGAGACTCTTGCCATCCGGCGACCAGACCGGCATATCCTGGTGACGGGATTCGCTGGCCAAGGGCGTGTAGCGGTACGATTCGAGGTTCACGCCGCGCGGCATAGCGAGCAGGGCGAACAGCGCAAACACCAGAAGCACGGCGAGCACGGCTGTAGTGACCGGGAGCAGCAAACGGCGGCGCGGGGCGGTCAAGCGGGGCGCGGCACCGGAAGCGGAACTGGGACCGGACGCCGCGCGCAAGGCGAACGCCAGGTCGGCCGCGGATTGAAAGCGCTGCGAGGGTTCCTTTTCCAGGCAGCGGGTAACCATCTGCGCGACTGCGGGTGGCACGTTGGCAGGGAGGTCAGCCGGCTCCTCGCGCAAGATGGCGGTCATGGCTTCGACCGACGTTGTGCGCTCAAACGCCAGCTTGCCGGTGAGCATCTCATAAAGGACGATGCCCAGCGAAAAGATGTCCGACTGCGGGCCGGCGGGTGAGCCGGTGACCTGCTCAGGCGACATGTAACCGACGGTACCCATCACCAGCCCAGGCTGGGTGACGGTCCTGGTGGATTCGGGCGCGGAGCTGTCACGCGGTTGATAACGCGCCAGGCCGAAGTCGAGGATTTTGGCGCGGCCGTCGCGCGTGACCATGATGTTTTCCGGCTTGAGATCGCGATGGACGACGCCGGCGGAATGCGCGGCGGAGAGTCCGTCGGCGATCTGCGCAGCCAGGTCGAGGGCCTTGCGAACCGGGACCGGACCGCGGCCGATGAGGTCGCGCAACGGCTCGCCCTCGACCAGTTCGGAGGCTATGTAGGAGACGCCGTCCTGATCGCCAGCGTCGTAAAGAGCCACGATGTTGGCATGAGACAGGGCCGCGGCGGCGCGCCATTCCTGCTCAAAGCGGCGGCGCCGGTCGGGGCTCTGGGCGAATTCCGCGGGCAGGATTTTGATGGCGATGTCGCGGCCGAGCCGGGTATCGTGGGCGCGATACACTTCGCCCATGGCACCTTCACCCAGCTTGGCGGCGATCTCATACTGACCCAGGCGGGTGCCCGATTCGAGCGGCATGGAAATTGATTGTAGCGCGGTATACTGGGCACGAATATGGCGGCGAGCATCAAGAAACTGGCTATCTTCGGCGCGGCGGGTGCGATCGGGCACGCGTTGGCGCCGGAACTGGCGCGCCGCGGCATTCCGTTCCGCGCGGTGGGGCGCCGGCGGCAAACACTGCTGGACGCATTTGGCAGCCTGGACGGCGCGGAGATTGTGGATGCCGATCTTTCCGATCCGCAGCAGGCCGACAGCGCCGCGCAGGGCGTGGACGCGATTGTGTATGCAGTGGGGGTTCCGTCCACCGAGTTCGACAAGCACGCTGTGCTGATGCGCACCACGCTCGACGCCGCGGTTCGCGCAGGTGTGCCGCGGCTGGTACTGGTGACAGGCATCTACACCTACGGCGTGCCGCGCACGTCGCGAGTGGCGGAAACGCACCCGCGCGAACCGGATTCGCACAAAGGCCAGTGCCGCAAACAGCAGGAAGACATGGTGACGGCAGCGCACGGACGCGACGGGCTGCGCACCATGGTGGTGCGGTTGCCGGATTTCTATGGGCCGCACACCGGCCGTTGCATGGCGGCCCGGATCTTCCACAGCGCGATCGAAGGCAAGACGGCCACCTGGGTGGGCCCGGCGGGCACTCTGCACGAATTCATCTTCGTTCCCGACGCTGCGGGGGTGCTGGCGGACCTGGCGGGCCGCAACGATTGCTACGGGGAAGCGTGGAACCTGGGCGGAGCGGAGGCGATTGCGGGCATCGACTTTATAACGCGGGTTTATCGCGCGGCGGGACGCGATCCGGCTTACCGCTCGATGGGCCGCACCATGCTGAGAATGGAAGGCATCGTGAGCCCGACGGTCAAGGAACTGGTGGAGATCGTGTACCTGCAGGAGACACCGGTGATTCTCGACGACCGAAAACTGGCGGCGACGCTGGGCGTATTAAAGAAGACTTCGTACCAGGACGGCATCCCGCGCACACTGGAGTGGACCCGGAACTGGCTGCGGACGCAGCCGGCGCCGGTGAGGAAATAACCGGTTTCAATTGGCACACGGTTACGTAACGGGCCCTCAGTGCAACCGGTCACGGTTTGTCGGGCGTGAGCGCCTTACGGGTAGCTTCGAGCGTGTTAGTGAGCGATTCACGCGGCAAGCTGCGGATGATGGGGTTGATGATCCAGCCCAGGCCGGCGGGGACATCGCGGGTGAGGGAGATGGCCTGGCACTCCAGATACACGCCGCCGTCGCGTTGTTCGAATTTCCAGTATGTATCCAGCCGCCACAGGAAACCGTGATCGTCGCCCGGCGTGAGCTCATGCTCTTTGGGGCCGGGGTCTTCGACCTCGGCGATGCGCGTGGTGTATGACTTGCTGTACCAGCGTGTGCGGTCAAGCCGCACGTAGTGCACGTCGTGCTCGGTATTGAGGACCACGGTTAGTATCTGTTTTTTGACGACGCGCAGGAAAACGTGGAAGTCGTCGTCGTGGCGGCTGAGAAGGCGCGAATCGATGACGTCGGGATAGATGTTCTTGTGGCGGTTGTAGTCTTGGACCAGGCGGAGGGTCTGCGCCAGCGTGGCACCGGGAACGAACACGGCGCCGGTCCAATCGTGGATCAGGCCATCGGGGACTTCGATATCGCCCGATCCGTTGGTGGGCTCGGCCAGGATATCGCCTTCGCGTACGGCGCGCTTGCGGCTGGCCGACGCATCCGCCCAAAGGAACGCGTTCCCGTGCAAGCTGCTCTGGAAGCGCCTCTGGGCCGCCTGCATATACTGGTCGAAGGCTTCCACCGTGCGCGGCTTGAGTTGCACTTTGGTGGAGTCCGGCAGTCCAATCAGCAGGCACGGCGCGAGCCACAACAGTGTACTGTTCGGTAACATTGCTGGTCTACTAGGCCGTCTACTCATTCAGCATGACACGGAACAACGCGGCGGCGGAGAAGGCGCAGTTTCAAGAAGCGGCGCGCGCGCAGGCGAGTTTCCTGGCGCCGATCGAAAAGCGCTGCCTGGTATGGCTGGCGCGGCGCACTCCGGCGTGGATCAACTCGGACCACCTGACTGCTTTGGGCTTGCTTTCGTTGCTTGGCGCCGGGCTTAGTTACTGGTATGCACGATCAAACCGGCTGGGGCTTTGGCTGGCGATCGTCTGCCTGGCGTTGAACTGGCTGGGCGATAGCCTGGACGGGACCCTGGCGCGCGTGCGCAATTGCCAGCGGCCGCGCTACGGATTCTACGTCGACCATGTGGTGGATGCGCTCGGCACTTTTTTCCTGCTGGGTGGGATGGCTCTTTCCGGCTATATGAGCCCGCTGGTAGCGGGGGGTTTGACCGTAGCTTACTTCCTGTTATCGATTGAAGTGTATCTGGCGACTTACACCATCGGCACATTTCATATCTCGTTCTGGAAGTTTAGTCCCACCGAGCTGAGGATCCTGCTGATGATCGGCAACGTGGCGCTGCTGTACCGGCCGACGGCGCGAATCGCCGGGCACGCCTGGCCGCTGTTCGACTTTGGCGGCGCGATCGGGATCTGCGGCATGGCGGCCATGCTGGTGGTAGCGGTAGCGCGGCATACGGCTTATCTGTATCGCGCAGAACCGTTGCCGGGGAAGTCGCGCCCCGCGACCGGGGCGCCGGCGGGAGAAGGCGCGCAGTGATCCGCTGGCTCAAATTCAACGTGGTGGGCGTGATGGGTGTTGCGGTGCAGCTTGCTGCGCTCGGGTTGTTCAAAAGTGGCTTGCACATCAATTACCTCCTGGCCACGGCGGCAGCGGTGGAGCTTGCCCTGCTGCACAACTTCGTCTGGCACGAGCGCTGGACGTGGGGAGATCGAGGCATTGGCGGCCGGGCCGGGCGGCTGGTGCGGTTTCACCTGGCCAACGGGCTGCTGTCGATCGCGGTTAACCTGGTGCTGATGGGTCTCCTGGTGGGTCGAATGCATTGGCCCCACCTGGTTGCCAATGTGGCTGCGATCGCGGCTGGGTCGGTGGTCAATTTCTTCCTGGGCGACCTGCTGGTTTTCCGCCGGGGAGACCCGCAGAGCGCGGCTCCGCCAGGCGAGGCGCATGCTGCGAAGCCGGTCTTGCTGGGTGGGTAGCCGCGTTGTGAAGAACTGTGCCCGCATGCGGGCTTGGCAGGTTGAAACCTGCCCCACCTGTGACACAATGGGAGCGAATCAGAGCGCGATGGTAACCTTTCATCATGAGAATCTCGGGTATTGTCCTATTGCTTGGGTCGGCGGCGGCCTGTGTGGCGCAAAGCCGCGACGCCATGTTTGACGGGTTGGCGGATCGTTATTTCGACCAGGTGGTATTCCACTACGACCCGGCATCGGGCACGCAGGCCGGGTTCCATCAGTACGATTCGCTGCTCCCTTCCGGCTCGCGGAGCGAAATTCAAGCCGAGATCGCCGCCCTGCACGATTTCGAGACCGAGGTTGCGAAGTTCGATCCACACGGCCTGTCCGCTTTTGTGGCCGCCGACCGCGAGGTACTGCTCTCCCAGATCCGCGGCCAGCTTCTGGAACTGGAAACGATTCGCCCTTGGGAGAAGAACCCGGATATTTATTCTTCGGGTGCGGCAGGGGTGATTTTCGTCATCATGAGCCGCAACTACGCGCCGGAGGCGGAGCGCCTGAAGTCCGTCATCGCGCGCGAGCGGCTGATTCCGCGGCTGCTGCAATCGGGTCGCGAGAACCTCACCAAGCCGCCGCGCGTCTACACAGAGGTTGCGCTGGAGCAGGTGCCGGGTATCGTCAGCTTTTTCCAGAACGACGTTCCGGCGGCGTTTAAACACGTTGCCGACCCGGCCCTGGTAGCCGAGTTCCATCGGTCCAACCAAGCGGCAATTGAAGCCTTGGAAAACTACCAGGGCTGGCTGAAGAACGACTTGCTGCCGCGGTCCACGGGCGATTTCCGCATTGGAGCCGACAACTATCGCAAGAAGCTGTTGTATGACGAGATGGTGGATACGCCGCTCGACAGGTTGCTCGCCATCGGGTACGCGGATCTGCGTCACAACCAGGAGTGGTTTCGCCGGGTGGCAGCCGAGATCGACCCCAAGCGAACGCCGCAACAGATTCTCGCGGAGCTGGAGAGCGAGCACCCTGCGCCCGGCAATTTGTTGGATACTTTTCGCGGCGTGCTGGGCGGCCTGCGCGCGTTCATCGAACAGCACCACATCATCACCATTCCGTCGCCGGTGCCGCCGATTGTCGAGGAGACGCCGCCGTTCATGCGCGCCTTGACCACGGCGTCGATGGATACTCCCGGACCCTACGAGAACGTGGCCAAAGAAGCATTTTTCAACGTCACGCTGCCGGACACCCATTGGCCCGCCAAGGATGTGGAGGAATACATGGAAGGCTTCAACCGGGGCACGATCATCAGCACCGCGGTCCACGAAGTTTACCCCGGCCACTACATGCAGTTCCTCTGGCTGAAGCAGGTGCCGACCAAAGTGCGCAAGCTGACCGGCTGCGGCTCCAACGCTGAAGGCTGGGCGCATTACACAGAGCAAATGATGCTCGATGAAGGCTATGGGAATGGCGACCGCAAATTGCGCCTGGGCCAGTTGCAGGATGCCCTGCTGCGCGACGCGCGCTTCGTCGCGGGAATCGAAATGCACACCGGCAAGATGACGGTGGAGCAGGCGGTGGAGTTCTTTGTGAAAGAAGGTTACCAGGTGCGGCCGGTGGCCGAGAAGGAAGCCAAGCGCGGCACTTCAGATCCCACTTACCTGGTTTACACGCTGGGAAAACTGCAGATTATGAAGCTGCGCGAGGATTACAAGCAGCGGAAGGGCTCGCAATTCTCGCTGGAGGAATTCCACGATTCGTTCATCAAGCAAGGCACGCCGCCGATCAAGATCGTGCGCAAGGCCTTGTTAGGCGACGATTCGCCGGTGCTGTAGGGGCGGGACTGGCGGGACGCCGGGCGCGCGCGCCATGCCGACTTCACCGGGCTGATGGCTAGGCGAGTAGTGGTTCTTTTCGACTGGACAGAAGAAAGACTGCGACCAGGGCGGCGGCGAAACCCGCACCAGCGCCGATACCGAGCGCCCAGCGAGGGCCGAAGTGGTTGGCAACCCAACCGACGATGGGGGCGCCAATCGGTGTTCCCCCGAGTGCAATGGCAACCCGCAGGGCCATAACCCTGCCCCGCATCGCTGGTTCTGTCGAGAGCTGCATGATGCTGTTCGTGCCGTTGGTGAAGGTCAGGGTAGCCGCGCCGGTGACCACGAGAGTGGCCGCGAACCACCAGTATCCAGGTGCCAGTGCGGCCAGGGTGCAGCCGAGCCCGAAGACACCGGCTCCCACAAAGAGAGACGCTAAGCCTGGTTTCTGCCGGCCGGCAGCAAGCAACGCTCCTGAGAGCGTGCCCACGGCCATGATGGAGGAGAGCAGGCCGAAACCGCGTGCGTCAGAGTGGAAGACATTCACGGCCATGGTGGAGATGAAGATCGGAAAGTTCAGGCCAAAGGTACCGATCAGAAACAACATGATCAGGATCGCCCTAAGGTCCGGTTTTCTCCACACGTAGCGAAACCCTTCCAGGAATCCAGACGTTGTGCGATGCGCTCTGGCGCTTGCGTGCAGTTCGGAGAGACGGAAGAAAGACATCGAGATCAGAACCGCAGCGAATGAAAGCCCGTTCAGAAGAAAAGCCCAGCCGGTGCCAACCCATGCGATGAGCAAACCAGCGGCGGCAGGACCGATCATCCGGGCCGTATTGAAAGAGGTTGAGTTCAATGCCACGGCATTAGGCAGATCCGCATCGCCGACCATCTCTGCCACGAAGGTCTGCCTCACCGGGGCATCCAGCGCAGCGGCGGAACCAGACAGGACGGCGAACACATACACGTGCCAGAGCCGGATGACTCCTGCGATCGTGAGCACTCCCAGGATGAGCGCAAGCACGCCCATTGTTGCCTGGGTGAGCATCAGGAGCTTGCGCTGATTGAGCCGGTCCGCAGCCGATCCCGTCCAGGGCAGGAGCAGAAGTTGCGGCGCGAACTGCAGACTCATCACAATACCCAGCGCTGACGCATCGTGATGGGTCAGTTGCGTCAACACGAGCCAGTCCTGAGCGACGCGCTGCATCCAGGTGCCGACGTTGGAAACCAGGCCGCCAGCGGTCCACAAGCGGAAGTTGAAGGTTCTCAGGGAGCGAAAGGTGCCGGGCACTGGGTTCTTCATGTGCGCGACGGCGTGTTGCCCCCGTGGAACTGGCCGAAGTGACGCGCCGAAAAGATGCCCATGAGCAGCGCGCCCAGGCCGAACGCAAGGATGTGGCTGGTTGCCCGCGGATCGAAAGCACCGACGTGCGCGACCAGCAGATACCCAATCACCGCGTTGAAGAATCCCCAAACAGCGTTGACCGTTGCGGAGGAGAGCCCTTTGCCGGGCGGCTTAGCGAAGGGACTCTGGAAGGGACGTCCCATCGTGCCGGAGACAAAATGAGGAATGGCGTTTGCCGCAAAAACGCCCCCAAAGAAATACGACACCAGCCAAAGCCAATTCATAATGCAGAGCTCCTTCTTTCCAATAGTGAAATAACGTAGCCTGAGAAGCTACTCCTCCGAAGCGCGCTTCTCGCCGGCCAGTTGTCAAGCGGCAAGGGAATTCGCTGGCCTTGTTGGCACGATTGTCAGCCTGGCGAGTGTGGTCTGCCGCGATAGGAGCTAAGAAAAGCCGGGACGAATCTCGGCTCAGCAGGCTGACAGCCCGCGCCACGAGGGCGGCGAAACTGGCTTGGAAGCGTTGCCTAATCGCCGAAGCTGCCGACTTCTTCACGCTCTTCGACGGCCGGCGGGACGGCGGGCTGGATCTCGTCGAGGCGTACCAGGTTGGCGGGAGCGGGCGGCTCTTTCAGCACGTGCTGGCGGTACAGTTTCGCCATGCGGGCGTTTTCCTCCTGCTCGCGGAGCTTGGCGTCACGGGCGCGAATCTTCTCTTCGCGAGCGGTTTTGGCGATGCCCAGGCGGTCGAGATCGTGTTGCTCTTCGTTGGTGATGATGTCTTCGCGCAGCACCAGGGAATGATCCACGCTCTTCAAGGGCACGCGCTTGCCGCCGGCGAAAATCTCGTGCTTGCCGTGCTCCTCGTACCATTTGGTCAGGGTCGCCGTCATGTGCATCTTCTCGATGATGTTGCGCCAACCGACGCCGGTGTTGTACGCGCAGAACGAGATCTCGCCTTCCTGCGTGGCGTAGGGGATGATGCACTGCTCGGTGCGGCGGAAATCGTAGTTGAACAGATCCTGGAACCACATGCCGGCAATGAAAAGGAAGTTCCAACGGTCGCGCCGGCGGCGCTCGATGTCGCTCATGGTGCGGTCTTTGCCCACATTGCCATAGCTCTTGCCGGTAGCGCCGAAGGTCTTGTCCAGCTTCTTAAACAAATCGCTCAGCCTGAAGTGCGTAGGCGACTGAAAAGGATCGTAGTTACGCGTCGCGGCCAGCGCCATGCCGAGGAGCGAAAGCCACTTGCCACGGGCCGCATCGTTGATGCGCGCAGTGTCCTTCGCCAGTTGGTCGGCGTTCCAGAACGCGGTCACCGGAACCCGCTCCTTGGTTTCCTTGTCCACCATCACGGCCATGCCGGTACCGCAATTCGGATGGCAGCCGCAGCTCAACTGGCCCCAATCGGATTGCGGGCCGTGTACCAGGTCGCTCCAATCGGAGAATGTTGAAATGAAGGATATCGGGAACCAGTCGCGTGCCGGCTCGCCGAGGCCCATCTGGTCTTTCACGTCGTGGGCCAGGTGGGAGAGCGTGTAACGCTGCGCGGTGCGGCGCTCGTCGGTGACAGCTTCGTCGCGGCCGGTAAAAGAGACCGGCTGGAAGGAAAGGAACGGAATCTTCTTGGGGTTATCGAGCGCAAACTGGATGATCCGCCCCACCTGCTCATTGTTGATGCCGTTGATGATGGTGATGACGGGAATGATGTCGACGCCGTTCGCGTACAGATTCTCGATGGCGCGCAGCTTCACGTCGAACAGGTTGCCCACCTTGCGGTGCTGATTGGCGGCGTTGCCGATGCCATCGAACTGCAGGTAGGCGTAGCGCAGGCCGGCTTCGGCCGCCTGGCGGCAGAAGTCAGGGCTCTTGGCGAACTCAATGCCGTTGGTGGCGGCTTGCACGGAGGTGTAGCCCACCTCGCGGGCGTAGCGCACCGCATCCAGGAAGTAGGGCGAGATGGTCGGCTCGCCGCCCGAGAACTGCACCGACATCTGGCGCTTCGGCTTGATGGTGACGGCGTTATCGAGCAGCGTCTTGATATCTTCCCAGGTCAGCTCATGCACGAACCCGACCTGGTTGGCGTCCATGAAACACGGATCGCACATCATGTTGCAGCGATTGGTGAGGTCGATGGTCAAAACCGAGCCGCGGCCGTGCGTGATGGTGCTGGTGCCGTGCTTATGCAGCGTGGAATCGTTGTGGGCGCGGATGTCGCGGCCGGGGAAAACCTGCTCGATGTGCCGGTAGAAGGCGGTATCGATCGACATCACATCCTCGAAATGGCCGTGGATGGGGCAGTCCTTCACCATCAGGATTCTGCCGTCGCGCTCGATGATTTTCGCTTTGATCTCGCCGGGGCGCTGGTTGTAAAGGACGTCCAAAGGCGTTTCGCCGTCCAGAATCCGCTGGCGGATTTCCGGCACGCAGCGGGGGCATAGCGAATCGGTTTCGCGCGGCCAGCCCAGCGGCGGCTTCACCTTTTCCCAACTCTTGAGGAGTGGCTTGTCCGACCACCTCGGTGTAAAGCCCGGATTCCGATGGATCTGATTCAGCTTGTCGAAGACCGTCCAAGCCGCATTAGCGGCCACCGTCAGGACTTTTTCGGCATACTTAACGGGTTTATGCATGTTGAATTCACTCCTCTGATGGCTCTGGCGCCTCTCTCCTCGGTCGCCGAAGCCGGATCCAACTCGTGCTTGTGCCCAGTATAGGCAAAGGGGAGCCCTGGGCCTACAGGTTGGCATTAAAATGTTGAAATTATTGGTTGTACGGCACAGGACGGGGTTGAACGGAGCGATTCCGCGGGTTTCGGAAGTCTGGTCTAGGCGTATGAAAGAGAACGGCTTACAGCATCAGGATGCGCGTTTCACTACCAAGTCGGCGCCCCAACTGCCGTCTTCGGTTCCGAACTGGAAATGAATCTCGTCGCCCTGCACCTTTCCTTTGTAGACCAGCTTGTAGGTGGTGCCTTGGTAATCGGTCGTGACCCAAAAGGTCAGGGTGTCGCCGTCGAGTTTGCCTTCTTTGATATCGGTGGGCGAAGTGGGAAGTCCGTCAAGAGTGCCGGTAACGTCGGCGTCCTTGGCAGTCAAGTGCAGCACGACCGGCACGCTGTTGCCGTCAAAATCGAACGCCCCCTTCCAATCGCCGCTGACGGTGTCGGGCCAGGCCAGGGCAGCCAGAAACAAAAACAAAGCAGTCACGGTAAAAGCGCGTTTCATATAAGGTCCCCTAGGTGGATATTGTACCAGCGGCGCCGGCATCGCGACACACGCTCAATTCTTTCCAGCGTTGGATTTGGCAGCGTTCTTGGTTTGCACAAATGCAGCCACGTTGCTCTTGTCGATCAGGGTCACGCCGGTGTCCACGAATGTGGGCAAGGGAGAGAACGAATCCCGCGCGAAGTCGAGCAGCAGCGAGGCGGGCGGGTGGTGATGCAAATCGTCCAGCATCTTGATGCTGAGGAAGGCCATGGTGAAGGGCTTTTGGCCCAGCGTGGCGGTGATCACGCCGCTTTGGATGCCATCCAGCGTGCGCTGGTCTGCGTCCATGCCCATCACCAACTTGCCGGTCACCTGCTTGCGGGTGAGGACGTCGGCCACTTCGGGCGCGGCGATCGAAACCAGGCACACGAACGCGTCCACCGGTTCTTTCTTTTCGACTGCCTGCATGGTGCGGTCGAAGATGACGCCCGGATCGCCCTTGGCATCGACGATTTCGGTGATATGAATACCCGGGTGCTCGGCGAAAATGTCGCGATAGCCCTGTAGCCGCTCCTTTAGGTTGGGCTGTTCGGGGAAGGTGAAGATGAGGACGTTGCCCTTGCCGCCCAGATGGCTGGCAACCAACCGGCCTCCCATGAGCCCGGCCTTGTAATTGTCGGTGCCGACGAAAAACAGGCGCTTGCTTTGGGGCGCATCCGAATCCATGGTTATGACCGGAATCCCTTGTGCGATGGCGGCATCGATGTCGTCCTTCAGCATCGCCGGGTCGCCGGCGGAAACCGCAATGCCGGTGGGCTTCTTGCTCAACAGGGCGCGGAATTGTTCGTGCTCGGCCTTAGGGTCATAGGTATCGGGTCCGACCGATTCGGCGACGACCCCCAGTTGTTTGGCGGCCTGGGCAACCCCCGAGGCGGCTTCGTCCCAGTACTCCATCTTGGTGGCGGCGCTCACCAGGTAATACTTTTCGTCTGCGCTGTGCATCGACCCGCCACAGCCACACAAACATGCCAGCGCAGCCGCCGGCAGAAACCACATCCAACGCGACACGATTGCCTCCCTGTATGGCGAGTATAACGTGCGGCTCGCCCGGAGAAAAGAGGAACTGTGGGCAAGCAAGCTATCCGGTCACGGTCACGGCGGCCGCGGTGTCGCCAGTCGTCAATTCCTGGCCCGGGGTGGCGTAATTAGCGCGCACGTATGCCAGGGCGACCGCACTGCGCTGCGCCGGCGAGTAGACCGAAGAGGTGATCTCACCCGCCTCGGCGCCGCCTGCCGTGAGTTTAGCGCCGGCGGCTACGGGTGCGGCGGAATCCAGGCGCAGCCGGACCAACTTGCGATTGACATGGCCTTGCGCACGGATGCGCTCGACAATCTCCTGGCCCAGGTAGCATCCCTTGGTGAAACTCACCGCGTGCATCTGGCCGGTTTCCTGCGGCAGCGAAGTATCGCGGATGTCTTCGCCATAGCGGGGCCGGCCGTTTTCGATGCGCACCACGCGGGCGTCTTCCTCCGTGGCTGGTTGGGCGCCGGCTTCGGCTAGCCGATGGATGATTTCATCCGCTTGGCTGGCGCGGTCATAAATGCGAAAGCCTGGTTGGCCGGTCAGGCTGATGCGCGCCACCGTTGCGGCACCCCAGGGCACATGCTGGTAATCGCCGGCTGGCACGGTGCCGCCGGCCTTTTCCAGAACGACCGCAGATTCGGGGCCTTCGAGCGCGATGGCGCAGGTGTCCGCCGTCACGTCTTCCAGTTCCACCTGGTCGGCGATAATGTACCGCCGGATGTGCGCGGCGATTTTCTCGCGCAATTCCGGCTCGGTATCGAGGAGGAAACGATCGTCGAAGACCAGCAGCGTCACATCCGCCTGAATGCGCCCCTGCGGGCTGAGCAGAAACGCGTAGCATCCGAAGCCGGCGGCGAGTTTCTTGACTTCGTTCGAAGTCAGGTTGTGCAGCAGGCGGGCGCGGTCGCGGCCGCGCACCGCAATCCGGCCGCCCGCGCTCAAATTCATCCACGCCGCGCCGCTGCGCAGCGCTTCATAACCCCGGTTCATACCTTAGAAGATGCGGCGCAGATAGGCTGCGATGCCGATCACCACCAGGGAAGAAATCGCTCCGCCCGCCATCAGCCGGCGCCGCCGGGTGCAGCCCGGCTGCGTGATCAATACGGCGACGGCGAAGATATGCGCTACCAGCAGCAGCTTCACGCTCAATAGGATGCCGTACTTCAGAGTGTGTCCGGGATTGCTTAACAGGTTATAGATGCCAGAGATGACCAGCAACGTCATGGACAACATCACCAGCGGCCGGAAGGCGGCTGCGGTCCTTTCGCCCAACTCCGCGCGCGCTTCCGGAGCCAGCGCGGCCGCCGCGCCGGCCGCGAGCCAGCCGTAAATCATGCCGCCGCTCAGGCACGCCACCGAAGCAATATGCATCCAACGCATGAGCACGTTCAGTTGTTCGGCCATAGCCTGAGTATACAATCGACAATATGATTCACGAGATTCTTCCGGTAGGAATGCTGCAATGCAACTGCTCCATCTTCGGCGACGAACAAACCCGCGAAGCCATCGTGATCGATCCCGGCGATGACGTCGGCCAGATCCTGGAACTGCTCGCCAGGCACGGTTTGAAGGTGAAGGCCATCGTCATCACCCACGCGCACATCGACCACATCGGAGGCGCCCAGCAGCTCAAGCGCGTAACCCAAGCACCGGTTTATATGAACTTGAACGATGCCGGCCTCGAGAAGATGCTGGATACGCAGGCGGCATGGCTGGGTGTGCCGACACCGGAGCGCGTGGAAATCGACGCTCCGCTGAACGACGGCGCCACCTTACAGCTCGGCAAGGCTGAGTTTCACGTGCTGCACACGCCGGGCCACACGCCGGGCAGCATCAGCCTGTGGATTCCATTGGAGCGAAAAATCGTGGCCGGCGATACACTTTTTCTCGGCAGCATTGGCCGCACCGATCTGCCCGGCGGCGATGGGCGCCAGATCCTGCGCTCGATTCACGAGAAACTGCTGCCGCTGCCCGAGGAAACCACTGTTATCCCCGGCCACGGCGGCCTGACCACCATCGGCCACGAAAAGCGGTTCAACTTCTTCTTGCAGGGGTGAGGGGGGTGGGGGCATGCATTTTAGCCTGCCATAATCAGGGAAAAACAAAAGACGGGCAAGCTAAAGCATGCCCCACCACGGAATTATTTTCCCGGCAGCTCCGCGGCCAGCAGGAACACCAGTGGGGCGTTCCAGTTGATGGCGATCTCGTTGGTCGAGTACGAAGCTTCGTCATCGACATAGATCCTGGCGGGCGACAGGTTTGGTGGCAATTTCTGCGCGGCTGCGTCCTGGCGCCCGGGGTTAGGACCGCCTGAAAGCAGGCCGGGCCACGGCTCGGGGTTGTTGTCGGCGGCGCTTGGCCGGTGGTGCGGATGGCGGTAGGGGTGCTCGCCCACCTGCGTCACGAAGGACAGCGAAAAGGTGTTGCGGCCCAGCAGGTAGTGTAGATTATCGAGCGCGGCGTGCCGGTAACGCGGATCGGGGCGAAACGCGTTCGCCATCACCAGTTGCATACCATAGTTGGCCACGGTGCCGTTGGAACCCCATTCGTAATTGCCTTTGGTGAGGCTGACGCGGTAGCCGTTGGCAAGGGTACGTTCCACAATCCGGTCCGCGGCAGCCAGCGATTCCTGACGGATGGCCTTGGCTGCCGCCGCGTTCTTCCCGCCGCCGAGAACATACGTCCACAGCGCCAGGTTCGAAACGTCGGCCCACGTCTGCGGCTGGCTTGCGCTGGGATGGAAGCCTGCGTAATGAGCCAGGAAGTAGTTCTCATAAGGTGCGTCGCCGGTGCTGCGCCATAGCTCGGCGGCGGCCCAGAGCCGCTCGTCGGCGCAATCGGGGTCGCCGTACTCGCCGGTGTTGACGCCGGGCGGATTGTGGAAGATTACATTAGGATACTGCGCCAGCCAAACCCAGGCCTTGCGCGCGGCCGCCAGGCAGCGGTAGGCATAGGCGCGGTCGAAGGGCCGAAAGGCGCGGGCTGCAATCGCCATCACGGCGGCGAAATCGGCCGTAGCGCAAGAACTCTTGTACGGCGCCTGGCCGGTGCCGAAGACGTAGCTGACCATGGTGTCTTTTTCCGGCATGATGAAGCCGCAGAAGCGCTCGCTGGTCTGCTTGGGAAACACGCCGCCATCGTCGTCCTGCATGGTCAGCATCCAATCCAGGTTCCATTTGATCTCGCTCAATATATCGGGAGTGCCGTTGCCGGACTCCGGAATATTGAGTTTGACGGAGCTGACACGGGTACCGAACATCTCCCAGGTCCAGAGCAGGGTGCCCGTGGAGATGCCGGAGTTGACCACGTAACGGCCGTAGTCGCCCGCATCGTGCCAGCCGCCGCGGGAAATGCGCGGGCCGGTCTTGCCGGACGAGGCGTGCCACGCCCCCTCCAGGTGACACGCATCGTGACGGAAGCCGGGGAACTCGGGGCCAAGATCGACCGCAGTACCGCAGCGCTGCCCGTAATAGGATCGCATCGCGAGGTAGTAGGCGCGCCGGTAGACATCGGCGCCAATTGAGAAATTCCAACTCCGTCCGACGCCGGGTACTTCCAGGTAATAACGGCCGGGTTCTTCGAGCGCGCTGAAATCGGCAAGCTGCACGGCATCGCCTGAGTCGGCGTCGGACCGAACCGGGCTGAGTTTGCCGCGCAATGCGACAGCGTCACCGGCGGAGCGGCGCACCAGGAATTCCGTCGCGGGCTTCTGGGCAGCCACGACTGCGATTTTGGGCGCGTCCGGCAGGTAGCCGGCCTGATCGAGCTTAATCTCGAGGGTAGCCTGGGCGGCAAATGCAGCCGAGCACACCAGCAACAGGCGAAGGATCTTCATATTAGGGACCAACGGACTACGGTATCACCTTATTACCCTTGAGAACTTGAGGCGGTTTCCTCCAGCTATTAGTACTAAAATACTGTTATGTCTCACTGGGTGGGCTGGGATGATACAACTCGCCTTTGGACGCCGCCGCAAATGCGTAGGCGAAACGAAATGAGAATCAGGCCCGGCATCGCGCACTACTGCAACGCGCCTTGTCAGGGGAGTACCGGCAAATGCAGGCAGGCCAGGAAGCAAAAAAACAGATTTTGGTAGTCGAAGACGAGGGTCTGATCGCCAACGACATTCAGCGGCGGTTGGAACGGCTGGGCTACTCCGTGCCGGCGATCGCGAGTTCAGGCGAAGAAGCGCTGCGGTTTGCGCGCAGCACCGCCTTCGACCTGGTGTTGATGGACATCCGCCTGCAAGGCGAGATGGACGGCATCGCCACGGCGCAGGCCTTGAAGGATGAACTGCGGACGCCGGTGGTTTACCTGACGGCGCACGCCGACCCGGATACGGTGACGCGGGCGAAGATGACGGAGCCGCTGGGTTACATTCTGAAACCGATCAGCGACCTGAATCTGCGCAGCACGGTGCAGATTGCGCTCTACAGGAACGAGATGGAGCAGCGCGTGCGCGCCAGCGAAGCTTGGCTATCGACCACGCTGCGCTCGATGGGCGAAGGGATCGTGGCCACGAATCAAGCCGGCGAGATCGTCTTTATGAATGCCGTGGCCGAGCAACTGACGGGTTGGACCGGCGCCGAAGCCATGGGCCAGCCAATGTTGCAGGTTCTGCGGCTGAACGAGGAGTCTACCGGCCGTGCGGCCGGGAATCCAGTCCACGAACTCTCTCCAGATGAGCGCCGCTCGTACTTGCTGGTCTCGAAAACAGGAGCCGGGATGCCGGTGGAAGTGAGTTGCTCCGAGAACCGGTCGGAGGATGAGGTGCTGGGCTCAATTCTGGTCCTGCGGGATATTCGGACGCGCCGGGAGATGGAAAACCGGCTGATCCAATCGCAAAGAATGGAAGCAATCGCCAACATGGCGGGCGGGCTGGCGCACGATTTCAACAATCTGCTGATGGTGATTCTGGGGTACGCCGAAGAGCTGGAAACGGAGCTCCAGAACGACCTGGACCGGGAGCGCGCCACCGAGATCAAGCAAGCAGCCACACTGGCCGGTTCCATCAGCAAACAGTTGCTTACGCTGAGCCGCCGGGATGTGGTAAGCGCTGAAGTCCTCGACATCAACGCGGTAATTGGCGAGATGCAAGCTTTAATTGCGCACACGCTGGGGTCGGGCCGCTCGCTCACAATGGAGGTTGGCTCGTTTCCCGGATTGGTGCGAGGCGACCGCAACCGGCTGAAGCAGGTATTCCTCAACCTGACGCTGAACGCGCGGGATGCGATGCCGCAGGGCGGGGAAATGCGGATTTCGAGTTCTCTGGTCGATATCGGCGCGGAGAACCCAAAATGGCGCGACTGCAGACCGGGGCGGTACGTGCAAATTCGAGTGACGGATTCGGGGCAGGGAATGGACGCCGCCACGCTGGCCCGGATCTTCGAGCCCTTCTTTACCACCAAGCGGTCCGGCGCCGGGACTGGCCTGGGTCTGGCGATGGTACACGCCATCATCGTGCAGAGCGAGGGCTACGTGAGCGCATCGAGCGAAATCGGCAAGGGGACGAGTTTTGAGATCCTGCTGCCGAGCGCAGGAATGCCTCAGCAGGTGGGCGAGACGGGGCAAACGGCCGCGACCGACCAATCGGCGCCGACGGTGCTGCTGGTCGATGACGAAGATGGCGTCCGGCGGCTGATGCATGGATGTCTGAAGCGGGAGGGGTACCAACTCCTGCAGGCGCGGGACGCGGAAGAAGCGGAACAGATCGCCAATGCCTGCACGGGGCCGATCCACGTTCTGATCACCGACGTGGTGATGCCCGGCATGTCGGGGTTGCAACTGGCAGAGCGCCTGAAGCCGCGGCGCCCGGAGATGAAGACCCTTTTCGTTTCCGGATGCGGGCACGATGAATTCGGACGCGCGGGGCAGCCGCCCGTGGAACTGCTGGCGAAGCCATTCCGGGGGCGGGAGCTGGCGAGGCGCGTGCGCACCTTGTTAGGGACTGGCGCACCGGCCGAGTAATCCGCCAGAGGAGGCGAGGGGGGGTATGACGCGCGGCAAAGGCCTGCGGCGCGCGGCCGCCTATGGGGCTGCGATACTGCTGGCGGCGTTGGCGCAACTGACCAGGGTCCCGCTGCATTCGCCGACCCTGATTCCTTACATTACTTACGCTCCTTTCATCCTGCTGAGTGCATTCCAGGGCGGATGGGGGCCGGGACTGCTGACAACGATTCTGTGCACGCTCGAGTCCCTGTACTTCGCCACCGAGCCAGTGGGAACTTTCCGGGTGCAAGATCCGCGGCACTGGCTGGGGCTGGGAGCGCTGGCTTTGACCGGGGTGGTCGCGAGCGCGTTGTTCGGACGATTGGGACAGGCGCGGCGGTCGGCGGCCGAGGAGGACCAGGTGCGAGCCGCACTGGCGCGGGAGTTGGAGGCGCGCCGGCGAATGCTGGAGTTTGTGATCGAACACTCGCCGGTATCGATAGCGTTGCTGCGCAGCAGCGATTTCCGGTTTGAGATGGTCAACCCGGCATATCAGGCGTTGGCGCCGGGCGAGTCGATGATCGGCAGAACCATTGCGGAAGTCTGGCCGCAAGCAGCGCCGGTGCTTCTGCCGCTGCTCGCGGAAGTGCGCGACAAGCAGCATGTGCATCATGAGGCCGGGCTGGCGCTTGCGAAACAACGTGGGCCCGGGCTGCCGCCGGAAGAGCGCTATTTCGATATAACTTACGTGCCGCTGCCGGGCCTGGCGCCGGCGTCGGGCGAGTCCGAAGCGGGACAGGTGCTGGTGGTGGATATCGAGGTCACGGAGCAGCAGCGCGCCCGGCAGCCGCTGCAAAGAACACTACGCGACCTGGAAGCGGCACTGGCGGAGAAAACGGTCCTCCTGAAGGAGGTCCACCACCGCGTGAAGAACAACCTGGCGGTGATTGTCAGCTTGCTCGGAATGAAGGCCGACGCGATCGAGAGTGCCGAGGCCCAGAAGGCGCTTGAGGACAGCCAGCAGCGGGTGCGTTCGATTGCCTTGATCCACGAGCACCTGTCCGGCACCGAGCACCTGGACAGGATCGACTTCGCCGAGTACGCGGCCCAACTGATGCAGGAATTGGGCGGCGTATATGGGGTTGCGGCACGCGGGATCGAGATTCGGGTGGACGCCGAACCGATCGAGATGGGAATACACCGGGCCGTTCCGTGCGCCCTGATCCTGAACGAACTGGTGACGAACGCGCTGAAACACGGATTTCCGGGCGAGCGCAGCGGAGAGGTTTGGGTTTCATTGCGGCAGTCGGAGCCGGGACAACTGGAGTTGAGTGTCGAGGATAATGGCGTCGGCTGCGCGCGGGTTGTGCCGGCGCGGAGCGGGAAGTCGCTGGGCTTGCGTATCGCCGAGATCCTGGCCAAACAAGTGGAGGGATCGCTTGAGCAGGCCGAGTGCACTGGGACGCGTTTCGTGCTGCGGTTCCGGGCGGGAACATCGCGCCGGATAGTGAGGGTGATCAGCCGCGGCGAGGAGGGTCCGGAGGCTCCTCCGAGTTAATCTAACTTCCGATAACCGATATTATGTAAACTTTAGTTTCGAAAATCCCACTCCCGAACCTGGCAGCGATTCCCCTAGTGGCAATAGCACGCACCGGACAACCATCTTAGGAAAGAACCAGTTCGCCTCTCAAATCCAGACAACTGCTTGAACTCGGACGCGGCGGGCCTGGCTGGAGTGCCGTGTTTCCTGCCCCCTGGCTCTCCAGAGTTCCCCCGCAAGCTCGCACCGGGCCCGGCGCTGAGGCCGCGGCAGAAAAAAACGGCCCGGTCTCCGCTGAATGAAGACCGGGCCCATGGGAAGAAACTGATGCTCTGGCGAAAAAACTCCCTTCTTAACGACGGCCAGCACCCGAGCGCACAGACCCGCTGCGCGCGGCCGGCCGGCTCGCACCGCCGGTGGAACGCGGCTGACTGGGGCGCTGGCTGCCGCCCGAGTACGGGCTGCTGCGGTACCCGGAGCTCGGCGAGCCGAAGCGCTGCCAGCCGCTCGAAGATGACGATGGCCGCGTGCTCTGCAGGCTCGGGCTCTGCCTGGAACCGCCCCCTGCGTTGGACGGCGCACCGAAGCGGCTCCAGCCGCTGGAGCCAGACCTGGTATAGGCCCGCGCCGCCCCGCCTGAGGTAGACCGGTTGAGACCCTGCGATGACGCGTTGCGAGCGGCGTAAGGCGAATGAAAGAACGTGGTGTTGCCGGTGCTCCGGGGCACATACGATGCCGAACGGTTGGAGAATCGGGTGGCCGCGCTTCCAGCAGCCAGCGGAACCGCGCCGCGAATCATTCCCGCCGAAGCGAATTGGGCCGCCGTGGGTCGAACGATGTTGGAAATACGTCCGCTCTGGAAATCACGTGCGGAGAGCCCTGTCACACCGTGAGCAATACGCGCATTTTGATATGTGTTTCTGATATTTACGTTTCTGATGCTGATGGAACGGTTGATATACCCGGCGGAGCCGTAGAACCCTCTGCCCCACCACGGATTGAGGACTTCATAGGGCGCCAGCGGAACCCAGCCGATGTTGCCGAAGCCAAAACCTAAACCGAAGCCGCCGACTCCACCGCCGAAGCCGAAAAAGCCGACCAGCGCCGGCGACCAATAATGCGGCACCCCGAACACACCTGGATACCAGAGCCAGCCGAGGTTCGTTCTCCAGAACCAGCGGCCATAATGGTACGGGGCCCAGCCCCAAGGGTCGGCGCTGACCCAACTCCAGCCATACCAGTCCAACCATTCCCACTGCCCCAATTGGTAGGGCGCCCACCCGGGCGCAACTTGCGGCTGCCAGACGTAACCGTAATCGGGAGTATTGACCCAGTCTCCATGATTGTCCAGATCCTCCGAGCCATAAACGCCCTGCGGCACACGCTGCGCACTGCGGGATTGCATGAGCATGCGGTCGCGGCTGTCCGACCAGGCGTCCCAGGCATCGGCTGCGGGAGCGGCCACGATCTGGAATTCAGGATCGGTGGAAGCACCGCGGGCAATCATCATTTGTCCTGCGTTCACCCACTGCGACCCGCGGGGACTGAAGACCTCGACATCCCCTGCCCTGACGATGAGTTCGGTTTGGCCAGCGGCCGTTACAGAGATACGATAAGCCCCGACTTTCGATGGCCTTACAGAAATGTTTGGAGTGTCTACTTCAGCATTTGTAGTGGAAGGCCTTAACACACGGTAGGTTACGGTGCCGTGGGCAAGCTCAAGCTGAAGCCGGTTGGCATCGAGGGCCGCAATTCTTATTTCCGCAGTGCCGCCCAGGCGAACCAGGTTGGCGGAATCGAACTCGATTTCAGCCCGCGAGTTGGGGCCGGTGGCGATGTGATCGTCGGCCAGCAGGGGCGCATTGACGATGCCGGCCACCCAGTCGGCATCGCCGCGGCGCACTGAAACCTGGCCATCCATGAGGCTGATGCGGGCGACGCCGTGCTGCCGATCGTCGGCAACCTGCGCCCAGAGTGGCGCGCCGGCGCCGGCCGTGAGGGAAGCTGCCAGAACCCATCCCATCAAACGAAGCTGCCCGCAATCCATTACCCAACCTTCTCTCATGTCCGGTCGACAAATGTGCACGGAGGCTGCCAAAGATCAACGGTTGATTCTTCAGATAGTTACAGGTCTCAATCAAGGTGCGCGAGTGGCCGAAAACCACCAGCATGGCTGCGTTGGAGCAGGGCCTGGATGAACCAACCGCGCCAGGTTTGCACCGTAATGCAGAGCCGGGCGGCAGACCTTGCCGGGTTGTATACTACGGGTTCAGTCTCCGGGTAAGGAGTTTCGTGATCGAGGACCTCCGCTTCGCGCTGCGGGCGCTGGCCAAACACCGTACTTTTGCAGTTGCCGCCTTGCTGTCGGTGGCGCTGGGAATTGGCGCCAACACCACGATCTTCAGCCTGCTGGACGCGCTGTTGCTGCAGCCGCTGCCGATTCGGGAACCGTCGCGCCTGCTGGCTCTCACCACGGTGGATCCACGCAATCCGGGCCGGTGGTTCTGTTCGTACCCTAACTACAAAGACTACCGGGACCGGAACACGGTCTTCTCTTCCCTGCTGCTGTCATCGCTGGTGTCGATCAACTTCGCCGGCCACGGAGACACGCAGCGGCTGGTGGGTGAGATCGTCTCGGCGAACTACTTTTCGACGCTGGGCGTGGAACCAGTGGTGGGCCGCGCCTTCCTCGAGGAAGAGGACCGGGTGCCGGGAGCGCAGGCGGTAGCGGTAATCGGCTACGGGCTGTGGAAGCGAGTCTACGGCAGCGACAGCCAAGTGACTTCGCGCACCATCGAATTGAACCGGCGCCAGTACCAGATCGTGGGCGTGGCGCCGGAGGGCTTCCACGGCATCGATTCGCTGTACGCGGCCGAGGTATGGGTGCCGATGATGATGTACGAACAGGTGCTGCCTTTCCCAAAATGGTTCAACCTGCGGCGGGCGTTCGTGTTCACGTCGGTGGGACGGCTGCGGCCAGGCGTGAGCCAGGCGCAGGCGGAAGCGGAAATGCTGACCATTTCGCGCGACCTGGGGCGGGAATATCCGCAGGACGACGTCGGCCTGCAGGTGAAGCTGAATTCACTGGCGCAAGCATCCCGCGATCCGGAGGCGAGAAGCGGTATTGAGCGCGCAGGCGTGCTGCTGCTGATTGTCTCCGGGCTGGTACTGGCGATTGCGTGTGCTAACGTGGCGAATCTGCTGCTGGCGCGGGGCGCGGCGCGGAGCAAGGAAATCGCCGTGCGCCTGGCGCTGGGAGCGAGCCGCTGGCGGCTGGCGCGGCAACTGCTCACCGAAAGCCTGGTGCTGGCAGCGTTGGGGGGTGGACTGGGGCTGCTGCTGGCTCACTGGGCCAGCCAAACCTTGTGGGCCTTCCGGCCTGTGCAGTTCCGGCATTTCTACGCCAGGCCCGCGGGAGACGCCAGGGTACTGTTGTACGCGTTGGGGGCTTCCGCGCTGACAGGCCTGCTGTTCGGCTTGATTCCGGCTTGGCGATCTGCGCGGGCCGATCTGTCGACCGACATGAAAGAACGCGGCTCACAGCCAGCCGGTGGGCGGGGCCAGTCGGAATTGCGGTTTGTGCTGGTGGCCGGCGAGGTGGCGCTCTCGGTGGTGGCGCTGACCGGAGCATCGTTATTCCTGCGAAGCCTGGGCGCAGCCACGCACGCGGACCCGGGTTTTGACGTTGGGCACCTGGGCATTGTGGTCTTCAACGTGGTAGATGCGGGATACGACGAGGCGCGGGGGCGGGCGTTTGAACGGCGAGCCGTAGAGACCGCGGAGGCCACGCCGGGCGTTGACGCGGCGTCGCTCGCCAAGGATCAGCCGATGTTGGTGTCGACTGCGCGCCACGTGTTGCGGCCGGGCCTAGATAGTGGCCAGGGACGCGTGACGCTGACCGGTGTAATCTGGCCCGGCTATTTCCATGCACTCCGCATTTCGGTATTGAAGGGGCGCGATTTCAGCCGGCAGGATGGGGCGAACGGCCCGCGCGTGGCCATCGTCAACCAGGCCGCGGCGCGCTTGTTCTGGCCCGGCGAGGACGCGGTCGGCAAGGTGATCGAGTTCGGCGGCGAGGGTCTGCCGATAGAAATCGTCGGCTTGGTGCGCGACGCTCATTACCAGAGCCTTAGTGACGGGCCAACGCCGCTGGTATACCTTTCGCTCGAACAGTATTATTTTGCCACGGCGGTTGTCTATGTTCATACGGCGGGCAACACGGACGCGGTGGCGGCGGAGGTGCGCCGGCGGCTGCAGGCATTGGACCGGAACCTTCCGCTTGAATCGGAAGGTGTCCGCACTACCATTCGCGACACCCTCTGGGCGCAGACGCTCTCGGCGACGCTGCTGGCCGCTTTCGGGCTGCTGGCGCTGCTGATGGCCGCAATCGGGATCTACGGTGTGGTGGCTTACTCGGTGGAGCGGAGGGTGCGGGAGTTCGGCATCCGCATGGCGATTGGCGCCACGCCGCTGAGCATTCAGTGGATGATCCTGAAGGAGTGCGCCGGACTGGTGGTGGCAGGAGTGGCGGCAGGCCTGCTGATTTCGCTGGCGGCATCGCGGGCCATTCGCGGCATGTTATTCGGCGTCAGCCCTGCGGACGGTTTGACGTTCATCCTGGTGCCATCGATTCTTGCCGCGGTAGCGATGCTGGCGTGCTGGTTCCCTGCCCTGCGCGCGGTTCGGGTTTCACCGTCGCGGGCGCTGCGCGAGGAGTGACGAACGCTGAGAGCCGGGATTGCGCCCCATTGCGTAATCGGTCACGCGGTTGAGAGGGGCGGAACCGCCGATGCCGGGTGGCGCACACGCTAGAATCAGATTTGGTTCTGGTTCAAAACGTTTCCAAGCTGTATCGTTTGTACGGGCGGCCGATGGACCGGTTGCGCGAGCTGCTGCCGGGGACGGCGCCGGCCCATCGCGATTTCTGGGCGCTGCGCGACATCAGCTTCGAAGTCGAACGCGGCGAAACCCTGGGGCTGGTGGGGCCGAACGGGTGCGGCAAGAGCACGCTGCTGCAGTTGGTGTGCGGGATTCTGCAGCCGACTACGGGCCGGGTGGTGACGCGCGGGCGGATCGCGGCCCTGCTCGAATTGGGCGCCGGTTTCAACCCGGAATTCAGCGGCCGGGAAAACGTCTACCTAAACGGCGAAATCATGGGTCTGAGCCGCGCCGAGATCGAGCGCGCGATGCCATCGATCGAAGCTTTCGCTGAAATAGGCGAATTTCTGGAGCGGCCGGTCAAGGAGTATTCGAGCGGCATGTATGTGCGGCTGGCGTTTTCGACGGCCATCCACGTGGACCCCGAAATTCTGATTGTGGACGAAGCCCTGGCGGTGGGCGACGCGGTGTTCGCCAACCGCTGCGTGCGCAAGTTCCAGGAGTTGCGAGAGCGCAAAGTGACGGTGCTGTTCGTGTCGCACGACCTGGGGCTGGTGAAACAGCTTTCCGACCGCGCGATGCTGCTGCTGGGCGGGCGGATCGAAGCTGCCGGTACGCCCAACGACGTGATCAACCGCTACATCGGGCTGGTGCTCGAAAGGCAGGCTCCGGAGACGCGGCAACAGCGGTTGCGCTCCAGCTTCCGCCACGGCGATGGAACCAGCGAGATCGTAGGCATTCAAATGTTGAACGGGCGCGGCGAAGAAACGGCGTCGATCGCGAGTGGCGAGCCGGTGACAGTGCGGGTGCGGGCGCGCTTCCACCGCGCGGTCTCGAACCCGATGGTGGGGATCCTGGTGCGCACGCGAATCGGCATGGATGTTTACGGCACCAACACGCGCATCGAACACACGGACCTGGGCGACTTCGAGGCGGGCCAGTTGCTGGAGGTGGATTTCGGCATGGAATGCTGGTTGACGCCGCAACAGTACACGCTGACGGCGGCGACGCAGAGTGCCGATGGTTCGAGCCACGACTGGCTGGACGACGCCATCGCGTTCGATGTAGTGGACACGCGCGTGGCCGCCGGCGTCGCCAACTTGCGGGCGAAGATCGAATGGCGCGCATCACGATAAAGGCGCATCCACGCGCCGCACGGTCAGTGGTTGCCGGAAGATTGGGCGCGGCGTGGAAGCTTCACCTGGCGGCGCCGCCGGCGGAAGGCAAGGCGAACGAGGAATGCGTGCGATTCCTGGCGGAGTTAGCGGGTGTGCCGCGCTCGCGGGTGCGCGTAGTCAGCGGGGCGACGGCGCGCACTAAGATCGTGGAAGTGGAAGGAGTGGCGCAGGCGGACTTGGAAGCGCGATTAGCGCGCGAAGTCGTATGACGAGGAAGTTATCGAAGAGCAGGTTCTCGACACATCGACCCGAGTAATGTGCCTTGCGTTTACTTTCCCTAAACTATCTATTCAAAAACATTAGATTGACACGTTGCGCTTCAGGGTTTGGAATTGATTCCAACCAAGGAATTGAAACGCGCGCGGCACTGTACGCTTCGGCACCCTTGGGAAGCTTCGGGTCGTGATTTTCCGCACGGAGGAACCGCAGCGAGTCTGCGCCCGATTGGTTTCTAACCTAGCCACGATGGCTCCGTTGCGCTCCGGGGCCATCCGAACCGAGCACCGCTGCTCAGAGAGGAACTCTATGAAGAGAAGAGATATTTCTTTGTCTACGATCGTGATCGGCACAATGTTAGCCGTCGCTGCAGCCCATGCCGCCTCGGTGCCTCCATTGGCGACGGGAGATAGCCGGCGGGTTCTGCCCCCGTTTCCTCCGCCCGTCTGCACTGTGTTGCAGGCCCAATTCTCCACGTCGCAACGCTCTTCACCGCCATCGACTGACGACACCAGCCGCCTGCAGGCGGCGCTCGATAGCTGCGCCGGCACGGGCGAGAGCGTTGTGCTGGCTCCTTCGGCGCCGCTGATTCCCTGGTTGCCGCCGCCTGCCAACCCACCGCAGAACGCATTTTTCTCGGGCACGCTGACAGTGAACGGGGAAGCCATTGTGGTGGAGTGGGGCGTTACGCTTTACGGCAGCGATAGCTACAGTGGCGAACTTATCAGCCTTACGGGAACCAACTCCGCGATCATGGGTCCCGGTACCATCGACGGGCGCGGCGACCTGATCACCGGTACGCCCCGCCTGATCAACGCCAAACACATCACCAACTTCACGGTGTCCTACATTACCCTGCAGCACGCCGCGAAAATGCACCTCTATGTGGAGGACGGCAATGGCCTCACGGTGTGGGGAATCAACATAGCTACCCCGGCGAACACCAAGAACACCGACGGAATCGATATCGATAGCCTGACTAATGCCACGGTCATCGGTTGCAACATTGAGGATGGCGACGATGGAGTGGCTATCAAGACCAATTCCGGCCCGGCTTCCAACATCACCATCGTGGACAATATCTTCCGCGGCACGCACGGTATGTCGATCGGCAGCCAGACTATGTACGGCGTGAGCAACGTGCTATGGGAGAACAATTTAGTGAACGGCACGGACCAATGGGGTAACGTCTCGACCGACAACAACGGCATTCGGATCAAGTCCGATGTGGAGTGCGGCGGCCCGGTGCAGCAGGTGACTTACAACAACACCTTCATGACGGGCGTCAAGCATCTGCTTATCTTCAACTCGTATTACGGCAGTTGCAGCGGCGTCACCGGCACACCGTATTACACGGACATCGTGGTCAACGGTGTGTACTCGACCAATTCGCAATCGGGGGGCTACTCGGAGTTCAACGGATACAGCGCCGATTATCTGCTGGGCCTGACACTCGAAAATGTTAAGCTCGATGTCACGGCTCAGCAGGACAGCCAGTACGCGAGTGTTGGATTGTTCAACTCCAACATTACGCCCTCCGGAACGGATGTAACCACTTTCCCTGTCGTGCCGCAATGGTCGTTCTGAGTTAGCGCCAGGGGCGGGTCCTCGCGGCCTGCCCCTTTAACCGAACACCGACAAGAGCCGCGGCGCCTAAACCCGGCGGCTGGCATCGGAGGCGTTCCGGAGGATAGAATGCAACTCGTTTATCGCGATAATGTCTGAACGGATGCTGGGATTCGCCCCCTGGGCGGAAAGGCGGAGGAGATGCGAAACAAAACCCGCGGAATGAGCGTCTACCTCCACGTGCGTTTTGTCCACGGGCTTCTGCTTCTAACTGCACTCGCTGCCGCTTTTGGGCAACAGCGGAGTTATTCTTTCACAGGGCAGCTCGTTCTTGACAACGGCTCGCCCGTTGCAAACGCCGAAATCGAAGTCACCACCACGTCCTGGCAAGAGGTTGCGGACCCCGTGCTTACCGATGCGCAAGGCCATTTCGCCGTTACCGGTCTGCCCGAGGGAACGTATATCGTTTCCGCCCATCGAAACGATCTCGGCACATTCCATTGGGGTCAGCGGCCGCAACCCTGGCTCATGAGCGGGATCAATCTCAACCAGAAGTCCCCTCACCCGGAGATTGTATTTCGAATCGAGCGGCTCGGGACTATTGTGGGCACGGTTCGCGATGCGGCGGGGAATCCGCTGCCGAACATGCAGGTGACGGCGGCGCGGCGAAGGCGACGGTGCCACTGAAGTTAATTCTGTTGCGGCATTTAACCGGCGGAAATGAATGGGTGGAGGAATTCCCGCAGATGCTCGCCAGCAGCGAGGGCCCTTCGAGCCTGCTGAACATTCCATCCGGGGAGTACTCCCTGCTGGCATGTGCATTTACACTTGAGATTGAATACCTGAATCCCGAGGTGCTTGAAGAATACCGGTCCTTCGTGCAAACGGTCACCGTGCGCGAGGGCGAGACCACCCGCGTAACAGTGAAACCTATCCCGAGCGAGTAGTCTGTACTGAGGCGCCAGGGCTTCGTCCCTTTCGCGCGCTGCGCGACTGTCGCGGAGAACGAGTTCCGCGCGCAGACTTCCAGGCCGGGTGGTTTTGAACGTGTTCATCTTTCTCTTACTCGCGGAAGAGGCGGGCGTTGCCACTGGCGCCGCGTATTACTACTTCCCGTCGAAGGACGCGATTGTCATGGAGTTTTACCGGCACTCCTCCGCCGAGATGCAGCCCAAGATCGAGGCGGTCCTGGATAAGGCCACTGGCTTGGAAGAACGGTTATACCAACTGATTCGCGTTAAGTGGGCGCACTTCGCACCTCACAGAGGAGTTCTGCGCGCTCTGCTGCGAAACGGTGCCGATCCCGCTTATCCACTTTCGCCTTTCAGCTCTCAGACTAGGGAGATCCGGGCAATCGACAAGGGCTGGTTTCGGCGCATCGTTGTCGATTGCGGCGTGCGGATTCCGAAAGACCTGGAGCCGCACCTTCCCGATATTCTCTGGTTCTTTGAAATGGGCGCGATCTACTTCTGGGTTATCGATGAATCGCCCCGCCAGGGAAACAGCGATCGGCTTCTCACGATTGCCGCTAGGAGCATCACCTCTCTGATTCGGGTTTCGGCTCTGCCTCTGATGCGGCCCGTGCGCAAGGCAGCGCTCGAAATGGTCCAGATCGTGAAGGGAGCCAGCTTATAAGTACGGCAATGTCACCCTATTATCTCGGCGTCCAGGGAACGTCCACCAAGTCCAAAACGGTATCGAAGTAGGCCGCGAACCGGTCGCGATCGCGAAGCGGAACCAGCCGTACCTTCGGGTCGCTCACCTGCTCGCCGCCATCGAGCATGAGGCCCCGCTCCGGCACACCCGGTAGACGCTCAACGAGCGCACCCCTGGCCGATACGGCGATGACCAGTTCGCCCGGTTCGTCCCGCTTCGAGTACGGCAATAGTTCGTACTTGTTCGCCCCCGTCGCCTTCCCCTTGTAGCGCTTCAGGAAGTTGAACTCTCTCTCGATGCCACGGCGGCCCTCGGAATTAAACAGGAGCCCCCACGCCGCGCCCTGCGAGCGCCAAAGCCATATCTGGACCAGGTGAAGGTTCTCCGGCCCGAACGATTCGGCTTTGCTCCAGGCTCCCACGAATTGGACAGGCGCGTTCGGTTCGGTGGGACACCCACGCAGTTCCTCGCGCTCAAGCTGCAGGACATCTCGGCCATACCCCCCTCGATCGATACGCGCTTCGCAGGTTCCGTCTTCGCGCACCACCAGCTCGGCTTCGAGTTTCGATACGCCATCCAAGGTGCTGGCTGTCAACCTTCTTGTGTTTGGGTCGAACAGGCCCTGCATCGGCCGGTCAAACGCGGTGAATACGGATTCAGCGCCGGGGTGGATCGCGGCCAGCAGGTAAACCTCGGATGCGTCGTTCACCACGACCCGCGTAAACGGATACGTCCCAACGCGCGATTTGACGCGAAGGTTGCCCGAGCACGCATTGTCGTTGCGGTCGAGCCCCCCAAAACGTGCGGACATCGCCCCCTGGCAGCGAATCGTCTCCTCCCAGTAGATTCGGATGCCCGCTTCATGACGCCGCATGAACTCGGCCGACTCCCACGTGGTTTGCACGAACCGCCATCCAAACCAGGCCAGCGTCGCCCCACCGGCCAGCGCCATCGACAGGGCGATCATCCGGCCGACTCCGGAAACCGATCGGGAAGTGACCAGGCCAACGATTAAGGCGGTGACGCACAACAACGGTATCGTCACCAGCAGATCGACCCGTATGTCCGCGGGATGGGCCTGGGCGCGGTTGACCAGCTCAAGGGCGGCGAGCACGGCGGAGAAGAGCGCCAGCACGAGGTTCACGGTCGTCAACGCCCGCTGGTGACGGATCTTGCACACGAACGCCAGCGTGACAGCCAGACTAGTAGCAGCGAGGAACAGCCACAAAGGACCCACAGAAGCATCATACCCTGGGCAATCGGTCCAGGCAGCCTCCTTGCGAGAGTTCCGGCGCCCTTCGTGGCGCGCAGTGAGCACGCGACAACTGGGAGGCAAGCGAACCGAAGCGACGCTCGCTTCGCGCTGCTGGTCCGCCTGCCGTGTCGTGGCGACTCGAGAGCGTGGCGGCGACGCACTCCTCGGACGCGCGCTCTGCGCTGGGCTGCTGGTTCACGGCGATCTCTCGAAAGCGCACCGCCCTCCGAGGCCTCGCATGCTATCTCATGATCGGCTTCGCCACGCGACTCCGCCTGGGCGCCGCAGCATGGCGCTCGGTAAATCCAGCGTTCACGGAATCGAGCGGCGCAATCCGCGCTTCCAATCGAGTTCCGGTTAAACGATAATCAGGTCTTGTAGACCGATAGCTCGCTCGAGCGGGATGCGGAGGCGCCGCGGAGCCGGCCGTTCGCCTTGTCTCCGCGCCGAAGAAGGAAGGAATTATTATGACCCGCGTATCTCTCAGATGCTCATTGTCATTTGTGGCGTTCGTGTTCGCGACTGGCGCCTGGGCGCAGGCTGCCGATCCGGTGCCGTTGAAGAACTGGGCGGCGCCGTTGTCCTGGCGGGCCACCACGGCACCGGAACTCGCCGTCGCGCGCGAGCGGGCGGCCAAGCTAAATGGACTGAACGCGCAAGCCTCTCCCGCCAGCGGTACAGAAGAGCTAGGCATGCTGGTGGCCATCACGCCGTGCCGGCTGGTGGACACGCGTTACGATATGCCGACGCCATACGGCTCCGGCTCCTCGACGCCGCTGGTGTGGGCGGCTGGTTCGCAAATCACGGTCCCGGCTCCGGGGCTGCCGTCGGGAACGTATTCCGGGGTGGCGAACCCGTGCGTGGGACTGCCAGCGGCGGAAGCGTATTCGGCCAACATTACGGTGTGGCCGCAGCCGGCGGGGACGATTCTGAAGTGGTTGAGCGTATGTCCGACGGGGACGCCGACGGCGACGTGTTCGAGCACGGCGACACTGACAGGGTATGAAGGTGGGACGACGGGGACGGCGGGGATCGTCTCGAACGGAGCGGTGATTCCGGCGGACGCATCGGGGTCGTTCGACGTGTACGTCACCGACCGCACATACGTGATCATCGACGTCAACGGCTACTACGCGTCGATCGGGGACGCCACCGTGGACACGATGTTGGGTATCGGCGCGCTGGCGAATAATACCGGGAACGAGAACATAGCCGTCGGCGACTATGCGCTATACTCCAACACCACCGGGGGCGCCAACGTGGCCAGTGGAGCCTATGCGCTTAACCGCAATACCACCGGGGGCGCCAACGTGGCCGTCGGCGACAACGCGCTGTACTCCAACACCACCGGGGGCGACAACACGGCCAGCGGCACCCAGGCGCTGCTCTCCAACACCATCGGGAACTACAACACGGCCGGCGGCTACGACGCGCTCGCGTTCAACACCGCCGGCAGCGCCAACACGGCCATCGGCGCCGGCCCGCTGTCGTACAACACCACCGGAAGCAATAACACGGCCGTCGGTTTCGATGCCCTGTACTCCAACACCACCGGAGCGGGTAACATTGCCCTTGGTGACGGCGCCGGGTACAACTTAACCACCGGCAGCAGCAACATCGACATCGGGAACGAGGGAGTGGCCGGCGAATCGAGCGCCATCCGCATCGGCCAGAGCACCCAGCAGGCTACTTACATTGCTGGTATCTACGGCGTCAACGCCGGCGGCAGTGCCGTCTACGTGACGTCCAGTGGCCAGTTGAGCAGCGCGAGCTCCTCGCGGCGCTATAAGCAGGACATTCGCGACATGGGCGACACCACGGACGTGCTGATGGGGCTGCGCCCGGTGCGCTTCCGCTACAAGACGCAAGGCGCGGACGGCAGCGAGCAGTACGGTCTGATCGCGGAGGAGGTCGAAGAGGTCGCGCCAGAGCTAGTTGGGCGGGGCCTGGATGGGCAGGTTGACTCGGCGCATTACGAGAAAGTGAATGCCATGCTGCTGAACCAGGTGCAAACCCAGCAGGGGCAGATCGAAGAACAGAAGGGTGAGCTACAGTCCCAGGAGGAGATGATCCGGCAACTCGAGTCCCGCCCGGCCAAACTGAAAAGCCGGGAGAAGTAGAACAAGACCGCAGATCGGCCCACTGAAGAGCGTCCAAATCGCGCGAGGCAAGCCCTGCAATCTCATGAGATTGGCATCGTTGCCTCGGCCCCGGGTTCAACACCACCGGCGGCAGCAACACGGCTGCGGGCAGCCTCGCGCTGCTCTCGAATACCTTCGGGAGCTACAACACGGCCAGCGGCGTGAGCGCTTTGCAGCAGAACACGACCGGCAGCTACGATACCGCCCTGGGGTACTACGCTGGATACAACCTGATCGCCGGCAGCAACAACATCTACATCGGGAACCAGGGGACATCCGGCGACAACAACACCATCTACATCGGGATGCAGGGCACGCAGACGACAACCTACATTGCGGGCATCTCTGGCAGCACCGTCAGCGGCAGCGCTGTGTATGTAAACTCAAACGGCCAGTTGGGCGTGCAGAGTTCCTCGCGGCGCTACAAGCAGGACATCCGCGATATGGGCGACACGACGGACGTGCTGATGGGGTTGCGTCCGGTAAGATTCCATTACAAGACGGAAGGCGCGGCCGGCCCCGAGCACTACGGTCTAATCGCCGAGGAAGTGGCGGGGGTGGCGCCGGAGTTGGTCGGTTACGCCCAGGATGGGCAGATCGACTCGGTGTATTACGAGAAGGTGAACGCCATGCTGCTGAACCAGGTGCAGGCGCAGCAGCGGCAGATCGAAGACCAGAGAGCGCAATTAGAGTCGGAGCAGGAACACCTGCAGTCGCAGCAGCAGGAACTCTCCGGCATCATCCGCCAACTGGAATCCCGTCTGGCCGCCCTGGAGAGTCGGGACAAGTAGAACGGGAGCGTGGCACCGCGGATTGGCGGAGATACTTCGCCCAGCCGCGTCTCTGCAACCGAGCCACTTACGCAACGCTGCTCGTCATAGCGGGATGACACTGGGCCGGAAAGATGGAGCGCCTGTTCGGCGAAGAGCCAGCCAGGCCCCGCGTCCTCACCATGCCCGGACCAAACCGGGTTGCCGACAAAACGGCCGATAAAGATGCGAAAGCCCGCTTCGACGCGGGCCGCTAAGTGATTGATTTTATTCTGGAGCCACCCGCCGGGGTTGAACCGGCGACCTGCTGATTACGAAGAACCATCACCGGCTCCAAACACTCCATTAGTTCTATACCGAAGTGCCTGTTATCAACAACTTGGGGAAGCTGCTCTCGCTCAAATTGCAACTCCCGAAGTCGTGAACGGATGGGGTTTTGACACAGTTTTGCCACAGCTGACAGAGGCTTGTCGTATTTAGTTCAACAGAGAATCGACCCTTCGTTCGCCTGACAACCCAAACGGCCCTTACAACGAAGCGCAGAACCGCTCCTCGCAAGCGCTGGTATAGGTCCGATCACTCCTCGACGCATGTCGAAGCCGCGGCGGCCGTCCAGCGGGCTGTTGACGCCATTGGGCCGGCCAGCCAGGTTCCTTCGCTAACGGGAATCGAACCCGGTGACTGCCAGTCTGGTTCGGTCCAGTTGGGTCTAAGTAGTTGTGTTTTCGGTCCAGTTCAGTTCGCCAGCTGAGCGTGAAGGGGCCCTACGGACCGCTGACGTGCAGCCCCGGTGCTGCCCCGCGGCTAAGGAGCTCTTAATCCGATCCGCGCCCCACGTCGTCGACTCGTCCTTGGCGTCGCTGAGGTTCGGCTGC
>CAVXJY010000143.1:0-19846 GCA_963761855.1 Bryobacterales bacterium | reverse complement strand
GCCCTGACCGGCCTTCTCAACCGGGGCCGTGTGCTGGAGGTCTTGCTCACGGAAATCGCGCGCTCGGAGCGTGAGCTGCGGCCGCTGGCGCTGCTGATGGTGGATTTGGATCGCTTCAAACAGGTCAACGATACGGGCGGCCATATGGCGGGAGACGCGGTTCTTCGCGAAGCGGCGCGCCGCATGAAGGCCGTGACCCGCCACTATGACTCTCCCGGCCGTTATGGCGGCGAGGAGTTCCTGATCGTTCTACCCGGCTGCAGCGCGCAGGATGCTCGTACCCAGGCCGAACGCCTCCGCGAGGCTGTCGCCCGGGAGCCATTTGCCGCCGCCGGAAAACTGCTGGCTGTTACCTGCAGCATCGGCGTCTCCAGCCGCGGTGCCTGCGGTGCGGGCGATGCCGACCGTCTGATCCGCGAGGCCGATTCGGCTCTCTATGCAGCCAAGCACGAGGGCCGCAACCGCGTGGCCGCGTTTGACTCCGAGGAGCCTTCCGCGGAGGGCCTGGCGCTGACCAAGCTCGCCAGGTTCTCGGAAGCGTAGCCGGGCCTGCGCCCTAGACTGCAGGCGGCTCCCCGTTCTCAGTGGTTGGTGCTGCTAAAGGTGGTTGGAACTCGGACGCTGATTCCCAGGGCGAACGCCCCCCTCCAGAAAGCCTTGGTGGACGGAGCAGTCGGTGTACCGCCTCCGCACGCTGGCGGAGTCGATGTCGCAGTCGCGCCGTTGCCGTACTGACACCAGATCTGCCCGACTTGCTCACCTTGCGTGAGGTGTGTGCTGTGCCCCAGGTGGAAAAGCGGGCTGAACATGAGGTATCGCCACGAAACGCTGAAGCCCGCCGCATACTCCACTTGGGTGTCGTAAGGATTGAGCGCAATGCCGGCCGTGGCGTAAACAGCCCCTCTCCGCCCTCCGGGCCAGGTAAACTCGGGGCTGATGCGGTAGTTCGCGGCGACGAATGGAATCACCAACGGCGGAATGGTCTTCGTCATATCGATCTTGGCGTCAGCGGGAGCGGGATCACCGCCCGTGAGCGTGACGTCCGTGTAGTTCGAGAACGTTCGGTTGGGCAGCCAGGAAAGAAACGCTCCCGCAGAGACCTCGAACCTCGGGGCCGCATAGAGTGCAGTAATGGTGACGATCGCCTGTTTCTGTGTAGGGGCCGGCAATCCAAGTAGTGGATTTGCGATTTCGTTTTGAGCATTGACGGTGTACGTGCTTTGCGGAGCGAGAGCCCTGTAGGGGGCTAAGATTTTCTCGGGGGAGCTTGGACCTGGGATTACCCCGAGTTTGATAGGATTCGACGGAACATCGCGAGCCAAAGCGATGTTGCCCCGCAAACTCTGCATGTCTGGGGTAATCTTCGCGATAAGCCCCGCCAGCAGGCTGAGAACCCAGGAGACATGTTGTTTACGTTGGTCGAGGTCAGTCTTCAGACTCATGATCTGTTGATACGTGCTGGGTTCGGGCTTGCCGGCGGGCAGAAGCGCGAGGTTGTCCTGGAGCTTCTTGTAGAGAGCGTCATAGTTGTCCGAAAGCGGCGAGCTTTGGGTGGTTGTGTTGGGCGGCTTGCAGGCGCGGGCACGGGGCAGCCAAGGGCCAAGGGCCGGCGGCGGATCTCCCACTTTTTGACAGGGAGCGGGAACCAACTCCAAGACGTCCGTCGTGTCATCGCCTTGCTTAGCGAGGGCGGCCCGCATGTATTCTCGCCAGGCTGGGTAGTCCTCCCAGGGGTTAGGTGTGTCGCTAGGAACGCCGGGGCCACGAAGGACCGTGTTCTGCACGTCCGCGACAGGGCGTGGCGCAGTCGATACGATCTCTCTAACTTGAGCGTAAATGCTTTTCGTCTCAGCAAAATAATGAGGTACTGGCGCCAGAGCCTGGGTCAGTAGGTCACTAAGACTTTGGAGTTGCTGCAAAATCTCCTTCGCGAGGGCAACGTCGGTGGGCTGATTTGCTCGCGCGCTTAGTCGCGTTTCTGCGTTAGTTTTCGTGTCCACGAAGCTCTTTCCGGGTTCCGCATAAGCAGCCACAGCCGAATCGACCATTCCCCAACTGGCGCCTTTGCCTATTGGCACTGCGGCCGCGACCAGTGCCGCAGCCTGATCCGATCCCTCAAAAGCCTGAGCCGTGCCGGCATCTAATGTAAGAGCCTCAAATGCAAATGGGTGAAAGACGTACACGGTGATGTGGCTGTTGCGGCGCATCTGGTACGGTGGCATGGACATGGGATACCGGCGGTCGATGTTGACGTAACAGTCCCCATTTACTTTTTCCGTCGAGCAAAGGGGAAGGTACTTGCTCGAATCGAATGGCGGGGCTGTAGGACCTGCTGCTGCCGAAGGTCCTGCCGTCGCTACTTGCCCATCTTGTGCAAAGGTAAAACTTGCGGCGATACATAGAAACAGCCAAGTTGGTACAGCGACATAGTACATAAGTGAGCGCATGAAAATACACTCCTGATGATGAAGTTCTGAGTAAGAGTCATACCTTAGCCTCAGATTCAGTCGATTATCACCCAACTGAGTCGATAGTGCAATCCACTCCCTGCTAGACGGCTTGGATTAGTCGGCGCAGATACTCGCGGTATATCCGCTATATGAGGAACATATCGACAAACTCAGGAAGCGTCGGCAGGCCCCAGCCTGGTTCGCAACATGTGCCGAACGCCTAACCGCGGGCGGACGCCATTTCGGCGCGGGTCTTGGCGATGGCAGCCACGAACTGGCGGGCGCGCTCGGTGAGATCGTCGAACTTGCCTTGCTTCATCAACTTGGCGTCCAGCAATTCGCCCCCCACCCCGACCGCGCAGGCACCGGCTTTCAGGAACTCGCCGATGGTTTCCAGGTTGACGCCGCCGGTGGGGATCATCTCGATCTGCGGGAACGGTCCCTTGAGCGCCTTGATATATTTGGCGCCGCCGACGTTGCCGCAGGGGAAAATCTTCACCGCGTCGGCGCCGGCCTCCCAGGCGGCCAGCACTTCGGTGGGGGTGAGGGCGCCGGGAAACACGGGCTTGGAGTAGCGTTTGACCATTTCAATAGTGGCCGGCTTGAGGCTGGGCGAGACGATGAACTCGGCGCCCGCCAGAAGGCAGGTGCGCGCGGTCTCCGGGTCGAGCACGGTGCCGGCGCCGAGCAGCATATTGCCGCCGAAACGGCCGGCCAGCTTTTCGAGGACTTGCACCGCGCCGGGCACGGTCATGGTGATTTCGGCGGCGCGTATGCCGCCGCTGGCAATGGCTTCCACCGCCTGCAATGCGGCCTCGGAGGAGGAGGCGCGCACCACCGGCACGATGGCGCCTTCGACCAGGGCGGCCAGGATGCTTGCTGCTGACATAACCTTACACGTTAACAGATCGGCGCTAAGTTAACAGATCGGCGCTATGCTATTGGCTTGACCCCGACAGGTAATGCTGAAACGGAGAAACAACCGCCCCGCGTCTCGGTGGCGGTGGTTTCGCACAACCGCGCGGACCGGCTGCGGAAGTGCCTGGAATCGCTCGAACGGTCCGATGGCCGCGAACGGCTGCAACTGATCGTGGTGGAGAATGGCTCCAGGGACGAGAGCGCGCAGGTTGTCGAAAAGTTTCCGGACATCCAGCTCATCCGCCTGCCCAAGAACTTCGGTCTGACCAAGGGAATGAATCTGGGGTGGCGCGCGGCGGACGCCGAATACGTGCTGTTTCTGCACGAGGACACGGAAGTGGAACCGGGCGCGGTGGCGCGCCTGGCTGACGCGCTGGATGCGGATGCCACGGCGGCGGCGGTTTGCCCGCTGCTGGTGGATGCCGAAGACAACCCCGCGCCGCAGCTTGGGTCACTGCCGCCGGACGGGGAATGGGAGACGGCGGAAGCGAGCCCGCAGCCGGTCGCCGTCCAGTACGCCCGCGGCGCGGCCTTGATGGCGCGGGTGTTTCTGATCAAGGCCGTGCGGCAGATCGATGAGCGCTATGGGCAGTTCGGCGGCGACGCCGACCTGGCTGCGCAGTTTCTCCGCGCCGGGAAGAAGATCCTGCTGATTCCGGACGCCCGCGTGCGCCACTACGCCGACCGCCCGGCCGAGGCGCTGGCGCGAGCCGATTTCCTGCTCGGCCGGGCGGTCTTCGCAAGCAAATACCTGGGCTTCTTCGCCGGTCTGCGGGCGCGGCTGGCCGCTGTTTTCGGCCCGCTGGCGAGGTTCGAGCTCGCCGAGGTCCGTTATACCCTGGCGGGCCAGAAGATCGATGGCACGCAAGGGTGAATCCGTTTCGAGCGCCGCCGGCGATTGCATGACGAACGGGCGCTTCAACATCCGGGTGGTCATCGCCCCAGGCGAGCGTCACCCGATAGACGCAGCATCTGCTCTATTCCCATAGGTTTACGGGCGTCTATTTACCTTCGGCAGCTAGCATTGCCCCCCCTGCCACCGTTACCATTGACCCTATGGAAGCTGCACTATGGATTTGCCTGCCTGCATTTGCGGCACTGGCGTCGGGCATATTGGCTTGGTTCGTGATGCAATCGCGGATGGAGGTCAAACTGGCCGAAACGCGCGAACGCCTTGCGGCAGATAAGGGCGCCATCGTCGCCGAGCGGGAAGCCATGGAAGCGCAGTTGCAAACCGCCATGCGCGCCGCGCAGGAACGAGCGCACCGCGAAGCGTTGGACGCATTTCTGGGAGAGATGAAAGTGGAGCAGCGCCACTACACGCGCGAAACCCGCGGCCTCACGCAGACCCGCAAATGCCTGGTGTTGCAGGAGCGGATGTATTTCCGCAACATTCCGCTTTCCGATTGGATCGAACACGAAATCGTGGTTGGCGACGACGCCGACCTGGAGCGCCTGGTGCAGGATATGACCGTGTTCGAAAGACCCGTGGTCAGCATCGCCAACGGCTCCCGCCCGCTGAAAGCCCTGGCATAAGCTTGGGCAGGCCTTCTTATCAAGCCTCTTATTCAGAGCGCGAATTTCGCGGTCTGCGCCAAGACTGCCAAGACTGCCCGGCGTTACGGCTTGCGGCGTAGCTGATAAGATATTGAGGATGAAACCATTGGGAATTATAGGTGTGTGCCTCTGCGTGGCTGCGGCGCCGTGGGCGGTGCAGGGAGCGGCGAATGGCGATGCGGCCAAGGGTAAGACGGTGTTTGAAGCCTGCGCCGTGTGCCACAACGCGGATAGCACCGAAACCAAAATCGGGCCCGGTCTCAAAGGCCTGTTCAAGAGAGAGAAGCTGAAGAGCGGGAAGAAGGTCACTGAGGCGAACGTTCGCGCCCAAATCGACGAAGGTGGCAAGGGCATGCCGGGCTACAAAGACATGCTCACCGATGGCGAAAAGAACGACCTGATTGCCTATCTCAAAACACTGTAGCGAGGCGGCGCGCGGCGCGCATTCGCTACAATGACAACTGTGGGGACCAAAACCAAAAGCGAGACGACCGAGAAGACCGGTAAACCGGCGGCGGAGGACACCGCGGAAGCGCCGCGCGGAATCTGGGACCGTTACCACGCGCTGACACGCGACGTCCACCGCGGCTTCGTCGCGGAGTGGACCGTCACCATCATCCTGCTGCTGTTCGCCACCACCAGCCTGGTGCAGGCGTTCGTCATCCCCAGCGCGTCCATGCAGAATTCGCTGCTGATTGGCGACCACGTGCTGGTGGACAAGCTGACTTTCGCGCCGCCAGGCCCGGTGGCAGGCCACCTGCTGCCGTACCGCAACGTGCGCCGTGGCGACATCATTGTCTTCCGCTACCCCATGGACATCAAGGAAGATTATGTGAAGCGGGCGATCGGGATTCCGGGCGACCACATCCGGCTGGTCAACAAGCAGCTCGTTCTCAATGGACACGCCGTCAACGAGCCGTACGTGGAGCACATCTTCCCGTACATCGATCAGTACCGCGACAACTTCCCCGCTGCGCCGCCGGAGCCGGGCGTAATGCAGCCGGCGATCACCATGCTGACTGACAACGTGGTGGACGGCGAATTAGTGGTGCCCCCGGACTGCGTTTTCGCCATGGGCGACAACCGGGACGATTCGCTCGACAGCCGTTACTGGGGCTTTGTGCCGCGCCGGAACATCGAGGGGACTCCGGTGGTGATCTACTGGTCGTTTGAAGCGCCGACCGCCGATTTGACGAACGGCAACATCGGCATCGACCACATCATGGATATCCTGACGCACTTCTTCACCAAAACCCGTTGGTCGCGGACGCTGAAGCTGGTTCACGGCTATCCACTGAAGTAAAACGCTCAGTCCTGCCGACGGCCGGCGCCCGGCGCAGAAGTGTCGTGAAGAATCTCGACGCTGTCACACACTGAATGCTCCGCAGCAGCGTGTGCCGCGGCAGCATTCGCTACAATGACAACTGTGAGAAGAAAAGCGAAAGCTGGAGCGGCCGGGAAGAAACAGCAAGCGGTGTCGGCCGGCGCAGACGAGGCGGCACCAGGGATCCGGAACAGCTACAAGGCGCTGACGGGCAACGTCCGCCGCGGGTTTATCGCGGAATGGACCGTCACCATCATCTGGATGCTGTTCTTCTTCACCAGTGTGGTGCAGGGCTACGTGATTCCCAGCGGGTCTATGGAAGGTTCGCTGCTGATCGGCGACCACGTGCTGGTGGACAAGCTGACTTACTCGCCGCCGGGGGCGATCTCCAGCCGCCTGCTGCCGTACCGGGACGTGCGGCGCGGCGACATCATCGTCTTGCGCGACCCCGTCGATCTCAACATGGACCTGGTGAAGCGGGCGATCGGGATTCCGGGCGATCATATCCGGCTGGTCAACAAGCAGCTCATCCTCAACGGCCACGCCGTCAACGAGCCGTACGTGCAGCACATTACCCCGTATATCGACCCATACCGCGACAATTTTCCCGCCGCTCCGCCGGAGCCGGGCGTATTGCCGCCGGCCATCGCCATGCTCAGCGACCACGTGGTGAACGGCGAGGTGATCGTGCCGCCGGGCTGCATCTTCGCCATGGGCGATAACCGCGACGATTCGCTCGACAGCCGCTACTGGGGATTTGTGCCGCGGCAGAACATCGAAGGCACGCCGGTAGTGATTTACTGGTCGTTTGACGCGCCGACCGCCGATTTGATGAACGGCAACATCGGCGCCGGCCACGTCATCGATGTGGTGACCCACTTCTTCACCAAAACCCGCTGGTCGCGGACGCTGAAGCTGGTTCACGGCTATCCGCTCGAGTAAGTGGCGCACGCACTCCTGCGTGCCGCGCCGGCATTCTTTCCGAAGTGTCTTGCCTGCCCGCAGGCGCTCGGCAAACTGGGACAATAAACGATATGCGGACCCTGATCTTACTATTTATCGCGCTCAGTGCATTCGCGCAGTCTTTCGAAGACCGCACCAGACAGGCGCTCGACCAGCTCCTGGCGCGCCACTACGACGCGTTCTACACGGCGTTCACACCGGAGATAAAAAGCGCTATCAGCCTGGAGACTTTCTCCGGCCAGATGGATCAGCTCCAGACTCTCGGCGCACCCCAAGAGATCGGCGCGCCACGCGCAACCAGGGCGGGCGACTCCACGGTAGTGGAGATCACAGTTCGCTGGCGGCCGGTCTCTCTGGAGTTTGAAGTCAGTTGGAATAAGAATGGGCAAGTCGATGGCACTCACTGGCGGCCGACCGCTGCGCCGCCATGGCAAAGTCCGGCCTACGCTCACGCCGAGTCTTTCACTTCGGTCGATCTCACCGTTGGCGACGATGCCTGGAAGCTTCCCGCCACACTCACGATTCCAAAAGGCAGCGGCCCCTTTCGAGCGGTAGTATTAGTGCACGGCTCCGGACCGAACGACCGCGATGAAACAATCGGTGGTGCGAAAGTATTTCGCGACCTGGCCGAAGGGCTGTCCTCCCGCGGCATCGCCGTGCTGCGGTATGTCAAGCGCACTAAACAATATCCGAAGGAATGCGCGGCCGACCCGGACTTCACCATGAACCAGGAGACGGTGGACGACGCGGTGCGTGCGGCAGCGGTGGTCAGAACGCAGGCCCGCGTCGACCCCGGAGCGGTCTACGTGCTGGGCCACAGCCAGGGCGGCTACCTCGCCCCGCGCATCATGAAGCGCGATTCGAAGCTGGCCGGTTTCATCGTGATGGCAGGAAATGTGCGGCCGCTCGAAGAGTTGATGGTCGAGCACGCCGAATACCTCGCCAGTCTCAATGGCCCGCCGACCGCGGAAGCGCAGGCGAAACTGGACGCTGTCCGCAAGAATCCGTTCGCAGGATTGGGCTTGCCCCCGCGATATCTGGCCGACCTGAAGGCCTATCATCCGGACGCTGAAGCAAGGGCGATCGATATGCCAATGCTCATCCTGCAAGGCGAGCGTGATTGTCAGGTGTCGATGAAGGACTTCAACTTATGGAAGGCCGCGCTTGGCGGCCGGAAGAATGTCATGTTCCGCAGTTACCCCGGCCTGAATCACCTATTCATCGCTGGCGAAGGGAAGTCTTCGCCGGCGGAATATGACAAGCCCGGCCACGTAGCCGAAGAGGCGATCGACGATATGGCGAAGTGGGTGCAACGCTGAGGTATGTCGCCGGTGCATCGGGAGGTTGAACCGGGGTGCCGAAGGCTATGCCGGATCTGCTATACTTAACCTTTCGACTTGACCGGGAGATTTGTGTCTTATGGCAAGAGTATGTGATATTTGCGGCCGCGGGCCCGTCTTCGGGAACCGCGTCAGCCACGCCCACAACGTCACCAAGCGGCGCTGGGATCTGAACCTGCAATCGGTTCGTGCCGTGGTGAATGGGGCAGCCCGCCGCCTGCGCGTCTGCACGTCGTGTATCCGTAGCGGCAAAGTTCAGAAAGTCGCGTAGTCCGCATCCCCTAAAACCCGTCTGCCAATGCCGCCGCACGCATGCGCGCCGAAGGGCGAAGGTGTGTCCCAATTCTCCTTGTTTCCGGCGGAGCCCCAGCTTAAAATCGGACTGGAGGGTCCGATTTGATGGCTTCGATGGAGCGAGTGCGGGATTTCCTGAGCCAGAAGCGGCTGGCATTCGTGGGCGTCTCGCGGCAGCCGAAGGATTACTCGCGGGTGCTGTTTCGCGAGTTCAGTGCGCGCGGGTATGACCTGGTTCCAGTCAACCCGGCCGTTGGCGAAATCGAAGGGCATCGATGTTTTCGCAGCGTGCAGGAAATCGACCCGGTCCCCGATGGCGTTGTAATGCTGACCTCGCCCGCGGTGACGGAGGCGGTGGTTGGCGATTGCATTCGGGCCGGCGTAAAGCGGATCTGGCTGTGCCGCACCGGCGGCAAAGGCTCCGTCAGCGCGCAGGCTGTCGGCGAATGTGAAGCGCACGGGATCTCCGTGATTCCTGGCGAGTGCCCTTTCATGTTCCTCATGGGCGATTACCAGCAAGGCGGCGGGTGGGTGCATCATTTCCACGGCTTCGTGAAGAAGATCGCCGGCTCGTATCCAAACTGAATTCGAAGCCAGGGAATAAGCAGGTCAATCGCCCGCCGTCCCTGGACGCATCGGAGCCGCGACCGTCAGGGAGCGGTTGGCATCGATTATTCTTCAGCCCTGCTCTTTCAAGTCGAGCTCGCGCAGCACGCGCTCCAGGATCGAGGGCACGCGGGCGGCGAGTTCGCCCGAAAGCTCCGTCTGCACATTGGCGCGGGGTATGGAAACACCCAGCAGAGTGATCGGAACCGGGACGGTCATCCGCAGCAGTTGAATCGACTGAACGGCGGAAAGGCAATGGACGTTGTCCTGACGATTGTCGAGCCCGGCCGAAGTGTCCCACGACGATACGCTGCCTGGCTCGGCATCGTCCTGTAGGGCGTCAACCACGATCACGCGGCGCCGATGTTCCATTCGATCCGCATAGCGCAGCAGGTCGGTTCCGCCGCAAACCACCTCCGCATCGGCCGGCAGTCTCGGGTCGCCGGACAGGCGATCCGCCACGTGCCAGCCAATCCCTTCATCGCCCATCAGTGGATTGCCGAGGCCAATTAGCAGCAGCGGCTTCATTGCCTGCGCAGCAGGTGCACCGAACAGGAGATGCACGGATCGTAGGCGCGGGCGATCATTTGCAGCTTTCTCGAAAGGGCGGTCTCCTCGCGTTCCACGCTTTGCTCCACGGCTTTGCGCAAGTGCATTTCCATGCTGGCGGCGTTGAGGGCGGTGGGCGTGACGACGTCGGCCGCGGTAATCCGGCCCTCCGCGTCGTAAGTGTAGCTGTGAATCAGCAGCCCGCGCGGAGCTTCCGTAATGGCTGTGCCGGTGGCGGCGCGCGGCTGAACTGGCACGGGAGGTTCATCCTTGACGCCCGCACGAAGCAGTTGTTCGATGATTTCCAGGGCCCGCTCCACGTCGTTGATCAACTCGAGCGCCTGGGCTTTGTTGTTGTCCATCGGATTGTCGGCGGGCAATTGCAGCTTGAGCCGCTTCTTGGCTACCGCCAGTTTGCCGGTGAGACGCCGCGGATTCACGGTCAGCCGGGCGAGCGATCCGACCATGAAAGGTTTTTCGCGGAAGGCGCTGTGCTTGGCGTGGGAGTGCGGGACGGCGCTCTCGTTAGTAAGCGTTTTGTAATCGGCGGCATGCACGATCGCCCGGCTGCCATCGGATACGGCCATCATCTCGTCGCCAATGTAGTAACTGTCCAGGCTCGGCGAGCGCAGAGCGGCGTAGACGGTATCGCAATGGCAGAAATCGGCCGGCGGAAGCGACGCCATCATATCCATGGCGGCGTCGGAATCGGTCATGCCCTGCATCAGCGCGCTGCGCAGTTCGATCAACTGTTCGATTGGCGGCGCCTTGCCAAAGCCTCCCGGGACTGCGTTGACCGGATGGATGGCGCGCCCGCCGATGGTCTCCTGGATCAGGTTGCCGAGCTTCTTGAGGCGCAGGCCGAGCAGAACGACAGCCGGCTTGTCGGCGGAGAGAGCGATGGCGCTGGGGTAATTCAGGTAATCGGGTACCGCCAGCAGGAAGAGGTGCAGCGCGTGGCTTTCAATGTTTTCGCCGCGGAACATCAGCTCGCGGAGCAGCTCCGTCTGCGGACTGACGCGCACCGCGAACGCGTTCTCGGTGGCCTTGAGCGAGGTCAGCGTATGCGCCACCGAGCAGATAGCGCAGATTCGCGACAGGACCGGCGCCACTTCGTCGAAACGCTTCCCGCGCACCAGCGGTTCGAGCAGCCGCGCGCCTTCAAAGACGTCAAAGTGCACGTTGCCGACCGTGTCGCCTTCCAGTTCCACGGTGATGCCGCCATGGCCCTCCACGCGCGCCAGATGGTCGATGACGATTTTGCTCATTGCGCAGCTCCCTCCGGTGCGAAGGTTCGTAGGCGAGCGGCGACCGACTGCCGGTCAAAGCCTCTTTCCGCCAGCATCGCGGTCAGCGACGCCGGATTGGCGTCGCTCACCGGCCCGCGACAGCCCACGCAGGGCACGCGCAGATCCGGGCAGCGGGCTTTGCAGCCGGCGGCGGTAATCGGCCCGCAACACAGTTGTCCGCGCTCCATCAACAGGCAGTTGTTCTCCTGCATGCGGCACTCGGTGCAAACCGGATAGCTGGGATAGACGGGGACGTCGCCGTTCAGAAGATTGGCGATGGCCGCCAGGAAATGCTCCTTTTCGATGGGGCAGCCGGTGATATTGAGATCCACCTTCACCAGTTCGTGCAGCGCCTGCGCAGGCTGCGAATCGTAGCTTAACCCGGCCTCGCCATATACTTCTTCGAGAAGCCTCCGGCGGTCGGTGCCGCGGTCCATGGCGGCCACTCCGCCCCATACGGCGCAGGTTCCCAGGGCCACCAGCGTCTTGGCCCGCTGGCGAATTGCGCGCAGCCTGTCGGCATCCCGCCGGCTCACCACCGCGCCCTCCACCAGGGCGACGTCCAGCGAGCAGGCGGTGTCGTTTTCCGAAGACGCCATGAGAAACTCGCGGACGTCGATCAAAGCAGCCAGGTCCAGCAGGCGGTCTTCACAGTTGAGAATCACCAATTGATCGCCCGCGCAACCGGTGAGTCCGAATATCCCTACAGTAGGCTTATTCATCAGATCATCTCCGGCAGGTTGATTGCATCCCAGTAAGTGAAAATGGGGCCCTGCAGGCAGGTGTACTTGTAGCCGATGCTACAGTGGCCGCACTTACCGATACCCCATTTCATGCGGCGTTCGAGCGACATCAGAATCCGATTCTTGGGAAAGCCGAGCTCCAGCAGTCTTTGCAGGATGAACTTGTAGACCACCGGCGGGCCGCACACGCTGGCATAGGTGTGAAGCGGTTCGATTTTGGCGTAGTCGAACAGGGTGGGCAGCAGGCCGATATGGTTCTTCCAGCTTCCCGAGGAATCTGCGTCCACAGTGAGCAGGCAGTTCATATCCGTGCGATCCACCAGGGCCAGGAGCTCCTCGCGGAACAACATATCCTCCGGCCGCTTGGCTCCGTACATCAGGATGATGTTGTTGAACTTGTCGCGGTGGTCGAGGGCGTACCAGAGCAGCGACCGCAAGGGCGCCATGCCCAGGCCGCCGGCCGCCAGCAGCAGGTCGCTGCCCTGCATCTCCGGGATGGGGTAGCCGTTGCCGTAAGGGCCGCGCACTCCCACCACATCGTTGGTATGCAGCCGGTAGAGAGCGTTGGTGACGCGCCCTACGCGGCGTACGCAGAGCTCCAGGACCTCCGGCCGCGAGGGAGAAGAGGAAATCGAAATGGGGATTTCGCCGGTGCCGGGAACGCTCAGCATGATGAACTGGCCCGGCTGATGGCGGAAGGTATGCGCCAGGTTGTCTTCCAGGAAGCGCAGCGTGAAGAGGTGATTGTTTTCCACCATCTTGTAAATGCGCACGATGCGCGCCATGTGCGGCTGGTAGGGATTGCCGCTCACGATGGGATGGTAGGTAGCGACGTCATCGGCTAGCAACATCTTGCACCCTCCGCAGACGGTCGATTACCTGCACCACGTCGATGCCGACGGGGCAGGCCGTGGCACAGCGCCCGCAGCCGACACAACTGGGCCGCCCGTACTCGGCCACGAAGCCGCGCTGCTTATGGTAGAAACGGAACTTGATGCGGCTGGCGCGCGGGCCGCGGAAGTTTTCGCCGCTGGCCACCAGCGCATGGTCCGCGAACAGGCAGGAATCCCAGGAGCGCGTTCGTTTTCCGGCGCGTGAGCCCAGTTCCACATCGTCGCTGACGTCGTAGCAGTAACAGGTAGGGCAAACCATGCTGCAACTGCCGCACGACAGGCATCTGCCGCCCAGTTCCTCCCAGATCTCGCTCTGGTATTCCATCTCGAAGATCTCGGGAAGGTCGCGGATTTCGACATCGAGCTGAAACGCGCGCCGCTTGTTCCACGAGCGCCGTTTGTATTCGTCGATGTCGGCCGCATCCACCGCTTCGAATAAGTTGCCGGTGGCCAGCACCATGTCATCGCCCAAGGCAGTGCCGACCAGCGCCTGGTAATAATCGCCGGTGTCATAGAAGAAGAGGTCGAAGCCGTGGTCGACGAAATCCGCCCGCATGGAGCGGCAGAAACACTGCTTGTCCGGTGTGCAATCGATCCCAATGATGGCGATATTTCTCCGCCGCGCCTGATAGTAGGGATCGTCATATTTCCCGGCGAAGACGCGATCCAGGATGTTCAGCGAATAGACATCGCAGGCATGCAGGCCGAACAGGACGATCCGCTGATTCAAGCCGTCCGCGCTGGGCAGGAACCCCTCGCCCGGCCGGTAGCGGAACAGGGTCTCGCGCGGCGGGAGGAAGTACTTCTTGGGGGGCAGGATGGTGCGGTCATAGTCGAGGCGAGCTTCCGCCCACCGCGTCAATCGTTTGAAAACGTATTTGCCGTCCTGTTCGACGGGCGCATGTAGCTCACCAAACTGTTGGACAACCGATGCAAAGAGATCGAGCTTCTCTTTGCGAAGCCTAAGAATCTTCACCGTAGCCTCCTGGGCTTCCGGAGTTTCGTCTTTAAGAGTATAAGGTATTAAACTACCTAATGGAAGGCCGGCATGTTATGCGTGGCACAGGAATCCAATGGGCAGGCTAACCGAGGAGGCTGCTGGCAATCACAGCCTGGCCCAGGGACAGCCCCCCATCGTTGGGCGGGACCTTGGCGTGCATGAATACCCGAAAACCGGCCGTGCGCAGCAGTTGCGCAGTGTGGCCCAGCAAATAGGCGTTTTGGAAGGTGCCGCCGGAGAGACACACGTCGGTCAGCCCATCTTGCTTGCACAACCGCCGGCAAGTTTCGGCGATGGCGGCGCTCACCGTGTTGTGAAAACGGGCCGAGCGCACTTCCCGCCCACTCCCGTCGCGTACGATGCCGCGAATGGTCTCGCGGAAGTCGATTGTGCCGGCGTCGATCGAATACGGGTAAAGCTCGGTAACGCCCGGGGCGGCTATAGCCTCCAACTCGATGGCTGCCTGCCCCTCATAGGTGGTTTCGAGGCGTATTCCCAGAATCGCCGATACCGCATCGAACAGCCGCCCGCAGGACGATGTATCCACCGTGTTGACGCGGCCCGCGATCATGGCTTCCACCACGCGGCGTTGTGAAGCCGGAACCGGCTCCAGCGACGGCAAGACGGCCAGTTCCGCATCCTTCAGGTAGCTCAACGCGGAGCGCCAGGGCTGCCGGATGGCGGTGTCGCCGCCGGGAAGCGGAACGTAGCGAAAGTGAAACCGCCGCTCGAAGGACAGATAATCGCAGATCAGAAACTCGCCGCCCCAGATCAGCCCGTCGGTTCCGTAGCCAGTCCCATCCAGCGCCACGCCGATTACCTTGTCGCGCAATCCGTTCTCGGCCATGCAGGCAGCGATGTGGGCGTGATGATGTTGCACGCCGATTTTCTCGATGCCGGGCATCGCCAAAGCCAGGCGCGTGGTCATGTATTGGGGATGCAGATCGTAAGCCACGGCGCGCGGCACCACGCGAAAGAAGCGCTTCATGTGCGCCAGAACTTCCTCAAAGAATTCCAGCGTCTCCAGGTTTTCCATGTCGCCGATGTGAGGGCCGAGAATGGCGAAGTGTTGCTTGGTCAGGCAGAAGGTGTTCTTGAGCTCTGCGCCGCAGGCGAGGACTTCCTGCGCCGGAAACCCAAGCTCGATGGGACGCGGCGCGTAACCGCGCGAACGCCGCAGCGTGCGCTCCCGGCCCTCGAAGATGCGCACCACGGAATCGTCCACCCGCGTTTGGATGGCGCGATTGTGCAATAGAAAATAATCCGCCAGCGGATGCAACCGCGCGGCCACTTCCTGGTTGCGATATGCGATGGGCTCCTCGGCTGTGTTGGCGGAAGTCATCACCAGCGCGTCGAACCCGCCGCCCTCGAAGAGCAGATGATGCAGAGGCGTGTAGGGCAGCATTACACCCAGGGTAGGGACGCCCGGCGCCACCTCGGCTGAGATCCGGCTCACCGGGCGGCGCTCCAGCAGCACAATGGGCCGGAGGGTTCCGCTCAACGCAGCGCGCTCCTCCGGCCCCACCTCGCAGAATTCCGCAATCTTCTCCAGGCTGGCGGCCATCAGCGCCAACGGTTTCCCGGAGCGCAGCTTGCGCTGGCGTAAGCGTCGGAGGGCGGCGTCATTAGAGGCATCGCAGGCCAGGTGAAAACCGCCCAGGCCTTTGATGGCCAGGATGGCTCCATCCTTCAGCAGTGTCCGTGTCTGATCGATGGCCTCGCCGCGTCGGGCACGCATTTGCTCCCGGTCCCACAGTTCCACCCAGGGGCCGCAATCGGGGCAGGCATTCGGCTGCGCGTGGAAACGCCGGTTGCGCGGGTCGTGATATTCGCGTTCACAGGCTGGGCACTGGCGAAACTCGGCCATGGTGGTGTGCGGCCGGTCGTAGGGAATCTCCTGAATGATGGTGTAGCGCGGCCCGCAGTTGGTGCAATTGGTGAAGGGGTACCGGTAACGCCGGTTGGAAGGGTCGTGCAGATCGGCCAGGCAGTCCGGGCAAGTGGCGATGTCGGGCGGAACGAGCACGAATTCGCCCGCCGCGTCTTGCGAATCGCGGATCGTGAACTCTTGGTAGCCAATCGGCTCGAGCTGTTCGACGCGGATTTGGTCGAGCTCGGCCAAAGGCGGCGCCTCAGTGCGCAATGCGGCCTCGAACGCGGAGAGCGCCTCTTCCGGACCCTCCACTTCGATGGTGACGCCGAGCGTGGAGTTGAAAACGTACCCGCCAAGCTGGTGCCGCTGCGCCAGTTGGTAGACCCAGGGCCGGAAGCCCACACCCTGCACGATGCCGTTGATCTGAAACTTGCGCCGCAAGCGAGAACAATACGGCAATCGGGTGGGAAAGAGCAAGCGGCGTGCGCAAAAATGCCCAAAAAAAGCGCCAAGCCGGCGCATGCCCCGCCAATGCGCCTCGGTGGGGCATGCTTTAGCTGGCCCGTACGTGTAGGCTGGGAGTATCGGGCAGTTCAGTAGCGAGCGAAACACCCATGTGTCTGGCGGTGCCGGGACAAATCGTCGAAGCGCAGGAGGTTGAGGGGATGCGCATGGGCACCGTGCGCTTCGGCGGCATCACGCGGCAGGCCTGTCTCGATTTCGTGCCCGAGGCCCAGTGCGGCGATTACGTCATTGTGCACGTTGGATTCGCCATCAGCCGCGTGGCTGCCGAAGAAGCCGAGCGCACCTACCGCCTGCTGGAAGAAATGGGTGCACTCGCAGAAGAACTGGATCAGGACAGCGGATGAAGTACCTGGACGAGTATCGCGATCCTGCATTGGCGCGCCGCCTTGTCCAGGAAATCCGGCGCACTGTAACGCAGCCGTGGGTGCTGATGGAAATCTGCGGCGGCCAGACGCACACGCTGGTGAAGTACGGGATCGAGGAACTGATCGGTGAGCGCGTCGAGTTGGTTCACGGCCCGGGATGCCCGGTCTGCGTGACGCCGCTCGAAATTCTCGATAAGGCGATCGCCATCGCATCGATTCCGGAGGTCATTTTCGTCTCTTACGGCGATATGTTGCGCGTGCCCGGCTCCCACCGGGACCTGTTCCAGGTGAAGGCCGGCGGCGGCGATGTCCGTATCGCTTATTCGCCGATGGACGCGCTGCGCCTGGCGCGCGAGAATCCGCAGCGTCCGGTGGTGTTCTTCGCGGTGGGGTTCGAAACTACGGCTCCGGCTAATTCGACGGCGGCGTGGCAGGCCAGAAGGGAAGGGCTGCGGAACTTTTCCATGCTGGTTTCGCACGTGCTGGTGCCGCCCGCCATCCGCCTGCTGCTCGAGCAGAGCGGCAACCGCGTGCAGGGCTTCATAGCCCCCGGCCACGTCTGCACGGTGATGGGATACCAGGAATACGAGGACCTGGCGGCGCGGTACAAGGTACCTTTTGTGGTGGGCGGGTTCGAACCGCTCGATCTGCTGGAGGCCATTCTCATGCTCGTGCGGCAATTGGAAGAGAGCCGTGCGCAGGTGGAGAACCAGTATGTGCGCAGCGTGAGCCGTATCGGCAATGAGGCGGCGCGCCGGCGCATGTCGGAGGTGTTCGAGGTGGTGGACCGCAACTGGCGCGGCATCGGCCCCATCGCCCAATCCGGCTACCGGCTGCGCCCGGAATATGCCGCGTTCGATGCCGAGAAGATCTTCGGTGTGGAGGCGATCTCCGCGCCCGAACCGCCCGAATGCATCAGTGCCCTGGTGCTGCAGGGGCTGAAGAAGCCCGTCGATTGCCCCATGTTCGGCACACGTTGCACGCCCGCCACGCCGATGGGCGCGCCCATGGTTTCGAGCGAGGGCGCCTGTGCCGCCTACTATCTATACCGGCGCCACATCGCGCCGGTGGGAGCGCAAACTTGAGCGGCTCCATCCAGTTCACTTGTCCCATGCCGCTGCCGGTGAAGGATCGCATCGTGCTTGGCCATGGCTCGGGAGGCAAGCTCAGCGCCGAGTTGCTGCGCGACGTTTTTCTGCCCTTCTTTCGCAGCCCGATCCTCAACCGGCTGGACGATCAAGCGGTGCTGGAGATCAATGGCGCGCGCCTGGCCTTCACCACCGATTCCTTCGTGGTGAAGCCGCTATTTTTTCGCGGCGGCGACATTGGATCGCTGGCGGTGCATGGCACGGTGAACGACCTGGCGATGGGCGGTGCGACTCCGCTCTATTTAAGCGTCAGTTTCATTCTCGAGGAAGGTTTGGAAATCGAAAACCTGCGGCGGGCGGCCGAATCGATGGGCCGGGCCGCGGATGCGATCCCGGTCGAAATCGTCACCGGCGATACCAAGGTGGTCGAAAAGGGCAGCGGCGACGGGCTGTTCGTCAATACCACCGGCATCGGGCTGGTGCCGGAAGGTGTGCGCCTTTCGCCAACGCTGGTGCGTCCGGGCGACCGCGTGCTGCTCTCCGGCTCCATCGGCGACCACGGCATCGCCATCCTGGCGGAACGCGAAGGAATCCAGTTTTCAACCGAGCTGGCCAGCGATTCCGCGCCTTTGCATAGCCTGGTGGCTGCCATGCTGGCCGCGTCGCTGCACATCCACACTATGCGCGATCCGACGCGCGGCGGACTTTCCAGCGCGCTGAATGAAATTGCTTCCCGCGCCCAAGTAGGAATTACGATTGAAGAAAACGCCATACCGGTGCGCGAGGAAGTGCGCGGGGCGTGCGAGATGCTGGGCCTGGATCCGCTCTACGTCGCCAACGAGGGGAAACTGGTGGCCTTGGTGGCGCCGGAGGCGGCCGAGCCCGTGCTGGCGGCCATGCGCCGGCATCCTCAAGGGCGCGACGCCGCGCTCATCGGCGCCGTCACCGGCACGCATCCGGGGCTGGTGCTGCTGCGAACTCCGTTCGGAACCACGCGGATTGTCGACATGTTGCCCGGCGATCAGCTTCCCAGGATCTGCTGATGCACGAATTGGGCATTGCCAACTCGGTGATCGAGGCCGTGCGCGTCGAGATCACGCGCCGTCCCGGTGCGCGCGCCACCAAAGTAGGGTTACGAGTCGGTGAATGGTCCGGCGTGGACGTGGAGTCGCTGCGATTCTGTCTGGAAGTTCTGGTGAAGGACACCGAACTGGAGCCGATCGCCGTTGACATCGACTTTCGCCCGCAAGGGTCGGACCTGGATATCGCTTACCTGGAACTGGAGGAGTGAAGTGGAACGAGTCGCCATCGAGAAAAAGGTACTGAGCGAAAACGACCGCATCGCGCAGGCGCTGCGCGACCGGTTCCACGAGTGCGGCATGCTGGTGTTGAACTGCATCAGCTCTCCCGGCTCCGGCAAGACATCGCTTCTCGAGCGGACTCTGGAAGGCTTCCCTCCGGAGACGCGCGTGGCCGTGGTTACCGGCGACATTCAAACCGATAACGATGCGCGCCGCCTGGCCCGCTTCGGATTTCCAGTTCGCCAGATCACCACCGCGGGCGCATGTCATCTGGATGCGCGCATGGTCGAGAAATCGCTCGATGGCTGGGACCTGAGCCGGCTGGACCTGCTGCTGATCGAGAATGTCGGCAACCTGGTGTGCCCCACCAGCTACGATCTGGGTGAGGAATCGAAAATCGTTATTCTCAGCGTGACCGAAGGCGACGACAAGCCGTTGAAGTACCCGGGTGCATTCGCTAAGTCGCGACTGATGGTTCTGAACAAGATCGATCTGCTTCCCTACGTGCAGTTCGATATCGAAGCCGCGCGGCGCAACGCCCGCAGTATTCACCCGGACATCGAAATCATAGAAACGTCGTGCACCGCCGGCAACGGCCTTGATGACTGGCGCAAATGGATCGGAGAACGGATGCGAAGCCTCGCCCCCGAGAAGAGTTCTCAGCCACAGATGAACACAGATAAACACAGATAAAGACAAGAGCAAGACAAAGAGCAAGACAAAGACCAAGACAAAGAGCAACACTAGAGCAACACAAGAGGCGCCCAG
>CAVXJY010000142.1:0-5310 GCA_963761855.1 Bryobacterales bacterium | reverse complement strand
TTACGCACAGCCACTCCGACCACTGTGCGCTGCTGCCGCGGGTTCGGGAGGCGTTCCACCCCAAAGTGTTCGCGTTTTCTCCCAACATCGATGGCGTCGATTATCTGCTTCGCGATGGGGACACGATCCATATGGGCGACGGGTATTTCGAGGTGATCCACACCCCGGGTCACAGCAGCGACTCCGTCTGCCTTTACAACCAGGCAGAGGGCATACTCTTCGCCGGCGACTCTCCGCTGGTGATCACCTCGCCAACGGGAACTTATGAAGCCGGATTTTTGGCGGCACTGGAGAAAGTGTGCGCCCGCGATGTCCGGCGGATCTACTTCGGACATGGTGCTCCGCTCACAGAGCACTGCAACCAGAGGCTGCGTGAATCGCAGAGCCTGGCCGCCGGCAGCCTGCCCGGCTATCGAAACCAAAAAGTAGATCAAGAATCAGGCGCCGGTGACGGCGTAGTGACGCAATAGGAAGACAAAGGAGCAAAGACAATGAGTTGGTATTACAACATGAAGATCGGCTCCAAGCTGATCGCGGCTTTCCTCATCGTGGGAGCCATCACTGCCGCCGTCGGCTACATGGGCATTCGAAGCATGGGCGAGATTGCCGAACTGTCGGCCTCTTCGTATGCGAACGAAACCCTAGGGATCACATATCTCAAGCAAGCTAACGTCGTGCTTATCGAGGCGGATAGGGCTGAGAAGAACGTGCTGCTCTCCAACACCTCGGAAGAACGCGAACTCTTCAAGGGCCGCCTCGAGGGATTCGCCAAGGACCTGAACGAAAACCTGGACAAGGCCAGACCATTAATTCACACCGACAAGGGCAAGGAACTGCTTACGAAGTTCGACCAGGCCTGGAAGGAGCACTACGAGGTCGCGAATCAGGTCATTGCCCTCGCCACGAAGGAACGCCTTCAGCAAAACCGGGCGTCGGTGGAACTTTCCCGCGGCCTTGGACGCCAGAAGTCCGACGCTGTCGAGGCTGTGCTTGCCCAGTTGGTTGCAGTCAAGGAGGACAACGCAAAAGAGGCCGTACAGACCGCGGATCAGACATATCGCAACAGCCGCACTTTGATGCTCATACTGGTTCTCGGTGGCGTTCTGTCTGGTCTGGGACTGGGATTGTTTATCTCCCGCAGCATCTCAAAGCCGCTGGCGCGGCTGGCGGAAGCAGCCAAGAATATCTCGCTGGGCGACGTGAAACAGGAGGTCGACTATCGCTCTCGCGACGAGGTCGGTTCGCTGGCCGATTCCTTCCGAGACCTTGTAGCGTACATCCGGGGTGTGTCGGAGGCGTTGGAAAAGGTGGCCGTTGGGGACATGAGCTCAAAAATAGAGGCCAAATCCGATCGTGACGTCCTGACCAAGAGCTACCAACGCACAGCCGACGCCGTGAAAGAGTTAGCGGCGGATGCGGCCGTATTGGCACAGGCGGCGGCAGATGGCAAGCTGGCGGTGAGGGCGGATGCAGCCAAGCATCGCGGCGACTACCGCAAGTTGATCGAAGGCATCAATATGACACTGGATAACGTCATTAAGCCACTCAACGTTTCCGCTGAGTACGTGGACCGGATCTCGAAGGGCGATATCCCGCCCAGGATCACCGACAGCTACAACGGCGACTTCAACGAGATCAAGAACAACCTGAACGTCTGTATCGACAGCATCCGCGCGCTGGTCGATGACACAGGCCTGCTGGTGAAGGCGGCTGCGGAAGGTAAACTGGCCACTCGCGCCGACACGTCCAAGCATCAGGGCGACTTCCGCAAGATCGTCGAGGGGGTCAACAGCACCTTAGACGCGGTGATCGGACCGCTGAATGTCTCTGCCGAGTACGTGGACCGGATCTCGAAGGGCGACATCCCACCCAAGATCACCGACAGCTACAACGGCGATTTCAACGAGATCAAGAACAATCTCAACAACTGCATCGAGAACATCAACGCGCTGGTCAACGACAGCGGCCTGCTGGTGAAAGCGGCGGTGGATGGCAAACTGGCCACGCGCGCCGATGCGTCAAAACACCAGGGCGACTACCGCAAGATCGTCGAGGGGGTCAACAGCACCTTAGACGCGGTGTGAGGTTTCGGGGAGCGTGCGTGACGCCAGGCAGCCCGCCCTGTTAAGTTCAGTCAGGTGCCAAGGAGCGTCTGATAGTGAACCGCAAGATCACACCACCGATCCCTGAGGCAATCGTGCAACTGCAGCGCCAGTTGGATCAGTTTCGCAGCACCCAGCCGCGACGGACAAAGCTGCCGGAGTCGCTATGGCAGGCCGCGGTCGAACTGGCCCGGCAACACGGCATATATCCCGTCGCGCATCCATTGCGGCTTGACTACATGGGGCTGAAGAAGCGGCTGGGGGAGTCCCCATCGTCCGGCGCAAGGCAAGCAAGCCGGCATTCGTCGAACTGATTACGCCGCCTGCGACACCGCCGGAGGAGTGCGTCATCGAGTTTGAGTCCTTCCGGGGCGGCAAGGTGCGGATCCAGTGGAAGGCATCGGCGCCGCCCGATTGGGGAAGCCTGCTGCGCGCTTGGCGAGAAGCCGAAGGATGATTCAGATCGCGCCGCAGATACGGATTCTGGTTGCGGTGGAAGCCATCGATGGAAGAAAAGGGATCGACGCCATTGCCCAGCTATGCCGCGAGAAACTGGACGCCGATCCATTTTCCGGCTACCTATTTATCTTCCGCACTCGGCGTGGCACAGCCATCCGAGTTTTGCAGTATGACGGCCAGGGATTTTGGCTGGCGACAAAACGCTTGTCCAAGGGGCGTTTCCGATGGTGGCCCACAGGCACGGAAGCGGTGCGAACGCTGCGAGCGCATCAGGCCCAACTGCTGCTGGCGGCCGGCAATCCTGACGCGGAAGCCCCGCCGGCGTGGCGGCCGTTGAGCGCTTGAAGAAATCCGGAAAAAACACTTGCGTTCCGCTTTCGACTCTGGCACACTTGACGGCAGATGGCTTCCGAATGGAGATATCGAGGGCGGGTGGTTACAGCCGACGATATCACTTCGATTCGCCAGTTGATCGCCGAGAATCCGGAAGCCAGCCGGCGCAGACTTTCCGAGAAACTGTGCGACGTCTGGCAGTGGAAACAGGCCAACGGCGCGTTGCGCGCCATGGTTTGCCGCGGCTTATTGCTCATGCTGCACCGGGCCGGCGAGATCCAATTACCGCCCATCCGCTACCAAACACTCAACCCCTTCGTCGTGCGAGCAACTCCCGCACCGATGCTCATCGACACGACGCCGGTCGCCGGCACCCTCAAGCAACTCCAGCCCATCGAGCTGCAACAGGTGCGGCGCACGGGCGACGAGCCGCTGTTCAACAGCCTGATGGAGCAGCATCACTACTTGAAATACGAACAACCGGTCGGGGAACACGCCAAGTATCTGGCATGGGCACAGGGCCGCCCGATCGCGTGCCTGGCGTGGAGTTCGGCACCGCGCCATCTGGGCAGCCGCGACCGCTATATCGGCTGGAACGCGGAAGCGCGCCGGCGCAACATCCGCTTCCTTGCCTACAATACTCGTTTTCTCATTCTGCCCTGGGTTCGCGTTCCGCATCTGGCGTCGCACCTTCTCGGCCGCATGGCAGCGATACTTTCCGACGATTGGCAGCGGATGTACAGCCACCCGATTTACTTCGCGGAAACCTTCATCGATCCCAGCCGTTTTCGCGGAACCTGTTATCGTGCGGCGAACTGGCAGTTACTTGGGCTTACTACCGGGCGCGGCAAGAACGATCAGACCAATAAGCCCAATCGCCCGATCAAGGAAATCCTCGGCTTGCCCCTGACGCCGCGCTTCCGCGAGTATCTTTGCCAGTGATGACGAGAAGACGACGGATCGACATCAACCTGGACGAACTGGATCAAATCATCGATCGCGGCCAGCGCGCGCCGCTGAGCGAATCCGACGGCCACAAACTGAAAAGCGCCTTGCACGCCCTGGCGGAAAGCCTGTCGGGAACCAGGAGTACGGAGAAGACCAGCAAGGTTCTGCCCCCGGATACGACGGCAGCGGAGAAGCCGGCCGCGGGCAAATCCACTGTCGCTGGTCACGGGCGGAATGGCGCGGCGGCCTTCCCAGGCGCCCACCGGGTTTGGATTCCGCATCCTACGCTCCACTCCGGGGACAGGTGTCCGGAATGCTACCGGGGAAAACTCTACCGCCAGCCGGAACCAGCCACGCGCATACGCTTGGTAGGACAGGCGCCGCTGGAAGCCACCGTGTACGAGATGGAGCGACTGCGTTGCAACGGCTGCGGGCAGGTCTTCACCGCCCCGGAGCCGGAGCAAGCGGGTGCGGAAAAGTATGAGGTGACGGCAGTGGCCATGATCGCCTTGCTGAAGTACGGCACGGGAGTGCCCTTCCAGCGGATGGAACGGCTCCAGGGGCAACTGGGAATGCCGTTGCCGGCAGCCACGCAATGGGAGCTGGTGGCGGCCGCCGCAAAACTGCTCCGCCTGGTGTGGCAGGAACTGATCCGGCAGGCGGCGCAGGGCAGCGTAATGCACAACGACGACACGGGGATGCGGATTCTGCGGCTGGTGCGGGAGCCGGGTGACAAACGAACGGGTACCTTCACCAGCGGCATCGTATCGATCGTAGGTGCATGGACCATCGCGGTGTTCTTCACCGGATGGAAGCATGCCGGCGAGAACCTCGCCGAAGTGCTGAAGCGGCGCTCGCGCGAACTGCCTCCGCCCATTCAGATGAGTGACGCGCTATCGCGCAACACACCCAAGCTGGAAGACGGCAAGACCCTACAGGCGAACTGCCTCGCCCATGGCAGGAGGCAGGTGGTGGAGGTGGTGGAGAACTTTCCCGAGGAGTGCCGTTATGTGTTGGAGACGCTGCGCGGTGTTTATCACCATGACGCGCTGGCGCGGCAACAGGAGCTTTCGCCGGAAGACCGGCTGCGCTTCCACCAGGAGCACAGCGGCCCGTTGATGAAACAACTGCAGGAGTGGATGGAAATGCAGTTGGCGGAACATAAGACGGAGCCAAATTCGGGGTTGGGCAAGGCGATCTCTTATTTCCTGAATCACTGGTCAAAGCTGACACTGTTTCTGCAGCAACCGGGCGCACCCGTCGATAACAATATCGTCGAGCGTGCCCTCAAGAAAGCGATTTTGAATCGGAAAAACGCGCTCTTCTATAAGACGCTGAACGGCGCCGAAGTCGGTGACCTGTTCATGAGTCTGATCCACACCTGCGAACTGAACGGAGCCAATCCGTTCGACTATCTGACCGAGTTGCAGAGGCACGCCGAGGAGTTGAAACAGAAGCCGTCGGAATG
>CAVXJY010000141.1:0-45231 GCA_963761855.1 Bryobacterales bacterium | reverse complement strand
GCGTGCTGGTCACCGACATGACTTCTGCCAGGTTGCCCGTCTGAAGTTGGACATCTACGCGGGTATTGGTATCGACTGACACAACGATGTCGCGACGCAATTCCTTCTTGAAGCCGGCCGCTTCCACTGCAACCGAATAGCTGCCCGGAGGCAAGTCCGGAAAAGAATAGTTCCCGCTGCCGTTGGTTTGGTCGGTGCGGACAGTGTTGGTGGTCACTTGGGTAATCGTGACCTTCGCGTTGGGAACAACCGCACCGCTGGCATCGGTGACGGTGCCCAGCAGCGTGGCATTGACGGCCTGTGAATAAGCCAGACCGGCGCACAGCAGCGCCAGCAGGAAAAGAACGCACGTGGTTCGGAAACGCAGCATGACGCAAAAACCCCCTTTTCTTCTTCCTGACTCAGAAGCAACGCCCGTGCGAGACCCCCTCGCAGATTTAATACCCATGGATTATAAATCCAAAGCACTATCGGTTCAAGCTGCGAATAATCGACTAAGTAAGGCTAACCATGCCGTTGCAATTCCCGGCTGTCTCAAGTTGCGCCAACATCGTATGCCGCGCTTTGCAAGTTGCCGGCCTCTTCGCTGAAGTCCACGAGCAGGCTCTCTTTGAGATCGTTTATCGGCCGTCCGCTGGAGTCGAAAGGCGCGATTGGCTTAGGTGGATCCCCAAGCGCATTCTAGGCGCGCTCGAGCGGCCCCGGAAGTTTTATCAGGTTAATTTAACCGCGCGGATACCATGCAAGGAATGCAAGGAAACAGGTGGACCTACTCCTCAATAACTTCGATCGCGTTGATGAGTGAATAGTTCGAAACTGGAACAAATGCGAGATCGATTTTCCCGAGCGGCGACGACGGCATGTGCGGAAAGGCACGTACCACCGCGCGGTTCCCAACTCCGCCCGACTCCTTCAGAATGTCGAAACGCTTGAGTAGCGTAGTCCCGTTGCAGTAAACATCAAAGACGCGGCTGCCCACTCCTCCAAGGGAATTAGGCGAAGTAAACCAAGTCTCGGAAAAGTGCAAGACCACGGTATAAACTCCACCTTCCGCCACCGGAATCGAATAACTGAAATGTCCCACCCTTTCCCATTGGTACAATCCGGGATCTTGAGTTCCGTCGACCGATACCACCCGTGTGGTCTTCCGGCCGCCCGCGACCCACTGGTCCGGCAGCCATACCTGACCGAGGTGGTCGCGGAAGACACGATCCCCCGCCGTGATCCGAATAGGGCGCATTTTGCCCGTGATTCCGGGCAGAATCTCGATCGCGTTGAGGAAAGACCTGGGCTCGGCACCTTGGAACATCAGGTGCAAGTAGCCGTCCTTGGCCGGGGAAATGTCTTTGAAAATCTTGGCCGTAGCCGTATTGGCTCCGCCCGCATCGGAGGCGACGTCGATGCCCGTACCCGGTTGCCCGTTGATGGCAACGCTCACGCTGCGCAGCGTGTCGGTTGTCACGCCGGTCTCTGCAAAGTAGAGGTGTAGCTCATATATGCCGGGGTTGAGCGGGATGGCGTAGACAAACTGGCCCTCCCGGCCGTTCTGAAACAAATCCGCATCCGGCGTGCGCAGAATCTGGATCGCAGGCCGGCTGAAAGTCGTGCCGCCCGCGAAGTACCGGTCGGGCAACCAGGTACGGCCCGCCGTATCGATGTAGGGTGCCGTCCTGCCCGCCGCGATCCGCATCGCTTCCGATTCCTCCGGCTTTGGAACCAACACTCCACCCAAGTGGGCCGGCGCCGCGCGGGGTCCAAGCAGCCGGGATATCTTCTGCCGGTAGTGCGGAACTGCCCAGATAAGCACCAGCGCGGCAAGAACCAATAAGGCGAACCACTGCCACTTACCCGGGATCCATTTCCCCAATACCAGCCTTGACTCTGTCGAGTCTGGGGCGCCCTGCCCTGCTCGCTCCTCCGGCGGCGGAATAACACCCCGCCGTACAAACTGCGGGGCGTATTGCCCATTGGCGATGACAATTTCGACTTGGTGGCTGGCCCCGGCACCCGCGTAATACTCCTTAAGCCTCTTTCGAAGATGATGGGTGTCTACGCGGACTACGGCATCGTGCTGCGGGTCGAATCCGGCATTCTTGCCAAGTACGTCGAGGGCAATGCCGTATTCCGTGATCTCGCTAGCCAACCCGGCCAGTTGCTTCTCGCACAAATACGTCAGTAGTCTCGAAAGCTTCGGCGAGCGCCGGAATACTTCCCATGACAGCACGGCCGAGAGTTCGGCCCTGGATTGGTCATCACTGGGGCCGCCCAAACCCACGCCCGTAGAGGAGGTGGATGCCATGACTGACGGATTCTACCACGTGACATTCATGCTTCGCTTGTGCTCGTCCGGCCACGTGCGGCCCATCACACTCGGCCACCTTGCCTAAGCGCCGTTAACGTCGGATTTAACCTGGCCGGTTCGGTTTTAACGCGGCCCTGAATCGGGCAGGTATGGCATCAATTCCAGTAGCTCCGGTCCAAACTCCGGTACTGCACGGCTTCGGCGATGTGCTTGGCGGACACGGCTGCGGATTCCGCCAGGTCCGCCACCGTGCGGGCGACTTTCAGGATGCGGTCGTGCGCGCGGGCCGAGAAGTTCATGCGCCGAACCGCCATTTCGAGCGTGCGCTCCCCGGCTTCATCGAGCGCGCACAACTTGCGGATGAGGTTAGCCGGCATCTCGGAATTGTAAAATCCGCGCGCCTGCTGCAGGCCCCGTGCACGCTCGACACGGGCGCGAATGCGGGCCGAGGATTCCGTGGGAGCGTTGTCGCGCAGCTCCTTGAATGGAACCGCCGGCACTTCGACATGGATATCGATGCGATCCAGCAGCGGCCCTGAGATCTTGCTGAGGTATCGCTGAATGATGGCCGGCGTGCACCGGCACTCGCGACCTGTATCGCCGTAGAATCCGCACGGGCACGGATTCATAGCGGAGACGAGCATGAAATTGGACGGGAAGCAGACCGTCATCACGGACCGCGCAATGGTGACCGACCCGTCTTCGATGGGCTGGCGCAGCATCTCCAGCACGTCGCGCGGAAATTCCGGGAATTCGTCCAGGAACAGGACGCCGTTGTGCGCCAGGCTAACCTCGCCCGGGCGCGGCGTGCCCACTCCGCCGCCGATCAATCCCGCGTCCGAGATGGTGTGGTGAGGAGAGCGGAAGGGCCGCTGATGCAGCAGGCCGCCGCCGGAGCCGAGCAGCCCGGCGATGCTGTGGATCTTGGTGGTTTCGATGGCTTCCTCGAAAGTGAGCGGCGGCAGGACGCCGGCCAGCCGCTTTGCCAACATGGTTTTGCCCGAACCGGGTGGCCCGATCATGAGAACGTTGTGAGCGCCGGCGGCGGCTACTTCCAGCGCGCGCTTGGCCATGGTCTGGCCGCGCACGTCGCCGAAGTCCGGGGCCGTGGGCGAATCGGCTGCGGGGCCGTTGGCGGCCGGTACCGCGGGCGTGAACTCCAGCGGACGCAGCAGCAACGCCACGACCTCGGCCAGATGGTGCATGCCGTAGACGCTCACGCCCTCCACCACGGCTGCCTCGGCCGCATTCTCGGCCGGAAGAATCAGGTTGGGGATGCCTTCGGCGCGGGCACAGACGGCGATCGAAAGAGCGCCGCGTATCGGGCGGATGGCGCCATCGAGCGACAGTTCCCCCGTAAGAATGTGTTGGTCCAGCCCCTTGACGATTCCCATGGCGCCCAGGATGCCGAGCGCCACCGGCAGATCGAAACCGCCGCCCTCCTTGCGCACGCTGGCCGGCGCCAGGTTGATGGTCAGCGTCTTATTGGGATATCCGAAGCCGGAGTTGATCAGCGCGGACTTGATGCGTTCGCGGCTTTCGCGAACCGCAACATCGGGCATCCCAACCATCCGCGAATCGCGCGGCGACCCGTTGGCATACATGTCCACTTCCACATCGATACGGTGAGCGTCAATCCCGTAGACAGCCGCGCTTTGGGTTTTGAACAGCGCCATAGTTTGAAAATCCGATTAAGAACTGAGTGGCGCCGCCGTTGGGGGTTTCTCAACTACCTGGCCTCCCGGTTCTGGCGGCCTGCCCGCGGCATGGCCGTCAGTTTGGGTAGTATCCCAGGCGCGCGCGGATCTTGTGGCCATGGGGCGAGCGCATCTTGACCTCAATGGGCCGCCAGGTGCGGTCCTGCGTCGCAGGAGGTTGAAAGGCCAGGAGGTACCCGTGCATCAAATCCTGGGTGATGCTCATAAAAACCTTTTCAATTTCGGCGGGGGAGTGAATCGTGAAAGCCACTCCGCCAGTGGCCTCTGACAGATTCGTCAGTTGTTTGAGAAGGTCGGGCGATTCAAGCGCGTCCCCCTGAGCGATGGTGTAAACCGGGACGCCCAAGGTTTTGGCCCGCCGCAGGGCGGTTTCACTGGTGAGCGCGCTCAGGTTGTCCGCGCCGTCGGTAAATACTACGATCACTTTCTTGCCGGCGCGCCCGGCCATCTCGCGGCTCACTCGCGTCAGAGCATCGTAGAGTGCGGTCTTGCCGAACGCCCGGGTTCGCAGCACAGCGCGCGCCGCCGCATTCTTATCGGCTGTGAACGGCTGCAGGGCGGTAACGGAGTCGCTGAAACTGTAAATGGCCACGGAATCGATCGGCCGCAACTCGCCGAGGAGCTTCAATGCAGTGGCCTTCAAAGCGGGCAGGGCTGCCTGCATGCTGGCCGTGGTATCCAGCAATAGCGCACAGGAAACGGCGGAGACACGGTTTTCAAAGGCCGATACCGGCAGTTCCTGTCCATTGTCGAAGACGGTGAACTGGTCGGGCCTTAGGTCATCGACGTGCCGGCCGCGACTGTCGGTCACTGTGGCGTAGACCTCCACCAGGCGTGCATCGGTCTGGAAGACCGTGTTCACGTCCCTTACGAGCCCGCTATCCTCAGAGCGGGCGAGGGGGTTCCCGCCGGAATCCGGCGAGTCGCCTTGAATGCGCCGGGAGGCCTCGGCAGTCTCGGGCACGCGAGCAAGCAACTGCGCCTGCTCGCTGAAGTGCATAAAGCCGCCGGCGAAGTACGATCCCGGCGCCGTGCTGTCGAGAACCAGGTTCGACGCGGGGAAGAGGAGCGAGCCATCGGAGCGCCGCACGAACTGGTGCTTCCGGGTCAGGAGCGGGTCCTCGGAAACCACCAGGTAATCGGGTCCGAGCAAAGCCGCATACACCAGCCCACTCAGGGCGGCAAGCGTCCCGGCGGGATCCGCCGTGCCCTGCAATGCTGCGATACGCGGCGTTTGCTGCAACGCTCTTACCTGGTCGAAGGCCAACCGCCGAGTTCCCGTCAGCCGTAACATGACGGCCACGGAATTCTCGACATCGGGGCCTCCGCCTGCCATCTTGCGAAGAACGTCCAGGGCGCGTGCCGGGTAGTCCGCCGCCAGAGGCGCCTCCGAGGCCTGCCGGAACCACCGGGCGCCCGTGGCAGGGTCCAGCGATCCGGCCTGAGTGCCCAGCACCGTCAACTCCACCAGCGAGTGCCATATTCCCAGCATCTGGTTCCGGACTGGCAGCGGAGCCTTGGCGGCCGCGCCGGCAAACGCCCCCAGCGCCTGGAACTCGGCCTTTCCCAAACCCGGCAGTTGCTCGAAATACGGGAACAGGAACTTCCACTCGGCATAATGGCTCGCCAGCAGGGAGGCGGACTCTTCGTCGAGCCGGACCCCGCGCCGCTCCTCGATCCGCGCCACAGGAACAAGCGCCTCAAGCGAATCCAGCCCAAGGAGAATGTCGTCGCCGGGCGCTGGCGAATCGGTCCAGGCGCGCCGGCCCCCCGGAAAACGGACGTGGCCGGCCGGATCGAGCGGCAGGTTATGAAATACGTCAGCACGCCAGGCGCCGACTTTTCGCAGTTGGCCCCGCCGCAATTCCCCGGAGTTCCGGTACCAGGAGTAAAAGCTTGCGGCGCGTTGCGGGTCCGCCGTGAAGAAGCGCTGGTGGGCGGCGTCGACGCGCGACAGTTCGTAGTAGAACGATACCAGATTGCCGCGGTCCTTCTCCAGCAGCGCCCGGAAGAACGCGGCCGGCGCGTGGGGACTGGCTCCAACCAGCTTCGTCCAGGCAGGCTCGGCCTGCGGACCACCGGGCACCACGGCGACGCCATTGGAGAGGGCAAAGGCTCCCGCGTAGGGCCACAGCACATCCGCGTACCGCGTTACTGCGGCTCGTAACCCGATGCCGGCCACCACGGAAGTAGCCACGTCGGCGCCCATCGCGCTCAAGCCTGCATAGGCTTCGGCGAAACGCCAGTCCCGGGTGAAAACCTCCGCCAGGCCGCCAGGCAAGTCCGGTTGCCCTTGAAGCAGCACGCCCCAGGCCGCGCCGCCCAGAAGGCGGGCATTCTCGGACCGCACGTCGAATCGGAAACTGCGTCCCGCTTCGAGATCCTGCTTCATGGCGATTTCGTCGATTCCCAGCGCCGATGGAATGCTCTGCCGGTAACCGTCCGCCTCCTCGTCGCCCGGCTCGACGATGCTCCCGCCTTCCTCCTGAACCAGCCGCCAGCCCAGTAGCTGCAAGACCCGTGCGGCCCGCTGGCGCCCCGCTTCGTCGGCCAGCGAGAGAATCACGGTCGAGGTATCGCCGTTGTGGTGGCCAAGTCCGGCCAGCTCCACAACCGAGTTCATGAATACCTGCAGCCTGGAATAGAACCCCGGGATTCGCTTTTCGTCGTCGGGGGCCGCCTGCGCTGCAATGGTCTGGCAGAGCTCCTCGAAGAAGTTGGAATAGTTGGTGCTCTCCTTCAGGCCCGCCAAGGCGGAAAGAGCCTTGATCCCGCCTGGAATCCAGATTTCGCCGGCCGGCGCAAGTTGCGCATCCGCTACGTCGAGAGCCGCCGCAACCTCTGTGGCTACGTCGGCGTCGGCGGATTTGCCGAGATTGTCGATACGTTTGCGAACCGCCTGCGCATCCGACGCCTTCGGTGCGAGCTCGAGATACTTCTTCATGTGCTCGGCCGCTGGAGAGTAATCGTGGCGCGCCTCGTAAATCAACCCCAGGATGTACTCGCCGCGCGGCAGTTCGTGCCTGGTATCGCGGCGAATCTGCTCCGTGGCGCTTTCGAGCGCTGGGTCGAGTTGGTTGAGATGAAAGTAAATCACTGCCTTGTCGAGGTATGCGTCCGGGAAGCGCCGGCCGCCGTCGGCCGCGGTTAAAGCGGCAGCGGTTGCAGCCGCAGCTTTCCAGTCCTTCAGGTCCATCTCGGTCCGCATCAAGCGGAATCGGAGCGAGATTGTCTTGGGATCCAGCTCGATCGCGCGCTCCAGCGCGTCGCGCGCCTCCGCCGACTTGTGTAGATTGTGATACGCCAAAGCCAGCGCGCTCCAGCCAAGCCCGAACCGGGGAGCGGCGTCTACCGCCGCGCGCAAGTGCGTCTCGGCCTCCTCCCAGTTTGTGGAACGGAGTGCGCTTATGCCGCGGCCCCAATCTTTTTGCGCGGCTTTCGGCACCGTGGGGGCTCCGGCGATTTCCAAACCCTCGCTGGCCGAAGGACGGGTGAGGATGATATCGGGCAGTTGCGGGTTCTGGGTCAGCTTGTGGTCCGAGAGATCGACGCTGGATGACACCAGCCCGCCGCTGACCGCCCGGAGAATGCAGCCCGACGCGCCGAAACCGCTGCGCTGGGAGAATGCCAGCGATTCGTAGCCGCTCTGCGCTGCCCCAGCCGGCGGTTCATTAACGGTCAGCCCGGTGACTCCTTGCAGCGCAAAAACCGTGGACGCGTTTGTAGTATTAATACTCGGCTCGAACGCTGTCCCCTCGTAATTCCAAAGGAAGTCTCCCCTCTTGCTCGTGATGCCAACCACTTGGGGGTGCTTGCCGGGACAGTAATATTCAATGCCCACCGGTTTCGGTGGTGGCGATCCGTCCGCCATCACCACCCTTCCACGGAACAAAAGGTGCCCGGCTTCTGCCGGCTCGAACGAGACCAGCAAGGCGGCGAGCAACCCCAGGACTGTAGCGGAGTAGCGCATCAAGCTCCAGACCCCTCCAGACCCCTCCAAGTATAGACCGAGTCGCGCGGGGAAATGCATCTAAAAGGGTGCGCGGCATGTGCACCCCATTCCAAGTCACGCGCGGGTGCACTTACTCTTATATAAATGCCGGCGGGAAGCGGAAAACCGGGAATGCGCCTTCTGGTAAGCTGTCGCTGATGCGTTTGAACTCCTCCCTGCTGAAGAGCACCGTCGTAGCCGCGCTGGGCGGGCTGCTTTTTGGTTTCGATTCCGCCGTCATTGCCGGCGCCACCGGCGCCCTGACCGAATTGTACCGGCTGTCGCATTGGATGTTGGGCTTCACCGTGTCCGCAGCCCTTTGCGGGACAGTGGTCGGATCCGTGTTGGCCGGTTACCCCGGCGACCGGCTCGGCCGCCGCGACAGTCTGCGCCTGATGGCGGTGCTGTACCTGATCAGCGCGCTGGGCTGCGGGTTCGCCTGGAGCTGGTACTCGCTGCTCGTCTTCCGCTTCATTGGCGGTCTGGGCATCGGCGGCTCCTCCGTATTGGGCCCCATGTACATCGCCGAAGTTTCGCCGCCCAAGTGGCGCGGCCGGCTGGTCGGCTTTTTCCAGTTCAACGTGGTGTCGGGAATCCTGCTGGCCTATTTGTCCAACTACCTGCTCGGGCAGCTTGTATTGGGCGCCGCCGAATGGCGCTGGAAGCTGGGCGTTGCCGCCTTCCCTGCCCTGCTGTTTCTGGTGATGCTGTTTGGCATTCCGCGAAGCCCGCGCTGGCTGGTGCAGAAGCGCAACGTAGCCGAGGCTCGCCAGGTCCTGTCCACCATCGGCGCGCAGGATACCGAAAGCGAGTTGGCCGAAATCGTCGCCTCCATCGACGCCGCTCACGGCCATGCCCGCGAGCCGCTGTTTTCACCCAAATACCGGCTGCCCGTTCTGCTGGCGGTTTCGCTCGCTATGTTCAACCAGCTTTCCGGCATCAACGCCATTCTGTATTACCTGAACGATATTTTCGCCCGGGCCGGTTTCAGCAAAGTGTCGGGAGACCTGCAGGCGGTGGCGATCGGCGCCACCAATCTGCTGTTCACGGTGATTGCCATGTCCGTGATCGACCGCATCGGCCGCAAGCTGCTGCTGCTGGTCGGCGCGGTGGGCACGGCCGCCTGCCTGGGCGGTGTCTCCTATGTCTTCGCCACGGCGCGCCACGAATCCATGCTGGTGTGGCTGCTGGTAGGCTTTATCGGCTTCTTTGCGTTCTCGCAGGGCGCGGTGATCTGGGTGTACCTGAGCGAAGTCTTTCCCAACCGCGTACGCGCGCAGGGCCAGAGCCTGGGCAGCTTCACGCACTGGATTATGAATGCGCTGATCTCGTTTCTGTTTCCGATGGTCGCCGCCGCCTCCGGCGCTCTGCCGTTCGCCTTCTTCGCAGTCATGATGGCGGTGCAATTCGTGGTCGTCCTGGTCTTCTTCCCCGAGACCAAGGGCGTGTCGCTCGAACAGATGCAGAAGCGAATGGGAATCGCCTGAAGCCGAGCGGCATGCCTTTGACCTTGCTGAAAAGCGCCGGCGGCGGAGCCTGCGCTACCATAGGCACTTGCCCCGGCCCCTGCCACGTCTACGGCTCGATCTCGACTTCATGCCATCGCCTGCCGCGGAGCATCCCGGGCTGTTGATCCGCGACGGGCACCACTTTTCGGACGCGGTGTTGATTATCCCGCCACTCTTGGTGGAATGCCTGGCTTGCTTCGACGGCGAGAAAACCGATCTCGACCTGCGCGCCGTGCTGGTGCGTCTGACCGGCGATCTCGACGTGGGTGAAATCACCAGGAGCGTGGTGAAAACGCTGAGCGAGGCCGGCTTCTTGAGAGATGAGAATTTCGCTCGCATGGAGCAGGAGCGCCGGCGCCAGTTCGCCGCTCAGCCGGTGCGCCAGCCGGCCCATGCCGGCGGCGCCTACCCGGCGGCCGCCGAAGCCCTCAGCCAGACCTTGGCGCGCTATATGGATGGCGCCGCGCAGCCTTCCGGGGACGGCCGGCTGATGGGGCTTGCGGCGCCGCACGCGAGCCCGGAGGGCGCCGCGAAATCGTACCGCGCCGCTTATCGGTTGCTGCCCCCGGAGAACCGCGACCGGACCTTCGTAATCCTGGCAACCTCGCACTACGGCCCTCCGCAAAAATTCGGCCTGACGCGCAAGAACTTTCTCACTCCGCTGGGAGAATCGCCGACCGATGTCCGGCTGGTGGATTGGCTCGCCGAACGCGCTCCCGGCGCTATTGATATGGAAGATTTCTGCCACTCTTTCGAGCACACCGTGGAGCTGGAGCTGATCTTCCTGCAGCACGCGCTCGGGCCCCAGGCGCGCATTCTGCCCATCCTTTGCGGCGGCTTCGCCAAGAGCCTGATGGAAGGCGGCAAACCGGAAGACGACGAAAGCGTGCAGCGCTTTATCGATGCGCTGGCGGAACTGCGGGAGCGCGAAGGCAACCGCCTTTTCTGGATTCTGGGAGTGGACATGGCGCACATGGGCGCGCGCTACCAGGATCCGTTCAAGGTTCATGCCAGCCAGGGCGTGATGAATCAGGTGGAAGCGCGCGACCGCGATCGCATCGCCCGTATTAACTCCGGCGACGCGGACGGCTTCTGGGAACTGGTGCGGGAGAATCGCGACGATTTGAAGTGGTGCGGGTCGTCGCCCTTCTACACCTTCCTCAAGTCCGCCCCCCGGGCGCGCGGCCGGCTCCTCAGCTACGAACAGTGGAACATCGACGAGTCAAGCGTGGTCAGCTTCGCAGGCATGTCTTTCTCGGAACCCTGAGCAAGCCGCCGGTAGCGCCGGCGGTCTTTGCCGCCGGTTCTTGACGCCCGGTGGGGTAGGTCCCCGACCTGCCTACCGAGTTTCTACCTTTTTGCAAGCCGCCGGTAGCGCCGGCGGTCTTTGCCGCCGGTTCTTGACGCCCGGTGGGGCAGGTCCCCGACCTGCCTACCGAGTTTCTACCTTTTTGCAAGCGCCGGTAGCGCCGGCGGTCTTTGCCGCCGGTTCTTGACGCCCGGTGGGGCAGGTCCCCGACCTGCCAACCCAGTTTCTACCTTTTTGCAAGCCGCCGGTAGCGCCGGCGGCCTTTGCCGCCGGTTCCTGGCGCCCGGTGGGGCGGGTCCCCGACCTGCCAACCCAGTTTCTACCTTTTTGCAAGCTGCCGGTAGCGCCGGCGGTCTTTGCCGCCGGTTCCTGACGCCCGGTGGGGCAGGTCCCCGACCTGCCAACCCAGTTTCTACCTTTTTGCAAGCGCCGGTAGCGCCAGCGGTCTTTGCCGCCGGTTCCTGGCGCCCGGTGGGGCGGGTCCCCGACCTGCCAACCCAGTTTCTACCTTTTTGCAAGCTGCCGGTAGCGCCAGCGGTCTTTGCCGCCGGTTCTTGACGCCCGGTGGGGCGGGTCCCCGACCTGCCAACCCAGTTTCTACCTTTTTGCAAGCTGCCGGTAGCGCCGGCGGTCTTTGCCGCCGGTTCCTGGCGCCGCCAACCCCGAATCCTACCTGCCGGCTCGCAGGCTCACCAGATCGCTGAATACGCCGTAGGCTGTTTGCTCCACGCCGGGGTCGATCGAAACTGTGCCGAACGTGCCCATCAGGTCGGTGTGGAACAGCAGGATATTGGAGGTGCCCTGCGGCGCCGCCAGAATATCGGCGCGGTCCAGCACTTCTGCGCGGACGCGCAGCGAGACTCCCGAACTGGTGCGCCGCGCCCGGCTGATGAGGCGCACGGTCTTGCCCTGCCGGTTGATCGCTGCCAGCCGCTCCGGCGTGAGGCGGGCAATGCCACGCGTCGAAACCTGCTGCGGCGTGGTGCGCGCATCCAGCAGCACGTTGGCCAGCGCCGCGGTCTTAGCGGCGGAATCCCAGCCATCCACATCGAAGGCCCCGCCCGCTTCGGTGATGCCCATGGCGCGCGCCGCGGCCAGGCCCTCTTCGAACGAGCCGCCGCGCTCCATCGTTTCCACTACCACCTTCGACGTGGAATTCAGCGCGCCCGCGAAGCCCAGCACCTTCACTCCCGGCATGTCGTGGCGCCACAGGTTGAAGACCGGCGCGCCATCCATCACTGCGGATTCGAAGCGAAACCCGAGCCCGGCGCGCGCCGCCATATCGCGCAGATCGGCATAGGCGTGCGCGATGGGGCCTTTGTTAGCAGTGACCACGTGCATACCGCGGGCGAACGCAGCGCGTATGTGGGAGATCGCCGGCTCTCCGCTGGTGGGATCGAGCGTGGTCAGCTCAACCGCAACCTCCGCGCCGGCCGCCTCTAGAAATTCCTCGATGGAACTTGCGCGCGGCCCGAATTTCGGTTCCGCAGCGAGCCCCCTAGGGTCCGCCGCGGTTCCGTGCCGCAGCGTGTGGATGCCGGTGATGGTGAAGGGGAACTCGCCGCTCTTGTTCCCGATCAACCGCTCGAGCGCGCGCGCCACGTTCCCGTACCCGATAAGTGCCAGCCTCAAGCTTCGATTCTAATGTGGTGGGGCATGCTTTAGCTTGCCCGTCGGCCGGGCGCAAGCCCGGCGAGTTTTCCCCACGCCCTCAGTCACGCCCAATCTCCCCCGCTAACTCAATCACTTAGCCTCCCAATCCCTTGACATACCCTGCATACTGAAGTTGGGACTGTGGCGCCAGGCTCCGCTGCTAGTCCTTATCCCTGGCCAGGGAACGTTGCACTCAAGTGATACTGAACTTCCGGCGCCCCTTAAAGGCATGCGGGGTCCCCTTCGGGCTGGACTCTCGACGGAAGACTTTGGATTCCGGAATCTATGACCGCCGGCGGAATACGGATAGCTATGATCGCCGCCCGCCGGATAACAGAGAGTAAGGAACGAATCGACCTGATATTGTCCGCCATCCAGCGGGCTCACATCAACGAAGTTACTACTCAAATCATCGGGTGGCCGAACGCACGGCGATAAGTCCGCGAAGCCCGGCCACCCGCAACGTACTCTCAATCTTTCCCATCCAATCCTTTCGGCCATACTGCGTTCAAAAAACCGTGGCGCACGCACTCGTGCGTGCAGCGTCGAGACTCTTCTCGACGAGTCTTCGGCACACTGCCGGGCGCCGCAGGATTGCCGGTGCGGCACGCACGGGTTCGTGCGCCCGCCCCTCAGAACGAAAGCGAAGCGATCATCTCATCCAGCCCGTGCTGTAACGCGGTCTTCTTCTTTTGCAGCTCCGCCTGGCGGTCGCGCAGGCGCCAGCGTGTGGCTGAGCGGGTCCAGCGAATCGTAGCGTTAGGCCGGAAATCTTGCCTCCGCGCTCGTCGATAGTCAGCGATTTCAAAACGCCGTTCATCTCCGCCGCGTCGAAATCCAGACGCGCCGATTCGCCGGGCCCCAACGTGCCCGCGCGCTCGAAGAATCCCACCCCGTGCTTGTACAGCACCACCTGGGTGACCGGTAACTCCGCGGGTGTGGCCAGCGCCGCGCCCAACAGCAGGCAGAACAGCGTGCGTATCATCGTCGTTTTAGACTCCGGCGAGGCGGCCTGGTTCCCGCTTCGCCTTCTCGGACAGGATGCCGTGCGGCGCAAATTCCTTGCTAATCCGGCGGCGAAATTCTTTCACTCGCCCATTACCTTGACAATCACCCGCTTGGCGCGCCGGCCGTCGAATTCGGCGTAATAGACCTGCTGCCAGGGACCGAAATCCAGCTTGCCTTTGGTGACCGGCACGATTACCTGGTGATGCACCAGCAGGCTTTTTAAGTGTGAATCGCCGTTGGTTTCGCCGGTGCGGTGATGCCGGTAATCCTTGTCGTAGGGCGCAAGTCGTTCCAGCCACTCATCGATATCGGCAATCAGCCCGTCTTCGGCGTCGTTGACCCACACGCCCGCCGTGATATGCATGGCGGACACCAGAATCATTCCTTCCTGCATGCCGCTCTGGCGCAGCGCGTTGGCGACGTGCGTTGTAATGTTTACATATTCCCGGTGCTTAGCGGTCTTAAATGTCAGATATTCCGTATAGAATTTCATAGCGTGATAATATCAATTACGTCGCATGGACCAGGCTCAGGGGGATGTTTTAATCGTCGATGACGAGGCCGCGCTTCTCAGGCTGATGAGCGTCTACCTGCGCCGCCTGGGATACACCGTGACCGCCGCCAACACCATGCCGAAAGCCTGGGTGCACCTGAAACGGCACCCGGATCGATTCGCCGCAGTGGTGCTCGACGCGGGCATGGCGGAAACCAGTATCGACAACCTGGCTCTCGAGTTGCTCGCCTCCAATCCGCATCTGCGAGTACTGGTCAATAGCGGGTATCCTGTGGACATGAGCGTTTTGCAGCAGGCCGCGCCCGGCCGCGTCGAGTTTCTGCACAAGCCCTTCAGTCCGGACATGCTGGTATCGGCGTTGCGGAGGATGCTTGGCCCGCAAGAAGAGGTTTGACCTCCCCAAGGAGGTCAGGGCCATCGCTCGCGAGCGTGTGGGGCGCGTGCCGCCTGCCATGGTGATTCCGCCCAAGACGTCGCGCCCCAAAGTTAAGCACAAGAAACGCCGGGACGAGGAAATGGAATGAAATCGGCGAACCCGTATTCGCGCCGCGACTTCGTGGCCCTCTCGATTGCCGGGCCCTTAGTGGGATGGGTGCCCTGGTTCCGTCCCAAGGAAATTGCCATCGGGGGCGCGCGCTTCCGCATCATCCGCCACGGACGCTCCGCCCGGCGCTACGTGTTGCTCTCTGGCGACGCGGATGCCGCGCGCGAGTTGCTCGTCAATCACATGGAATCGCAGCTCGGGACCGCTTATCTGATCGAGAGCCGGACCAGGGACGTGGAGATCGACGGCGGCAAGCTCGATCCCAATCGCATGTTCTCGCGTGCCGGTGCCGAAGCCAGCCTGAAAAGCCTGAACCCGGGATGGAGCGCGGACCAGGTCACGGCGGCGCTGGATCTGCTCGACAAGCAGCGCGAAAAGCTCCTCGAGGCGATCTTCCCGCCGGATCGCGGCCTTTTGGTCGCCCTGGGTAATGGCGCCGGTGCGGATTCGGCCAGCGCTGAGGCCGCTCTCGGCAACCAACACTCGCTGCCGCAGCCGGACAACCGCCAGACGTTTTATTTGTGTACCAATCCCGCGGATTACCAGGCGCTGGCAGCGTCGCCCTATAACGTGGTGCTCACCGACTACGTCCGCGCGCGCGACGACGGTTCGCTCGCCCGCCGCGCCGCCGCTCGCGACGTCCGCTTCCTCCGCATCCAAACCCGCCCCGGCGACGACGCCGCCGAGCGCGACATGCTGGCTTGGGCCGAGACCCACTTGCCGTAGCTGGGCGTGCCTTATTTGGGCAAGCCAGGTGAAAGCCAGGTGGGCAGCCAAAGCTTGCCCGCGCCATCCTTGCCTGCCCGCTCCTGGTAGAATTGGAGAGTTCCACCATGGCGCTGGATTCGACGGAAGTGTCGCTGAAGGAGCGTGGGGTTCGCCTCACTCGCCAGCGGCAGATTCTGCTCGATCTGATCGACCACACAGGCGCCCACCTGGATGTCGACCAGCTCTACCGCATGGCCAAGGAACGCGATCCGAAAATCAACCGCGTCACTGTGTACCGCACGCTCAAAATGTTGAAGGCGGGTGGGCTGGTGGATGAGCTCGACCTGATGCATTACGGCGGCGACCAGCACTATTACGAAACCCGCCTCAAGCAGGAGCACGCTCACGTGGTCTGCCTGCGCTGCGGCCGCGTGGAGGAATTTTTCGGCGAGCCGCTGCAGCGCCTGCGCAAGCAGATCGAAAATCATTTCGGATTTCAGATCCTGGTGGCCCGCACCGAAGTGGGCGGCTACTGTGCGCATTGCCGGACCCTGCGGGCGCGCGAAGTGGAGGCCATGCGCCACGAAACGGAAGCGGCGGCGAAAGTTCCGGCCGGCGGTGCGCGTGCCCGGCGCGCCCATTCCCGGCCGCAGTAAATGCAACCGTCCGCAGCTTCGCCCGCCCCCGAGCCCGCATCGCTGATCGTCACCGATCCCGGCGGCCACCGCACCCGCGTCTCCATCCAGCCGCTGCCGTTCCTGATCGGGCGGCAGCCGCAAAGCAACCTGATCCTGCGCGACAGCCGGGTCTCGCGGGCGCACGCGCGCATCGTTTTCGAACAGGGCCGCTACGTGGTTGAAGACACCGGCAGCCGCCACGGCACCTTCGTCAATGGGCAGCGCACCGACCGGCAGGCGCTGGCAAACTCCGACCACATCGATTTCGGCGCGCAGGATTCCTACCAGCTCCTGTTCATGATGGATGGCGCCGAATTGCGGCGCTTGATGGACCAGGTTGCCACTCCGGAGCCGGCCTCCGGCGCGCCCGGCCTGGGAGGCGGCCTGGCCAGGCTGCGCGCTGTGCTGGACCTGGCGCGCACCCTGCAAAGCTCGTTCTCGCTCGAGGACGTGCTGGTCCAGGTGGTGGATACAGCCCTGGCCGTCACCGGCTCCGAGCGCGGTTTTCTGTTGCTCAAAACCGGCGATGGCCTGGAGACCCGGGTGGCCCGCAACCGCCATGGCCGCAACCTGCCGCTCGACGATCTGCGCGTGCCGCGTGCCGTCATACATCGAGCCTTGCAGCATCGGCGGGAACTGCTGTTCATGAACTTCGACCCCAGCGTCGCCGAGGGCCACACCGCCGAGCACACCGTGGCCGCCCTCGATCTGCGCAGCGTGGTGTGCGTGCCGCTGGTGCGCATCCGCGCCGGGCAGGGCGACACCACCAGCCTGCTCAACACCGCCGCCGAGACCATGGGCGTTCTCTACCTGGATTCGCGCGTGGCCGCGGCGGATATGGCGGGCGGCAATCGCGAGCTGCTGCAGACGCTGGCCCTGGAAGCATCCACCGTTCTCGAAAACGCGCGCCTGCTGGAGGAAGAGCGGATCAAGCAGCGCATGGAGGAGGAACTGAAGGTCGCGCGCGATATTCAGCAAAGCCTGCTGCCGCGCGCTCTGCCCTCCACCGGTTGGATGCGTGCGGCGGGTAGCAGCGTGGCATCGGCGCAAGTGGGCGGCGATTATTATGACGTCATCGCCGTCAACGACCGCTGCTGGGGCGCCGTGGTGGCCGACGTTTCCGGCAAAGGCGTCAGCTCCGCGCTGCTGGCGGCGCTGCTGCAGGGCGCGCTGATCCCCGCCAGCGATCATGCCGAAGTGCTGGCACGCCGCATGGGGCGGCTCAACACTTTTCTGCTCGAGCGCACCGGCGGCGAAAAATACGCCACGATCTTCTACTGCCTGCTGGATCAAAGTGGGCGGTTCGATTACGTCAACGCCGCCCACTGCGCGCCGATCGTGGTTCGGCCCGGCGCCCAAACCGCGGAGCTCGAAGCCACCGGAGTTCCTGTGGGACTGATCGAAGGCTCCACCTATCAGCTCGCCGGCCGCCAACTCTCGCCCGGCGACAAGGTGGTGATCTACACCGATGGCGTCACCGAAGCTCAGGACGCGCGCGGCGCGTTCTTCGGCAGGAAGCGCCTCTTCGACCTGGTCCGCTCCCAAGCCGGCGCCTCTGCGGCCGGGTTGCATGACGCCATCCAGGGCGCCGTGCGCGAGTTCACCGAAGGCGCCCCGCAATCCGACGACATCACCCTGGTGGTGCTGGATTACCAGGGGTAGCGGCGGTTCGCGGGGCGGTGGATACCGGGAATTCCGGCGGTGGGTCCGGTGGTCTGACCGCGTGTACTCATTTTCGAGTAGTGTGTGGTTGTGTCGATTGGCGAACTCAGGCGGGAGGTGAAAGGAAAGTTGACATGGCGCAATACCAGGCTGAGTTTAAACCGGAAGGCGACGTGATCGTCGTCACGTTCCCGGACGTGGGATACGGCGCCACGCAGGGCGCCACGGAGGCCGAGGCGTTGGAAATGGCGGCGGACTTTCTGGTGATGGCGATCGGCGACCTGATCAAGCAGGGCAAAGAGCTGCCGCGAGCAACCACCCGGCGGGGCAGGAAGTACCGCTGGATCAAGCTGCCGGCGCTGGCAGGCGTAAAGACCGAGCTCTACAGGGAGCTCAAGAGGTCGGGAGTACGCAAGGCGGAGTTGGCGCGCCGGCTGGGGATTTCCAGGGGGAACATGGACCGGCTTTTCGACCTGCATCACAGCACCCGGCTCGAGCTTCTGGAGGCGGCGTTTGCCGCCCTCGGCCGCCGGCTTTCGATTGGTGTGGAGAAAGCGGCCTGAGGGCGAATAGGAGCAGTCCGTGACTGAGCATCAATTGCGGCGGAGACGTATCTCCAAGTCCACGCCTTCCTGCGCTTGAAGATGTGCGAGCACGCCAAACAAGTTTTTGGCAGAGGGGTTGCCATTCGGCCCAAACATCCGCATGAGGCTGGTGGCCGGGATGGATGTCGCCGCTTCCAGTTGCCGAAAGCCGACCGTAGCATTGATATAGTTGCGCAGGATGGCGCGGCCCGTCTTCTCGTCGCCGGAGAGCATGAGTTCGATTGCTTCACGAAGCAACGCCTTGCGGAATCGCGGTTCCCGTTGGGCTCGCTCGCGGATCGTCTCGCGAAAATCCTTGGTCAATGGCATCGTGTTTTCTCCTGAGTCTTCCGGTTCTCGTAGTCTTCCCAATACGCCTTTGCCTGGCGAATGTCCTCCTGCTGGCGCTTCTTCATCCCGCCTGCGAGCAAAATAACAAGCCGATCGCCGTCTCGCCCGAAGTAAATGCGATAGCCGGGTCCAAAATCAACCTTGTGTTCGAGAACGCCGTTTCCGACCGTCTTAACGTTGGATAGGTTGCCATCCGCAATGCGCTCCAGCGCCGTTGCCACCTTTGCGGCGGCTTGAACCTTGAGCGCACGCAGCCATTTCGTAAAAGGGCTCCGCCCGGCGGCGTCGATGTATTCCCGAACGTCGAGCACGCTTCGATAATAACATATACGTTAGCATTGATGATCGACTCGGCAATTGGGCAAGCGCTGCTGCGTCACGGAAGATCTATCGGTTGACGTGCCGCAAATCAGCGACCGGCGTTTTCCGGCCAAGTGGTGGGTTGATCAGTTTCGGTAACCACTTATCGCCCGTTGAGCTGTGACGCCTTGACTGATATCCTGGGCTGTCATGAGGGACACGCCGAGACTCGGCATCCTGAGTTTTACGATCGCCAGCGTAGCCGCGTCGGCGGTTCTGTGGTCGCAGGGTACACCCGCAAACCAGTCGCGGTCTGCTGCACCCGTTCCAGCCCCGAGAGCCCTGCCGAACAAGGGAGTCGTCGAAAGTGGCACCTACAAAAATGCTTCCGTCGGCCTTGAGTTCAAACCGCCTTCGAGCCTTCATCCGCAAGAACCCCAAATGAAGGGTTCGCAGACGCGGCGCAGTTGCTAATCAGCGTCGTGGCGGAAGCAGCCAACCCCATACCAGCTCTCGGTTTCTACGCTGAGAAGCTAGATCCTTATCCCGAGGATAAGCGGAGCGCCTCAGATTACGTACAGAGACTGATCCGCGCTCAGGAAGCCAAAGGGTGTCAGCGCGTCGGGCGAGTAAGGACAGCCCAATTCGGCGGCGTCTCTTTCTTGCGCGCTGACTGTGAAGATGGCAACGGTCATGAGGCCGTCTTGGTGACGACCCAGAATGCCTTTGCGTTTGTCTTCATCTTCGAGGCGCGAGACGGCGCAGAGGCCAACAGGCCCATCGACTCAACGAAAGTAACAGTCACGCATTAGCCCGCCCGGTGTGCTGAGGCCGTGTTGCTGCGTGAGGTCGGTACCGTCATTGGATGAAAAACGGCGCGCTGGAAACCACGAGGCCGTATTGTCGCCGACCCATGGAAGTGCCTGCTGCTTGGGTTCGGCTATCCCCCCACCTGGGTGAATTTCAGCATATAGAAACCTGATACTATGTTGATATTCTGTACAGCCTATTGATATTTCTTGTTCTTGCCACCCTGGCAATCTGATTGCAGAATCAACAGGTTTCAGTCGATTTCGTGTCTGGCTTGCGTGATTTGGCGCAGCGCCGGGCGAAGGAAAGGACGGCAACCATTGCCAGTCGCTGCCGGAGTTGAAAAAGAGTACTTGCGTGCCTTGCCGGGCGACGATGTCCGGCAGATCCTGTGGCGTTTCGCGGATCGCTACGATTTGCAGATGCTGGTGCAATCGGTCCGGGCGGTGGCTCGAGGCCCGGTAGCCCACCTGGTAGCCGCCGGCGGGCGCAACACGCACGAATGGACCCCGGAGAAGGCGGCGCTGCTGAAGGCGTTCGACGAATCCGGCGTCACCGGTGCGGGCCTGGACCCGGCACAGGGCGGCTTCGTGGAAGGCCCGAAGAACCTGGCGCTGGCACTGACAGCGTTCGAACTCGCCTGGGTGGATGCGGGCGCGGCCACGGGCAGCCTGGCGGGATTCCTGGCGCTTTCGCCTATCCACGAACGCGGCACCGCGGAGCAGCGCGATTACTACATGAGCCGCTGCGCTCCGGCGCAGCCCGGCGAAGACCGCAAGCCGTGGCGCGGCGCCTTCTGCCTCACCGAACCGATTCCTTATGTGGGCGTCGAGACCGGGATTCTGGGCGGCAAGCTCAAAATTGCGGAATGGAAAGATGGCGAGGAGCCGTTATTGCAGGTGGACAAGCGCGGCCGCTTCATCACCAACATGGGCTTCGCCAACTTCGTCACGGCGGCGGTGGATTCCGACGATCCGCGCATCAAGGGTAGCTGCATGGTGATCCTGGAAGAGACCGATCCGGGCCTGTTCGACCGCGGCACGCCGACGCGCAAACTGGTGCATCAGCTCTCTTCCACCTGCGACCCGATCTTCAGCATGAAGGTGCCGGCGAGCCGGATCGTGGGCGGTTACACGGTGAAGGACGGCGTGATTGTGCCGCGGTACAGCCACGGCGAAGTGATCGAAGCCGTCTTCCGCCGCACCCGCGTGACGGTGGCCATTATGACCTCGGCCAAACTGCTTTCGGCGGTCGAGCCGGTGATCCGCTACCACCGCAACCGGTTCCGCGGCGGTTCCATCGCCACGCCCGGTTCGCCGCGCTACGAGCTCGGCCTGCAATTGAAGGAAGACGCCGTGCATCGCCTGGTGGACGTTTGGGCCACCGGCGAAGCCAGCGCCGCGCTTGGCTTCGAAGCGGCGCGCGTGTTCGACAAGCTGGATCCACTGGAGCGCCGGCGCGAAGAAGCCATGGAGCAGCGCGGCTTGACCGGCAGCGCGGTATTGAAGAGCCGGCGGCAGATCTCGAAAGACGCCGTCGAATTCCTGGCCGGCCGCCGCCCCGAGCTGGCCGCCGACGTCGTGATCGAGTACGCCATCCTCGACAGCATCGCGAATGTGCTTTGCCCCGCCTGCAAGCTTTGGAACACGGGTCACGGCGCGCAGATGATGCGCGAAGCGGTGAGCCTGATGGGCGGCTACGGCATCACCGAAGATTGCCCCGGATTCCTGGGACATAAGTGGATGGATTCGCAGCTCGAGGCGACTTACGAGGGGCCGGAAGCGGTGCAGCGCCGCCAGCTCAGCCTGACCATGGCCGACGAGCTGTTCCTGACGCAGTTCCGCGAATGGATCCGCGAAATGCGTGTGATCGCCAACGACCGGCCAGGCACCGGCGCCTGCGCGCTGGCCACCGCCATGCAGATGTGGCTGTGGACGCTCGGCCGCCTGCGCCGCGTAGGCGATGCCGATGGCGAGAAACTGTACCAGGGATCGCGCCAGGGCGTGACCTTCCCGCTGGCCGATGCGCTGTGCTGGCTGCTGGCGTCTCGCTTCCAGATCCTCGATTTGATCGAGCTCGAAAAGAAGGGACCGGAGAATCCTACGCTGGCCGAAGGTCTGCCCGGCCTCGCGGCCTTCTTTACCGATCTGTGCCACGTGCAGGCGGCGCGCGCCGCCGGCGAAGTGGGCCGCATCTGCGCCGAGCTGGTACATGGGTACAATCGCCATCCCGCGTGGGATACCGAAGGCTGCGCCTCGTGCTACCAGGCAGACGACCTGGAGGCGATGGAAGCCCTGATCCCGGGCATCGCTTCTCTGGCCCGCGGCTACACCGATGTGATCGAGCACGAAGGCACGCATCCAGCCAAAGCCGGACCGTGCGTGCGGTTTGAGGGGCTCGACCAGTTCTCCCGTTTGCGGGTGCGCATGGATGGGTGCCTCACCGGCTCGCAGCTTGCCAAGGACCGCGCCGCCGAGGCGCTTACCAAGGTGATGATTCCCGAAGCTCTGGACTACCCTGCATGAGCGAAGCGGCCATCGAGCGGCAGGCGATGGAGACCGACATTGTCTGCGCCGGATTCGGGCCGGCGACGGCCGGCTTCCTGGCGACCATCGCGCAGCACATCCTGAACCCGGACGGCACGCCGGCCATCGAAAGCCCGTCGACACCCGGCCTGCCGCTGCAGGTGGTGTGCTACGAGCGCGCCGATGGCATCGGCTTCACGGTTTCCGGTGTGGTGACGCGGGCCCGCGGCATACGCGCCGCACTGCCGGACGCGAAACTCGCCGAGATCCCCATGGCGACACCGGTGGCGGCTGAGAAAGTGGTGTACCTGCTCGACCCGGTGGGCGCCAGCCGCCGCTCAGCCGCTATGCGGGCAGCCGACGCGCTGGTCCACGCTACCCACTTCGATCGCAATGACGCCATCGAGCTGCCGTATTCGCCTCCGTTCCTTGAAAAGCACGGCGGCTGGGTCTTCTCGCTCGGCCAGTTTCTGCAGTATGTGGGCAATGAGCTGATGGCGTCGGGGACGGTGCAGTTATGGCCCGGCATGCCGGTAGCCGAAGCGCTGCTTGACGATGCCGGCGAGCGCGTGTGCGGCGTGCGCCTGCTCGACCAGGGCGTGGACCGCGAAGGCCGGCCCGATGCCGGCTACATGCCGGGCATGGATATACGCGCGGCGTTGACGGTGGTGGGCGATGGCCCTGTGGGCGCGGTAGGCCGCCAGTTGGATCAACATTTCGGGCTGCCCGCCGGCCATCATCAGCGCGAGTGGGCGCTGGGCATGAAGATGGTGGTCGATTTGCCGCCGGAATGCGAGCTCAAGCCGGGCACGGTGATCCACACCTTCGGTTACCCCGAGCCGGAAATCTTCGGTTTCTTCTATGTGCTGCCGGACCATGTGGCCACGGTCGGCATTTTTGTGCCTTCGTGGTTTCACAGCCCCATGCGCACTGTCTACCGGTATCTGCAACATTACATGCTGCACCCGTATCTGTGGCGCTATTTGAAGGGCGGGAAGCTGCGAAGCTGGGGCGCGAAATCGCTGCAGGAATCGGGTAAGCGCGGCGAGCCCTTCCTGGTGGGCGAAGGCTATGCGCGGATCGGCGAGGGCTCCGGAAGCACCAACGTGCTCACAGGCTCCGGCGTGGATGAGGCCTGGACCACCGGCGCGCAACTGGCCGAAGCGGTGGTGGAATTATTGAAACAGAAACTGCCGCTCAACCGCGAGAACCTGGAGCGGACGTATGTGGCGCGGCGCAGGGCGAGCTGGGTGGAAGAGGAAGGGCGTATCGCGGAAAAGGCGCGGGATGGCTTCCACAACGGCGTCATCACGGGCATGCTCGGCATGGCGCTGACCGGATTCACCCAGGGCAAGATCACGTTTAGCGGCGAGCCGCAACTTCTGCCCGAGCCGAAGGAATATTACCGGGGCAAGATGGCGCCTCAGGAGCTGGACCGGATAATTGCCGATTGCCGCAATCGGGGCGTTGCCTGCCACGACGCTCTGATGGAGCGCTGCGGCTGGCCCGAGATTCCGTGCGACGGCCAGTTGCTGGTCTCTCACCAGGACGCGCTGCTGCTGGGCGGCAAGGTGCAGGCGCCGGGTGGATTCGCCGATCACGTGCGCTTCGTTTACCCGGATTTCTGCGCGCGCTGCGCCGCCAAGCTGTGCATCGAGATGTGCTCGGGCCAGGCGATTACGCTGGGCGCGGATGGAATGCCGGCTTTCGACCGCGAAAAATGCGTACATTGCGGCGGCTGCCTTTGGAACTGCGGCACGTCGCTCGAAGACGACCCGCAGCGCGGCAACATCGATTTTCGCGCCGGCGCCGGCGGCTTCCATTCGGCTGAAAACTGATGCCGCGGCCGTCGTGCACAAAACCCATGTGGGGCAGGATGGAATCCTGCGCGGCGGTTGTTTACCGCCGCCCGCCGATTGACAATCGGCGCGCAGGTTGTCAACCCGCCCCACAACAGGAATTCTGAACATGCCAACAACCTTTCAAATCGTAGTTTGTGGAACCATCGTGCCGGACCCGCTGCAAACGCTGGAGCCGGTGACCGGCCAGGCTGGCCCTGCGCTCAAGAACGAAATGATGTTGCCGGCGGTGCTGGACCCGTGGGCCGCGCACGCGCTGTATGAAGCCGCGCACCTGGCGCAGGCACAGCCCGGCAGCAAGGTCTGGCTGGTCACCATGGGACCCAAAGCCAAGCTGCAACAGGTGATGATGACGGTGGCGCAGAAGGTGCCGTTTGAGCTGGTGGCCCTGGATGGTCCGGCCTCCGGCTTCACCGATTCGTTCGGCACTGCCACCGCTCTGGCTGGAGCCATCGAAGCCATTCCAGGGCTCGACAAATCGCGGCTGCTGGTGTTTGGCGGCTGGGAGTCGGCGTCGCGTGGCGCTGGTTCCACCATGCAGGCGATCGGTGAACGCCTGGGCATCACGGAACAGTTTCTGGGAGTGGACCGGATCGCGGTGCGCGAGGATGGCAGCTTCGAGGTGCTGGAGCGCATCGAAGGCGGGCGCCACCAGGTTTCGGTGTGCTCGGCGCCGCCGGCGGTGCTGGGCTGGGCCACCGGCTTCCTGCCTGAGCCGCGCAACAATCCGCAGGTCGGCATGGCCAATATGAGGACCGTTATGCCGGCATTGCAGCGCGCCAAGGCCGCCTCGGCGGTGGATACCGGCCTCCGCTTCGTTTCCGTCAGCCTGCCCAAACAGCAGCGCCAGACACGCATCGAGAAGGACATGACGCCGGAAGAAATTGCGCGCGAAATCGTCGCCTGGATTCGGGAGGACTAACATGGAATCGATTTTGCTTTTGGCCCATACCGAAGCCGATGGCACGCTGGCCAAACCGGCGCTGGAAGCGCTCACTGCCGCGCTCGAGCTGGGCGGTGAATTGACCGTGGGGCTGGTGGGCGGCGCGGTTCAGCCGGCCGCGAACCTGGCCGCTGCCGCCGGAGTGCGGCGCATTCTCGCCGTCACCGGCGATCCGTTCACCCAGGCGCGTTATGCGACCGATGCCGCCGCGGCCGAGGCGCTGGCCCGCGCCGCCGGCGCCCCCATTGTGTTGGCGCCCGCCACCGCGCGTTGGTCGCGCGCGCTTCCCGGCGTGGCCTACCGGTTGGGCGGATGCATCGATACTCACGCCACGGGCCTCGCCGTCCGCGATGGCGCCCCGGCCGTCAACCGCTGGTTTTACCGGCAGCGCATGGAAGCGGTTTTGACGCGCACCGCGCGCCCCTGGCTGGTGCTGCTCGATGCCGGCTGCTTCGCGCCATGGAGCGGAGTAGCGGCCAGCGCGGCGCAAGTGGAGTTGGTCGCGGTGGAAGCGCCGCAATCGCGCACCGCCGTTACGGGGATTCAGGCGCCCAAGGCCGATGAGCAGACCATCCGCCCCGATGCCAAGCTGCTGTTCGTGGCCGGCGCCGGCTGGACCAAGAAGCAGCCCGATGGCGCGGCGCATGTGGAGGAAGCGCAGAGGCTGATCCTCGGCGCCCTGCGCGGCGCGCAAGCGTCGCTGGGCGGCAGCAAATCGCTGGTCGACTTAAGCGGTGAAGGCGAAGCTGTGCTGCCTTTCATGACGCACCTGAATCAGGTGGGCCAGACCGGCTCCACGCCGCGCCATCCCAAAGGCCTCTCGACCTGCTGCCACGGCGAGGAGCCGCACGTGGTCGGCTGGCGTTTCGTCACGGAGCGCCGCGCCGTCAACCTCGACCCCAACTGCGGCTGGTCGCGCGGTAAAGCCGACGTGGTCTACGTAGCCGACGCCTTCGCGGTGGTTCGGGAGCTGAACCGGCTACTGGGATAACCCGTGGCGCACGCACTCTTGCGTGCAGCGGCGGCAATCCTGCCGGCGTTTCTTGTCCGGTTCTCTATTGCTGCGGCGGCTGCTGCTGGCCGCTATCCGGGTCGCGGCGCTTCAGCGTCGGACGGCCGCTATCGTCGTCACTACCCTGGCTGGCGCCCGTGCCGTCATCCACCGGGCCGTTGCCGGTACCGGGAGCGCGGCGGAGGCGCGGACGGTTCGGGTCTTCCTTGGAATCCACCCTATGCCGGTTGTGCAGCATTGCCAGCCGCGCTTTGACATCGTTGAATTCCGAGGTGTTGACCACGTACTCATCTTTGGGCTTGAATTCGGACTGAATCTCTTCCTGCGCCGCCTTGATGCGATCCTCGTTCATGGGATGGGTCATGAACACCTTGGCGATCGAGCCCGGCTTCCTCTTTTCCATGCTCTCGATTTTCTCGAAGAAATCGACAAACGCCTCAGGATCGTAGCCCGCCTTATAGAGGTACTGCAAGCCGAAATGGTCGGCCTGTCTCTCTTCAGCCCGCGTAAATTGCAGCATGGTCATGGGAATCGCCAGGCTCATGCCCTGACGGATGGCGTAACCGGTCCACGTCCAGCCGGTCATCAGCGAGCCGGCGATGGCACCAATCTCCATCAGATCGCCCTTGGTTTGCTGGCGCGTGGCGTGGCGGCAGGCGACGTGGGCAGTTTCGTGCGCCATCACGCCGGCCAGCTCGGCCTCGGTGTCAGCCTTCAGGATGAGACCCGAGTTGACGAAAAAGAATCCGCCTGGCAGAGCGAAGGCATTCACTTCTTCGGAATCGAGCACCTTGATCGTGAACGGCACCTTAGCGTCGGAATTGCGGACGATATTCTGGCCGATGCGGTTTACATACTCGGCAATGATCGGGTCGTCGACGAGCTTGGCCTGGCGCTCCACCTCGGTTGCCAACTGCTTGCCAAGCGCGATCTCCTTCTCAAGCGAGTAGAAGTTGATGCCGCTGCCGACGTCGCGGTCCCCAATTGCGTCGGGATCGTTGTTTTTGTTCTTGTTGTCCTCGCCATACGCACCGCCAGCCAGCAGGCTGAGAGCGGCGAAAATCGTCACCAAAGTCACAAGAGACGCGAATCGGCGCTTCATTGGGGGGCTCCCTCTCTTTACACTATACGCCCGAATACGGCTGCCCTACTAGGATGTCCATTCTTTTAACGTGGCGGCGCGGCGTGTGGTTTCAGCCAACTGGCGATTTCAGTACAGTCCCAGGCTGATGACTTTGCCTGCCGGGTCAACCAGGACGTCAAGCCGCCGGTCCATGTAGGAATAGAACTTGCGGCCTTTGTTCGCCTCGGTGGCGCTGACCTCGCCGCCCCACTGGCGGCGGCAATCCTGCCAGGTCATGTTCTGCGGATAGACGAAGACGGTCCTCAGCAAGCCGGTTCCGGATTCAAAATCCAGCTCCAGTTCCTTGTAACGCCCGGTCGGATCGGGAAACGCGTAGATGTGGCCGTTGATGGTCTGGTTGTCGCCGTAAGCCGGGCGCTCGCGCACCGGCTGGCCGAGCAGAAAACGGGCATCGTCGGCCGTCCACTCGCCGATCAACTTCTGGCAGAAGAGCGCGCTATTCTCTTCGAAGGTTGGGGGATAAAACACCTTCGTGGAATTGCGCGAAGCTGTGCCGGGCGATGCATTACCGCTCGCCTTGGACGATTCCGCCGGCGCCGAGGCAGCCGTGGTTTTAGGCTTGGCCGTCTCCGTCGCGGGACTCCCCGGCAACTGCACCACCACATCACCTTGATCCTGGTCCTGGTCCTGCACAGCCGCCGGCGCCGGGGCAGACCCGGTTTTCCGGGTTTCGGGCGAGTTGGCCGCCATAGCCAGCCAGGCAGCCAGAAGACAAATCGGGACAAAACAAAGGCGCTTCATGTCACTTCTCCGCAGACGCGGCTATATATGATACAAAAATAACCGATTGGGAGCGGCGTTGCGAGGCCGAATTTGGCAAATAGCGGGATATTCACCAAAGTTATCTGAGAATTGCGAAATCACGGCCGCTGGGCGCCAAAGAGGTTTTCGATGAAGCTGCGTTCGATGGGCCAGTAGCCGTAAACGCGTTTGCCGCCGCTCGAGAAACTGCCGGCCGCGAGCACGCCGCTCAAATCGCCCGGGTTGGGGCTCTGATTCTCGCGGGCAATCATCTGGCGAAGCACGCCGGTGACCCGGGTGAGCTCAAGCGCCGCATCCGCCGCATCGATTTCATTGCGGCAGAGCACGTCCAGTTTAGCCGCCAGGCGCGGGCCTTCGGGCGCGAAAGCCAGGGTGACGCTTTGCGCCTCGCTCAGGCTGTGCGCGAACATTCGAGTGCCGGCCGGCAGATTGTCGCCCGTGCGCAGCATGGCAACCGGGACCGAAAGCCACACGGGCGATGCGGGCGCCGCCGCGGGCGTGCCGGGCGCCGGCGTGGCCAGACGCAAAGCGGCCGACGCATCCGGGCTCACCGCCAGCGCCATCAGGCCGGAGCGCAAGGGGAAAAACGAGATCTGGCGCTCCGGCTGGCTGCCTTGCATGCGGCAAAGGTCGCGCTCGCAGTGCCCGCCCTGCTCCGCCACGTAGGCCTGCAGCCGGGGCCAATCGAAGCGCCCTTCCAGCAGCAGGAATTTGCCGGTTGGTGCAAACGCCGCCAGCGCCCGGTCCAGGTCGCGTTGATAGTCGAAATTGGTCTTGCGAACGAAGGCCCGGTATTCGGGGTCCTCGCCTGCCTGGGAGCCGTCCAGCAGTTGCAGAATTCCGGCGCGCCGCAGCGCCCGAAAATCGACCGAAAGCACCAGCGCGTTATCGGCTGGAAGCCGCTGGAGCAGCCGGGCGGTGGTGAAGGGCCGCGACCGGTACCAACCCACCCCGGCTACCAGAAGCGCGGCAGCGGCCAGCGCCGCGGATAACCAATAAATGCGGGTCCTCAGGCTCACCCCACCAGTATTGCATTGGCTAAGGCGCGTGAAGCGGAGGCGCCTGCGCCGCTACCTGGCTTTGCTATCCTCATAACTTAACCGGCGGACCGCGTGTTTCTGCCGGGCCCCACCCTATGCACAAGCTTCTTGCACTGAATCGCAGCGAAATCGCCATCCGCATTCTACGCGCGGCCAATGAACTGGGGCTGCGCACGGTTGCCGTCTTCTCGCAGGAAGACCGGCTAGCCTTGCATCGCTTCAAGGCCGACGAAGCGTATCTCATCGGCCAAGGCAAGGGTCCGGTGGAGGCCTACCTGGATGTCGAGGGCATTCTGGACCTGGCCAAAGAGAAGGGCGTTGACGCCATCCATCCCGGCTACGGCTTTCTTTCCGAGAACCCGGCGCTGGCGCGCGCCTGCGATCGCGCCGGCATCACCTTCATCGGTCCCAGCGCGGAACTGCTGGAATTGCTGGGCGACAAAACCGCGGCGCGGCGCCTGGCGGAAAAGGCCGGCATTCCGGTGGTGCCGGGAACCGAGCAGCCGGTGCGCCATCCCAAGCAGGCGGAGAAGATTGCGGCTGAGATCGGATTCCCGCTCATCATCAAGGCGGCTTTTGGCGGCGGCGGACGCGGCATGCGGGTGGTGGAGAAGGCAGCCGATTTCGCCGAACGCCTGGAAGAAGCGCGCCGCGAAGCGGGAGCGGCTTTCGGCAACGACGCCGTCTTCCTGGAGCGCTTCGTGCGCCGCGCCAAGCACATCGAGGTGCAAATACTGGGCGACCGGCACGGCAACATTTTGCACCTTTACGAGCGCGACTGCTCGGTTCAGCGCCGCCATCAAAAAGTGGTGGAAGTGGCGCCGGCGGTTTCGCTCGACCCTTCGCTGCGCGCCGCTCTTTCCCGTGCCGCGGTGAGCCTGGCGCGCGCCGCCGGCTATTACAACGCCGGCACGGTGGAGTTCCTGGTGGACGCCGATTCCGGCGATTGGTACTTCATCGAGGTCAACCCGCGCATCCAGGTGGAACATACCGTCACCGAGATGGTGACCGGAATCGACCTGGTGCGCTCGCAGATCCAGATCGCGCAGGGCCTGGAGCTGCACGGCGCGGAGATGGACATGCCGCGCCAGGAGCAGATCCCGCTGTACGGCTACGCCATGCAGTGCCGCATCACCACGGAGGATCCCGCCAACGGCTTCGTGCCGGATTACGGCAAGCTGTCCACTTACCGTTCGCCGGCCGGATTCGGCATCCGGCTGGATGGAGGCTCGGCGTACTCGGGCGCGGTGATCACGCCCTATTACGATTCCCTGCTGGTGAAGGTGACCGCCTGGGGACGCAATTTTCGCCAGTCCTGCCAGCGCATGGACCGCTGCCTGCGCGAGTTTCGCGTGCGCGGCGTCAAGACCAACATTCAGTTTCTGGAAAACGTGGTCAATGACGCGGAGTTTCAGGCGGGAGGCGCGACCACGCGGTGGCTGGAAGAAAATCCGGCGCTGTTCCGCTTCACGCCGCGCCGCGACCGCGCCACCAAGCTGCTCAGCTACCTGGCGGACGTGATCGTCAACGGCAACCCGGCCGTGGCGGGCAAGCCGAGACCCAGGCGCCTGGATGCCGCGAAGGTTTCACCACACGTGGCCGCCGCACCGCCCGACGGCACGCGCCAGTTGCTCGACAAACTGGGACCGGAAGGGCTGGCCGCCTGGGCGGCTGCCGAGCGCCGGCTGCTGATCACCGATACCACTTTCCGCGACGCCCACCAGTCGCTGCTCGCCACCCGCGTCCGCAGCTACGACATGCTGCGCATCGCCAACTTCGTGGCGCACCGGCTGCATGGTCTTTTCAGCCTGGAAATGTGGGGCGGGGCCACCTTCGATGTCGCCATGCGGTTTCTGCACGAGGACCCTTTCGTGCGCCTGCGCCGCTTGCGCGAAGCCATCCCCAACATCTGTTTTCAAATGCTGCTGCGCGCCTCCAATGCGGTCGGTTACACGGCTTACCCGGATAACGTGGTAGCCGAATTCATCTACGAAGCCTCCGCGCAGGGCATCGACATCTTCCGCATTTTCGATTCGCTCAACTGGCTGCCGAATATGAAGGCATCGATGGAGGCCGTGCGCAAGACGCGCTCGGTGTGCGAGGCCGCCATCTGCTACACAGGCGACATTCTGGACCCGGCGCGCGACAAGTTTTCGCTCGACTATTACGTGCGCATGGCGAAGGAGCTGGAGCGCATGGGCGCGCACATGCTCGGCATCAAGGACATGGCGGGGCTGTGCCGTCCCTATGCGGCTGAAAAGCTGGTGAAAGCGCTGCGCCAGGAAATCGGCATCCCCGTCCATTTCCACACGCACGATACCAGCGGCGTCAACGCAGCGTCTGTTCTCCGAGCCGCCGACGCCGGCGCCGCTATCGCCGATGCCGCCATCGCCTCCATGAGCGGGCAGACCAGCCAGCCCAATCTCAATTCCATCGTGGCCGCGCTCGAGCACACGCGGCGCGCGACCGGGCTCGACCTGGACGCGCTCAACCAATGCGCGGATTACTGGGAAGTGGTGCGCGAGTTTTATGCGCCGTTCGATACCGGCCCCAAATCCGGCAGCGCCGAAGTCTATCTGCACGAGATGCCCGGCGGCCAGTACACGAACCTCAAGGAACAGGCCGAATCCATGGGTCTGGGAGCGCGCTGGCACGAACTGGCGCGCGCTTATGCAGCCGTCAACCGGGGCTTCGGCGACATCGTCAAGGTCACGCCTTCCAGCAAAGTGGTGGGCGACATGGCGATCTTCCTGGTCAACCACAACATGACCATGGAACAATTCGAGCTGCTCACGCCGGAACATAACTTCACGCTGCCAAGCTCGGTCATCGAGATGTTCATGGGCGCGCTGGGCGAGCCCGAAGGCGGCTGGCCGAAGAAGCTGCAGGCCATTATCCTGCGCGGCGCCAAGCCGCACAAAGGGCGCCCGGGAGCGCATTTACCCAAGGTGGACCTGCAGGAGACCGCGGCCGCGGTCGAAAAGAAGATCGGCCGCCTGCCGGCCCGTGACGAGGTGCTGAGCTACCTGATGTACCCGGAGGTGTTCGCCAAGTGCGCGCACAATCGCCAGTCGTGGGGCGACGTGGATGTGCTGCCGACGCCGCAGTTTTATTACGGCATGGAGCGCGCTACCGATGTTGCCATCGAGCTGGAGCCCGGCAAAACCCTGGTGGTGAAGTTTCTCACCGTAGGTGAACCGCACCCGGATGGCACGCGCACCGTCTTTTTCGAGCTCAACGGCCAGCCTCGCGAAGTCAATATCCGCGACCGCAGCCTGGATGTGAAGCAGCGGGCCGCGCCCAAAGCCGATCCCAATCAGCCCGGCCAGATCGGCGCTCCCATTCCGGGCGTGGTTTCGACTGTCGCGGTGCAGATGAACCAGGTAATTCAAAAAGGCGAGCGCCTGCTGGTAATGGAAGCGATGAAAATGCAGAGCACGGTTTACGCGCCGGTGGGCGGGCGGGTGACGCAGGTTCTGGTGCAGCCGGGCCAGCATGTGGAGGCCAAGGACCTACTGCTGGCGATTGAATAAAGCGCGGCTGGCGCCGTGGCGCACGCATTCTTGCGTGCAGCGTCGAGATTCGTCTCGACGTTTCTTCGCACGGGTTGCTCCAAGACATGCCGGCAGGTATGCGGACGCGGCGCAGGAGTGCGCGCGCCACGGATCATCACGACATCTGGGCTTGGCCGGCGCGCATGGCTAGCGGGGCCTGGCGGATATGGGAGCGGTGGAGGAATTCGAGGAGAACGATCATTTTGTGTTCCAGGTCGGGGCCCGAACGCCGTGCATGAACGCGCGAGATCTGGAATTCGGCGATCCGTTCATCCAGTTCCGCCCGGGAGTAATCAGACTGCGGGCCAGCCTCAAGGACCGAGGCCCCCAGAAACTCGGCGATGAAGCGCATTTCGTCGTTGGAAAGTCCTGCCAGGAAGCGGCGGGCGCCGAAGCGACGCGATGGATTAGCACATGCTGCCAGAGCCGAAACCAGAGTGCTTCGCAAGGCAAATCTCCTCTCGGTGACCGGACTTAAACGAAAAGTGGATCTGGCCGTATTATGGCGAAATCCGCACCCGTGCGCAACCGGGCGCGCCCGGCGTCTGTGGATTACCGCAACAAATCCTCGAGCTGGATCCGCGAATCGGTGCGGGCATCGCGGTATTTGACGATCACGGGCGTGTAGACGGAGATGCCCCATTCCTTGCCGGGTGAACTGGTGACGGCGCGCGAGCCGGCCACGATCACGGCTTCCTCCGGGATCACCAGCGGCTGTTCGGCGGTGGCACGATGTACCGTGTCGCGGACCAGATCGTAGACCGGCGTGGAGGCGTTCAGAATGGTGCCGGTGCCCAGCACCGCCCGCCGCTTGACGATGACACCTTCGTAGATGCCGCAGTTGCCGCCGACCAGCACCCCGTCCTCGACGATCACCGGCATCGCCCCTACCGGTTCCAGCACGCCGCCAATCTGGCTGGCGGCCGATATGTGGCAGTTCTTGCCGACCTGGGCGCAACTGCCGACCAGAGCGTGCGAATCGATCATGGTGCCCTCATCCACATAGCTGCCCACGTTGATAAACATGGGCGGCATGCAGGTGACGCCCTTGGCCGTGTAACAGCCGTCGCGAATGCTGGAGCCGCCGGGCACGATACGCACACCGCTCGATGCGGTCAGTTGCTTCACCGGGTAAGTGGATTTATCGAAATAGGGCTGGCGCGTAGAATCGATCGACATGTCGGCGATGCGGCCCATGCGGAAGCCAAGCAGGATGCCCTTTTTGACCCAGGCATTGACGCGCCAGCCGGTGGGCGAGTTGGGATCCGGCTCAGCAGCGCGCGCGCGGCCTTCGTTGAGCGCGGCCTTGAATTCGGCGAAGAGGCGCAAGTGGGCGTCGGTGTATGCGGCGGGCTTCTCGTCGTAAAGCCGTTCGATTTCAGCCTGCAACCGACACGCTCCCGAGCAGGCCCAGGCTCAATAGCACTTTTTCGATTCGCGCCAGATTGGCTGCGGCGGGCGGGCACATCGGCAGACGCCAGACGGGCTCGAGCAGGCCCATCAACGCCATTCCGGCTTTCACCGGAATCGGATTGGCTTCGACGAAGTTGATATTCATCAGCGGCAGGTAGCGGGATTGGATCTGCCGCGCGGCGGTGAAATCGCCGTTGAGGCATGCCTGAGCGAGTTGCGCCATCGGACCCGGAATCTGGTTCGAGACCACGGAAATGATGCCGCGCCCGCCGAGAGCCATCAGCGGAATGGTAACGGCGTCGTCGCCCGAAAGCACGGTGAAGTCCGGCGGCACTTCGTGCACCACGTTGGCCATTTGCGAAATGTTGCCGGACGCTTCTTTGACGGCCACAATGTTTTCGATTTTCGCCAGGCGCGCCAGCGTGGCCGGTTCTACGTTGACGCCAGTGCGGCTCTGCACGCTGTAGACGACAATGGGCAGACGGATGGCGCCGGCGATTGCCTGGTAGTGCTGATACAGGCCTTCCTGGGTGGGCTTGTTGTAGTAAGGCGTGACCGAGAGAATGCCATCCGCGCCGAGCCGCTCCAGCTCGCGTGCGAGTTCCATCACCTCGCGCGTGTTGTAGCCGCCGGCGCCGCCCAGCACCGGCACTTTCCCCTTCGCCTCTTCAATCACGATCTCGATCACGCGCAGGTGCTCGGCACGTGTAAGAGTTGGACTTTCGCCGGTGGTGCCGCACGGAACCAGAAAGTTTATTCCAGCGTCGATTTGACGGCGGACCAGCTTGCGCAAAGTACTCTCATCGAGAGACAGATCCTTTTTGAACGGCGTAACCAGCGCCGTTCCGCATCCTGTAAACATGTGCCACCTCCTGAAAACAACCGAGCTTACATGCGGGCGTTGGCAAGCTAAGGAACCTGCCGAAAAACGCCGAAAGATGAGCCACAGATAAACACAGATGAACACCGATCAAGAAAACTTGGCTTATCCGTGTTCATCTGTGGCCTAAAACTTTCTATCCAAACACCACTTCGCTGAATTCGTAAAATCCCTTTTTGCCGGCGATCCACTGCGCGGCATGGAGCGCGCCGCGGGCAAAGCCTTCGCGGCTGCGCGCGGCATGGCGCAGGGTGATGGTATCGGCGGCGGAATCGAAGCCGATCTCATGCGTGCCGGGATGCGCTCCGGCGCGGCTGGAAGCGGTATCGATGGCGCGCGTATACCCGGCCTTTTTCATCGCATCCACCAGTTTCAGTAGTGTACCCGAAGGCGCGTCCTTTTTGGTCGCGTGGTGAATCTCCCACGCCCAGGCGCCGTACTCGGGTTGTTGGGCCAGAAGCCGCGCGGCTTCCGCCACCAGCCGGAAAAACGCGTTGACGCCAATCGAAAAGTTGGGACTCCACACGGCGCCGGTGCCGTTGCGCTCGACCGTCCGCTTGACGGCTTCCAGGTGATCCAGCCAGCCGGTGGCGCCGATGACGAGGTTCACGCCCAGCGCGGCAATGCCTTCCGCGTTGCGGGGCACGGCGGTGGGAATGGAAAAATCTACCGCGACATCCACTCCGTGGAAATTCTCCGCCGTCAGCCCTTCGAAATTCGCGTTGTTAAATTCGTCCAGCTTGAGCGCTACGCGGAAACCCAATTCCGGCGCAAACCGCTCAATGAGTTTGCCCATCTTGCCATAGCCGACGATCGCCAAGCCGCGAGGCTCAGGCATAACGGCGCCCGGTTCAGACATGAACCGCCTCATTGCGCTCAAACACAGCCGGATCCAGCTCGCTGAAGAACTCCCCATGAAGCGATTCGATGGCGGCGCGCAAATCTTTTTCCGCCACCACGAAACTGATATTGAGCAGCGACCCTCCCTGCGAGATCATGCGCACATTGATGCCCTCGAGCGCATTGAACACGCGGCGCGCCACGCCCGGCGTGTAACGGATGTTCTCGCCCACCAAACAAACAATGACTTGATCGCGCTCGGTTTCGGCTTCGGCGAACTGGCGCAGTTCGGCGAGCACTGCCTCGAGGCGCGCCGGATTGTCGATGGTGAGCGAGACGCTGACCTCGGACGTGGCCACCATGTCGACGGGCGTTTCGAAGCGATCGAAAACTTCGAAAATGCGGCGCAGGAAACCGTGCGCCATCAACATGCGCGTGGAATGGATGTTGACGACGGTGATTTTGCGTTTGCAGGCGATGGATTTGACGGCGTTCTCGCAGTGCACCCGTCCGGCCACGATGCGGGTGCCAGGCACGTCCGGCCGCCGCGAATTCAGAATCAGCACCGGAATGCTTTTTTCGATGGCCGGGAGCACGGTAGCCGGATGCAGCACCTTGGCGCCGAAATAGGCCAGCTCGGCGGCTTCGGCGAAGGAGATGGTCTTGACGCGATGCCCGCCCGGCAGGATGGTGGGATCGGCGGTGAGCATGCCGTCGACGTCGGTCCAGATCTGGATCTCCTCGGCGCCGATGCCGGCTCCTACAATCGAAGCCGTGAAATCGGAGCCGCCGCGGCCCAGCGTGGTGGTGACGCCATCCTCGGTGGCGCCGATGAAGCCGCCCATCACGATCACGCTTTTGACAGCCAGCGGCGGGATAGTGGCGGCCAGCCGCGCGTAGGTCTGCGGAAACAGCGGCGCGGCCTGGGTGTGGCGCTTATCGGTGACGATGAGGTCGCGCGCATCCAGGTGTTGTGTTTCCATGCCGGAATGGCGGAAGGCCTGGGTGACGATGTAACTGGAAAGCCGCTCGCCATAACTGGAAATAGCGTCGATGGAGCGCGGCGTGAGCTCTCCCAGCACGGCGAGCCCCTTGGCCAGCTCGGTAAGCTCCTGAAAGTGCTCGTCGAGAAAACGGTCGAGCGTGGCGCGCTCCTCGAGCGGCACCACCTGGCGCGCCTCGCGCGAATGGAAATCGCGCAGGTCGTGGATCTGCCGCAAGTAATCCTCGCGAGGGCCGTTAATGGCGGCGGCGGCGATGGCGAGCAGCTTGTTGGTGGTCTTGCCCATGGCGGATACCACCACCACCGGGCGGCGATCCTCGCGCGCCTTGACGATGGCGGCGACGCGCGCGATGGCGGCGGCCGATTCCACACTGGTGCCGCCGAATTTCATCACGATCATCAGTCGAGCATCCCTTCCGAATGCATCAGCTCGGCGTTGAGCACGGCCGCGCCCGCCGCACCGCGAATGGTGTTGTGGCTGAGCACGACGAACTTCCAATCGAGCACCGGGCAAGCGCGCAGGCGGCCCACGAAAGCCGCCATGCCGCGCTCGCGTTCGGCGTCCTTGCGCGGCTGCGGCCGGTTGCTCTCTTCCAGATAGATCACCGGCGCAGGCGGCGCGCTGGGCAGTTTGCGCTGCTGCGGCACGCCGGAAAAGCCGGCGAAAGCGCGGCGCACATCGTGTTCGGATGGTTTTGAGGAAAATTCCACAGAGACAGCCTCGGTGTGCCCGTCCACCACGGCCACGCGGTTGCATTGGGCGCTCACCTTGGCCGCCAGCGGCTCAATGTGATCGCCGCGAAACGCGCCCAGGATTTTCTGCGTTTCCACCTGCATCTTTTCCTCTTCACCGCCGATGAAGGGAATCACGTTGCCCATAATGTCCATCGAAGCCACTCCGGGATAGCCGGCACCGGAAATCGCCTGCATGGTGGTGACGATCACCTTGGTGATGCCGAATGGCTGGAGCGGTCCCAGGCCCATGGTGAGCCCGACAGTAGAACAGTTCGGATTGGTGACGATCTGCCCTTTCCAGCCGCGGGCGCGCTGCTGCACCGGCACCAGCTTGAGGTGATCCGGGTTGATCTCGGGCACCAGCAGCGGCACGTCGCGCTCCATGCGGTGGTTCTTCGAATTCGACACCACGATGTGGCCCGCCTGGGCGAAAGCGCGCTCGATTTCGGTGGCGACCGAAGCATCCATCGCCGAGAACAGCAGTCGCGGCGCGCTGCCCGGCTGGCAATCTTCGACGACGAAATCCGCTACGGTGGCGGGTACGCCGCCGGGCAGATGCCAGGTCATGGCGTCCTTGTACTTCTTGCCCGCCGAGCGGTCGCTGGCGCCGAGCCACTTCAGTTCGAACCAGGGATGGCCCTGCAAAAACCTGACGAAATGCTGGCCCACCATTCCGGTGGCGCCCAGGATGCCTACTTCGATGCGCGTCTGCATAATTCCTTTACCATGCGGATGTAGATTTCGACGGCCTCGCTCAACTGCGCCTTGGCCACGCGCTCCTCGGGCGTGTGAGCGGCGTGGATGGAGCCGGGGCCGATCAAAAAGGGCTCGCCCCACTGTCCGTTCAACGCCGGAATATCGGTGGTGAAGGCCACCACGGTGGTGGGGATGCCGTCCAGCGGGTTGAGGCGGATGGCGGGGATTTCGATGACCTCGCGCAATTCGGCGCAGCCTTCGGCGGCGCGGACCAGAGCCTGCTTGGTTTCGCTTGAGTCGCCCACCAGGCGGATCAGAATCTCAGCCTTAGCCTCGTCGGCAATCACGTTCGGCGCGCGCCCGCCGTGAATGGTGCCGATATTCAAGGTGCTGGAGCCGAGCAGCGGGTCGACCGGCAGGGGGATGCGGCGCATCAGCGCCAGCGCGTCGACCAGCTTGTGAATGGCCGAATCGCCCAGTTCGGGATACGCGGAGTGAGCCATCCTGCCGCTCGCCACAACTTCATAGCGCAGAGCGCCCTTGGAACCGAGCGCCAGCTTGTTTTCGGTGGGCTCACCATTGATGACATAGCGCGAGCCGCGCGGCGTGCGCGCCGCCTGGAACGCGCCGGCGCTGTTGCGCTCCTCGCCCACCACCAGCAGAATTCCGAAATTGCGTTCGCCCGATTCGAGCAGCGCCTGGGTGGCATGAATCATGGCCGCAATGATGCCCTTGGCATCGCAGGCGCCGCGCCCCCAGATGAACGTTTCGTCTTCGCGCGAGGCGACGAACGGAGGCACCGTATCCAGGTGGGTGGAAAGCGTGACGTCGAGCCGCTCGCCGAACTGCGCAAACAGATTGTAGCGGCGCGGCTCCACCTCCATGGTTTCGACGTGCCCGCCATAGCGGTTGGTCAGTTCGCGCAGCCAGTCGCGGATGTGCAAGGCTATGCGCTCTTCGTTATTGGTGATCGATTCGATATCGACCAGTGCCCGCGTTAGTGCGAATAAGTCCATCGATTTGACCAACGGGGGAGGCGGGGAGAAGAAGAGAGCGCCCGAACCACGGCGCGTCTTCGATCCCGATAGCGCTCCACCCGCCATGACGCGCATGATACGGGTGACAGTGAGCCGGTATTAACCTGACTCCCCAACCGCCGGGAACTGCACTGCCCCCAGCGCGGCTTCGGCGGAAACTCCTGCCGGCCCCTTTCGAACGGATCTCCGGAGCGCAACCGGAACCCCGACCCGCGGTACTGATGGCCGCCGCACCTCTACCGTGAAAAATTCAGCATAGCACGGCGCCGCGCATGTGAAACTGGGGCGGGCATTTTCGCCTGCCAACGGCTGCGCCTCTCAGGCGCGAGGGCACAACCAATCGGTGCACTGCGGATTTCTATGCTTCCCAAGCGCGGGGTGGGACGCCTTGGTCGCGGTCCTTGACGCGATCGTAAAGATAGAGCGTAGAAACCGTGCCCAGTGACTGGTTGTAATAGCTTTGCTGGCCCAGCGCCTGCCATAAGTCCTCTTCGAACTCATGCAGGGCTTTGAGCTCATCGGCCAGAGCCGGTTTTTGCTTGCCGGAAGGCGTGCGGAAGAACTTCTGGTAGCCGCCGTCCACCAGCGCACCGATTTCGGCGCCCATGAGAATCCCCGCCTGGCACAGGGCGACGGCCGCGCCGTCCTGTTCTTTCAAATCGATCGCGCACTGCCCGCGGGCCGCCCGCAGCGCTCCGTCAAACGGCACCACCGTGAAACCGGCGGCGCGCAATTTGTCGATGCGCTGATCGAAAGTGGGAGTCTCCACACTCTTTCGGCGAAAGAACATAGCTCCTATTATACCGGCCATCCTGCGCGGCAAATGAACCTCGCCGCGCGTGCCGATTGGCGATCGGCGCGCAGCTTGGCAAGCTGCCCCACCGGAGCCGGATGCTACCGCGTTCCTGCCACGTTGCGCGGCTTGCGCGTGCGAATTTCGCGGATCGCGTATATCTGGCGGTCCTGGCTTTCGAAGTAGGTGCGCATCAGCATCTCGCCGAGGAAGCCGGTGTTGAACATGATCAGCCCGGCGAGCAGCAGCAGGCCCCCGAGAACCATCAGCGGGCCGTGCTCGGCGATAATATCCTGCCCGAGAATCTTGTTCAATGCCGAGATAGAGCATGATGCCGCCGCCGAGCGTGGTTCCGGCCAGCCCCAACGTGCCGAAGAAATGCATGGGCCGCGTCAAATACCTGAGCAGAAACCGGATGGTCAGGATATCGAACAGCACGCGGAAGGTGCGCCCCAGGCCATAGTGGGAATCGCCGGCCGTGCGCAGGGAATTGCTGATGGGCACTTCGGCGATCCGCGCGCCATAGAAGCTGGCCAGCGCCGGAATGAAGCGGTGCAGCTCGCCGTAGAGGTGGACGTCTTTCAGCACCTCGGCGCGATAGGCCTTGAAGGTGGTGCCGAAATCGCGGAGATCCACGCCGGAGGCCTTGGCCATCATCCAATTGGCGATGCGCGAGGGAATCTTGCGAAGCAGGGCATTGTCGACGCGGTGCTGCCGCCAGCCGCTGGCGATATCGTAACCCTGTTCGATTTTTTCGAGCAGCGCCGGGATGTCCTCGGGCGCGTGCTGCAGGTCGCCGTCCATGGCGATTACGATCTCACCCTGCGCCTGGTGAAAGCCGGCGGAAAGCGCCGCCGTCTGCCCGAAATTGCGGCGCAGCCGGATCACCGCTAGATGGCCGTCGATCTCCACCAGGTTGGCCAGCAGCTCGAAGCTGCGGTCGCTCGAGGCGTCATCGACGAACAGGACCTCGTACGGCCGCTGCAATCGATCGAGAACCGCGGTCAGCCGGTCATAGAGCGGCAGGATGGACGGCTCCTCGTTGTGGATCGGAATGACGATCGAAAGCATGGCAGACTAGAATTTCAGTTTAGCATCCGCCGCGCAAAGCCCTCCGTTTCTTGTCGTTTCCGGGCTGGAGGCAGCGGCAATTTCGGACACCTGTATCCCGGAATCGGACAGCGGATTGTGACGGAACGGTTAACGCTCCCAATGTTCGTCGCTGGGGACGATGGCACTAAGATTGCCTATCTCAGGAAAGAAACGCCATGAACAGCCTTTTGCTCGATTTCCGGTACGCGGTGCGCGCGTTGCGCAAATCGCCGGGAGCCACCGCGGTAGCAGTGCTGGCTCTGGCGCTCGGCATCGGCGTCAATACCTCGTGTTTTATTTGGGTCAACGCCCTGGTGCTCCACCCCCTCCCCTATCCGCACCTGGAGCGGATCATGGCACTGGCGGAAACCGTTCCCAAACTGGGCGCGCAACGGGACTTGCTGGTGGCGCCGGCGAACGCGCTGGACTGGAAGGAACAGAGCCACGCCTTCGAACAGATTTCGCTCTACCGGCCATGGGATGCGAATCTCACCGGGGAGCACGAGCCGGAGCGGGTCCAGGCCTGCCTGGTCACAGCCAACTTCTTCGCGCTGCTGGGGATGAAGCCGACCCTGGGGCGCGCTTTTTCGAAAGAGGAGGAAGCGCCGGCCTCCAGTGGGGTGGTCATGGTGAGCCACGGGTTCTGGCAACGGCGCCTGGCCTCGAACCCAAAAGCGGTGGGCCAATCGATTTCACTCGACAACCGCAGCTACACGATTGCCGGCGTGATGCCGCCCGATTTCGATTACCCGCTGGCTACCGACCTGTGGGCGCCGCTGGCCCTCAGCCCGCTGGAGAAGAATCAGCGCGCCGCCCATACCTTGCTGGTGCTGGGCCGCTTGCAGCCGGGAGTTTCGGTGGCCGAGGCCCGCGCCGCGATGAACATCGTCGCCCGCCGCCTGGAGAAACAGTATCCAGAGACCAACGAGGCGCGATCCATCGCCGTGGTGCCGGTGCGCGAACTCACCAACGAGGTAACGGATACCTTCGTACTGTTGCTGTGGGGCACTTCGTGTTTCGTGCTGCTGCTGGCCTGCGCCAATATCGCCAACCTGCAACTTGCCCGCGCCACCACCCGACAAAGGCAGTTCGCCGTGGAAACCGCACTGGGCGCCAGCCGCCTCCGCATCGCTTTGAGACCGGTGACCGAAAGCACCATAATCGCTTTGTTGGGCGGCTGCGCAGGAATATGGCTAGCGTCGTGGGATTTGACGTTCGCCAAATCGCGTGTGCCTTCGGAGGTGCTGCGCTTCGTCGCCGGCATGAAAACCATGCACATCGATGGCCGGATAGCCGCATTCACGGTAGTGGTTTCGCTGATCGTGGCGATTCTGTGCTCAGCGCCGGCGGTATTGTTAACGCTGCGGAAAAACGCCGTCGGGGACCTGGGCGAGGCCTTGAAGGAAGGCGGACGCAGTTCGAGCTACGGAGCCGCCCGCAGCCGGATGCGGAGCGCCCTGGTGACAGCCGAAGTGGCGATGGCGCTGATTTTGCTGGTGGGCGCCGGTCTCATGGTGGAAACGTTCAACCACCTGCTGACTGCCAATCCCGGATACAATCCCAAGAACCTGCTGACCCTGCAGATCGCGTTGCCGGAGAACTCTTACCGCGCGCCGAAGCCGATCTCGGCATATTACGACCGGGTGCTCGGGGTGCTCGATGGCCTCTCCGGCGTGCTTGCGACCGCCGCTTCCGCCGACATGGGAACCGCCGGCAGATTCTATGTCGAAGGCCGGCCCGATCCGCGCCCGGACGAGGCGCAGCCGGACATGCTCGCAGTCAGCGGACATTATTTCGAAACCATGGAATTCCCCATTCGCCAGGGGCGCGCTATCTCGCCGCAGGATGGGTCGGATGCCCCTCGAGTCGTCGTCCTCAGCGAAACCATGGCTCGCCGCTATTGGCCCGACTATCCACGAACCGCAGACCCGGTGGGCCGCCGGGTGAAGGTGGGCAATTCGCAGTCTGCCTGGCTTACCGTCGTCGGCGTCTCGGGGGACGTCAAGAATTGGTTCACCGGCCTGCCATCGCTCATGGTTTACGTTCCTTATGCGCAGGCTCCTTCGCCCGTGATGACGCTGCTACTGCGGACCACCGGCGAGCCTCTCGACGTGGCCAGCGGCGCGCGCGCCCTGGTTCGCAACGTGGACCGCAATCCACCAATCTATGATGTCGAGACCATGGAGCAGCACGTTGCCTGGCAATCCTCCGGCGTGGGCGGCTGTGCGCTGAGCATGGAGATCTATGCCATCGTCGCGCTGCTTCTGGCCATCACCGGGATTTACGCCGTGACGTCCTATGCCGTAGCCCAGCGGACGCACGAAATCGGCGTTCGCATGGCTTTGGGAGCCAGCCAAGCCGACGTGCTGAAAATGGTCCTCGGCCAATCCTTCCGCGTGGCCGGCGTCGGGTTGGCGATCGGGTTACCGATGGCCTACGTTCTGACGCGGTTCGCATCCAGCCTGGTCTCTAACGTGATCCCAGTGGACCTCCTCGCCTTTGCCGCGTTCACGCTTTTGCTGGGTTTCGCTACTCTGCTGGCCACTTATGTCCCCGCGCAACGAGCCGCCAAGGTCGATCCCGCCGTCGCGCTGCATAACGAGTAGGACTATCCATAGGGGAACAAGAATTGTTAGCCACAGATGAACACAGATGAACACGGATAAGAGTCAACACGAGATCAACACAAGATCGTCAAGAGCTCTGGAGGGTTGACCTCCTGCGGGCCGATCTGGGCTTGACCTGCTGTGTGCCGATCTGGGCCTGACCTGCTGCGGGCCGATCTGGTGGTTGACCTGCTGCGTGCCGGTCTCGGCTTGATCTGCTGCGGGCCGATCTGGGCTTGACCTGCTGCGGGCAGATCTGGGTTTAACCTGCTGCGGGCCGATCTGGGTTTAACCTGCTGCGGGCCGATCTGGGCTTGACCTGCTGCGGGCCGATCTGGGCTTGACCTGCTGCGGGCCGATCTGGGCTTGACCTGCTGCGGGCCGAGCTGGGCTTGACCTGCTGCGGGCCGATCTGGGCTTGACCTGCTGCGGGCCGATCTGGGCTTGACCTGCTGCGGGCCGATCTGGGCTTGACCTGCTGCGGGCCGATCTGGTGGTTGACCGGCTGTGTGCGGATCTGGGTTTGACCTGCTGCGTGCCGATCTGGGCTTGACCTGCTGCGTGCCGATCTGGTGGTTGACCTGCTGCGTGCCGATCTGGGTTGACCTGCTGCGGGCCGGTCTGGTGGTTGACCGGCTGTGTGCGGATCTGGGTTTGACCTGCTGCGTGCCGATCTGGGATTGACCTGCTGCGTGCCGGTCTGGGATTGACCAGCTGTGCTGATCTGGGGTTGAGCTGGGTTTGAGCTGAGGGTTTGATCTATGCTGATCTTTGTGGCGATCTTTTGTCTTGATCTTTTGTCTTGATCTTTTGTCTTGATCTGTGTTCATCTGTGTTCATCTGTGGCTAACAATTCTTTCTGAGAAATACCGGCCGGCGCCGGCACACCAAGATTAGCCGCCGATGAGCACAGACGAACACGGATACCTCGAATCGCTGACCGGGCGCGTACTTGCCGCGATCTTTGAGGTTTCCAATATCCTCGGCGCCGGGTTCCTCGAAAAGGTGTATCAGCGTGCTCTGCTCCGTGAGTTGGCCCTTCGGGGCATCCGTGCCACAGCGCAAGCTTCGCTGGTTGTCACTTATAAAGGCCACCCTGTCGGCGAGTACTTTGCCGACATTCTCGTCGAGGGGGTGTTGGTGATCGAGCTGAAATGCGCAGAACATCTTGCCGACGAGCATATGGCGCAATGCCTCAACTATCTGCGAGCCTCCGGCCTCGGCCTGTGCCTCCTGGTCAATTTCCAAAAGCCCAAAGTCGAATGGAAGCGGGTCATCAACGGATTTCAGAACCAGAGCCCGGAATGATTAGCCACAGATGAACACAGATGAACACGGATAAGAAGATCAAAAGATCGGAAAAGGTTATCTCGTGCTGGTCTTGTGCCGACCGCAGGTTGCGCCCGGTTGGGCGCCTTGTGTTGATCTCGTGTTGACCGCAGGTTGCGCCCGGCTGAGCACCTCTTGTTTGATCTTGTGCCGACCGCAGGTTGCGCCCAGTTGGGCGCCTCTTGTGTTTGATCTTGTGCCGACCGCAGGTTGCGCCCAGTTGGGCGCCTCTTGTGTTTGATCTTGTGCCGACCGCAGGTTGCGCCCGGCTGAGCACCTCTTGTTTGATCTTGTGCCGACCGCAGGTTGCGCCCAGTTGGGCGCCGGGA
>CAVXJY010000140.1:0-5737 GCA_963761855.1 Bryobacterales bacterium | reverse complement strand
CAACACGTGACGCCGTAACGGGTGGCCTTCGGCGATGGAGGGGTGATCGAAATCGCCGGCCTTATCGCGCCGCATGCCCAGCTTTTCCATGACGCGTATGGAACGCAGGTTCTGAGCTACGGTGAAAGATACAATCTCGCTGAGCCGGGCTTTTTCGAATCCGTAACGCATGGCCTCGCGGGCGCCCTCGGTCGCCAACCCCCGGCCCCAGAATTCCACTGCGAGGCGCCAGCCGATTTCCACGCACGGGGTGAAATGGGCCGTGAAGCGCGGCATCGAGAGGCCGATGAAGCCGGCCAATTCACCGGTCTCGATCAGCTCGGCGGCCCAAAGGCCGAAGCCGTGTTCCACGAAGTGCGCTTCCATGCGATCCAGGGCGGCGTTGCTTTCCGCACGCGTCAGGCAGGCGGGGAAGAACAGCATCACGTGGGGGTCGGAATTGATGCGGTAGAACGGCTCCCGATCTTCAGCCCGCCAGCGGCGGAGGAGCAGGCGCGGAGTGGAAAGCGCGGTCATTCGTCAAGGACACAACAGAATCGGTTTGAGCCACAGATGAACGCAGATCAACGCAGATTAACGCAAAATGATTTTCCTTTTGTTTTATCCGTGTTTATCTGTGTTCATCCGTGGCCATGGTTCTTTCTTTTAAATCGAGCGTACCGGCATGGCTACGATGTCGTCTACCCGCATGGCTTCTTTGACCACAAAGGGCTCGCCATATCTGACGCCGATCAGGTTGCCGTAGAAACGGGCGATGGCGCCCAAGCGCTCGCGGATCTCCGCCTCATTGGGAAACAGGCCGCCGGCCTGGTCCGCCGCGCCGTATTGTGAGCGATAACTCAGCAGCGCCTCCATGCGGCGCTCGAACTGGCCGCCGATATCCACGATGAACGATGGCTTCACATCGGCGTACAGGCTCGAATAGAGAATCTTTTGCGGGCGGTGCGGCTCGGAATACTCCTCGAGCTTTCTCAAGCCGGCCAGGAAGCAGGCCTCGAAACCAATCTCGCTGGCGCGGTAATGGTCGGGGTGGCGCGCTTCCCAATAGGGCAGAATCACCACGCGCGGCTTCAATCCGCGAATCTTCACCGCCAGTGTCATGCGCGCGGTGAGGGTGTTTTCCAGGCGCGCGTCGGGCATATGAAGGTTGCCGCGCCATGCCAGCAGCAGGTGGCGGGCCGCCGCCTCCGATTCGGCCACGCGCTCTTCGGGTGTGCCGCGTGAACCCATGTCGCCGGCTGTAAGATCGAGCACGCCGGTGCGGTAGCCCATCTCCGCCATGCGGACGAGTGTGCCGCCGCAGGTCTGTTCCACGTCGTCGGGATGGGCCGCGATGGCCAGCACGTCGAGGCTCACGCGGGCGCCGCTGGTTTCATCGGGAATGGCAGCACCTCCGGTTTCGGTTGGAACTTGAGGGCATTTCACTTACCAGGAAAGGTCGCGACGGCGGTAGTACGGCTGCCGTGTTCCAAGCAGAAAGACGAAAACCATGCCGGCGATGAACCCGCCCACGTGAGCCAGGAACGCCGTGCCGCCGCCCTGGGAGTACTGCGAAGCCGCGATACTGTCGACACCGCTGAACAATTGCAGCGCGAACCAGTAGATCAACATCAGCCAGGCGGGAACTTCAAACGTGAAGAAGAAGACGATGAGGATGACGAACGTGAGAATGCGGGCGCGCGGGAACTTCACCATGTAAGCGCCCATCACGCCGGCGATGGCACCGGAGGCGCCGATCATGGGGACGCGAGAGGCGGGGTCGGCTAAAACCTGCGCCAGCGCCGCCACCACGCCGCACATCAGGTAAAACAGCAGAAACTTGCCGTGCCCCAGAATGTCCTCGATGTTGTCGCCGAAAATCCAGAGAAACCACATGTTGCCGAGCACGTGCAGCCAGCCGCCGTGGAGGAACATGGAAGTGAAGATATTAGCCACCGCGAAATGGTCCGGCACCAGGCCATAGGCGGAGATGAAAGCATTGCGGGTGTAAGGGTCAAGCGAAAACTCAAACAGAAAGATCAGGATGTTGACCACGATCAGCAGCACCGTGACCACGGGCTTGGAGTAGCTCGGCTGTGTATCGCGTAGCGGGAACATTTAATCAGTCGAAAGGGCGCCGGAAGCCTGGGCGCGCGCGGCAAAGTCGGGATGCGAGCGCCGTTCGCCGCGCGCCATCAGCAGGCGGATTTCCTCGAGGCCGCGAATCCCGCCACGGGCGCCCAGCGCGGTGCAATTGAGGGCGGCCATAGCGTTCGAGAAATCCAGCGCGGCGGGCATTGTCATCCCTTGCAACACAGCATAGCAGAACGCCCCGTGAAAGACGTCTCCCGCGCCGGTGGTGTCGACGCAATTCACCACGTAAGCCGGCGCGTAAATGAAGCGGCCGTCCGTGCGGGCCAGCGCGCCATGCGCGCCCAGCGTCATCGCCGCCACCTTCATGCCATATTCGGTTTGCAGGCTCTCCAGCGCCTCGAACGGATCCCGGTTGCCGGTCCAGTTGGCGGGAAATTCGGAGCTGGCCACCAGGTAGTCCACGTTGGGCAGCACGCTGTCGAAACCGTGGTAGATGGTATCCACGTCGACTGTGACCGGAATTCCGTGGAGGCGCGCGATGCGGGCGGCATGGGCCACGGCGGGGGTATCGTGACCGTCGATGTGCAACAGGCGGGCGCAGGAGATCTGGCCGGCGGCGATCTCGCCGGGGTCGATGCGCAGACAGTCGTCGCGCCGCCACAGCACGGTGCGCTCGCCGGTGGAGCGATCGATGATAATGTAGGCCGATTGGTTGGCGCAACCTTTCCGCAGTTGCACGTGGTCCAGGTTCACGCCGGTGGAGCGCAGGCTTTCCATCTGGATGCGTCCGCGCTCATCATCGCCCACCGAGCCAATGTACTTCGCCCGCAGTCCCAGCCGGGCGCACGCCACCATGGCGCTGGCCACCTGCCCGCCGGGGCTCATCACTTCCGACTCAAACGGCACTTTGCCGGCATAGGCCGGGAAGTGCGGCACCAGCAGCAGCGTATCGGTGGCATTGAGACCCACACCCACCACGTCGAATTCAGGCATCGATAGACATTGTAGCGGCGCGAGCGCGCACCCATGTCTCCAGCGTGCATAATAAGGTCATCGGCAACCGCCGTTTCTGCCGGATCCGGATAGCCCACATGTACTCGCCGCTGTTGCTCGAACACTTTCAGAATCCGCGCAATGTGGGAGAGTTGCCGGCGCCGGCGGTCACGGTAGAGGTTTCGAATCCGGCCTGCGGCGACATCCTGCGCTTGTCGGCGCGCTTCGCGGAAGAGCGCGTTGTGGAGGTGCGCTACAAGGTGCGCGGCTGCACGGCATCCATCGCCGCCGGCTCCGCCTTGACTGAGTGGCTGCTGGGCAAGCGGCGCGACGAACTGCCGGAGTTCCGGCCGGCTGCGATCGAAGCCGCGTTGGGAGGCCTACAGCCGGAGTCCAAACATGCGGCCGTGCTGTGCGGGGATGGGGTCAAGCGGTTGCGGGCGGCAGCCGGCAAGTAGTTTCGAAACATCCGGAAGTCAAGTCTGGCGAGGAGTCCTTATCATTCAACTTCGGCGATCTAACACCGTTTCGCCGATCCGGAGGGAACCATGCATGGAGGATGAAACGGCTGCATGGTAGCCTGAGAGTTTGACTGGAAGCGAACACTTTTGGGGCGTGAAAGCAGTGATCCGGGTCATGCGGCAATCATGGTAATCCGGGGATGAAGAAAGTTCTTTTATCGTGGAGCAGCGGAAAAGACAGTACCTGGGCATTGCATCTCCTGCGGCAAAACGCGGAGATTCAAGTGGTGGCATTGGTCACGACCTTCAACTCCGAGGCGAACCGGGTGGCGATGCACGCCGTCCGGCGCGCGCTGGTAGAGTCACAGGCGGGGCGCATTGGACTTCCACTGTGGGCAGTGGATCTGCCTAGCCCGTGCTCTAACTCGGAGTACGAGGACAGGATGCGTGTGGTGTGCCAGCGCGCGATTGCGGAAGGAATCGACGCGATCGCGTTCGGAGACCTTTTTCTGCAGGACATTCGCGACTACCGCGTACGGCAATTACAAGGGACCGGGCTCGAACCGTTGTTTCCCCTGTGGCTGATACCAACGCGCGATTTGGCCCTGCAGATGATCGCTGCGGGCGTGAAAGCGAAAGTCACCTGCGTAGATCCCTCCAAGCTGGCGAAAACCTATGCGGGCCGCGATTTTGACCGGAACTTGCTGGAGGCGCTGCCTCAGGAGATCGATCCGTGCGGCGAGAACGGCGAATTCCACACCTTTGTGTATGAGGCACCGCCGTTTTCCAGCCCCATCGAAGTCCGGCCGGGAGAAGTGGTCGAGCGCGACGGATTTGTGTTCGCGGATGTGATCCCGGAATGAGCTACTGAATCGCGACCAATAGGAGAACTAATGGATTACGTCAACCTGGGCAAGACCGGCCTCAAGGTTTCCCGCATCTGTCTCGGCTGTATGACTTACGCTACGCCAGCCACGGGCGCTCTCACGCCCGGCAGCCACGTCTGGGCGCTGAGCGAAGCAGAGAGCCAACCCTTCCTGCGTCAGGCTCTCGACCTCGGAATCAACTTCTTTGACACGGCTAATGTCTACTCACGCGGCGTCAGCGAGGAAGTGCTCGGGAGATTCCTGAAAGCAAATACCAACCGGGAATCCGTCGTCATCGCCACCAAGGTCCACGGTGTCATGCGCGATGAGCCCAATGGCCGGGGCCTCTCCCGCAAATCCATTCTTTACGAGCTTGACCAAAGCCTCCGCCGGCTGGGAACCGACTATGTGGACCTCTATCAGACACATCGCTGGGACTACGAAACGCCGATCGAGGAGACTCTGGAAGCATTCGACGACCTGGTGAGGCTGGGTAAGGTGCGTTATATCGGCGCCTCATCCATGTTTGCGTGGCAGTTCGCCAAAGCCCTCTATCTCGCCGACCTTCACGGATGGACGCGGTTTGTGTCTATGCAGAATCATTACAATCTGCTCTATCGCGAAGAAGAGCGCGAGATGATAGCCCTCTGCCAGTCGGAAGGTATTGGCGTTATCCCCTGGAGCCCCCTGGCGCGCGGCCGCCTGACCCGACCCTGGCAAAGTGAAACCACCAAACGCAATGAAACGGACCGGTTCGCAAAGAGCATGTACGGCCAGACTGAAGAGGCCGACCGTAAAGTGGTGGACCGGTTAGGTCAGGTTTCCGAACGGCGCGGCGTTTCCCGCGCGCAGCTCGCGCTTGCCTGGCTGCTCAGCAAGCCGGGGGTGACCGCGCCCATCGTCGGAGCCACTAAACTGCATCATCTTCAGGACGCTGTAGCCGCGCTCTCGCTGCGCCTGACGCCCGAAGAGATTGCCTCTCTTGAGGAACCGTACACGCCGCATCCCGTCCTCGGCTTCAGTTAATCACCGCGACCGGTGCACCAAGAATCACGCGGCCCAGGTTGATTTTTCCCATCTGCGCCCGCGTCAATAGAGCCCGCCGCTTACCAGACAAACGGTATCAGCCGGTATCGAACCCTGGCGGCATACTCCGTGTAACCCTCAAGACCGCGCTGCAGTTCTCGATCTTCCATCGCTGTCCGAAAGCCGATGCCGGCTGCAAGAACAAACGAGGCCGCCACTCCGTACCAGGAGCCCAGTATCAACGCACTCGCCGGCAAAAAGAGCAGTATGGCAGCATAGAGCGGATGGCGGACGGTGGCGTATGGTCCGGTCGAAATG
>CAVXJY010000139.1:0-6539 GCA_963761855.1 Bryobacterales bacterium | reverse complement strand
ACCTCTGTAATCCGTAAGAACAAGGCCGTGAAGGGGTAGCGGGGATGGCGGAAATGGCGGGACGACGCTAAACGCGGAACTCGATCAGTAGCCCGCGTGATGTAGCGCAAACACAGCCGCCGATGCGGCGAGACAATAGAGTCCGAACAGGTACCAGCGGCCCTGTTCGAGCCATTGGCTGAGCCATTTCAGCGCAACCAGCCCCGCCAGGAATGACAAAACCGCACCGAGCAAGCTGGGAATGGCGGCGGCAACTAACGTCGAACTTCCGGATGGGTGCGGAGCATGAAGAAGCCGGAGGGCCTCTCGCGCGACCACTGGTGGCGTGAGGACGACTGCCAAAGCGAAGCTGAACGCTTCTGCTCGCGACCTTGCCACACCCGCCAGCAGCCCTGCGGAAATGGTTGATCCCGAACGCGAGAAGCCTCGAAACGGAAGGCAGAGTCCCTGCACAGCTCCTATCATCCCCGCCTGCCCCACCGTAAGCTCTCGCGCAGTTGCAGGGTTCGCTCTATGAGTCCGCCTCTCCACTAAACCTGCAATCACGATGAGCACGCCAGCGGCGGCCAGAGCTGGAGCAATGAGTTCCAAACGGCCAAAAAGATCTTCGATTTCGGCCTGCTGAGCCCCTCGTAAGGCCGTCTTCTCAATCACCCTTATGATCGCTTCACCTATGAGTGCAGTCAGCGCCGTAGCCCAGATGAGGAGTGCAGCACTGCGTTTGAATACAGCTACACCCCCGAAATACGTTTTCTTCCAGCTACTCCAGAAGTAGACCAGGACGGCGAACATCGTTCCGGTATGCAACATGACCAAAAGTAACGTCATGGGCGGGGACGATGGATCGAGACCCAGTAGTTTCTCGGCAACGATTACATGGGCTGAGCTGGAGATTGGCAACAGCTCAGCGAGCCCCTGAACTACGGCAAGAACGATCACCTGCACGAATGACATAGACCGATTCTAGAGGATTGGTAGCGCCTGGCGGACGTCATGGGCCGCATGGCGCAATGTCCCCGCTCGGCACGCACTTTCCATATCGGGCCGCGCCTCGCCCTAAGTCTCACTAACAGCCCCGGCCTCAACCTGCTCGCGCAGGGCAGCAAGTCGGGCCGATGAAGCTCGAATCCGGCAAGGTCGGTCTCGGCTTCAAGCTCATGGCCTCTTCGCGTCCCGAATCCCGTGTCTGTAAAGCATTTTGGCGCTGCCGCCGATAGGAGGGGTGTGAGAATTCTGCATTACAGACAAAAGGGGGGCGCCACGCAACAATGACAAGCGAACCGATCATCATCATCATCACCAGCCTGCTGTTCGCCATGCTGAAGTAGTTTCCCCAAGTGTTACCGGCGGTCGTCCGCCTGGCTTCCGCGCACATACCTGCGTCCCCTGTTAACGGGACTTTGCCTCGTTGCGCGCACGGGCGCTGTATCACGCAAGCGGCGCGCAGCGGAGGCTCTGTGGGAGCGTCATTCCGGTTATTGGTAGCGGAACAGCTCCGCCGGCGGCCTTTTAGCCCCTTTGGGCCAGCAACTCCCGGGCCGGCCGGCGTGTCGAATGTTATGATTCGAGCCAGTGGCCGAGCACGCGGCGCCCAGCCATTTCAACCCGCGCAGCCGGGTTGCCCGCTCGCAAGGAGGTATCATGCGCTCCTGCTCCTTTCTCCCCAGCTCCACGCTGGCTGCGCAGACTAAGACCGGTGAGGTAACACGGATGGCACTGCCGCTCTCCGTCAGAACCCTTTTAAGCCTGGCCTTGGTCCCCGTGATTTGCGCCATCGCACAGGCGCCGGTGCCCTCTGTCACGCTGCGCGTCAATACGCAGTTGGTGCAGGTCAGCGTAATCGTGAAAGACCTCCATGGCAATCCCGTGACCGATCTGAAAGCCGGCGACTTCGAGCTTTACGACGGCGGCAAGAAACAGGAAATCCGTGTTTTTAATCTCGAGGACTATCGCCAGGCCGCCGCCGGCATAACCTCGGCCGCTCCTGCGCCTCCCGCGGTGAGCGCACTTGAAGCCGGCATGTTCAGCAACCGGGCCCCAGTGGAGCCGGGCGCTCCCAACCCGCCCACCATCGTCGTGATCGATGCGGGCAACACTTGGGACCCACTGAGGATGACGTGGGGCGACCTGGTGTACGCCCGCGATGAAGTCATCAAGTTTCTCCGCCAGATCCATCCCCAAGACCGGCTGGGCATCTACCTCATGGGGGCGGACCGGTTCTGGATCCTTCATGAGTACACTCAGCCCTGCGCCGACCTTCTGGAGCGGCTGGCATCCTGGAAACCGAGTGCCGCGCCGGAGCCCGGTATGCCGAAAGCCCTGGATGTATGGATGGACTTCGCTATGCGCATCACGGGCGCTGACGCCGAGACGGCGAAGGCCATCCATCGCTCGCAGTTTTTCACCTCCAACCCGATTGGGGCTTCGGCCGTCCCAGACGCCGCCACCGGCCACGGAACGCACATCTTGCCTGCGTACACCGGCCCTCAGGTGGTTCTCGCGGCCGTGGCAGATCACCTGGCCTCCGTGCCCGGCCGGAAGAACGTGGTTCTGGTTTCCGGAAAGACGTTTCTCCTGAAAGATTTCGAGGATCTGCTTCGGGTTTTGCGGCCGGTGATCCAGGATGGAGTCGCAGTTTACACGATCGATCCCGAAGGCCTTGCGCCGTATGCATTGGACGCATCTTGGTCGCTCAGCCCCGAGGATAGGCTGGCCGCCATGAAAGACTCCAGGGCAGGCCTCGCCGCTGTAAACCGGGACTCCGACCAGAAACACCAACTCAGCCTCACGCTCCAATCTTCCTTAACCGAGTTGGCGGAGGCCACCGGCGGGAAGGTGTACTTTGCCACGAACGACATCCATGACGCCATCCAGAATGCTTTCGACGACTCCCGTGTGACTTACACGCTGGGGTTCTATCCCAAGGATTCCAGCAACGATGGCTCCTACCACTCCATAAAGGTAAAGGTCCCGGGCCGCGAGCACCTGAGCCTGCGCTACCGGGACGGCTACTTCGAGCCAGATCCGCCGCACCAGGATCCGCAGCGCCGCGAGGCCGAATTGCGGCAGGCCGTCTTCAGCCCCGTGGACGCGACCGCTATCGAGCTCAGTGGAAGTGCCTCGTCCGTTGGCGGGCAAGAATGTCAACTGAAACTCAAGATAGGCATAGCCGACGTCAGCATGTCACCCGAGGGCAACCAATGGAATGGGCATCTCGAGTTGGCCGTGTTTGGGCGCGACGAATCCGGCAATGCGTACGAGGCCGTTTCCAAGACCGTCGAACTGAAACTGCCGCAGGATAGCTACGATAAGGCGCTCAAGACCGGCCTGCCGTATGACCACAGTTTCAGACTGGAGCCTAAAGCTTCCTCGCTTCGTGTGGTGGTGCGCGACCTGGGCAGCGGCAATATCGGTTCGTTGACGATTCCCGCGCCGGCGGCCGCACCCTTGAATCTGACCGCCGCGAACCCTGGGGAGAAAGAACTGGAGAATCTGGCAGCGTCGCCTCACTTGGCCAACGTCACCGCATCGGCATCCGCCCCCTTCTTCTACAATGCTGGCGGTGCGGCCCGCGTCAACTTGGCGATCGAGATTCCCTCCCCCGTTCTCGATCCAACCGAAGTGAACGGCAAGTTGCACGCCGAGATGGGCGTGCTCGGCCTCGCGTACAATCCCGCGGGCGAAGTGGCTGCCCGGTTCAGCGAAACCGTAAAATTCGATTTCGACAAACGCCAGCAGCTCGACGCGTTTCTCGATCACCCGCTTCGCTACGAGCACCAGTTTGAAGTCGCGCCGGGCAATTACAAGTTCAAGCTCATCTTCCGCACCGCGAAAGATCGCTTCGGCGTGGTCGAAGTCCCCTTAGCCATCGATCCTTTCCATCCCGCGCAGCTCAGCCTGAGCGCCATCGCCCTCAGCCGCGACGTGCAGCCGATATCACAAGATGCGGCAGAGGAGGAAACCGAAGCCGGGAGAAAGCCGCTGATCTTTCGTGGTAACCGGATCACCGTCTCAGGGTCCGATCTGCTCTCGAAAGCTGGCATCGCCGAAGCCTACTTCGAAATCTACCAACCGCCCGTATCGGGCGCCCAGCCGGTCCAGTTGACCATGCGCCTGCGCATGTTCGACGCGCAGAGTGAGCAAAAGTGGGATTCCGGCGATGTCGATTTGAGCACTCTCGCCAAATCCGGCGACCCCGTGATTCCGGTGGCTCTCAGATTGCCGGTTGCAGTCCTCCCGCCCGGAGCCTATCGCGCCGAGCTCAGGGTCAAGGACTCCGCCGGCAGCCAGGCCGCCCGAACTGTGCAATTTCGGATGGAGTGAAGTGCCGGACACCAGCACGGTCCGGGCGGCCAACCCAAATTAGCAATATCGCAGAGAGAATCGTGGGGCGTCGCGTGCACTGGTTCACGGTCTGCTCGAACACAATTCACATGGCCGTGCCCTGCGCTCGCTTGACGGCGACGGATCTGACGACTAACGCCTCCAACACTTTTTTGTCTGTTAGGGCCGGCGACAAACGGCGCCATTTCGGCCGGTGGAAGCCGGAGCCACCAGCGCCAGTGGAGTGAAGACCCATTGGCGGGGACGCGGTAGGTACTCTATATCAGACCCTAAATTCTGTTGGCTGTTCGATGGAACGCAGGCTATGATTACAGTCTGCGCCAACTGTTCATCCTCTCGTCGAAGAAGAGCCTGCCTGCTGGCGGCACTGCAATTCGAGTATCGCTATACCGACATCACAATCCCAACCGAGGCTCATGCCTGGTGGTCGCCGCGACCGACTTCATGCCAGCCACTGCCGGTTCCCCAACGCTCCAATTCCTGCGGACGGCGCGGGAGGCATGGCACTTGGCTTAACAGCTTGCAGCAGGGAATAAACTCGGGCCCATGGCCGCTCGACACTCTGGCGGTTAGCGCTGGGGTGTTGAGTTCGCTACTCTGAATTGGCCCCTTTCGATGCTCTGATCTGGCCCCACCTGTAAACCATAAACCGTGTATCTTGTTTTGGGCCTCCGGGCCCAGAAGGAAGGACGGTTTTGAAGAACAGGAGAGCCAAAGTGGAACTATACGAGCAGATCCGGCAGGAGTACGAACATGGGACTGGAACGATCCGGGCGGTAGCCCGGAAATTGGGGGTGCACCGGCGGGAGGTGCGGAAGGCGCTGGCCAGCGCGATGCCGGCGGAACGTAAGGTTCCGGAACGCGAGCGGCCGAAACTGGGAGCGGCGATCCCATTCATCGACGCGATTCTGGAGGCCGACCGCAAGGCGCCCAGAAAGCAGCGGCACACGGCGCACCGGATATGGATGCGACTGCGCCGCGAGAGAGCTGAAGCCGAGGTAGCGGAGTCGACGGTTCGTCAGTATGTGCGCGCCAGGAAGGCTGCCATGGGCCTGCTGGGGCATGAAATCTTTGTGCCGCAATCCTATCAGTTCGGTGGCGAGGCGCAGGTGGATTGGTACGAAGGCTGGGTCGAGTTCGACGGCGAGGCCCGCAAAACCTACGTGTTCTGCTTGCGCAGCATGGCCAGCGGTGGCGCGTTTCACCGGGCGTATCCGCACGCCAATCAGCAAGCGTTTCTGGAAGCGCACGAGCTGGCTTTTGCCTATTTTGGCGGTGTGTTTCGTGTTTTGCGTTACGACAATCTGAAAAGCGCCGTAAAGAAAATTCTGCGCGGCCATCAACGAGAAGAGACCGCGCGGTTCATCGGTTTTCGCTCGCACTGGGGATTCGCAGCGGACTTCTGTACGCCAGGCGAGGGACACGAAAAAGGAGGTGTGGAGGGCGAAGGGGGCCAGTTCCGGCGGAACTATCTGGTGCCTGTGCCGAGAGTGCAGCACCTGGAGGAGTTGAACCTGCTGCTGGCGGCGGGATCGCGCGAGGAGCAGAAGCGGGTGATCCAGGGCCGCACGCAATCGATCGGCGCGGGGATGATCGCCGAACGGGAATATCTTCTGCCTCTGGCCGAAGAGGGCTTCGATCTGGCCTCGCTGCATTTTCCGGAGATCAATGCCAGTGGGTGCGCCAAGGCGTTGACGAACTTCTATTCGGCGCCATTGCCGGTGGGCACTTCGGTTCAGGTGAAGGTCTATTCGGCATACGTGGAGATCTGGCATCAGGCCAAGTGTGTAGCCCGGCACGAGCGCTGCTACGAGCGGCATAAGAAGGTGCTGGAACTGGAGCATTACCTGGACGCGCTGACGAAGAAGCCGGGGGCGCTGGCCGGTTCGACGGCGCTGGAGCAGTGCCGCGCACAAGGACGCTGGCCCGCCAGTTTCGATCAGTTCTGGGGACTGCTGAAAGAACGGGAGGGCAAGCAGGCCGGAACGCGAGCCATGATCGACGTTCTGCTGCTGGGCCGCGAGTATGGCGCGGCGCCAATGCGTCAAGCGGTAGAGGAGGCATTGGAATTGGGATGTTCGAACGTTGGGGCGATCCGCTATCTGTTGAATGTCCACAACCTGCAGCAGCAGCCAACGGCCAAAGCGGTAGATATCGGGGTGTGAGCCGTTATGACCGGCCGCAGCCGAGTCTGG
>CAVXJY010000138.1:0-114973 GCA_963761855.1 Bryobacterales bacterium | reverse complement strand
AACGCCGCGCCGAATAAACGGCTCGCAGACGCTTCCCCGTCGGGAATCGTGATGCCGAGACGGCGGGGATCAACGATAAGAGAGACCATATGACCCAACATGTGCGTGAAAAGCTGGTCGCGGCGAACGATATCGATGCGCGCGCTGGAGGAGAGCCTCACCACCACATGGGACGCCAAGGTCTACTCCTGGGACAATTCAAAATATCCGTTCAACGAGTGGATCCTGAACCGCATCCGGGGGATGGGGTACAAACTGGACGACCTCAGCAACCTGCACGAGGCCGTCCCGCTCAATGAAGATGAAGAGCCCGTCCGGGAACTTAACGAATTGTTGGAATTGCTTACGGTTTTAAGGAGCGGCCCGAATCACTTGGGGGTGGCCGATGTGGACGAACGAAAATCGCACTCGCTACGACCGCGATGGACTGCGCTATCCCAGCGATTTGACCGACGCGGAATGGGCGCATGTCGAGCCGCTCATTCCGCCGGCCAAGCGCGGCGGCAACCGACGTCATGTCCATGAGCGCGAGGTCGTCAACGGCCTGATGTACGTCCTCAGCACTGGCTGCCAATGGCGCGCCGTCCCGAAGGACCTGCCGCCGCGTTCGACGCTTTACGATTACTTCGATCGCTGGAATTGGGACGGCACGCTCGATCGCATCCACGACGCGCTCTACGTGAAGTGTCGCGAAGCCGCCGCTCGCGAGGCGAGCCCGACCGCCGCGATCATTGACAGCCAGAGCGTCAAGAGCGCGGAAAAAGGGGGACCTGCATCGATCCGGCGGGTTACGACGCCGGCAAGAAGATCATGGGCAAAAAGCGCCATATCCTCGTCGATACGCAGGGCCTGTTGATGCATGCGACCGTCCACGCTGCTGACATCCAGGACCGCGACGGCGGCGCGGCGCTGATGGCGACCTTGTTCGGCGCGTTCCGTTCCTGACCAGGCTCTTTGCCGACGGCGGCTATCGAGGGCCGCAATTTCAGGCCGCCATCGGACGAACTCTGGCGCGCGTGAAGGTCGAGATCGTCAAGCGGTCGGATCAGGCCAAGGCCTTCGTCGTCCTGCCGAAGCGCTGGATCGGCGAACGCACCTTTGCTTGGCTCGGCCGCTGCCGACGGTTGGCCAAGGACTGGGAATGCCTCAACCGCAAGGCGCTCGCATTTCTCCGCCTCGCCTCCATCCGCCTCATGCTGCGAAAACTATGCAATCCCACATGATGTTTCCGGACAGAAGTTGACAAGGTGACCAAGCAGCTTTGCCCGACACGAACCTGCCCGAGTTCCGCCGGATGCTGAACCGGTTTGTCGCGAGGTCATTGTGCCTCAAGGCCAATTGCAGCCCGCCAGTCGCGGTGCAGCGGTTCATGAACGTCCGGATCATGCTGCCGACACTCCGGAATTGTTCTTCCCGTTCCATACCGGATTGCTTTACGGCCACGGCATCTCGCGCAGTATTTGGATGCCCTTTGTCGACGTGACCACGGAGGACGACCGAAGCCGTCGATGCAGATCCTCAGCATCAGAGAAGTCGCGCGATCTGATCCAGTACGCGATCGATAATCGCCTCAACATAGACGATATGACCGCGTCTTTGGCAAGGAAAGCTGGCAGATCAAGGCGGGGCCCGGCAGCGCCTGCTTCTTCACCCAGGAGAATATTCACGGCTCCGGCCGGCCCGAACACCACCGGCAAGACGCGCGTGAGCATGGATTTCCGCGTCGCGGAGGGATCTATGGCGATTACTCGGCCGCAAGATCTCCGGCCGGATACTTCCATCTGATTCCGGACACGGAGGAAGAGGAAGAGGCGATGCTTGCCGCCCGGCCCGCCGCGGCGAAGCCGCGTTCGCCAACGGAAAGCCAAACATTTTCTACGTCGCCAACAACACGGCGTCGACCTATGGGATACCGGTGCACCTCCAGCGCTACATGCTGGTCGATTACTGCAAGAAGAAGAACCTTGCAGTTCGATTACGAGCTGTTCGACCTCGAGGACATGACCCATTTGCCGACGCTTCGGTTATCGATCGAGAAAGCGTGCGTGCAACATCATCATGTACAGCATCTTTGCGCTGCCGGAGGATGAAGGCGACCGCAACGAACTGCCTGAAACCGCGGTGAAGCGAGGGTCTGGTGATTCACTTCGTCAACGAAGATCTGCAGCTGACCGGCGGGGAAAATCTGAAGAGATCAAGAAGTATCTTGAGTTTTCCAAGTACGGCAAGTCTCGGTTGCCGATCGGATTCCCATTGTCGGCGTCGAGCAAATTCTTCTTCGACAAGTGGGCGGGTTCCCTGGCTCAATACGGATAGCCAGCCACAAGCCGAGCATATCGCGTTCGAGAGGCGCAGGATCGCCAAGGCTCACGTCGCCGTGCGTGATGCATCTCGCGGACCTACGACAGTTCGAACTGTGGCCCGACGAAGTCGGAACCGAGCCGCAGGAATGGACGTTCGGATCGATCAGGGGGCCGAGAGCTTTGACGTCTCTCTCAAGCCAAGGATCGAGATCGAGACGCAACTCGCGCGTCAGCGACAGGTCGGGGCGCTGTCCTGTGGCGGCGATGATCCGGTCAACCGGGCCGATCCACTGCACTCCTTTGGTTGTCTCGCCCTCAAAAGAGGCTGGCGTTCGAGACCCTTTGTGTTCGAAGGAATGGCGGAATTGATTTCGCGCGTTGTGGCTAAGCGGCCATTCACGCCGACGAAGTTCTCGACTTCGTGAGAACGCCATCATATGCACCGGCTTTCGTATGAGCCGCGGACATCCGTGAGGTCCCAGCCGCGTCGGCTCGCCAGAACACACGAACGATTTTCTGGCATATGAGCCCGCTCTGCACGAACACGCTCGCGTTCGGGTTGTCGCGGCGCCGCCATTCGGGAAAAAAGCCTTCGTTGGCGAGGAAAGCGATCAGCTTGTCCTCGCTCGACCCGATCGGGAAGCGCTCGCGAATACGGCTCATCAAATTCGCGGCTGAACTCCGATTTGTCGCCCGGCAAGGTGGCGACGATCTCCGGAAGGCGCGAAAGCTGCCGCCATTTTGCCGGCACGCCAAAGGATGCGATCGCCAATAAGGAGAGCGTTGACGCCGGCCAAATTGCCCGGCGCATTACGTCCGCTCCGACGCCGCAAGGCGATCGAGAACGTCTAACGCAGTGAAGAACCAGCTCATGACGACGAGCCCCGCCAATGCGCCGCGAGCGTGCGACGAAAGACTCGGCTAGAGCGTTCGCAACATGCACTCGCGGCGGAGGCGTCCTTGCGCCAGTTTCGAGCCGCTTCCTTTCGAGGCAACGGCGGGTCCCGCGAGATTTCGACCGCCATTGGCCTTGCGCGGGCGACGCCAACGGACGCGCGGCCGACTTCGCGCCGCTTTCGTACCAGCCCTTCGACCGATTGACGATCCAGACCACCGACAGCATGACCGGCACTTCGATCAGCACGCCGACGACGGTCGCCAGCGCCGCGCCCGAGTTGAAGCCGAACAGGCTGATGGCGGCGGCCACGGCCAGTTCGAAGAAGTTGCTGGCCCCGATCAGCGCGGACGGGCCGGCGACGCAATGCTGTTCGCCCATGAGGCGGTTCAGCAGATAGGCGAAGCCCGGCATTGAAATAGACCTGGATCAGGATCGGCACCGCCAGCATCACGATGATCAGCGGCTGGGCGATGATCTGCTCGCCCTGGAAGCCGAACAGCAGCACCAGCGTCGCCAGCAGGGCGACCAGCGATACGGGTTGCAGCGTCGCGAGCAGGCGCGACAGCGCCGCCGGCCCGCCGGTCGCCAGCACGCGGCGGCGCAGAGCTGCGCCACGATCACCGGCACGACGATGTAGAGCACCACCGACAGCACCAGCGTGTCCCACGGCACGGTAATCGCGGAGAGGCCGAGCAGCAGGCCGACGATCGGCGCGAAGGCGAACACCATGATGGTGTCGTTCAGCGCGACCTGGGTCAGGGTGAAATGCGGCTCGCCCTTGGTCAGGTTCGACCAGACGAACACCATGGCCGTGCAGGGCGCGGCGGCGAGGATGATCAAGCCGGCGATATAGGAGCTGATCTGATCGGCGGGCAGATAGGGCCGGAACAGATAGCCGATGAAGAACGCGCCCAGCGCCGCCATCGAGAACGGCTTGACCGCCCAATTGATGAACAGGGTCACGCCGATGCCGCGCCAGTGCTGGCGGACTTCGCCGAGCGCGGCGAAGTCGATCTTGATCAGCATGGGAATGATCATCAGCCAGATCAGCGCCGCCACCGGCAGATTGACCTTGGCGATTTCGGCCGCGCCGATCGCGTGAAATACGCCCGGCGCCAGATGGCCGAGGGCGACGCCGGCGACGATGCACAGGGCGACCCACACGGTGAGATAGCGTTCGAACAGGGACATTGAGGAATTCCTACGCCGTTGCGACGCGCCGCCCGTGATCGTCGATCACGCGCTCGCCGTCTTCCTTGATGAATTCGTCCGCGCTGCGGCGGCAGCAGATCGAGAACCGTTTCGGAGGGGCGGCACAGGCGCACGCCCTTCGGCGTCACGACGATCGGCCGGTTCATCAGGATCGGATGCGCGCCGATCGCGTCGAGCAGCGCGTCGTCGGAGAGCGACGGATCGCCGAGGCCGAGATCGTGAAAGGGCGTGCCCTTTTCGCGCAGAATCTGGCGCACGGTCAGGCCCGCGCGATCGAGCAATTGCGTCAGCAGCAGCCGCGTCGGCGGGCATTTGAGATATTCGATGATGTGCGGCTCGACGCCCGCATTGCGGATCATCGCGAGCGCGTTGCGCGACGTTTCGCAGGCCGGGATTGTGATAGATGATCACATCCATCACGCGACCTCCGGCCGTGGCTTTGTCGCGCCCTCGAGTTGCGCCGATCTCGCGCAGCTTCGCGTTCAGCGCCATCTTGTCGAGGCTCCTGATCGGCAGGCTCGATGAAGATGGTGATCCGGTTCTTGAGGTAGCGGGACGCCAGGGACGAACGCCGCTTCCTTCTGAATGTCGGTTCCTTCGACCGCGGCAGGGTCTTCGATGCCCCAATGCGCCGTCATCGGCTGGCCCGGCCAGACCGGACAGACTTCGCGCGGCGGCGTTGTCGCAGACCGTGAAGACGAAATCCATCACCGGCGCGCCGGGCGCGGCGAATTCGTCCCAGCTTTTCGAGCGCAAGCCATCGATCGGATAGTCGTAGGCTTTCGAGCACCTTGAGGGCGAAGGGATTGACGGCGCCCTTGGGGTGGCTTCCGGCCGAAAAGGCGCGGAAGCGCCCCGCCCCATCTTTGCGCAGGATGCTTTCGGCGATGATCGAGCGGGCGCTGTTGCCGGTGCACAGGAACAAGACATTGAAGATGCGCTCAGCCATGAGCAGCCTCCTTCGGTGGGCAGCAGGGGGTGAGATCGGCGATCAGCGGCGCGCACAGATCGGCGCGCCCGCCGCAGCAATCCTTCAGCAGAAACAGCGCGACCTCGCGGAAGCGATCGAGGTTTGCGCGATAGATGATCGAGCGGCTCTGTCGCTCGCCGACAATCAGTTTCGCGCGCGAAAGAATGGCGAGGTGCGCCGACATGGTGTTCTGGGGAACCTCGATCAGACGCGCCAACTCGCCGGCGGGCACCCCTTCCGGCTCCCGAGCGACCAACAGCCGGAACGTCTTGAGCCGGGTCGGTTGGGCGAGCGCCGCTAAGGCGGCTATGACTTCTGTATTATCCATATATCCAGATTAACGATATACGGACGCTTGCAAGCTGATTTGGGGACGGCGGGGTAATTATGGGACGGCTCCGAGCCGAGTGACCCTTTTGCAGAGTGTCAGGAGGAGTTGGCTTTCAGGATGAACACGCTGTTGCGATCGGCGTTTACCCAGCGCTTCAAGGTTGGGCCTCTCTACGCCGCAATTCTCAGGCTTGTCAGGCCGCCGCTCTTTCTAAAACTCACGGCAATTGAGCGAATTGGTGAGCGAATTGGCCTGTTCCGCTTGCCACTGTAAATCCAGCGGATTTGGCTCTGTGACGAATATCGGCTTCAGGCGGCATTGACCTGCACGCGCTGGGCGTGGCGAGTACACTCTACGGCCTCGATTGGTCGATGATCGCGTCGCCGCTTTGCCGGAGTTGGTCGCAGGTCACCGGATTTGGCGAGCGCTGAAAACACGCTGCATCGTGCGCTGGCGTCCGGCGTTATGCGGCGACATCTTTTCCGCGGTACAATTTTCGGATCACAAACAATTTAGGAGAAGATAAATCCGGTAACCATACGATTTTTTTGGCGCGCCCAACGGAACTTTCGAACCCGTGTTTTCGCCGTGAAAGGGCGACAGCGATCGTTCGCCATGGTTCGCGACCGTCCACCGTTGTCTCTGATATGTCAGACGAAAACTCCGATAGGCGCTTCCTGTTGTTCGCCCTGGATCGCCATGATACACCCTCATCGACGGGACACAAACTGGACACAGCGAGACCATGGCGCGCTCTGTTCGAAACGCCGGCCTAGAGACGAGAACGGCGCGGTTGAAGTTGCCGGTGGCGCGAAAGCCGATGTTCATCCGGATCGGCCCCGGCCTCTCGCTTGGCTATCGGCGAAATCAGGTGGCCGGCACCTGGGTGCTGCGCATCGCCGACGGCAGGGGGGGCGCGACTACGCCGACCATCAGCACCGCCGACGACTTCACGGAAGCCGACGGCGTGAACGTACTGAACTTCTGGCAGGCCCAGGAGAAAGCGCAATCGGTGGCTCGCAATTCGAGCGGCCAGGGGGTTCCAAAGCCGCTGACCGTTGGCGCGCGGCCGAGGTCTATCTGGAAAAGTTGGAGGCGAAGAACCCGCGAACAGCGCGCGACACCCGCGGCAGGCTGAACTTGCATTTCCTCAACAAGTTCGGCGACGAGTTGGTGACGAGCTCACCAAGTCGAAACTCGAGGGCTGGTTGAATTCGATGGCCCTGAAGAGCCAGGATCGCGAGGCCGTCCGAAGGAGCAAGGATTCGGCGAACCGCGTCCTGTCGATGGTCAAGGCACTCCTGAACCACGCGCTCCGCGACCCCGCGAACGGGATCACCGACGATCACGCCTGGCGCTGGGTCAACCCGTATCACGGCGTGGCGACGCCGAGAGCAACCCATTTTTCCGAAGCGCAAGCACGCGCGCTCATCGCAGCAACCCCCGACAAAGAATTCGCTGATCTTCTGACTGCGGGCTTCTGCACCCGGCGCCGCGCTATGGCGAATTGATCGCTTGCTCGGTCCGGACTTCTGATGAAACCGAAGGAACTCTCAGCGTCGACGGGAAAACCGGCCCGCGCACGATTATTTTGCAACCAGAAGCGGTCCAGATTCTTCGAAACGGTTTGTGGCGGGAGAGGCCCGGATGAACCATTGCTCAGGCGGGGCGATGGAGCCCGTTGGAACCGGTCCCATCAGCAACGCCGCATGGCGACGGCGCTTCAACGCGCTGGTCTAGATCAAGAGGGGACATTCTACGCCCTTCCACACGGTCATAAACGACTTGTACGCCGGCTACGGAAGCGGAAATGCGACGAACTTATCGGTGCAGGCGTTTGTTGCGCTCTTGCCGGCGCGGCCGGAGACGGTCACGTCCGGGCCCGTCACCTGGAGATTGAACGCGCCCGGGCCGATCCTTATATCTGCATGCCTGGCCGACACCTGGATGGCTGCCGGATCGTCGAACACGACGCCGTCGAACTGAATTCCCAGGCGATGGGTTTCATCCAATCCTTCCAGCGTCACCTTGCCGCCGCCTTCCACCCGCAGATTGCGAACGGTGATATCGCGGAAGACCGGGGGGTGCGTGTCCTGCTGGCCGACGGATGCGCTGTAATTGGTGTCCATCAGAATCGGGTTGGCCGTGTCGCGGATGCAGACGTCCTCGAAGACAACGTCATGGACCAGTCCGCCGCGCGTGATGTTGGATTTGATGCGCAAGCCGTTATCGGCGCCATCGATGGAAAGGTCCGAGACGCGAATGGCGCCGGCGCCGCCATCCGTCTGGCTACCGATCGACATGCCGTGCCCGGTGTAGAAGTGGTTGTGCACGATGCTCATGTGGGCGGTTGGCGCACCCGCGGGCGCCTTGATCGCCACCTGGTCGTCACCCGTGTGGATGAAGCAGTGGGTGATGGTTACGTTGGTTGAATTGCCGGGATCGATGCCGTCGGTGTTGCGCGCCCGCTCCGGCGACCAGATCTTGACGCCCCACGCCGTGAAACCATTGCCACCGCTGTAGCTGACGTGAAAGTTCGGCGAATTCATGAGGGTGATGCGGTAGAGCCTGAAGTTGTCGCAGTGTCTCAGCACGAGCAGGCGCGGATTGTTTTGGCTGCCACCGGCGCGAGCCAGGTCTGCCAGGTTCCACCAACTGATGTTTCGTCCGAGAATCGGCTCGCCGCCGCGCCCGTCGATCGCGCCGTCGCCCATCACGGCTGCGCCGGGAACGCCATCGCCGTTGATCAGCGCCTTGCAGCCGTGGCCTAGCGGCGTGATCGTGCCGCAAACGCCGGGCTTCAGGTCGTAGTCGCGCGGGTTCCGCGAGGCGAACAGATACGTGCCATGCGCAACCACCAGCGCAACACCGCGCCGCAGTTCGAGCGGGCCGGAGAGAAACGCGTCGGTCCGTTCCGATGCACGCTCGAGCACCACCGCGCGGCCGGCCGGGCACGCATCCAGCGCCGCCTGGATGCGCAATGTGTCCAGCGGGTTTTCATCCTCCGGGGCGATCGACGTGGCGGCGCGGCCGATCTTGGCATGCAAAGTCGCGCAGGCAGGCGGAATCGAAGGCTCGACCACCTTCCGCGTGTCCTGGGCTGCGGCCAGGACCACGAACCAAGTCGCGGCGAACGCGGCAGCAATTGCCTGCATATCGATTACCGACTGACCTCGAACCAAGCTGGCGATGCAGGCAGCGATGTTACTGCACTACCTTGATCGCCATGTAGAGTACTTCCTTACCGGGGGCCACCTTCATCTGGTGGGGCATCCCGGCGGGGATGGTCAATACATCGCCGGCGACTAAGTGGTGCTCTGCGCCGTCGCGGATGGCGGTGCCGCGGATTTCGGTAGGCGAGGAGTTCGTAGGGTTCACGACCGTACCGCCTGTGACCAGATCGGCTTCGCCGCTTTGGATGACGAAGATGTCCGCCATCTTCTGATGGACCTCCGCGGACCCGGATTGCCGCCGCAGCGCCAGCCCGAAGTTATAGTTCCCCATATCGGCCAGCTTCTGGCTGGCGAGGCCTTGCGGATTCAGCTTGGCGGCAAGCTGATTAGCCACCTGTTTGACATTGTCCTTGGTCCACAGACTGAAGGTGGGAGCGTCGGCCGCCATTACCGAGGCGCCGGCCAACAAGAGAAACATGGCAATCGATTTCATGCGGTCAAAGGTAGCACGATGAGAGGCGGAAGTGGAGGGCGGATTCAGCCGCCCGAACCGTTGGCAGACGGCAGCGCCTGCCCCACCAGGCGAATTATTTCCTCAGCAGGGCATCCGCGCACCATAGAACAGGCGCCTGGCCGTGCGCATTGCCGTTCTCGGTAGGGCGGGTCAGGTAGAACTGCAGGCTGTTGGTCTGGCCGGTGCCGACGCAGACCTTGTCCACATTGCCGTTCGGGTCAATGAACTTATTGAGGCCCAGCCAGCCTTTGCGCGCGGCTTCGCCGTATACCTTTCCCTTGAGCCAGCCCTTCTTCACGCCAGTAATCATGGCAAAGGTGAACATGCCGGTACAGGAGCTCTCCTGGTAGGACTCGGGGTGGTCGATCAGTTGGTGCCACATGCCGTCGGCGTCCTGATACGGCAACAGAGCGGCCATCATCTTGTGATAGCTCTCCATGATGCGGGCGCGCTTGGGGTGGTTCACGGGCAGATCGGTGAGCAGTTCGGCCATGCCGCCCGCCACCCATCCGTTGCCGCGGCCCCAGAAGAAGGGGAAGTCGGGCCCGTGATAGAACAGGCCGTTGGGCTGCTGCAGCTTGTCGAGGTAAGCGACCATCTCGAGTGCAGCGCGGTCCAGGTAGACTTTATCGCCGGTGGCGCGAAAGGCCTGCACCTGGAGAATCGTGATCATATACATATCGTCGATCCAGAAGCGGGTCTCGCTGGAGAGCCCATCCGGCCTGGGGTTCTCCCACTGCTCGTCGGCCAGTTTCTTGCCGAGCGCAAGGTATTGCGGGTCGTTGGTGCAGATGTACAGCTCCAGGGGGACGATGCCGAAGACGGCGTGATCGACGTGGCGCTGCCAGGAAACCAGCTTCTGCTGTCCCTCTTCGGTCCGCCAGGGGTCATAGCGCTTGACCAGCGCGGCGGTCATCGCATGATCGTTAGTCAGACGGGCGAACTCGAGCGCGGCGTACCAGGTGGAGTCCTCGGCATAGTGGACCGAGGGTTTGGTGGGAATCCAGCGCGGGAGCATGTTTTCAACGATCTTCTTGCCGACTTCCTCGGGAGAAGTGCCAGGCGGCCAGTGGGTGAATTCCTTCTGTGCTGTCGCGACGCCGGCCAGGCTAACGATCGCGAGTCCGGCCAGTAAACATTGATGGACGCTGCGCATTTTTTTGTCCTCTTCAGTCCGCCATCCGGGCAATGCCGGATTGGTGCCGGAGGTCCGGGCCGCGAGCGCGAACGCGCGACAACCCGGGGCGGCGATCGGATGACGAACTCTCAAAGTTAACACGGGAAGGCAGAGGCCGTCATCCGGATCTTATTGCCGGATTCGCCGAACGATTTAGCGGATTCAAATTGATTCGCCAGCGGCGGGGTGGGAGAATTCGGAGGAAACGGACGCAAAAGCCAATAGCAAGGAGAGAACATGACATCGACGGAGCTGGCAGCGATTCGAAGCGATACCTGCATCGTCAGGAACACGGGGGCGCGGAAGGGGCGTCATTTGTCGGTCACGCCGCAGACGACGGCCTCACGGCATCTTTATTACGGGCGGATCGTGCTGGACGGCGGCGACGCGCCGCTGGAGGTAGAAACCGGAAAGCGCGAAACCGGGCTGATATGCCTGCGCGGGGGCGCGACGGTGAAGGTGGGAACCGCGGAATACACCATGGTCCGCTACGATGCGCTCTACATGCCGCGCGAGAGCCGGTTCCGCGTGTCCGCGGGCGCGGAAGGTTGCGACTTTGCCGAGCTATCCGCTCCGGCCGAGAAGGCGTACCCACTGCAGTTCGTCTCGTTCGCCGAGGTTCAGAAGGACCCCGGGCTGCACTTCACGGCTGGCGGCCCGAACTCCCAGCGCGACCTCAATATCCTGATCGGCAAGAATGTCCAGGCCGGACGCATCGTGGCGGGGGTTACGTTCAGCAAGCCCGGCAACTGGACGTCGTGGCCGCCGCACGAGCACGCGGTGATGCTGGAGGAAGCCTACCTTTACATCGATATGCCCGCGCCGGCCTTCGGCGTGCAGTTCGTCTACACCAATACGACCGAGCCGGAGCTGGCGACGTTCGTTCGCGACGGCGACGTGGTCATTATGCCGAAAGGCTACCACCCCAACGTGGCGGCGCCGGGTTCGCAAATCAATTTCCTGTGGATGATGGCGGCCAACCGCGAAGGCGAAGACCGGCAGTTCGGCGTGGTGAACGTGCAGCCCGAGTTCGCGGGCGGCGGCTCGGGCCTCGAGCGCGGACAGGCGCGGAGGTAGCGGGATGTTTCGTTTGGACGGCAAGGTCGCCCTGGTGACGGGCTCGAGCCGCGGACTGGGCGCGGCCATCGCCCTCGGCCTCGCCCGCGCCGGAGCGGATGTGGTTCTCCACGGAACCGCACCGCCCAAGCAGACGGCGCAGCGCATCCGCGAAGGGACCTCGGTACGCACGCACTGCCTGGCCGCGGATCTCAGTTCCCGCGCACAGACGGACCGGCTGGTGGAAGAGGCCGTGACGGCGATGGGCACGGTGGACATCCTGGTGAACAATGCCGGCATCATCCGTCGCGCGCCGGCGGCGGAGCATAGCGACGAGGACTGGGACGCGGTGATCGAGATCAACCTGACCGCCGTGTACCGGCTCTGCCGCCTGGCCGGCGCGCACATGCTGGCGCGCGGGCGCGGGAAGATCGTCAACATCGCTTCCCTGCTCTCTTTTCAGGGCGGCATCACCGTGCCATCTTATGCGGCGGCAAAAGGCGGAGTGGCGCAGATCACCAAAGCGCTGGCCAATGAATGGGCAGGTCGCGGGGTGAACGTAAACGCGATTGCGCCGGGTTACATGCGGACGGACAACACGCGTCCGCTGTTCGAGAACGAGGAACGCCGCCGGCAAATCCTGGAACGCATCCCGGCGGGGCGCTGGGGCGAGCCGGAGGACCTGTGCGGAGCGGCCGTTTTTCTGGCTTCGCCAGCGTCGGATTACATCCACGGCCATGTGCTGGTGGTGGACGGCGGCTGGATGGGCCGGTGAGGAAGAACTGCATTTTCGGGGAGTGGCACTTGCTAGTTGGTGAACTTAGTCAGCGCTCGCGGAAGGAGATCACCGTGCCGTCCGGGTCTCGGACCTCGGGAACGCCGCCGGTCAGCTTGACTTCCAGGCCGCGCTTTTTTAGTTCGTGGGCGGCACGCTTAGGGTCGGCGGCGAATCTGAGTTCCGGCATTTCGCCGGGGACACGCGGCTTGAGTTCGACCGTCTCATCCGGAGTTCCCGGTAGAGCAAGCGTATAGCCGCTGCCGGAAAATCCCAATTTGCCGATGAAAAACTCCTTCTCGGCATCGACGTCCTTCGCCGTCAGAACCACGCCGATGAGATGATCCGAAATGCGAGCAGGGTCGACGAATTTGCCGCGGGCGTTCCAATGCAGCGACCCAGGCAGATATTGCGTGTACTCGATCACCTGGCCCTCGGGATCGCGCAGGTTGAACAACAAGTTGCCGGCGTGGGCCTTTCTTGGCTGGGTTGTGGCAACTCCCAGCGCCCCGTAAGCCGCGCTCACCCGGTCCACGTCGCTGGTCAACAGGCAAATGTGCATAAGGCCGAGCGGGTCCGCCGGGCGGTTCTTACGGTACAGCTCGATGAACTGGTTGTCGCTCACCTTCACATAGGAGGTGGTGGTGCCGTGGTCATCGCTGAACTCGAAAGCCTGCTCCCAGCCCAGGGTCTTGTAGAACGCTCGCGAGCGGGCCACGTCGCTGACGCGCAATGCGACGTGGGCGATGCCATCGAGCTTCCGCGCGTCCTGCGCGGGGAGCGGACCGGCGCCGCCGAACCCGGAGAACAGGAGCGCTGCGGCAAATGCGGCATGGAGTGAAAACCTGGTCATAATTGTGGATGCCGCGTGCGGCACTGGTTCATCATAACTCCGCTGGGGCGGCCATGGCGTGCGCCCAAACAGGAACCCAGTTGACGCGCGCATCCTATAATTCGGAGGTTTGATTCAGGAGGTTTCATTCAGAAGGAGAGCGGCGACGCTGGCCAGGGCCTCTGCCGCGGAAACCGCGCAGCCAACCCAGCAACGCTCCCGCGGCCGCGCTGACCGGCACCACCGCGGTATGCCAGACCATCACGTGCAGCGCCAGGAAGTTCGGACAGTGAAGCTCCAACATGGTCACACCGGCCAGACCGCCAAGCGTGCCTGCCACCAGTCCGGCGGCCACGGGATTCACCGCAAAACCGCGGCGTAGAAGCAGCCAGCTCAACAGCGCCGCTGGAATCGCGTGGAGCAGGCCGGCTATCAGGCAGGCCACCCCCTGGGGCACGAATTGGTCCGTCCGGTAGTCGCGGAACAGGAACGCAAACACGGCAATCAGCACCAGGCTGCCGGTGCCCAGCAAGGATAGGGGCGCCATGCGACGCTGGCTACCTGGAACCATTTCGGCGACGCTCGCGGTAGCCGCCAGCCATAAGAGGATGGCCAGCGCAGGAAAGATCAACGCGCGCTCCAAGCCGCTCAGCTTTTGAATGCCGTAGAGCCCCAATCGGGCCGCGCCGGCCAGAGCAACGGCGACGCAGATCAGAACCAGTCCACTCGCCAGAACCCACGCCGGCGGCAGGGGCCGGACCGGACGCAGCGACGAACCAATGGAGCGCGCGACGCGATCGAGGAGCGCCGGGTCCACTTCATGCGGGGCCTGAGCGGCTTGCCGCAGGATGCCGTCGATGTCCTTATCCGTCACTTGAGACCTTCCGCACGCTCTTGAGTCCGCCCGCCGGCGCTGAGACTATCCCTCAATCTCTCGTAGGCCCGGTGGACCGTCTGCTTCACTGACCCCAAGCTCGCCGAAGTGGCGCGCGCCACCTCCTCCAGCGACATCCCCGCAATCTTCATCTCGATAACTTCGCGCTGGCTCCCGGAAAGCGGCTCCAAAAGCGCCTCCAGGTCCGGAGCCCTGCCGGATGCGGCTGCATAAACAGCCGGCACCTCGGGTAATTCCTGCAACGGCAGTTCGCGGGCCCCGGTGCGGCGGAACTTGCGGTAGTGGTCCACGCGAATGTGCCGCGCAATCGCATAGAGCCACGGCAGCAGCGGCTCGCCGGTCCGGTAGGTGTGGCGCACCTGGTGAATGCGCATCCAGGTTTCCTGCAGCAGGTCGTCGGCGTCCCCCTTGCTTGCAAATTGGCAGACGAAAAATCTATGGAGCTGCGGACTCAGGCGTTGGACCAGGGCCGTGGCAGCGCCCAAATCACCCTGTTGATAACGGGCCATGAGGATTTCCAGATCGTTTTCCGGATTCATGGGGGAGAAGCCGTTCACCCAATTATTACCGGGATTGCCGAACTCGCGCGCCTTATCCGCGGGGCTATGACCCCCATTTCCAGATGTTTCGTACGAATCTTAACAAAGTTCATACGATGGATGGCAGCGAAAAGTTACGCTGGTTGCCTAATGCCGCCGTGACGCCCCAGAAGGCAAAATTCGCGAACGGTACCGTAACTTTTTCCGGCGCGGCGGCGAAGACATTTCCGACAACGAATGCTGCGTTTATGGGGGAGATCCCCGGAGCGCGCATCGAATCACAATCTTTTAAAAGGATAAAGAGGGGAAACGTCAATGCAGATACACCAAGTAAAGAAGAAGATTTGTCTTTGGGGCTTGCTGCTGCCGCTTTTGGGCGCGGTTACCGCGGCGGCGGCCGATCAGAACGCTCTGGTAGTTACGGCGTCAAACGCTACCCAGAACCAACTGCTGGTTTATTCGACTGGCGGCCAACTAATACAGACTGTGTCCACGCGGGGTGCGGGCGGCGTCAGCGGCAACGCCGGCGGGATCGAGACCAATGGCGACCTTGTCGCCGTGGTGAATTTCGGCTCACAGTCGGTTTCCCTGTTTGAGCGCAGTTACAACGGTTTCAGAATGACGCAGTCGGTGACGACGGTCTCCAGCCCGGTGAGCGTAGCCTTCGGCGCCGACCATTTGTACATCCTCGGGACTACCAAGGTTGAATCCCACCGGATGTTCGGATCGGGGGTAGACTCGAACCCCGATGGAGTGGTGACACTGCTCGTTGCGGATGGGTCCGCCGCCCAGGTCGGCGTTGTCGAAAACCAGCTCATCATCGCAGAAAAAAGCAACATGATTGAGACGGTCAACCTGTTATCGGATGGAGCCGTGAGCGGCGTCCCGACGAAGGTACAGAACATTCCGGCCAACGTGAATACGCCATTCGGATTAGTAACTCGCGGCAACGACGCCTATGTCACCATCGCTCACGCCAATGAAACCAGCCTGGTCCGCAATGGCGCGGTCTTGACGGTCACCGGCTCCGGCACGCAGTCGGCCCCCTGCTGGCTGACGCTGGTGGGACCCTTCCTCTTCTCGAGTAATTCGCCCAGCATGAGCGTTTCCCGCTATGCCGTTTACGGGCAAAAGATCGTGCAGGATGCGGCCGTCGCAGCGCAAGTGAATGGCGACCCGACCGATATCGCCTCGGAAGGCGGGCTGGTCGCGGTGATTGACGGCAGCGGCAGCATCTCGCATCTATCGATCTTCAGCGTCGATGAGGACGGCAACCTGACGCTGCTGCAAGCCGCGGACACGATCAACGGCGCTGCCAATGGGGTTGCGATTGTGCCGAGTGGCGTCCCCAGCATTGCGTTCTGACAAGCGATTGCGGCCGGCCGTGACCGACTCACGCATCGGCCACGGCCGTGGTCAGAGATGGATCAACCCACGGTCGGCGAGTCGCCTCGTAATTCCGCAACATTCGCGGCGGACCAGGGCCGGGTCGGCGGATTGCATTGCGGCGAACTGGTCCACGACTTCGGCCAGGGTCTTTTTGCCGTCGAACAAGGCGATGAAGTTGGCGACCTGGGGCTGTAAGGCCAGCGAGTAGGCAAGGCCCTCACCCGGCTGGAGATCCACAGACGTCAATTTCCATCCTTCGGGAGAGATGGCAAATTGTTCTTGCAGGCGGGCGGAGACAGGCAGAGCCGGACGGGTCGCCAACAGTTGTTCATCCCCGGCGAGACTTTCGAGAACATCGCGATTCGCGAAGATATGCCGCAAAAACTCGCCGAAGGGGCGCTTGGGATGGGGCAGTTCTTCCGTGCGAATCCAGTTGCGTCCCTTTCGCTTGCGTAAAACGACGATTCCTCCGTAGACCGCGTTCACCCGGTGGCTCTCGAAATAAGCTTGCCACTGGTTGGCCAGGGCCGCTTGAGCTTCAGGCGTGTGGACTTCATCGCGGTCTTCCTGGATGCGAAGCAGGGCATAATCCAGGGCCGATTGCCGGTAATTTACTAACACCCAGACATCGCAGCCGAGGCCTTGGAACCATTCCTTCAGCCGGTCCTGCCAGAGTTGGCCCTCAAGCTGAACCCACTCGATCAGCATCTGGCAGTAGCCATTCTCGTTAAGGTGCTCGGGCGCTTCGAGAATCAGAGACCGGCAGAAGCCATCGAGCTCCATGCTGTTGTCACTATATATGCGGCGAACAGAAGGTGTGACAAAGAACGGAGGGTTGGCGAGGATCAAATCGAAGCGCTCGCCCCTGACGGGTTCGAACGCGCTGCCCTCGCGGAATTCAACATTGGTCACGCCGTTCAGGGCGGCATTGAACACGCAGAACTCGCGCGCGCGCGAATTCAAATCGGTGGCGACTACGCTAGCGCTGTGCGATGCCGCCATCAGGGCCAGAACGCCGTTGCCGGTACCCAGGTCGAGCGCGCGGCCGACGTGGGCCTGAATGGACAGGTGATAACAGAGCAGCGTAGCGGGAGTAGGCCAGAGAATGGTGTCAGGGCGTGGGGTTTCAGTTCTCGAGACGGCGTGATCGGAAAGAATCAGGTATTCGGCAAAAGGGGAGACACGCACCGCCGATACCAGGCTGCCGTCTTGCGGGGTCAAGATTCCCGCTTTGAGAAACAGGCTGAGCAGTCGTTCCGGAATCATCTCAGCGGCCGTAACCGTTTCCACTGGAGCTCCGATCCAAAACCAGCGGAAGAGAGTAGTCAGGCGCGAAGGCTCGATCGGGAGGCCGAGCAGATAGAGTTTCAGCAGATCAAGCTGGCGCATCCCGGCGGCGCCGAAGCGGTTTTGCAGGGCATCGCTGGTGTACCCGGATTCACGGAAGAAACTGCGGAGTTCCCTGCCCTCGTCAGCGTCGAGCGATTGCAGCATAGTGTGCCCCGCGCGTCAGCGTAAGAAGCGCTCTAATCGCTCCAGCGCCTCTTCCAGGCGCTGTGGCTTGGTAAGCACGCCGCCGAACAAATCGCCTTTTGCGGCGAAACGGGCGGGCGCATTCTCGATATTGAATTGCGCCGGATGAAGGCCCGGCCGCACTTCGCTCCATTCGAGCGGCGTCGCCACCGGCGCTCCTGCATATGCCCGCAGCACATATGGGGCGGCGATGGTTTTCGATTTGGCGTTTTGCATATAGTCGAAATACACGCGGTTCTTTTCCCGTTTGGAAACCGTGCGCGGCATGGTGAACAAGCCTGGGTGCCGGGCGTCCGCCAGTCGCGCCAGCAGCTCGGCAAAGGCGCGGGTTTCGTCGAACGTGTACACAGGCTCCACGGGGACGTAGACATGCATGCCATCGCCGCCGGTGGTCTTGGGGTAACCGGTCAAGCCGATGCGGTCGAGCAGCTCCTTCACCACCAGCGCCGCTTCCACGATGCGGTGGTAGGTGCATTCCTGCGGGTCCAGATCGATCAATACGTAATCCGGGTAGTCCAGCCGCGGCGACCGGCTCATCCAGGGGTTGTGATCGATGCAGCCCAGGTTCACCAGGTACAGCAGGCTGGCACGGTCCTGCGCGAAACAATACTTGATGGGCTTGGATGTGTGGTCGGATTCGATCAGCTCCGTGCGCAGCCAGTCCGGCAGGTTGTCGCGCATGTTTTTCTGAAAGAAGAATTCCTTGCGGATGCCGTCCGGGTATCGTTTAAGCGAGAGCGGGCGGTCCTGCAGATGGGGCACGATCAGGTGCGCCACTCGGCCGTAATAATTCAGCACGTCGCGCTTGGTGTAGCCCTCGTCGGGATAAAACACCTTGCCCAGGTTGGTGAACTTGAGCGTGTGCCCGTCGATTTCGCGCGTCGCCTCTTTCTCGGCGGCGGCGAGCAGGTCTTCCGGTTCGCGCATCACGCCGGCCGCCTGCTTGTCTTCCCGCAGCCCGAGAAAAACCGGCGCGCGCAGGTGGTGCTCCGGCGTCCAGTTGGCAAACTTGACCTGGCAGACCAGGCCGGGCTTGACCCATGTGATGCCGCGGTCGGGAGCGGGCCGCTCGTGGAATGGGCACTCGGCGGTAATCAGCGGCCGCAGGCGCGCATCGAGCGCCGCCAGCAGTTTCTGATCGAAGCCGGTGCCCACGTTGCCCACCCAGCGCAGCTCGCCCTCATCGTATTCGCCCAATACCAGCGCGCCGAAATACGACCGTGCGCCTTCGGGTGCAGTGAAGCCGCCGATCACAAATTCCTGGTTGCCGGTGATTTTGATTTTCATCCACTCACGGCTGCGGCGCGATTCGTAGACGCTCGGCGCATGCTTGGCCATCACGCCTTCCAGGCCGTTTTCGCGCGCCGCTTCCAGCAGCTCCGCTCCGGCGCCTGGAAAGGCCTCGGAGATACGCAGCACCGGGCCCGGCGTCACTACTTGCTCGAGCAGCTTGCGGCGTTCGCCGAGGCGCACGCGGCGCAGATCGTAACCATCCAGATAGAGGAGGTCGAACACGAAATAGATCGCCGGATGCGAACGCGCCAGGTGTGCCACCGAATTGGGATCGGTGTTGGCGATGCGCGGCTGGATCAGGTGAAACTGCGAGACGCCTTTGGAATCGAGCACCGCAATTTCGCCGTCCAGCACCGCGCGCGCGGCGGCGATCTGGTGCGGGATCACCGCCAGCTCCGGATACTGGCGCTCACAGCGCACGCCGCTGCGCGATGTGAAGCGGATCTCCTCATTTTCGATGAATGCAATCGCGCGTACGCCATCCCACTTCACTTCGAACAGCCACTCGCTGCCGCGGGGCGGCGAATCCGCCAGCGTAGCTGTCATCGGCTCGAGAGCCGTGGGCATTTCCGCGGCGCGCGCTCCGGGGACCTTTTCCCAATCGATGTTGGCGCTCTTGCGGGCCGGCGACGGTTGCGCGGCGGCCGCTGTCCTGGCGTGACTCCGGGCCGGACGGCTGCTCTTCCACACCCGGTCCGCAGCGCCCGCCGACTTGCGCTTGCTCTTCCGCGCCGGAAGGTTCTGCGCAATCTCCTGCTGCGTACGCCCGGAGAGAACGCTGGTCGCGTGCGCTTCCACATCCCAGTCCGGCGTGGCGAACTGGTCGCGCTTCTTGATGAGGAGCCAGTCGTTTCCCTTGCCGCGGCCTTTCATGTGGACCAGGGCGAAATCGCCGTTGAGCTTTTCGCCGTGCAAGCGGAATTTCAGGTCGCCGCGCGCCAGTTGTTCGGCGCCGGAAACGCCTCCCAACAGTTCAAACGTCCCGCGATCCCACAGCATCACGCTGCCGGCGCCGTAATTGCCCGCCGGGATAGTGCCTTCGAAATCGCCGTACTCGACCGGGTGGTCCTCCACGTGGGCCGCGAAGTGCTTTACGGTTGGATCGAGCGTCGGGCCCTTCGGCACCGCCCAGGACTTCAGCACGCCGTCGATCTCTAGGCGAAAATCGTAGTGCAAGCGCGTGGCATCGTGCCGCTGCACGCAGTAGTAGTTGCCGGAGCCTTGGCGGCCGCCTGGCGCAGGTTCCGGTGTGTTGCCGAAACGGCGCTTCTTCGCGTACTCCTCGAGCGGCATAAGTACCTTTACAGCGGACCGTTTACATCTCATCGGGCATTGTAGTATGTTGGGAGCCTCAGGGTTCTGCCGCGGTCCGGGGGCCGCGCTTATGGCATCCAGCGTTTGGAAGGGACACATCACATTTGGGCTGGTTTCGTTTCCCGTACGCTTATTCAGCGCCGCGCGCAGCGAGACCTTGAGCTTCAACCAACTCCACAAGGACGATAATTCGCGCATCCGCCAAGTCACTTATTGCCAGGCGGAAGATAAGCCCGTGCCGCGCACCGAGCTGGTCAAAGGCTACGAGTACGAAAAAGACCGCTACGTGGTCATCGACGACGAGGACATCAAGAAAGTGGCGCCCAAGACCGCCAAAGTGATGGAGATCCTCGAATTCGTCAAAGCCGACCAGGTGGATCCGGTGTACCTGGAAAGCTCTTATTACGTGGCGCCCGATGAGGGTGGCGAAAAGCCCTACGCACTGCTGTTCCAGGCTATGCGCCGATCGAATTACTTCGCCCTGGCTAAGGTGGCCATGCACAACCGCGAGCACGTCATCGTGCTCCGGCCCGGCGCCAAAGGGATCTTATCTCACACTATGTTCTACCAGGACGAGATTCGACAGGTGGACGAGTTCCGCACCGACACCAGTCTGGTGAAAGACAAAGAGCTCGAGATGGCCAAGATGCTCATCACATCGCTCGAAGCCGAGTTCGAACCGCAGAAATACCACGACTCTTACCGCGAGAACCTGCGGCAGATGATCGAGGCCAAGATCGAGGGCAAAAAGGTGGTCGAGACGCCTGAGCCGCACGTTGCTCCAGTCATCGACATCATGGAAGCGCTTAAGAAGAGCCTGGCCGAGAAGCGCAAACCCGCCCAGGTGGCTACCGCGGCCGCCGGCAGTTCCGGCGAAGCCGAGGGCCCGCCAGCCCAGGCCGCCCCCAAAACCCGCGCGCGCAAGACCAAGACCGGCTGATGCCAGCGGCTGGTAAGCGCTCCGCCAAAGGTCATTTTGCGAGTAGGCAAGCCGCGCTCCAGCCGCTCCCATTTCCTCTGCCAGCGGGGATCGGATTGTGAGTTTCAATAGCCGCCACCGATTTTTGTTCACTCACACCGGCTTGAAATAAGTTAGTGTATGTGTTGGACACTCAACGCTAAAGACTGTCCTGAATCTTATGCCAACAAAACTCACACACGAAATCATTACCGCCGCCATTGAAGGCTTCGAGTCTCAAAAGGCGCAAATAGACGCTCAGATCGCCGAGCTTCGGCAGATGCTCTCCGGCCGCCCCGCCGAGACCGCCACCGCCCCGAAACCCGCGAGGCGCAAACGCCGCAAGATGAGTGCGGCCGGCCGTGCGCGAATCGCCGAAGCGCAGCGCAAGAGATGGGCGGAATCCAAGAAGGTTCAAGCTGCACCGGAAGCGCCGAAACAGAAACGGAAGCTCTCGGCGGCCGGCAGACGCGCCATCATCGCCGCCGCCAAGAAGCGCTGGGCGGCCAAGCGGGCGGAAGCGGCAAAGTAAACAGCATTCCATCGTCATCGCGAGTTTCTCGTGGTTGCCGGTTCCGAAAGCGAACCTATCTCATTTTGGGCGGCAACTTAACGGTGGTTCGCGGCACAGAGCACGCCGCGAAAGGAACCAGGACAATGAACTCTTCTACCCCTGTTCCGCGGGCGCTGGCGGTGTGCTTCGCCCTCGGCGTGAGTGCCTTGCCGGCGGTTTGCCAGGGCCCTTCTTCTGCATTGAGCGACGCGCAGGCAGGTCAGATGCCGGCCGGAATCGAGCGCATCCGGAATGGCGTTCAACTGACGGCCGGCAATCTGAATGTCAGCGTGCAGTTCTATTCGGAGGGCACGGTTCGCGTTTTGAAATGGCCCGCCGGCGGCACATCCGAGAAGGTCAGCCTCTCCGTGATACAGAAGGACCCGGCCGATCTGAACGTTCAGTTCGAAGAAAGCGCTGCGGCCGTCACGCTGAGCTCGGGACAGGTGAAAGTTCGGCTGAGCAAGATCGATGGGTCGATTCAGTATCTCGCCAACAACGGCCGAACCGTCCTCGAAGAGGGCCGGCCCGTCTTCGCTCCCTGTCAGATCGAGAAGGAAAAGGCCGCATTCAGCATTCAGCAGAACTTCACTCTGACCCCGGACGAAGGGGTCTACGGGCTTGGACAGCACCAGTCCGGTTACATGAACTATCGCGGACGGACGGTGAAGCTGGTGCAATCCAACACGGAAGCGGTCACACCCATGCTGGTCTCCACTGGAGGCTGGGGGGTCTTCTGGGACAACTATTCCAAAACCATCTTCGCTGACAATCGCACATCGACGTCGTTCTGGTCCGAAGTGGCGGACAACATCGATTACTACTTCTTGTTCGGCCCGACGATCGATCAGGCCATCGCGAGATACCGGCAGCTCACCGGGCAGGCTCCGATGTACGGCAAATGGGCATACGGCTATTGGCAGAGCAAGGAGCATTACGCGACCGGCGACGAACTGCTTGGCATCGCGCAGGAATACCGCAAACGGCGGATTCCCATCGACAACATCATTCAGGACTGGAATTACTGGGGCGGGAACGACATGTGGGGCGGAATGTTCTTCGATGAAACCAAGTACCCGCGGCCAAAGGAAATGATCGATCTGCTGCACAAGCAGAACTTCCATCTCATGATTTCCATCTGGGGCGGGCTTGGGCCTGCTTCGCCGATTTACAAGGACATGGAACGGCGTGGGTATCTGTATTCGCCGGTGGGCTGGGCTGGGTTCCGGTTCTTCGATGCGTACAATCCCGCGGCTGACGATTTGTACTGGAAATACGCGAACGCCGGACTTTTTTCCAAGGGGGTCGACGCCTGGTGGATGGACTCGACCGAACCCGACATCGTGAACGCGCTCACCAAGGAGTCGGAAGAATATGAGATGAAGAAGGTCGAGAATAACCATCTCGGCTCATTCGCCAGGTATCTCAATCCTTACTCGCTGGTCATCACCGAAGGCGTCTACAAGAATCAGCGGAAGGAGACGGACCAAAAGCGGGTATTCATTCTCACGCGGTCGACCTTTGCCGGCCAGCAGAGGGCCGCGGCAACCACCTGGTCGGGAGATATCGGCGCCAACTGGGACGTCTACCGCAAGCAGATCTCAGCCGGCATCAATCACAGCATGGCCGGCATTCCTTACTGGACCTTCGATATCGGCGCATTCTCACTCGGATGTCAGGGGGGAGTATTCTCAAACGGCGGCAAGGACCCGGCGTATCAGGAACTCTACACACGGATGTTTCAGTTAGGGGCCTTCTCGCCCATTTTCCGGTCGCACGGCTCGGAGACTCCACGCGAGATCTGGGAATTTGGCGATTATACCGGGCCGCTGATCAAATTCGACAACCTGCGATACCGTCTGCTGCCTTACATTTATTCGCTGGGCTGGCGGGTCACCCACGATGGGTATTCCATCATGCGCGGCCTGCCGATGGATTTCGCGCAGGACAGGAAGACTTATTCGATCGACGACCAGTTCATGTTCGGTCCTGCAATCATGGTCTCCCCAGTGACGGAGTATATGTACCATCGTCCACCCGAAAACACCGTGCTGATTACGCCCGAGCATTTCAGGACGAAGGACGGGAAGCCGGGCCTGACCGCCAGATACTATTGCGACGCGGATTTCAAGACGCTGTGTCACGAAGCCGTGGAACCGGACATCAACTTATATTGGTACACCGGCTGGCCGAGTTTCATTACCGATCCCAGATTCTCGATGCGCTGGGAAGGCAAGCTGGTTCCGACCGAGACGGGGAAATACCGGTTCAACCTGAAGAGTTTCGGGCCGAGGCGTGTGTATCTGGACGGCAAGGAAGTGGCACACAACTACGACTCGATGGAGTCCCACACCGTACCCGTCGATCTGGACGCAGGAAAAGAATATGACTTTGCGTTCGAGACATCGAACGCAGTGCTCGGCGCCTTTCGCGCCCAGGTGTACTGGAAGACCCCGGAGATTTTCGCGCGTGAAGCGAAGCCGCCGGAGCCGAGACCGAAGACACGCACGGTGTATCTGCCGGCCGGGAATCAATGGATCGATTTCTGGACGGGAGAAGTGCTATCCGGCGGCAGGACTGTGGTGGCCGATGCCCCCATCGACAAAATCCCGCTCATGGTGAGGTCGGGGTCCATCATACCGATGGGTCCATTTATTCAGTACTCCACGGAAAAACCGGCCGACCCCATTGAGCTGCGGATCTACCCTGGAGCCGACGGCAGCTTCACGCTGTATGAGGACGAGAACGACAATTACAACTACGAAAAGGGCATCTATTCGACGATTGATTTCAGGTGGAACGATGCGCAGCGCCAGCTAAGAATCGATGCCAGGAAGGGAAGCTTCCCTGGCATGTTGAAGGCGCGGACTTTTCATATCGTCATCGTGCGGAAGGGCCATGGCGCAGGCATCGAGGTCACAGACATCCCGGATAAGGTGGTTTCGTATCGGGGCGAGCAGCAGACGGTTGCAATAACGTTCTGACTGCTGAAGCAGTGTGCGATAATACTCACTCCATGGCCATTTTGGATATCAATGAAATTCGGGACATTCTCCCGCACCGGTACCCATTCCTGCTGGTTGACCGAATTATCGAGCTCGAAGCCGAGCGCGTGGTCGGCATCAAGAACGTCACTCACAATGAACCGTGTTTCACCGGTCACTTCCCGGACTTCCCTGTCATGCCGGGCGTCCTGATTATCGAGGCCATGGCGCAGACCGCCGGTGTGCTGGTGCTGAAGTCCATCCCCGACCGGCACCGCAAGCTGGTCCTGCTGGTCGCTGTGGAGAACGCGCGCTTCCGCAAGCCGGTGGTGCCGGGCGATGTGCTGCGCATGGAAATGAAGGTACTGAAGCGCAAGGCCACCGTAGCCAAAATGGCGGGCGTGGCCACAGTGGATGGCGCGGTGGTGGCCGAAGTGGAAGTGATGTGCAAACTGGCGGAGAAGGACGAACCCGGCCCCGCCCAGGCGTAGCCGATGCCGATTCATCCGACCGCGATCGTCGACGCACGGGCGCGCGTGGCGGAAAGCGCTGAAATCGGCCCTTTCTGCGTGGTCGGGCCGGAAGTGGAAATCGGCGCCCGCACGCGGCTGATGGCCAACCTCTACCTGGAAGGCCCCACCTGGATCGGCGAAGATAACCTCTTTTTCCCGTACAGCACGGTGGGCGTGGCCTCTCAGGACATGAAGTACAAAGGCGAGCGCGCCGAAACGCGCATCGGCGATCGCAACCGAATCCGCGAGTCCGTCACCATCCATCGCGGAACTCAGGGCGGAGGGCTGGTTACTTCTATCGGCAGCGATAACCTGATCATGGTGCAGGCGCACGTGGCGCACGACGTGCAAATCGGAGATCACGTGATACTCGGCAACAGCGTGGGCGTGGCCGGCCACGTCATCATCGAAGATTGGGTGGACGTGAGCCCGTTCAGCGGCATCCACCAGTTCTGCCGCATCGGCCGCCACGCGTTCATAGGTCCGTACAGCGTGATCAAGCAGGACGTGATGCCGTATTCGCTCACCAGTCACAAGCCGGAATCGGCCGTGTTCGGCGCTAACTCGATCGGGCTGGAACGGCGCGGTTTTGACAAGGACACGGTCGAGGCGTTGCAAACCGCGTTCCGCCTGCTGACTCGCGCCGGACTGAACACGTCGCAAGCCATCGAGCGGATACGAGACGAGGTTCCGGCGCTGCCCGAGATTGCGGAGCTGATCGCCTTCATCCGCGCGTCCGAGCGCGGCATCATCAAATAGGACATGCCAACACGGAATGCGTACGTCAGCTTTGTGGGGCAGGATGTTATCCTGCGCGGCGATTGTTAATCGCAGCGCGTGCCGATTGGCCGTGGCACCCTCTGGGTCGCACGCGGCTTGGCAAGCTGCCCCACGGCGCCACGGAGTTTTAGTTTAGATAAATGCGATACGGTCTGATTGCCGGGAACGGGCGGTTTCCGCTGCTGGCGCTGGAGAGCGCGGCGCGGCTCGGCCTCGATGTCACGGTGATTGCCATCGAAGAGGAGGCGTCGCCTGAAGTCGCCAGCCTGGCGCCGCGGTGCCACTGGATCTCGCTCGGGCAGTTGAGCAAGCTGATCGAAATCCTCAAAAGCGAAGACATCACCGAAGTGGTGATGTGCGGGCAAGTGAAGCACGCCAAAATCTTTTCGTCGATCGTGCCTGACTGGCGTTTGGTGAAGCTGCTCGCATCGCTGCCAGCGCGCAATACCGACGGCCTGATTGGCGCCGTGGTGAAGGCGCTCGAAGGCGAGGGCATTCACCTGCGCGATTCCACCTGGCTGCTCAAGCCGCTGCTCGCGACCGCGGGCGCCATGACGCGGCGCAAACCGGACAAAGAGGAAATGGCGGATGTGGAATACGGCTGCAGCGTCGCCAACGCGCTAGCCGGCTTCGACGTGGGACAGGCGGTGGCAATTTCCGAGCGCGCCTGCGTGGCTCTCGAAGCCATGGAGGGTACCGACGCCATGCTGCGCCGCGCCTGCGGGCTGGTCAACGGCCGGCGCCTGGCGCTGGTGAAGGTGGCGCGTCGCCGCGAGCATCTGCTGTTCGACGTGCCCACGGTGGGCCGCGCGACCATTCCGGTGATGCGCGAGTGCGGCGCCACGGTGCTCGCCGTCGAGGCCGGCCGCACTCTGCTGCTGGACCGAGCGGAGATGATTGAAGCCGCCAATGAAGCCGACATCGCCATTTTCGGCATCGAAGCATGAAAAGGAAATCATCCACGGATGAATGCCGATAAGAGATCTCTTCGTTTTTGTTCTTAATCTGTGTTCATCTGCGTTCATCTGTGGCTCAAAATAGAGTTTTATGACGAAAATCAGACTGGCGGTCGTGGGAGCGGGGCAGTTCGGCCGCAATCATTGCCGCGTGGCAAGCGAGACGGAACGTGCCGAGCTGGCGGCGATCGTGGATATCGATCGGGCGCGGGCTGAAGGAGCTACCGCGGCGCACGGCGGCGCGGCCCTCACCGACGCGCGCGAGTTGGCGGGGAGGGTGGATGCCGCTATCGTCGCCGTGCCGACCAGCGCGCATGAGGCGGTGGCGTGCGCCCTGCTCGAAGCCGGCATCGACGTCCTGGTCGAAAAACCCATCGCCGTGGATGCAGACGCCGCCGGGCGCATGATCGATAGCGCCGCTCGTCACGGGCGTATGCTGCAAGTGGGTCACCTGGAGCGGTTCAATCCAGCCGTACTGGAATTGGAGCGCCGCGCCACTCTGCCGCTGTTTTTCGAGATCCATCGCTTGAACCTGTTCAGCCCGCGCAGCCTCGACGTGGACGTGGTGCTCGACCTGATGATTCACGATGTGGACATCGTGCTCGCCCTGACGGGGGCCGAACCCGCCGAGATTCGCGCCGCCGGCATTCGCATTCTTTCGCCCAAAGTGGATATCGCCAATGTACGGTTGCAGTTTCCCAATGGTTGCGTGGCCAATCTGACCGCCAGCCGGGTTTCCACGGAGAGGGTGCGCAAGCTGCGGCTCTTCCAGCCGGGGCAGTATCTGTCTCTCGATTATGCGCGCCAGGACCTGACGGTTTTTTCGGTGGATGCCGCGCGGCAGATCGGCTTTCTGCAGGCGCCGGTGGAAAAAAGGGAACCGCTGAAGCTGCAATTGGAAGCCTTTCTGGACGGGGTGGAACGCCGCACCGTGGCGAAATGTTCCGGCGCCGCGGCGCGTCAAACATTAAGTGTGGCACTGGCGATTCTTGATAAAATCGAGGAGCACTCGCAAGTGGTCTCGCACACCCTGACCACGGAATGGAAACTGTAGCAAACCAACCGATTGACGCCAAGCCGGTTGACGCCGAACTTCACCTGCTGACCGACTGGAGCGATCCGGGCGCGGGCGCGCGCCGGCGCAAGGCAGCCTTGGCCACCGTGGCGATTCACGTAGCGGTAGTGGTGATCCTGTTCACATTGCCGGACAGCGTGCTCCAGGGGCCGCGGCAGGCGATCGAGCAGACCATCATGCCGCTCATCGAGCCGCCCACCGAGCTCACCCAGAAAGCCCCCAACCGAAGCAAAGTCACCGCCGAATTCGAGGTGCGGTCTTCTCCCGAACGGCAACGCGTGGAAATGCCGCAAGCGCCGCCGGCCGCGCCGCGTGAGAAACCGCGCCCGTTAGTCATGCCATCGGCCCCCGCCGCCAAGGCCGCCCCCGCTGTGCCGCTGCCCGAAGCTCCCAAAATCGACACCACTAAAGAGCCGCCCAAGCCGGAGCTGCCGCAGCTTGCCCAGGTGCAACCGCAGATACAAGTACCGGAACAACCCAAGCTCACACTCGAGAATGCCGGCCGCGCGGCGCCGCCCGGCCAGGTCACGGGGCGCCTGCCCGTGCCAAACAGCTCTGTGGCCGAAGCCATCCAGGATGCGGCCCGCGGCCAGGGCTTCGGCGGCCGGATGATGGTGGGCGATCCCGGTGCGTCGGACCCGTTCGTTTACGGCGGCGTTCGCCAGTCGCCTGCACCAGGCCGGCCCGGCGTCAACATGGAGCTGAAGAGCGATCCCATGGGCGTCGATTTCCGGCCCTACCTGATGCAGGTGCTGGCCGCCGTGCGCCGCAACTGGATGGCGGTGATGCCGGAAAGCGTCAAGCTCGGTTTGCGGGGCCACGTCTCCATTCAGTTTGCCATCGGCCGGGCCGGCGGCGTTCTCAAACTGGTCTACGCGGAGCAATCCGGTTCGCGGCCGCTCGATGAAGCCGCCGTGGCCGGCATTAGTGCATCCAACCCCTTTCCCCCACTGCCGGCCGAATTCAAAGGCGAGCGCGTGGTGGTTCAACTCAATTTTGCCTATAATATGACGCGGCGATGAAACGGCAAGGCGAACAGTGATTTCAAAGAGGTGGCGCGCGCCACGGCGGCTGTCGTGCTGGGCGACAATGGAAGCATCGATGAAGAATCGCCTCCCCGTCGCCATGGGTACCTACGCCGTGCTCGCCGTTCTGGCCGGCTTCACGCTCGATGGCGGGCTGTTACGCAACGCGGTTTGGGTTCTGATGGCCGGTCTCGCCATCAAAACCTACATCGCCCACCGCGCTGGGTGGTAGACGGGGTGGGCAGCGGTGGCTCACGCAATCCTGCGGACGGCATCGAGACTTTTCTCGACGCGCCTTTTTCCAAGAAGTGCCGGGCGCCGGCATGAGGCGCCGACGCGGCACGCAGGGGTGCGTGCGCCACGCCGGAGTTACTCAGGAACCCAGACACGAGCTGCCATCCTATCCTGCAGCGCGTAGCTCGTGGCAATGGTCACCACCAGCATCACCCAGGAAGCCGCGGTGTAGTAATGCCCCATGCGTAAGAACAACAGCCATAGCAGCACCATGGCGGAGCCGGCTGCCAGCGGGATCGCGCGCGCCGTCGTCGCCGCCAGGGCAAAGATCGCCAGGGCATACGGAAACGCCACCACGAGGTCGACCAGGTAATGCTCACCCAATCCCAGCGTCGCCAGGGCGGTTAGCGCTGAATACACACCGGTGATCCGGTAAAGCCACTTCCAGGGCCTGGCAAGCCACCAAATCAGCAGTGTTCCGGCGAAATGCAGCGAAGGCATCGCATTCGGCACGCCGCGCAGCAGGACCGGTGCGGGGACGATCGGCCCGGGCACTTGAGGAAATGAGTGGAACGCGTACACCGGCCCCATAGCGGGAAAGAGGAAATACAGCGAGAAACCAATCACCGCATTCGTAACCAGCAGCTTAATAATCGAAATCCGATACCTTGTGCGATAGGCTACGTGCGCCGCATAAATCAATGAGAACCAGAAGCCGATACTGTTGTAGACCATCGCTTCGGTCCACTGGAGCGCAGGGATTGCACGAGTAAGATTACCCGCTGCGAAGCTAGCCTGAAACCCGAGTGAGCCGTCGAAGTTATACAAGAAGTAGTCGAGCTTGCTGGGGAGCGCCAGCTTTGCATAGGAGACGTAGAAGGCGAGGAAAACGCCGATATACGAGAACAGCCCGATGACCGCCAGCGAGCGCTGGCGTATCGCGCGCCGCTCGCTCGGAGGCTCCAGCGAACGCACCGCCAATACGGCCAGACAAGCCAGTCCCAGGAAGACGCCCATTCCGATGATCGCCGAGCCAGGGTAACCATGCTCGCCAATCGCCAGATCGTACGCCAGGCGAAGCGCCAGGCCGACTGAAATGGTGACAGCATATTCCTTCCAACTCGGCCGTGTCGCTGCGTAAATGGCAAAGTTCCCCCACATGCCCCATCCCGAGAGTGGATTGTCAACAAAGGAATTGTAAATGCCGGCATGGACCGCAATCACGACCGGCAACAACATCACCAGTCCGACGACCAGGCCGGCGGCGAACTTCAGATGGCGGATACCGAACCCGCGCGGCGATACCGTGGCGCTAGACATCAGGCAACAGCGGTTGCGGCGGTGGACACGCCGGTGCTCATTCGCGCTTCCTTTCCGGCTGGACGAACGTCCGTTTCCGATAAACTGCTCCAGAATTCCCTTAATTGTATCAACGCTCGCTCGCTTCGCAGCCGATTCTGCCTACGGGTACGGCTCAATCTGCGGCGGCCTCGCGTCGGGCTCGACCAGCCAGGCGCGCCGGGTGGGGTAATACTCGATCAGCTTCCGGTTCTCCTCGTAACCTAGGTCGGCTGCCCAGACTACATCGGCACGGTCGATATCGGCCGTGTTGTGAATCCACTCATGAAACATGTGCTGCGGGCCGTAGCGCACGAACACCAGGTGCTTGCCGGCCAGCGACGCCAGTTGGTCGTTGATGCGGATGCGGCCCTCCGGATCGCCGTAATCGATGAAGTCGGCGGTATCGTAACGGCCGGCTGCGAGCAGCATGGTTTGATTCCCGCACAGCATGCCGTACCAGAACAGGAAGTGGGCCAAGACAAGGAAGACGATGAGCCGCGCCGCCACGCGCCCGGCCGGCCAGCGGCTCAGAAACTCGAGCGCCGCCACGCTCGCCAGCACGAACACGCAGGTCAGTGCCGCGACGTAGTGCGGATAAAAATACGGATAGAAGTTGTCCGCCAGCGCGAACAGCAGGATTGCCCCGGCGGCCCACAACAGCGGCCAGCGCCGCCGCAGAATCGCCGCCAGAAATGCCGGTAGCGCCACCAGCAGCGGCGGGTAAAAGAAGAAGCGGTAAAAGGGAAGCCTTTCTCCCAGCCGCGCCATATATTTCGCCGGCGTATCCGGGCCCCGGCCATGAACGGCCGATTGGGCGCGGTAATCCAGATCCTGTTCCGGCGTCAGCGTGCGATGCGGCACCGGGTTGGGCTGGAAGGTGAAAGTCGCCGGCACGCCATACTGGTAGCGGCTAAGCGCATACGGCAACGTGGTCCAGCTTCCGGTCACTTCCTTGTTCTGCGCCAAAGTGAGCGAAACCGCAGGCAGCAGCGTCACCACGACGATGGGCAGAGCTTCGAGAAAGCGGCGCCAGCCGGGAAGCAGAAACAAGGCGGCCGCGATCGAGAGCAGCACGAATTCGAAGGGCCGTGTCAGCAATTCGAGCCCCAGGCCGGCGCCCAGCAGCGCGGCGTGGCGCATGGTGGGCGCGCGGCGCAGGCGCGGCAGCGCACCGCACACCAGGCAACCGGCGATCCCGGAAACAGCGCCGCCCCAGTACAGGTTCATCCACCGGTTGAGCGGGCCGAACTGCAACGCCGCAAACACGCCGCCCAGCAGCGCCCATCGGGCGGTGGTCCAAGCGCGCAGCATCCAATAGCAACCCGCGCACAATGCGCCCACCGAAAGCGCCACTCCTACCCAGGGATGGCCGAGGACCTGCCCGAGCGCCAGCACCAGGCCTTGCCCCAGCGGGAAGATCGAGCTGTAAGACGGCTGCTGCAGAATGAACACGGCTTCGAAGAACTGGTGCAGAGGATGCACCGGATTGGCCAGGCGCAGGTGCGTTAGCGTGTCGCCCAGCAGCAGGTAGCTGAAATCATCGGCGCCACTCGGGGTCGGCGCCGGGAACCGCGACAACAGCGCTAGCCGCAAGGCGATCGGCAGCACGGCCAGAAACGCCATCGACCAGACGGCGCTCTCCGCCAGGCGGCGCGCTGCGGTCTCCACACGGCCGCGTAACGCGGTCATCAGCACCAGCATCGCCGCCAGTGCAAATTCGATGAAGTCCGCCGCTCCGAAACCGATCGGGTTATGCAATGGCAGAAACGAGCGGAAGAGATCGAAAAGAAACATGGGTCAGCGCATGATCCTGTGGTGCGACATGCCACGGTTATAGCACGGAGGCGCGGCGCTTCGTTCAGCGGGACCGCTTCAACGGAGCAGCACGGTGGCATAGATGGCGAACAGATTCCAGGCGACGACCAGCGCCACCCAATAGTTCACCACCACTACGACCCGCGGGCGATGCCAGCGCAGCGCCATCGCAACCAGACAAACCGCGATTATCTTCGAGATCAGCAACGCCGACAGCGGGCCCATCTGCATCAGGCGTCCAATGAACAGACTGCCTTCGCGCGCGCCCAGCCGCAAGCCGAGCAGTGTAGTCAGAATATCCAGCAGTTGCAGAAACACAAAAACTGCCAGTGAGGGGGTGGGAAACTCTCTGCGCACACGTAAGATCATGGCCAGACCGGCTAATTGCGTACGCTTCGAGTCTGCCATGCAGCGGTTTGTCCACACCATGTTGGCTTTGGATAATACCGCGACGTAACTGATAGCATGAAAGCATGTTGCACCCGATTTGCTCCGCTGCTCTGGTGGCCGCACTGCCGCTCGCCGGTTTATGGGCCGCCGACAATCAGTTGACGCCCCAGGAGACGACGGCGGGGTGGACACTGCTCTTTAACGGTCACGATTTTCGCCATTGGGAAGATCCGGCGCGGAAGTCTCCGCCGGGAGATTCCTTCGTCATCGAAGATGGCTGCTTGAAAGCCGTGGCGCACCCGCGCATCGTGGAGGATCTTTTCAGCAAGGAGGATTACGGCGACTTCGAGCTGGACTGGGACTGGAAGATTTCGCCCGGCGGCAACAGCGGGCTGAAGTACCGTATTCAGGATCGCGTATTCCTGACCGGACAGCCGCGCGCGCGATTCGAAGACATGGTCAACCGGGCGCTGGCCAACCGGCCCGCCGGCCGCCCCGGCCACGGCCAGGAGTACGTCGTCGGCTTCGAATACCAGATCACCGACAACGGCCGCAATTCCGACGCGGTGCATGCCGGCCCGCGCCATCAGACGGCCGCGCTCTACGACATTTTCCCTCCGCTTGCCGACCGCACCCGGCCGGTGGGCGAGTTCAATCACTCGCGCCTGATCGTGCGCGGCAAGCACATCGAGCACTGGCTCAATGGCGAGAAGGTGGTGGATGCCGACCTGGATGCGCCCGAGGTCGCCCGCAGCATGGCGAAACGCTGGGGCGAAGGCTCGCTCGTGTGGAACCTGCTGGTGAAGCAGCCGCGCTCGCACTGCCCCATTTCGCTCCAGAATCACGGCGATGAAGCCTGGTTCAAGAACATCAAAATCCGCCTGCTCAATTAGCTACACGCGGGCGGCTGCTTCCAGAGTCGCGGCGCCTTAGGCCAACCCAAGAATCATTTCATCTTGCCGAACCGCGATTTACATTTAAGCCACGGCCTTGGCGGCCAGAAATATGACGTAGCCCTGGTCCGTCTTCCCGATATGCTGCTTCAGCCAGTCCTCCACAAAGCTCAACAGCCGGATGCTGATCCCGATCTGGCCACTCTGGACCTCCTGATAAAACCGCGAGACCTGCCGCGTCAAGGCATCGTGCTGCGCCTTGTGAGCCGCGTATTCGGGATAGCGATGAAGTTGCATCAGGCGTTCTTCGTAAGCGAAGTGGGCTGCTGTATACTCCACCAGACGGGTCAGGATTGCGGCCATCTGCCCGCTGGCCTGGCCGGCACTCATGGCTGCATAAAGCTCCCCCCCGATGGAAAAAAGCCCCTGGTGCTGAGCGTCTATGCTGGCGATGCCAGTGCTGAATTCGTTGCTCCACTCGAACATAGCCATGATATCGGCACCGCCTGCCGGAACTTTAGCCCGCGACTCCGCTTCCAGCGGCACCGACAAGTGTCCCAGCGTTCGCCCGGCTTCGGCGGGCCACGTGCACTATCCGCCGGCGTGCCTCGTCTGGCGCGGTTAAGTGGTTCGAATCGCGAAGGTTGGCCGGCCTTCGGTTGTGCGAAATCCGCACACGCGTGTGGCCACCGGTCGACACCGCGGGCGATCACTTCCCCAGCTAACGCTTGCTATAATCGGAGCTTATCAGTGACAGCGAGACGCGTCTTCAGACATTGCTCATGAAGTGGATTCCGGTAATCATCTTCTGCTCGGCGGCCTTATACGCCGCCGATTTCGTGAACGGTCAGGCTGCCCGCGCCGCCATCGGCCAGGTGACGTTCACTAAGGCCGACCCGAATTCCACCAATGCGGTGATCGGCTCGGCTAACGGCATCGCGTACGCTGCCAACACGCTCTTCGTGGCCGATTCCAATATTATGGGGGCGGCGCCGGTCAACAACCGCGTGCTGATCTTCCAGAATATGTCCAGTCAACTGCCCCAGCCGGACGCTGAGCTGCCGTATGCGACCCCTTGCCCGGTCTGCGTGGGGACCGCAAACCTGGTGCTGGGCCAGCCGGATTTCATCACTAACACCGTCAACGTCAACGCCACTCAGGACAATTTGGACCTGCCCTCGGCAGTGGCGTCCGATGGTGTCCACCTGGCGGTGGCGGACACCTACCACAACCGCGTGCTGATCTGGAATCACTTGCCCACGTACAGCGATGCTCCAGCGGACGTGGTGGTGGGGCAGACGAATTTCAGCAACTGGCAGTCGCTACCCCTGACTACCCCGCCCACCGCGAGTTCGCTGCGCGGGCCGCAGGGTGTATGGATCCAGAACGGCAAGCTGTTTGTGGCGGACACGCAGAACAACCGGGTGCTGATCTGGAATTCCATCCCCACCACGAACGGTAAAGCGGCCGATGTGGTGGTGGGCTTTTCCAACTTCACCACCTATAGCGCTACGGCCGTGGCCAACCAGGCCACCAGCGCCACTCAGTACAACATGCAGGACCCGGTCTCAGTGACTTCCGATGGCACACACATGTTCGTCAGCGACCTCGGTTACAACCGTGTGCTGATTTATAATTCGATCCCGACCAGCAACGGCGTCGCGGCCGACTACGAGATCGGCCAGCCGAACATGACCCAGTCCGTGGCGGATAACGCCTACACCGGGACTGCGGCGACCACGGCCGGAGACACGAACGTAGAAGCTCCGGCGCTCTGCACCGTACCCAATGGCACGGACAGCAACAATGCCCCGACCTATCCGGGCTCCTGCAATTACACGTTGAGCTTTCCGCGCTTCGCGCTCTCCGACGGTACGCGGCTCTATGTCGCCGATGGCGGCAACGATCGCGTGCTGGAGTACGAACAGATTCCGCGACAGAACGCGGTTGCCGCCGATATCATCCTGGGAGAACAGGGCGGAGAAGTCGACCAGGCCTCCAACGCGACCGATTCCATGAACACTCCGACCTCGCTGGCTTGGGACGGGTCGAACCTTTATGTGGCGGATCCGTATAACCGGCGCATCACCGTCTATACCCCTATGCCTGTCACGCTTCCCTACCAGGCGGTGGTGAACTCCGCCAACCTGGTCGTCACCGCCAGCGGGACTATAACCATGGGCGGCACGATTCACGATAGCGACACGGTGACCATCACCGTCGGTTGCGGGGGCCAGGGGTGCCTGTCGACCAATACCGGCACATACATGTACGAGGTGGCGGTCACAGACTCCATTGCGGACGTGATCAATAACATCGTTAATGTGATCAATTCGAGCAACCAGGGTGCAGGAGATCCGAATGTGACCGCCGCGGCGGACACGGGCGATTCCGAAGTGATCCTCACTGCCAGGTTCGCCGGACCGTTCGGCAATAGCATCACCTATTCGGCGACTACTTCGACCGGCGCGGATATCACCGCCGAGATCGCCGGCGGCGGCACTTTATCCGGCGGCGGAGGAGCGGCCAACGTAGGGCCGGGGACGATTGTCACTATCAACTCCAACCCGCAATTTACTTTCGGCCCCAACACGGCCGCAGCGGACCTGACGAAGCCGACCTTGCCCACTGAATTGGGCGGCGTGGAAGTGTATTTCGACGGCATCCGGTCGCCGCTGTTCTACGTTTCCCCAACGCAGATCAACGCGCAGATCCCGTGGGAGATACCAATCACCACCAGCCTAACCACCAACCTCAACAGCGTCAACGCCTATGTGCGCTCGGTGATGAGCGACGGGAGCATTCAGGTCACATCGCCAGTGGCGGTTTCCATCGTTCCCGCCAACCCGGGCGTGTACTCGACTTCCGATAATCCGCGGATAGCGCAGGCTTATCATGCACTGAGCCAGGCTCACGGCCTGGTCTCGATCGACGGCTCGGCCACGGCCGGAGACACTGAAACTATCACCGTAGGCAGCCGCACCTACACATACACGACGGCGCCGGGCGATACCCTGGATTCGATCCGCGACAATTTGGTGGCGTTGATCAATACCGATCCGCAAGTCACCGCCTACGCGTCCACGTGGGCCGACCGCATTATCCTGCTGGCCCGCGTGGCAGGTCCCGATGGCAACGGCATTCCGTACAGCACCAGCGCCTCGACTCAAGCGACTGAAATCATGACCGACTTAGGCGCCTCGCCCTCCTTTCTGTGCTGCGCCAATATCCAAGGTTCGCCGGTTACGCCGCAAAATCCGGCTGCTGCCGATGAGATCATCGATATCTACGCTACCGGCCTCGGTCTGCCAGTCATCACTCCCCTCAACCAGGGCCTGATCGTCACGGGCTCGATTTACCCCCTCGGAGCGCCGCCCACGGTTCCCACCTTCGAGCAGTTTGTTTCCGCCACCTGCGGCGGCTCCAGCGCCGACGTTCTGAATTCCACCCTGGTGCCGGGCACTTTCGGTATTTTCCTCGTCCAGTTGCACCTTAACTCCACCCTGCCCACCAAATGGGACACGCCCTGTACCATCGCCCAAAATACGTATGTCAGCTACCCGGTGACGGTCCAAGTGCAGGGCACAGCCGGCCAATAACGGCCTCCGATTGGTTACGCGATTCCGCGCCGCGGCCGGCAGGCGTATGGCATCCGCAAGCAACCGGCGAGGCAACGAAACGCGGATTTCAACGGTACAGCCGCCCCACCTGATCGCGCACGGCGGCCGGCACCAGGTGCTCCCAAGCGCCGCCGGCGGCGATCCGCTGCCTCACCTCGGAAGCCGACACATGGTCGAAGTCGCCATCCAGTTCCAGCAGGTCGATGGCATGAGCCAGCCTCGGCGGCGGGGCGTACTCGCCGTGGCGCGCGGCCACCAGCAGGTCGAATTCGTCGAGCATTTTATCAATCGCCCTTGGCTCGCCGTAGTTCCAGTGAACTATGCGCTCGGCGGCGTCGCGCCCGCATAATATCGAGAGTCGCACGCTACCCCCATAAGCGGCACGGCACTCCCGCGCGATCTCGATGAAGAGCCCCCCATCCGCGGCAGCCACCGAGAGAGACGAGGAACCAATGGCCAACGCCTGTAGCAGGGCTGCGCGCGCTTCAAACCCGGCGCCGGTGTATTCCTTGTGCGGAAAACGTCGCGGCAGCACAAACACCACCTCGTCTACCCGGGCCAAGGCTGCGCGCGCCAGCGCCAGATGCGCCACGGTGACCGGATTGAAGGCGCCCGGCAGAATGCCTATATGCAAAGGCCGGCCGGGCACACGGTGTAGAAACTTCATTCGGGCGTTCGCTCTTCCAGAAGATAGCACGGGCCGGCTGCGTCACAACCCCCAAAAATGATGGTTGCGGTGGCCAGCGAGTGTGTGCCTTGGCGCACGCTTGTGGCAAATCGGCAGTCAAGCTTCCAAGAAACACGAAGGGCGCGGGATGTTCCCGCGCCCTCTTCGCTGACACCAGAATCAGGACCTTGAATCAGTAAGTTTATGCCGCGTCGGCCAAAAAGTCGTCTGCCGGATCGCCCGGATCGGATTCGAATTCGTGACGATCGGCCGCTTCCTGGCACGTAATGCAGTACTTCGTCCAGGGCACCGCGTCCAGACGCTTGGGCTTGATCTCTTCGTCGCAATGCAGGCAGGTGCCGTAACTTCCGTCCGCAACGCGCGCCAGCGCACTTTTCACCTGGCGCAGCAAACTGGATTCACGGTCCAGTGTCCGAATTGCGAACTCGCGTTCTCCAGCGAGCTGCACCTCATCGAGCGCATCCGGGGTCTTCTCGATCGCAATGTCGTCGCGCTTCCTCAGCCCAGCCGCCAGTTCCGCCTGCTTCGCTTCCAGCATCCTCTTGTATTTTTCCAACTCTATCCTGTTCATGGTCCATCTCCCTTCCGCCAAGGATTTATTTCTTTTAATTTCTTTTCCTTGGCCTTTCCCGACAGCACCTAAATAGACGGCAAAAACCGCCAAAGGTTTCATCTGCTCCAAGCCCTCATTAGGGCTACCTTGCCGCTTCGCTATCCGAACAGCGGCTCGGGCGAGTCCATACTAAGCAACCCTAATGCCAAATCAACTTCCCGGCTCACCGCACGAAAACTAACCGTGCGATCACACCCGTTCTCTATCGGCGGAATCCAAAAAATCTTCAGTAGCTGTGAACGGGAATGCTACGCGCCAGCCCCGTAATCAGGCACGGCGTAGCGCTCCAGAAGGATGAATCCTTTGTTTTCTCAACGGATCGGCGCCAGGCACTACGGGCGCTGCCCTTCGTCGTGCTGGCCGGAGCCACCAGCATCGACCGGCTTGCCGCTTTCCCCAACGCTGACGCAAATCGCGCTCTAAATTGGATGCGGAAGCCCGCCCGCGGATTCAGTATACACCTACCCGCAAATGTGCAACTCCTGCAGGGCGTCACTGCACAGGCCGCACGGCATCCGGCCGATGGCTGAAATCCACAGCCTCGGGAAACACCGGCTTGTGCCACGTCCTACAATGTTAAATTCCGCGCCACCGGAACAATCGTCGCGGCGAGGAAACGGAAATAAATGTTGCGTCCTTCTACCGAAATCCGGGAGCGAATTTGCGCCGCCGCCGCGATCGCCTTTTTCCTGCTGTCGGGAATGGCCTTTATCGGCAGCCTCGGCATCGAAGCAGATGAAGCCTTGCCGGCGGGCCCACTGTATCAACCTAAGTATTGGTATTACGCCTGGCACTTAGGCCACGCCCGCATCCCATTGATGCACATGAGCTACCTGGGAACGCTCAAGACGTGGATCTGGCGCCCCATTTTTCACTATTGGGGTACCGGCGTATGGCCAATCCGCTTCCCCGCCCTGCTGGCTGGTGCCATCAGCATCTGGCTGTTCTACCGCTTCCTCCGAATCACGGTGGGCGCACGCGCCGCGGTGATAGGATGCGTCATTCTGGCCGCCGATTCACAGTATCTGCTGGCCACGACTTTCGACTGGGGCCCGGTGGCGCTGCAGCACCTGTTGATCGGCGCCGGCCTGCTCCTGCTGGTAAAGTTCCATCGCTCAGCGAACTCTCTCTTACTGGCTGCGGGCTTCTTCCTGTTTGGCCTGGCGGTTTGGGATAAGACGCTGGCGGCGTGGATGCTTTCGGGGCTGGCCATTGGCGCCCTGGCAACCGTGCCACGCCAGATTCGGGCGGCATGGAGCGGACGGCGGCTGGCAATCGCCACGCTCGCCTTCCTGGCTGGCGCGTTCCCCGTGGCGCTCTCCGGCTTCCACGACCATTTCGCTGCGGTGCGGCAAAACGCCGGACGCACGGTGGACCAGTTGCCCGGGAAGATCGCCATGCTCAAACGGACCGTTGCCGGTGACGGCCTGTTTGGCTACCTGTTCGCCGAAGACGAACAAACCAGCGCGCCGCGCGCCCCGGCGAACGCGGCCCAGCGCCTCAGCGCCGAAATCTCGCAGCGCTTCGGCCATCCGCGCCGCAGCCTGCAGTTTTATGCCTGCCTGTTGGCGTTGCTGCTGGCGCCACTGGCGCGCGGCCGGGACCTGCGGGCCATCTTCTTCGCGCTCATCGCCATGGCAGTCGCCTGGATGCAGATGGCCACCACACCCTCCGCCGGCGGCAGCGTGCATCACACCATTCTGTTGTGGCCTCTGCCGGCCATGGTCATGGCGGTCTCTTTCGCCGCAGCCTCGCGCCGCCTCGGCCGCGCCGGTATTCCGGCAGTTGCCGTTATATTGGCACTGCTGGTTGCTTCCGACGTTCTGGTTACGAACGAATACTTCCGGAAGTCATTCCGCAACGGCGGCAGCGGGACCTGGAGCGACGCCCTGTTTCCGCTCTCCGCCGATTTGATGGCGATGCACCCGGCCGTCATCTACAGCGCCGATTGGGACATTCTCGAGAGCCTGCGGTTGCTCGACCACGGCGCGCTGCCGCTGCACGACGGGATGGACCCCGCTCCCGCGCCCGACATGAGCCCCGCCGACCGCCAGTGGCTGCTCGGCATGATCGCTGCGCCGAACGCCGTCTGGGTGGTGCACACACCCGTTTTCGAGTTCTTCCCGGACGTCCGATTGAAATTACACCGTTTCGCCGCAGCCGCCGGCTTCGAGTGTCACCTGCTCGGGGTCATATGCGACTCGCACCGCCGCCCTACCTTCGAGCTATATCGTTTTCAAAAGCAGGCGCAGCCGTAAACGGTGCCGCGGCGCCGTACAGGTGTTGCCGCCGGCCAGGGCCGTCTCAATCAGACATATTTTGCCAGCGGGGCCGACCCGAGCAGTCTGGATGGGGCCCCGCTGGATGGGGCCCCGCTGGATGGGGCCCCGCGTTGGCCGGCCGGAGTCCAGCCCCACTCACTTGGCCGTGAACTCGACGGTGGCCACGGTGTCCGCCCAGGACATGGCCAGCCTGCCCTGACCGCCTTCCTTGGTCAGCGCGATGGTGAACGTCTCCACCGGGGCGGCGGGCTTGCTCAGCTTCATGACCACGCGGCCCAGGTCTTTGGCGGGATCGTCGGTGGTGGCGCCCCCCATCTTAATTCCCCACTGTCCGGTTTGCTTGTTGATGATCAGCGTCCACTGATTCTCTTCCGGCAGTACGTAAAGTGAGTAATCGCCTTTGGGCACCGCTAGGCTGCCGATGGTCAGGTCCGCATCGGTATGCAACAAGGTGGCCTGATTGGCACCGGCGCGCCACACCTCGCCATACGGAACCAATCCGCCGAAAATCTTGCGGCCGTGCATGGAAGGGGCATGATAGCTGATGCGAATCTGCTTGTCTCCAAATGCCACCGTGGTGGTAGCGGCTGGGCTCGTATAGTGCGGCATCTGTGCCAAGGCAACGCCTGCGGCCAGGCAGCACATCCAGGTAAGCTTCATTTGTCACCTCTTTCGAAACGAGTATACTCCGCCTGCCCGCGCTGGAGCCAGCCGAGGCGCTGGAGCCTTTACATTTGGCAAGAACCCGCAAAACAGATGGGGTGATTGCCGGCCTGTCAGCGAAGCCATTCCGCAGGGTTGACAGGCGAGAGCGCCTGTCCCACGATTTTGTGGGGCGAACCGGCCGATGCAGCTTGCAACCGGCCGCGCGCTGGGTCATGGTAAGAGGAGATGTCACTCGAGTTCTTGCGCGGCATGGTGGGCATCATCGGCATCGGCTGCGCGCATGTGCTGGCACGCGTCCTGGTGGGCGTGCGCAAAGGCCGGGCGAAGCAGTCGCGCCTCTATGGCTGGATACTCCGCACCCTGATCTGCCTGGGCGCCGTGGCGTTGCGGCACTCGCTCGATATCACGGACCTGGTGATCTGGGGCCTCGCCGCGGTGGCATTCGCCGCCGGCTGGTGGGATGCCTCGCGCCAAAGACCAGTCGAGGACCTGACGCAGCAGATCTTCCCCGCGGATGAGGACGAGACGTAAGGGCCGCTTGCGCCGGGCCCAGCCTGTCCGCGACCCACTTGTCTTCGGAGCGCCCCCGAATCCTCCTGGCAGCCCGCGGAATCCAAGGCCGTATGTGCGCTGTTAGGTGGAAGTCCTGGTCATCGATCATGTCGAAAGACCGCCCCAGAACTGACTCCTATCCGGCGCGGGTTTTTAATGAGTTCCTGTCCGCGTCTTACGCGGCCCTGAGCTGGGCGCGAATCGACGCAAGAGCCGGCTGCAAGATGGTCTCACGATCGACTCCGTAGCGGATCTTGGCGGTTCCGCCCGCATTCACGAAGCGGACGTCGGTCACACCAATGAAGCCAAACACGCTCCGCAGGTATGGCTCGACGAAGTTCAGCGCGGACGAGGGCGAACCTTGCTCGTATACGCCGCCGGAAGCGCTCACGAAGGTGGCCTCCTTGTTGGCAAGCAAGCCGGCGGGCGCGCCGTTCTCATAAACGAAGGTTTTCCCGGCTCGCACCACCTGGTCAATCCAGAGCTTGAGGACCGAGGGGATGGAAAAGTTGTGCATCGGAACGCCGACCACATACTCGTCGGCTGCTTTGAGCTCCGCGATGAGTTCATCGGAATCCACCAGGACCTCGCGCTGGCGAGCCGTGAGGCTGCCCTCGGCAGTGTAGGCGGCGCCGATCCACTCGGCACTGACCGGCTGCAGTTCGGTTTTGGCCAGATCGCGGGTGATGACCGTGCCATCCGGGTGCCTTCGCTGCCATTCCCGTACGAACTCGGCCGTAAGTTGCCGGCTGAATGATGTGTCGTTGCCAAGAGGGCTGGAATCGATTCGAAGCAGGGTTGCCATTTGATTATTCTCTCCTTTACAACAACTGATGCTTAGACGACATATGTCGATTCAGCGAAAAACGACGAATGTTGTTTTATACTGATAGCGGGAAGACATTTCGGGGAAGGCTATGCCTGAGGAAAGCCGCCAGACTCTCGATCCGCGCATCCGGCGCACTCGCCAACTACTTCAGGAATCGCTGGAGAAACTTCTGAAAAAACAGGAGTTCGATCAACTGTCGGTGCAGGATATTACGGATGCAGCGACGCTCAATCGGGCCACTTTTTACGACCACTATGCGGATAAGTTCGCACTGCTGGAATGTATGGTGGGCAGCCGGTTCCACGACCTGCTGGCGGAGCGAAAGGTGCAGTTCGACGGCACTTGCGCATCGGCTCTGAAGGCAATTGTGCTGGCAGTTTGCAGTTATCTGACACGCATGCGGGGCTCGAATTTCGAGCGGCAATTGGAACCGCACATGGAGTCGGCCATCATCGCCGTGGTACGGCGCATGCTGCTCGACGGGCTCGCGCGGCATCCTGCGGAGAACGGGATTCGCCCCGAGACGATCGCCGCGGCGGCAAGCTGGGCGATCTATGGCGCAGCCAGGGAGTGGACCCAAACAGACAATCGATGCGCGCCGGAGGAAATCGCAGATCAAGTAATGACGTTGGTTGCGCCCATCCTTCAGCTAACTGCTGGGCCGGCGCAGCATTCCGCGATGTGAGGCCGACTATGCCCGCTCGGCTGCGGGCACAAGCTGCGGGCGCGCCGCCCGCCGGCCGGTCCACCACAGCTTGGCGGCGGCCAATCCGACCATCATCGCGGTCAACGCTAGGGTGGTGAAGGCCGTTTGCGGAATCGTCAGGCTGTGGCGCAGGAGCTTCGTCCAGCCGCCGTACACAAGCACCACATAGGTAGATTTTGACGCGGTACTGGCTATAATAGCCAGCCCGTTTTCAACAAACCCCTTTCAAACCGTGCGTGCGGTTTTCCCGCACACGGCTTAACGATGATCTTCCTGGTGCGGCTTGCGCCGGGTAGCGCACGGTCCCACGCAGGCGGTACAGGCCCATACTCCAAAACTGTTCGCCGGTCCAGATGCCCCGCCGCGTTGCCCGCTGCCCGCCTCGCCGATATAACCAGCGCACCAGCCGCGAGTACACAAACCGGTCCATCTTTAGAAACTCCCGTGAGCTCGTGCCCGTTCGGAAGTAATTTCCCCAGCCTCGAAGAACGGGATTCAGCTTGGCGATAATCTGCTTCACATCTTCCCCGCTGCTCCGCGCACTCGTGATCTCACGGACTCGGCCCCGGAATCGATTCATCGCCTTGGGCGACGGCCAACGATGCATGAAATGACATCGCGGGTTTCGCAGAATACTTCGCTTCTTGCGGATCGTACACCCCAAGAATACGAATCCCTCCTTGCCTTTCCGTAGATCCACCATACGCGTCTTCTCGGGATGCAGTTGCAGTCCGAGCCGTTGCATTACCAGCCCGATCCGCCGCAGCGCTTCCCTGGCCTGCGACTCCCTCCCACACATCACTACGAAGTCGTCGCAGTACCGCACCAGCAACCCCAACTGTCTGCATCGGGTCTGCCACAACCGGTCCAGGTAATTCAGATAGATGTTCGCCAGCAACGGCGAGATCACTCCGCCCTGCGGGGTTCCCGCCAGCGTTTCCCTCACCGTTCCGTCTTCCATCACTCCTGCTGCCAGCCACTGCCGAATCAACTTCAATACCCTTCGATCCGAGATTCGCTCCTTCACCAACTCCATCAGGGTTCCCCTCTGGATGTTGTCAAAGTAGCCCTTGATGTCTGCGTCGATGACGAAGTTGTAGCCCCGGTTGCCCGCTTCGCGGATTGCTTCCAGAGCCTGGGTAGCGCTTCTCTTCGGACGAAATCCATAACTGCACTCTTGGAAATCCGCCTCAAAGATCGGTTCCACCACTATCTTCGCCGCCATCTGCACCACCCGGTCCCGCACCGTCGGTATCCCCAGCGGCCGCTGCTTCCCATCAGCTTTCGGTATCCATCGCCTCATCACCGGGGATGGACGATATCGGCCTGCTTTCAGGTCGGCCTGTATCCCTTCGAGAAACTCCGTCACTCCTTGCTCCTCGATGGATCGCAACGTGGCTTGATCCACGCCCGCCGCCCCTCCATTGCTGCGCACCCGCATCCACGCTCTCCACAGAACGTCACTCCTGTAGATCCGGTCGTACAACGCATGGAAGCGCCGTGTCTTACTCTGCTTGGCACACACCCATAGCTTGCGTTGGAGTTGTCGTACTTTATCATTGGGGATTTTGGCCGTTTCCGGCATGCCCTCGCACTTACCTCCTGGCAGCTCGATCAAAGCAGGGCCCCTTCCCTCCAGCGCGTTATCTTGCGCGCCTTCACCGGTACTGTGGACCCCTCGGACTCCCTCCTGGCTCCTCGCGATTTCAGCCGTCCGGCTTTATACGCTCGGTCTTTGCCTGACTGGGCTGCCAGGTAGGGTCTCTCCTGTTCCACGCTCTTCTTTGGAAACGTGCCACCGCCCCTTACCCCGGAAAGGTCCAGCAGTCCTTCCGGTCCAGACTGCTGTCTGTTGCCTTCGCCATGACATGACTGGCTCGGCCCTTTCAACCACCTTTCGGCTGATACTATGACGTGGCTGCAGCGTTCACTTGATGTTGCGGCCCGCTTCCTTGCTCTCCACAAAATGGACTTTTGACGCCCCGCTGTGGCCGGCGACATCTCTGCCTTCGGCTGGGGCCTGCTACCGGGCGCTCCGGCGCTTACCCGGACAAGACTTTCACTTGCTAGAAGAACGCGTCTTTCAGGACGCACCATGCACCCAATAGACCATCAGGGAGGTCTTGCCCAGCGTCTGCATCCAGCTCCAGCCAGTGCTGGCGCCGTATTCGGTCCAAAGGTAGGACCCCGCCAGACACGCCAGAATGACTCCGGCGCGAATCAAAACCAGGGTTGGGCTGTCGGTCCAGAAATTGGATTTCGGGTAAATCGAGTAGGGAAGATCGGAAAGATATTGGTTGGCGAAAATCAGCGCGATGCCGATCAGTACCAACCATTGCATCAACCGGTCCATGCGTTCTTCGGTGGTGCGCTTCACCGCCAGCCCGGCAGCGATGCCGAATCCCAGATACGAGGCGCAGGGAAAGAACGGAAAGCGGCCACGGCCCACGCCTGGCACCAGATACTCGCGTAACAGCGGGGGCACGCCATCCCATGGAAGGTTCGCCAGCAATGGCGACAGCATGGCGACGCCTGCGGCGCCGAGCACGGCGAAGCGCATCCGCCCCCCGGCTCCGAACGCCGCTGTCGCCGCGAACGCCGCCATGGCTACCGCCATGCAGTTAAGAATGTCCACCTTGGTCAGTTCCTGCAGATTGCCGTTGGGGAAGCTGCCCAGCCAATTGGTGAAACGGAAAAGCAGGGCGATCCCCATGATGTACGCTGCTCGCCGCAGCGCCGCCGCCCAACGGCGCCAAGGGCTGGCTTCGCGCCGCGCCAGGCTTTCCATCTGGAACGCGGTGGTCATTCCCGCCATGAACAGGAACAGCGGCGCCGCCATGCCGCCCACAAACTGCGACAGCATGTAAGCGCCGCCGTCGCGCGTATCCGGGCGCGCAAAGGCGTTGAACGCGTGGCACTGGATCATGACGACCACCGCCAGCCCGCGCATCCAATCGAGAAAGGGAAATCGTTTCACTTAGGAGTCAGCCTGTGCTTACCCAGTGCAATTTAGCACAATTTGTTCGATCGCTGCCGCCGGCGCGTTGCATCGTCTTGATTCCTAACGGTATCGGAAGGTGGCTTGCGCGCTCCCCCAAGCGGGGGTAAGCTGCGAGTAGAGGAGTACTCGGATGAGGGCCCTACTCAGAATTACGCTTTCGTTCATGGTGCTTGGCTGGTGTGCCATGGCGCAACGTGGTGGTGGCGGACATGGCGGTGGTGGCGGCGGATTTCACGGCGGCGGTGGTGGGGGATTCCACGGCGGCGGCGGCGGCGGCTTCAGCCATGGCAGCATCGGTGGTGGCGGCTTCCGCAGTGGTGGTGGCGGCTTCCGCGGTGGTGGATCCATCGGCTCAGGAGATCGCGGCGGTTACGGCTACGGCGGATATGGCCGTGGCTACGGTGGTTACGGTTATGGCCGTGGCTACGGTGGTTACGGTTATGGCCGTGGCTATGGTTACGGTGGCTGGGGGTATGGAGGTTACTGGCCGTATTATGGCTGGGGTTATCCGTGGTACGGATACGGTCTCGGTTACTGGCCCGGTTACTATGGGTATGATTACGATTACCCTTACGATTACTATTCTCCCGACACTTATGTCGATCCGGGTTATGCATATACGCCCGACCCGCCTGTAACATACGGGCCGACATACGCGCCGGCGGATCCTCCGGCTCAGACAGCCGTCCCTGGCACATACACCAGTACGGCGCATCCAGTGACTCGCGCTTATGACGAGTACGGGCAGGAAATGCCGGCTACCGGCGGAAGCACTGCGAACTCCTCACCCATTTACTTGTTCGCATTGAAGGGTGGCGGCATTCAGGCGGCAGGTTCCTATCAAATCGTTGGCCAGACCTTGCACTACGTCACCCTGGACCGGCAGGATAAACAGGTGCCGCTAAGCTCCATCGACCGCGCTCTCACCCTGCAGTTGAACCGCGAGCGCCGCGTTCCCCTCTCTCTGCCGGCGCAGTAACGGGCCGCGCCGGCTTGCCGCAGTCGCAGAATGTTGCGGCAAACCCGGCTGCGGCATTCGATGTCCCGGTGCCCGAAGCCGCGACTTTGTCAATTTGAATTTGACGCTTTGGGCCGAGTTCGGTTATACTCGCCAAAAGCTGAAGCTGTGCTTTCAGCGTCCCGAGCGCTCAGGATCAATTGCATGACCGCGAAGCCAGTGATCGCACGCCTGCCGATTGCCAGATTCAGCTTCTATATTGTCTCTATCCTGCTGATAGTCGCCATGTGGAAGGTGACGATTTACGTGAATAGCAGGCCATACCCTGTCGCGCCCGAGAGCGAGCCGGAGTTAGACAAGGCCGTGGACGCCTATGAGGGCATCAACAATCTGCTCATCACGCTGGGCACCGGACTGCTGGGCGCGATGGGGTTCTTGTTGACCAGTAAGCCCCGGCAGAACTATAGGCTGCGGGAAATGTGGCCCGCTATCCTAAGTGCGGTATGTGTGGGACTCTCCCTGTATTTCGGGTATATTTCTTACCAGAATGTCGAATTCGTGCTCTTGAATTCCGTCGGGACGCTCGATATCGACCTGGTTCAATTACCGAAGGCTGCGCATTTCTATACGCTGCTGGCGGGTGTTTTCTTTTTCGCCGACTTTGTGATGCAAGACTTGGGCAAGGCGGACTAACATGAAAACGCAACCACTGTTTCCGGGGCTGTGTTTGGCCCTGTGCTGCCTCTTCCTGTTTCCGGGGCTTCTGCGGCCGCAGATGCCCCAGGCGCCGGGCAAGCTCTACATTACCTCAACGCCGCCCGGTGGCACCGTAACCATTGACAATCAGCAAATGCGCCGGCTGACGCCTTTCACGTTTGTGGTGTCTCCCGGCGCTCACAAAGTGAGGGTCAAAGGCCCAGCGGGCAAGCCCATGAAATGCGATCCTGAATCGCCGAACGTCCGTTCCGGTTACACGGTGACAGTCAACTGCGCAGCCGCCGGAGAAGAGCGGTCGGGAAAAAAGTAAACCTCGCGGAATCTGTGAGCCCTCTTTCGGAGCCACGACCGTGAGGGAGTGGTTGAGGGCGTCTTTCAACCAACTCCTGCGCAAGAGCGACGCCCAACCGGCACGGCAATCGCGCTACGCCGCCACTTCAGCGGCCGCGCCGAATCGCACGGCCACCAGGCGCGAGACGCCTGGTTCCTGCATGGTCACTCCGTACAGCGCCTCCGCGGCCTCCATAGTGCGCTTGGAGTGGGTGATGACCACGAACTGCGTTTCGAGCGACATCTCTTTCAGCAGCATCGTCAGCCTGCCGATATTGGATTCGTCAAGCGGCGCATCCACTTCGTCCAGCACGCAGAACGGGCTGGGCTGGTAGCGGAAGATGGCCATCAGCAACGCCACCGCCGCCAGCGCCTTTTCACCGCCCGATAGCAACAGCACGTTCTGCAGCCGCTTGCCCGGCGGCGAGCAGATGATGTCGATGCCCGATTCGGCCAAGTTCTCCTGGTCGGTGAGCCGCATCTCGCCGGTGCCGCCGCCGAACAGGGTCTGGAACATGACGCGGAAATTGGCGTTGATCGCCTCAAACGCCTCGGCGAATTTCTGCCGCGACACCTGGTCTATCTCCTGTATCGCCTTCTCCGTGTCGCGGATGGAATCGATCAGATCCTGGCGCTGCACACTCAGGAACTCCTGCCGCTGCTGCGCTTCCTGGAACTCTTCCATGGCGGCCGGGTTCACCGCTCCCAACCCCTCAATGCGCTGGCGGATTTCATTGGCGCCCTGCTCGGCGGCGGCGATCGAGTCGGCATCCGGCACCGGTTCGCCGGCGGGCGCCAATTCCTCCACCGCGCAATTCAACTCTTTGCGGCTGGTCTCATCCAGATACTTCAGATCCGCTTGCTTGCGGACCAACTCGACTTCGATCTGCGCGCGCCGCTCCTGACTCTCCTGCACCGCCAGGCGCAGCGTCTTCAGCTCTTCTTCTCCGGCGCGCAAGGCTTCGCGCGCGGCCGCGTCTTCGACCGCCATCTGGTTGACCGCGGCTTCCACGCGAGCGATCTCAGCCGCTAATTCGGCGCCGCGCCGATCGAGTTCGATGTTGTCCTTGAGCAGGCGCGCGCGCTGCTCACCCAGCCGCTCGATTTCGGCAGTGGTCGAATTGCGGCGGCTGGTCGTCTCCTGGAATTGCTGCTCCAGCCGCCCCATGGCGCTGCGCTCGCCGCGGTGGCGCTCCTCCAGACCCGCCAGGTGAGCGCGGGTGTTCGCGTGCTCTTCACCAATCGCGACCGAATCCACCTCCAGTTTCTCCGCTTCCTGCCGCTCCGCCTCGAGCGCCTCTTCGCGAGCCGCCCGTTGCCGCTCCTTGTCCTCCACCGCGGCGCGGTTGCGCTCCCGCTCGCCCGCGCATTTTTCCGCGTCGCGGCGCAGCCGCTCCAGGTCCAGGCGGGCCACCGAAACCTTCGAGTTGGCGCGCGCCAGGTCCTCGGCGAGCTTGCGCACGTCGTGATCCAGCGCCACGCGGTCCTTTTCGCGCGCCTGTTGCAGCCCGCGCAGCCGTTCCAGTTCGGCCTCGAGGCCGACGATCTCGGCGCTCGTCCCTTCCAGCCGCGCCACCTGCTCATCGAGCGCCGTCTGCCGCTGGGCCAGCACGCCCACCAACTCACGCGCTTCGCGCTTCATCGCTAGCGGTCCGGCGCCGGTTTTCTTGCCGCCGGTCACCGTGTGGCCGTGATAGCAAACGCCGTCCGGAAGCAAAAAATACAGGTGCGGGTAGGCCGTCGAAAGACGTTGCGCCGCGCCGCGATCCTCGGCCACGAAACACAGCGAAACCCGCGGCAGCAGGTCCGTAGCGCGATCGCGGAATCCGTTGGTTAGCCGCAGCGAATCGCTCAGTCTCGCCGCGATCCCTGTCTCCGGACCGATGGCCGGTTCCGGCAGGTGCATCTTGCCGTTGCCGTTCGGCTCGGGATGGACCAGAAACGTGGCGCGGCCACTCAGCTCCGCGCGGATAAAATCCAGACCCCGCTCGGCTTGCTGCCAGCTTTCCACTACTACGTATTCCAACTCGTCATGCAGGAACTCTTCCGCCGGCTTCTCATACTGCGGGTCCACTTCCACATAATCCGCCAGCACGCCCGCCGGCTTCAGATCGCCGGCCTTGCCGGTTTCAAGCGACGCGAACAACCGCTTCACCGATTCGGTGGTGTAGCTGCGGTGCGCCAGCACCTGCTCGAGCGATTCTTTGCGCGCGCGAATCCGCGATACTTCGGTCTTCTCCTGGTCGATCGCCTGCCGCAACTCGGCCGCCGCCTGCCGTCGCGCGGCGAGGTCCTCCTCCGTGCGGTGCCGCTCGCCCGTCACCAGTTCCAGCTCGAGCTGCCGCTGCGCCGCCGTTTCGGCAAGCTGCTGGCGCGCCGCCTCGAGCCGCTCGATCTCGGCCGCAGCCATCTGCTCTTCTCGCAGCGAACGCGCCGTCTCGCGCTCAACGCTGGCCAGGTACTCCTCCAACTGCGCCAGTTGGTTCTTCAGTTGCGACGCCTCGCCCAGCAGCCGCAGGATCGCCTGCCGGCCGGCTTCGATGGCGCCCTCGCGCTCCCGCAGCCGCACCTGCAATGCCTCCCGCTGCTGATTGATGCCGAGCAGCCGGGTGCGCGCCTCCGCAATCTGTTCTTCCAGGGCGGTGAGGCTCCGCTGCTGTACGGCGATCTCGCCATCCAGTTGCCCGAGCCGCGCGCCCAACTGTTCGGATTCGCTTTCCGCCTGCGCGATGCGCTCCTCGGTGGCGCCGCTCTCCTTCACCTGGCCGGCCAGCCGGCCGCGCGTGCGCTCGGCTTCCACATTGGCTTCGGAAAGCTCCATGCGCGCCGCAGTCAGCCGCTCCGCGAGCTGGTAGCACGCCGCTTGGGCCCGCTCATGCGCCTGCTCCCGTTCTTCTACCTGCACGCCCAGGCCCTTGAATTCCGCCATCGCCAGGTTCAAATCGATGGCGGTCTTGGCTGCATCGCGCTCCAGCAGCCGGTACTTGCCGGAGAGCACCACCTTCAGCCGGCTCTCCAGATCCGTCTTCAGCTCGCCGTAGCGCCGCGCCTTCTGCGCCTGCCGCTTGAGCGAGTTGGCCTGCCGCGTCACTTCTTCCAGAATGTCGTACACCCGCGCCAGGTTCTGCTTGGCGCCTTCCAGTTTCGCCTCCGCCATCCGCTTGCGGGTCTTGAACCTGGTGATGCCGGCAGCTTCTTCGATCACCGACCGCCGGTCCTGCGGTTTCGAGCTGAGGATCTGCCCGATGCGTCCCTGCTCGATGATGGCGTAGCTCTCCGGCCCCAAGCCGGTACCCATAAACAGGTCTTGAATATCGCGCAGCCGCGCCAATCGCCCGTCAATCAGGTATTCGCTTTCCCCGCTCCGGAACAGGCGACGCGTGATGACGATCTCGCCGCGCTTCTTCTCCCCGCCTTCTTCCACGGCCTGAATCTTGTGCGCGTCATGGCCGCTGTAATGTTCCGGGTCCACCAGGGTCATGGTTACGTAAGCCATGCCCAGCGGTTTGCGCTCGCGCGTGCCGGCAAAAATCACGTCTTCCATTCGCGTGCCGCGCAGGCTCTTGGCCGACTGCTCGCCCAGCACCCAACTGATGGCATCGGAGATGTTCGACTTGCCGCAGCCGTTCGGCCCGACCACGCCGGCAATGCCCGAGCCGTTGAAGCGGAGCTCGGTGCGCTCGCAAAAAGACTTGAAACCCTGTAGTTCAACGCGTTTTAGTTTCAGCAAAGCTTTAACCTCGCCTGCCATCGGGGGATTGTAACCATACTAAACCCGTGTGCCTTCAAAGTAAAGCACTCTTACCCCTTTATATTGTGGTCTGAGCAGCAGACACCCCATTGAGAGGGTAGCGCATCCGATTGATCCCCTTCGTCGGCGAAAAGTGATGGGGCATGCCTTGTTTTGCCGGAGCCGGTCTCCAGACGCATTCTTTCACCCCTCTTTGGCAGGCAGTTTCCCGGCATCTTCAATATTCTGCTGAAGGCAGAGTGGCGCTCGACTTCGATCATGCCGGGCACGGAAGTGGCTTTTCAGGAAGGTAGCTTCGGCGCACGGAGCAAGCGCCAACTGCCCCGATTATACGCCCGGCCGGGGATGGATTACTAGCGACAAACCTGCGAGCCAAACAGGCGGTGCAATCTCAGCAGCGCCTCCTTGACAGCCTCGCAGCACCCGGCGTACGCTCAAAAAACTATGCCCCACCGCCGACATTTTTTACAATCGGTAACCGCTTCCGCGCTGGCTGCCCCCTGGCTCCCCAGTGTGGCCTCAGCCGAAGAGAATGCCGCCGCACCTACGCTTCCCAGCGCCGCCGACCCTGACTACTGGGACAAATTGCGCGATCAGTTCCTGCTCGCTCGCGACAAGGTCTTTTTCAACAACGGAACCATCGGCGCCATGCCGCGCGTGGTGCTCGACCGGACCGTGGACCACCTCCGCCGCATGGCCATCGACATCGCCGACTGGGACTATCGCGGCGGTCCCAACTGGATTGGCGGCTATGACCCCATGCAGTCCATGCGCACCAAGGCCGCGCGCCTGGTCAACGCGGATGTGAAAGAGATCGCGCTCACCGAAAACGTCACCTGCGCCAACAGCTATATCGCTGCCGGTCTCGATCTTCCAACCGGCGTCGAGATTCTGACGAGCGACCAGGAGCATCCCGGCGGCGAATGCCCCTGGCTGACCGCTGCCAAACGCCACGGCGGCACAGTCGTCAAGGCCGCTCTGCCCCGCCCGGCACACCATCCGGAGGAATTGGTCGATCTCGTGCAGCGCGCTTTCACCCCGCGCACCCGCGTGCTCTTTCTCTCGCACGTCATCACCGGCAGCGGCGCCATTGTGCCGGTGAAAGAAATCTGCGCCGCGGCACGCGCTCGCGGCATCTTCACCGTGATTGATGGCGCACAAGCACTCGGCCACGTTCCGGTCGATGTGCGGGACATCGGCTGCGACGCTTATGTCGCCTGCTTCCACAAATGGCTGCTCGCCCCTGCAGGCAACGGCTTCCTTTATATCCGCGGCGATCGCGAAAAGGAGGTTTGGACCACGCTCGCATCAGCCAACTGGGCCAATCACGAGGACGACGGCTACCGCCTCACCCAGCGCGGCACCGGCAGCATGTCGTTGATGGTGGGCGCCGAGGCCGCACTCGACTTCCACTTCGCCATTGGCCCCGACCGCGTCCAGCAGCGCGTCAAACAGCTCGGCGACCGCTTGCGCGCCGGCCTGCGCGAAATCCCGAAGGTGACTATCTACTCGCCGGAAGATCCCGCAATGTGCGCCGGCATTACCGTTTATTCGATTGACGGCGTCACCGGCGCCCAACTCCAGGACGAGATGTGGAACCGCGCCCGCCTGCGCCCGCGCGCGCTCGGCAACGGTGTCCGCCAGTGCACCCACATCTTCAACAGCCCCGCCGAAATCGATCGCACACTGGAGATCGCCCGCGCCGTAGCGCGCGGATAAATTCATTCAAAATTTACTTGACTGACGGCGAAGAAAAAGCGAATATAGACCGGAAAGGAAATTTCACCACCTATGATGATTCGAGACGCGCTATTGCCGGAGTTCGACCACGAGATGGCCACCACGCGCCGCCTGCTGGAGCGGATCCCCGACGACAAATTCAGCTTCCAGCCCCACCCCAAGTCCGCGACCATGGCCTCGCTGGCCACGCATCTCTCCGAGCTAGTGAATTGGGTGCCGGAAACCATCGGCAAGGATTCCATCGACCTGGCCGGCTATGACCCATCCAAGCGCAAGATCGCCGCTTCGCGCGCAGAACTGCTCGCCATGTTCGATAAAGCGGTCGCCAACGGCCGCGCCGCACTCGCCAGTGTGGAAGACGCGCAGCTCATGCAACCCTGGTCGCTCAAGTCCGGTGAGCAAGTGTTCCTCACCATGCCGAAGGCGGCCGTGTTGCGCAGCTTCGTGTTCAGTCACCACGTGCATCACCGCGGGCAGCTTTCGGTCTACCTGCGCCTCAACGACCTCCCCGTGCCGGCCATGTACGGACCGTCGGCGGACGAGCCGAACTTCTAGCCAAGCCCGTGGCGCACGCATTCTCGCGTGCAGCGCCGGCATTCGTGCCGCCGTTACTTTGCGAAGGCGTGCGTCACCACTTGGGCCGTGCCCTTTCAGGGGCGGTTGCGATTGACTTTCTCGCTTGTGCCGCGGAGAATTGCTGGGGGTGAGCAAATCAATGCCCGCGACACCAACGCAGCATGGTTCGGACGCCGCAGTGGCAAAATCCATGGCAAAGCTGTGGCCGAATCGGCTGCACGAATCCAGCGCTTTCAAGAACCTGCCGTGCCATTTCGGATGGCGCCGCTGGGCGCAACTGGATGTGGAGAAACTGCTCCCCGAGAAGAAGGAGGTCCGGTTCTGCCGCTGGTGCTCGAAGGTCAGAATTGATGGTGTGATCTACGATCCGTAGACGGCAGTATCGCCGTGCGTCAAGAGCGCATTGTCAGTGCCGGAAGTGGCGCACGCCGGTGAACACCATCGCCACGCCCAGGCGGTCCGCCGCGTCGATCACTTCCTGATCGCGCATTGACCCTCCCGGCTGAATGAACGCCGTCGCGCCGTTCTTTACCGCCTCTTCCAACCCATCGGCAAACGGAAAGAACGCATCGGACGCCACCACCGTTCCGGCCAGCGGCAGCATGGCTTTCATGGCGCCCAGCTTCACCGAATCCACACGGCTCATCTGCCCCGCGCCCACTGCCACGGTCTGGCCCGCACGCGCATATACAATCGCGTTCGACTTCACGTGCTTGGCCACCTTCCAGCCAAACTCCAACCCGCGCCATTCATCTTCAGTCGGCGCGCACTTGGTCTTCACCACCGCCGCCGCGCGGTCTAGGGTCGCGCGGTCGGCCGTCTGCGCCAGAAAACCGCCGGTGATCGATTTCACTACCAGGCGATCCAAACCGGGCGCCACTTTCATCAACCGCAGGTTTTTCTTCGCTGCCAGGACTGCCAGCGCTTCCGGCGCATAGTCCGGCGCCGCCACCGCTTCCACAAACAGCTTCGCCATTTCCCGCGCAGTCTCCAGGTCCACGGTGCGGTTGATGCCGATGACGCTGCCGAACGCCGACGCCGGATCGCATTCCAGCGCCTTGCGCCATGCCTCCACCAGAGTCGCCTGCTCAGCGCAGCCGCATGGATTAGTGTGTTTCATGATGGCGATGGCGGGCGCCGTGAATTCCAGCGCCAACTGCCACGCCGCATCCAGATCCACCAGGTTGTTGTAAGACAGTTCCTTGCCCTGCAACTGCGCCGCCCCGGCAATTCCCTGCCCCGATCTCCCGTACAGCGCCGCCGCCTGGTGCGGGTTTTCGCCGTAGCGCAGGTCCATCATCTTGGGCGCGCGGAGCGCCAGGTCTGCCGGCAACTCGCCCGCTGCGTCTTCCTGTTCCAGCCGCGCGCTGATGGCGGCATCGTAATCCGCCGTGGTGCGAAATGCCTTCTTCGCCAGCCGCCAGTGCGTGGCCGGCGCCAATTGGCCGCTGTTTGCCTGCAACTCCTTCGCGATCCCTTCGTAATCGGCAGGCGAAACCACCACGGCTACGTCCTGGTAATTCTTGGCCGCCGCGCGGATCATACTGGGGCCGCCGATATCGATGTTCTCGATCAGCTCGGCGCGCTCGACGCCGGCTTTGCGCGCCGCGTCCTCGAACCGGTACAGGTTCACCACCACCATATCGATCGGCAGAATATGATGCTCCGCGATCGCCCGCATGTGCGCCGGGTTGCCGCGCATGGCCAGGATGCCGCCGGCTACGTGCGGGTCCAACGTCTTCACCCGGCCGTCGAGCATCTCGGGAAACCCGGTCACCTCCGCCACGTCTTTCACCGGCACGCCGGCCTCGCGAATCAGCCGCGCCGTTCCGCCGGTGGAAACGATCTCGGCTCCAATGGCATGGAGCGCCGCCGCGAATTCCTGAATGCCGGTCTTGTCGGTCACGCTGATCAACGCGCGCTGGATTTTGGCCATACGTGCACGATAACAAAATTACGCCGCGCCCTCCCGGCCGATCATCGCCGCCGGCCGCGTGGCCTCTGATAGCTGGCAACGTCCGGGCCGGCCTGCGGGTTCAGGAGGTTATAATTCGAAGCAGTGGGACGAAGCCGACGCGCCCGCTCTGAGAATCCGCGCCTCCGGGTTTCTCGCGGAAAGAGACTACCGTGCGCTCTTGGCCCTTGTTTCTGTTCATCGCCGCGCTGGCCGCACAAACCCAAAGCGGCGAAGTAACCACTCGCATAGAGAAGCCTACCTTTCAATCCCATGTCAACCTGGTGCGCGTTCCAGTGGTGGTCCGCGACAAGCAAGGCCACGCCGTCGGAGGCTTCCATAGTCAAGACTTTCAGCTCACCGATCGCGGCAAGCCGCAGTACATTTCGCAGTTCGCCACCGAGGGCAGCGCCGTTCCTAACCTAGCCGCGCAGCCGATTCCCTTAGGTGCCGGGCATGCCCAGACCGCCGCCGCCGAGACAGAAGTCCCCGCCGAACCTGCTGCCGCGAAAGGCTCCAAGCCGGTGGTCCCCACCCGCTTCGTCGCCTTTGTCTTCGATGACGCGCATCTCAAGCTCCAAGACCTCATGAACGCGCGCGCGGCTGCGTTGCAATACGTTGAGCATGGAATTCCCCCGCAGGAACGCATCGCCCTGCTCACGCTATCCGGCAGGCTGTCGCTCGAATTTACCAATGACGTGGCGAAATTCCGCGAGACGCTGATGCAGGTCGCGCCTGTTGCCCCCCGCATGCACTTTCCTCCCGCCAATTTCTATGCGGCGGACCAATGGCTGAACCGCGGCAACCAGGATGTGCTGGCGATGCAGACCGCGATTACCATGGATTGTCTCCATCTGCGCAAGGAGGAGGCCGCCGGTATTGCGCAGGCCACGCTCCGTGGGGTCGCCGATGAAGGCCGGGGCGATGCCGCCTACGCCTTCCGCGTGCTTAACAACGTGGTGCGCTTGCTCGGCTCCATGCCGGGCGATCGGATTATCGTCCTCGCATCGCCCGGCATGTACTTCCCCGACGAGTTGCAGAAGGATCTCAGCGAATCCATTGAACGCGCCACCCGTTCGGGCGTCATCATCAATACCCTCGACGCGCGCGGCGTCTACAGCATCGACCCGAGCGTCGGTGTTCCCGGCTGCGCTCTCACGCAGCCCCTGACCCAGCGGCAGGTCGCCAGGTACGATCATGACGAGATCACCGCCCAAGGGCTGATTCTCTTCGACCTGGCCGACTCGACCGGCGGCACCGCCCTCAGCCAGAACGATCTCCTGAACGAATTCAACCGCCTGGCCAACCCGCCTGAGTACGTTTATTACTTAGGCTTCTATCCGCAGGACCTCAAGCCGGACGGCAAGTTTCACGAGATCAAAGTCACGCTGGCCAACAGCAAGGGCCTGTCCGTGCAGGCTCGCAGGGGTTACTGGGCGCCGTCGCGTGAGGAAGACGCGGCGGCCACCGCAACGCGCGAAATCGGCGAGGCCGTCTTCTCCCGCGATGAGCTGCGCGACCTGCCCATCGACATTCACACCGAATTCTTCAAGACCAGCCACGATGACGCCAGCCTGACCGTCACCGCTCACCTGGATATCCGGCAACTTCATTTGCGCAAACAGGATGACCGGAACCGTGACGACGTGACCCTGGTGTGCGCCCTCTTCGATGGCAACGGCAACTACCTCAAAGGTATCCAGAAAGTTGTTGAGCTTCGCGTGAAGGAGGAGAATCTCGAGCAGCGCCTCAGCCGCGGCGTCAACGTGCCCACCGACTTCGACGTTCAGCGCGGCCCCTACATGATTAGAATTGTGGTACGCGACGCCGCAGGCCAACAAATGGGCGCCGCCAACGGCACCGTGGAGATCCCATGAAACCGGCTGCTGTTCCTGTGCGCCTGGAGTTTCAGCGGAGCGAAGACGCGTCGAGAAGAGTCTCGACGCTGCACGCAGGAATGCGTGCGCCACGGTGTTATGCCCGGCTCCCAAGGTATGCCGTCCTGCTGCTCCTTTGCGCCCCGCTCCTGGGCCAGACCAATCAATTCAGCTCCCCGGCCGCGGCTCCCCTGAAGATCAAATCCGAATCGCGCCTGGTGGTGGTGGATGCCGTCGTCACCGGCAAAAAGGGGGCGGCTATCCCCGGCTTGACCGCAGCCGACTTCCACGTCTTCGAAGATGGCAAAGAGCAGACCGTCACCGCATTCCAAGCGAATGCCGGACCCGCCACGCCGGGAATACCGCAACAGCACTTCCTTCTTTTATTCGATGGCGATTCCAACAACGATCTGCAATCGGTCCAGCAGCCCGCCGCCAGGTTCATCGCCGACAATGCCGGACCCAACCGGCTGCTGTCGATCGCCTACTACGAATCCGGATGCATGACGATCGCCACGCAATTCACCGCCGATGTCGTCCAACTCCAGCGCGCCCTGGGCACATTGCCCAGCCTCCTTCGCCGCTGCGGCGCCGTCACCGATCCCGACGGCGATCTTCAGGCCAGCTATTACGCCCAACTGGCAAAGGACCTCGCCCATGTGCCCGGCCATAAAGTGTTGGCCCTATTTGTGGCCAATGCCGCGCCCGAAGCGACCGCCCCCGCACGTACGGTGAACTCTGGACGTGAAAGTTTAAGCCGCAGTATCGATCCAGCTTTAGGGACGCACGATGCCAGTTCGGAGGCATCCCGGGTATCGAGGCTGACGCCGGCAACCATCACCGCGCCACCGAGAAACCCCGGCCACGATCCGTTTGGGATGGAAGCCGAGTTTCGCAAAGCGGATGTCTCGGTCTATCCTGTCGAAACCGGAACCGGCGCGCGGCCTCCCGGCTGGGCGGTCCACCTGGCCGATTCCACCGGCGGACGCGAGCTGAACCGCGGCAACGACGTGGTCGCCGCTTTCAGTCTGCTCTCCCGCGAGAAGGACGAAGCCTACACGCTTGCCTACGTGCCGCAAGAGTCCCCGGAAGGAAGCTGCCACGCTCTTAAAGTCACCGTCGACCGGCCCAACGCGAAGGTGCGCAGCCGCAGTTTATATTGCAATGTCCGCGAAGTGAATCTGGCCGCCGCCAACCCGATCGAGTCAGAGTTGGAAAGTCTGGCGGCTTCGACCCAGACCGGAAACGCCGCGGCATCGGTGTCTGTACCCTACTTCTATGAACCCAATGGCGTGGCGCGGGTCAACCTGGCTGCGGAGATTCCCTCTTCGGTTCTCGCTCCCACCGAGGGGAACGGCAAACTGCACGTCGAGATGGACGTGCTCGGCCTGGCTTATAACCTTGGAGACGAAGTGGCCGCGCGGTTCAGCGATACGGTGAAGCTCGATTTCGCCAGCCGCCAGCAGTTCGAAGCTTTTGGGCAGCACCCGCTTCACTACGAGCGCCAATTTAAAATCGCTCCCGGCAATTACCGCTTCAAGCTGGTGTATCGCTCGGCCAAAGACCTTCCCGGCGTGGTCGAAACACCGCTGGCCATCGGTCCCTTCGACGCCCGGAAGCTGACTCTGAGCGCCATCGCTCTCGGCCGCGACGTGCAACCGATATCGCAGGAGGCCGTGCAAGAGGAGGCCCAGGAGGGGCAAAAACCGCTGATCTTTCGCGGCAACCGGATCACCGTATCCGGATCCGATGTTCTGTCGAGAAGCGCCGCCGCCGAAGCCTACTTCGAAGTTTACGAGCCGCTCGCGTCAAGCGGCCATCCGTTCCATCTAACCATGCGCCTCCGCCTGCTCGACGCGCAGAGCAACCAGCCCAGGTGGGCTTCCGGCGATATCGACCTGAGCACCCTGGTCACGTCCGGCAGCTCCGCGATTCCGGTCGCGCTCAAACTGCCTGTCTCGACCCTGCCGCCCGGAACCTATCGCGCCGAGTTTACGGTCAAGGATTCCGCCGGCGGCCAGGCCGCGAGCAGCGTGCAATTCCGGACGGAGTGAATCGCCGGGTGAGGCAGGTCCCCGACCGGCCAACCTACTCGTCTTTCCCGTATCGCAAGGTCCAATGGCCCCTTATAGCTAGCAACTTGCGGGCCGGTTTTCGTGTCGGGAACGTTATAATGCGAACCAGTGAGCCGGACGCGTTGCACCCGGCCGATGAATCCGCGCCATCGGGTTTCTCTCGCAAGGAGAGTATTTATGCGCTGTTGCTCGTTCCTTCTTCTCGCCGCCGCGCTGGCCGCGCAAACCCAGAGCAGCGAGGTTGCCACCCGCGATGAGACGCCCACCTTTCAATCGAGTGTGAACCTGGTGCGGGTTCCCGTGGTGATTCGCGATAAGCAGGGACGCACGCTTGGCAGCTACAAGAAAGAAGACTTTCAGCTCACCGATCGCGGCAAGCCGCAATCCATTGCGCAGTTCGCCATCGAGGGCAGCGCCGTCCCCAAACCGGCCGCGCAACCTTCCGCTCAGGCGGACATTCCCTGGCAGGCGGCCACGGGCCCCAAGCTGGCGGCGCCTACCCGCTTCGTTGCCTTTGTCTTCGACGACATCCATCTCAAGATCGGGGACCTGATGAACGCCCGCGCGGCCGCCTTGAAGCACATCGAACATGGAATCCCCCCGCAGGAGCGTGTGGCCTTGCTTACCCTTTCCGGCAAGCTATCGCTAGAATTTACCGACGACCTGGCGAAATTCCGCGAGACGTTGATGAAGGTCATGCCGGTGCCGCCGCGTGTGCACTTTCCACCCGCCAGCTTCTTCGTAGCGGACACATGGGTGAACCGCGAGGGCGAGGACCCGCGTTCGGCGGAGCTGGCGATGCAGACCAGTATTACCATCGATTGCCTCCAACTGACGGGGCGCTCCGCGTCCGAGGCGGGCTCCATCGCCCAGTCCACTCTCCGCGAGGTTGCCAACGAGGGCCAGGACGACGCCCGCAATGCCTTCCATGTCCTGAATTACATCGTGCGGCTGCTCGGCTCCATGCCCGGCGACCGGGTTATGATTCTCGTATCGCCCGGCATCTACCTGCCCGACGAGTTGCAGAGGGATCTCAGCGAATCCATCGACCGCGCCACCCGTTCCGGCGTCATCATCAACACCCTCGACGCGCGCGGAGTATACACCGTTGAGCCCATCGGCGATGTTCCCGGCTGCCAACTGACGAGCCAGCAGACCGAACAGCAGGTGGTCAACTACGAGCATGCCGAGCTCACCTCTCAAGGGATGATTCTCGGCACCCTCGCCTATTCGACCGGCGGCACCACCCTCAGTGGCAACGATTTCGTGGCAGAGTTCAACCAACTGGCCAACCCGCCCGAATACGTCTATTACCTGGGCTTTTATCCGAAGGACCTCAAGCCGGACGGAAAGTATCATGAGATCAAGGTGACGCTGGCCAACGGCAAGGGACTGTCCGTGGAAGCACGCAAGGGTTACTGGGCGCCATCCCATGTGGAGGACGCCGCCGCGACCGCCACGCGGGAAATCGGCGAAGCTGTGTTCTCCCACGATGAACTGCACGACCTGCCCATCGACATTCACACGCAGTTTTACAAGACCAGCCCGGACGACGCCAAGGTAAAAGTCACCTCCCATCTGGATATCCAGCGGATCCCTTTTCGCAAGCAGGACGATCGGAATCGCGACGATGTGACCCTGGTGTGCGCCCTTTTCGATCGCAACGGCAACTACGTCCAGGGAATTGAAAAGGTGGTGGAGCTTCGTCTCAAGGACGAGAACCTTGAACGCCGCCGTGCCCTCGGCATCACCGTCAACACCGACTTCGACGTCAAGAGCGGCGACTATATGGTTCGCGTCGTGGTGCGCGACGTCGAAGGGCAGCAGATGGCCGCTGCCAACGGGGTCGTGGAGGTCCCATAAACCTCGCCCTGTTGTCAAGCGCTACGGCGGGGCGAGGGACGTTATAATTCGAACCAGTGGGCCGGTGGCACCCACTGGAAAGAGCCAAGCCGCCGGGTTTCCCGCGCAAGGGGGGTAATCGTGCGCTCTTGGTCCTTTTTCTTTCTCATCGCCGCATTGGCCGCGCAGACCCAGACGGGCGAAGTTACCAGCCGCGAAGAGACGCCCACCTTTCAATCGAGCGTGAATCTGGTGCGCATTCCGGTGGTGATTCGCGACCGGCAGGGACACGCCCTCGGCAATTTCAAAAAGGAAGACTTTCAAATCACCGATAGCGGCAAGCCGCAGGAGATTGCGCAATTCGCCATCGAGGGCAGCGCCGTCCCCAAGGCAGCCGCGCAGCCGGCACAAACGGAGATGCCGGGCGAGCCTGCCGCCTCCAAGCTTTCGGCGCCCACCCGCTTTGTTGCCTTTGTCTTTGACGACGTCCACCTCAAGCTCGACGACCTGATGAACGTGCGCAAGGCCGCGTTGCAGCACGTCGAACACGGAATCCCCCCGCAGGAGCGCATCGCCCTGCTCACGCTCTCCGGCAGCGTGTCGCTCCAATTCACCAATGACGTGGCCAAATTCCGCGAGATGTTGATGAAGATCACGGCCGTACCGCCCCGAGTCCACTTCCCTCCCGCCAGTTTCTACGTGGCGGAACAATTCATGAGGAATCCGGGCGACGAGTCGTTGGGCTGCAAGGTGGCGCCGCCTTGCACGGTGACCTGCGACCCGCGGATGCCGCCGGTACTGATGATGCAGACGAACGTTACCACCGATTGCCTCCAACTGTCTTGCGAATTAATGACCGAGGCTCCCACTATAGCCAGGGCCACTCTGCGCGCAGTGTTCAATGAAGGCGAGGGCGACGCCATCAATGCCTTCCATACGCTCAACAACCTGGTGCGATTGCTTGGTTCCATGCCGGGCGACCGAATTATGGTTTTCGTATCGCCCGGCATGTATCTCCCGGATACGTTGCAGAGGAGCCTCAACGACTCCATAGACCGTGCCACCCGCTCGGGCGTCATCATCAACACCCTCGACGCACGCGGCGTCTATCCTGTCGACCCAGGCGGCGAAGTTCCCGGCTGCGTACTGACGCAGGTTCAGGAACAGCAGCAAGTCGAGCAGTTCAAACATTTCGAATCGGCGCTCCAGGGGCTGATTTTAGCCAACCTGGCCGATAGCACCGGCGGCATAGCCCTCAGCAGCAACGATCTCGCGGGCGAATTCAACCGCTTGGCCAACCCGCCCGAATACGTCTACTATTTGAGCTTCTATCCGACCGATCTCAAGCCGGACGGAAAGTTTCACCAAATCAAAGTGACGCTGGCGGACAACAAGGGCCTTTCGGTGCAGGCTCGCAAGGGTTATTGGGCGCCATCCCACGTGGAGGACGCCGCTGCTGCCTCCACGCGGGAAATCAGCGAGGCCGTGTTCTCCCACGACGAACTGCGCGACCTGCCTCTCGACATTGACACCCAGTTCTACAAAACCACGCTGGCGGACGCCAAGCTGAAAATCATCGCTCACCTCGATATCCGGCAGCTTCACTTGCGCAAACAAGACGACCGGAACCGCGACGACGTGACCGTGGTGTGCGCCCTGTTCGATGGCAACGGCAACTACATCAAGGGGACCCAGAAGGTGGTGGAGCTTCGCTTGAAGGATGACAGCGTGGAGCACCGGCGCGACCTCGGCCTCATCGTGAACAACGACTTCGATGTCAAGAGCGGCGACTACATGATTCGCGTCGTCGCCCGCGACGCCGAAGGCCAGCAAATGGCCGCTGCCAACGACACGGTCGCGATCCCATGAAAACATCGTCCGAGGAGCCGATGCGCGCGCCCGGGAGGTGGGCCGTGTGGCTGTTGCTGTGTTCGCCGCTGCTGGCCCAAACCGCTGGGCCCGGCGGTCCGGAGACAGCCGGCGCGGCGCGGAAACCCGAGGCGCAGTTGGTGCTGGTGGATGCGATTGCAACCGGGCAGAAAGACGAACCCATCCACGGCCTCACGGCCAAGGATTTCCACGTGCTCGAAGATGGCAAGGAACAGGCGATCACCGGATTCCAGCCTCACGGCGGCCCCGCCGCGCCGGGGATTCCCCGGCAACAGCACATCGTCCTCTTATTCAGTGTGCAATCTGCCGACGATCGGAAATGGATTCAGCAGGCCGCCGGCAGGTTCGTCGCCGACAATGCCGGACCCAACCGGCTGATTTCCATCGTTTACACGGACGTCTGCTACAACACCATCTCCACGGCATTCACCGCCGACGCCGGCCGGCTTCAGCAGGCGCTAAGCGAGTGGCCGGACCTGACTCACTGCGACCATGCCGCCGATCCAGACAGCAGCCTGCAGGCGCTCTACTACGCCCAAGTGGCGCAAGGTCTGGCCCAGGTTCCCGGTCACAAAACAGTCGTCCTGTTCGTGGCCAATCGTGCGCCAGGCGCCGCCGCGGCCGGCAAGGAGGCGCCGGAGCGCGCTGCTTCAACGCGCCGGGCGCGAGGTCGCAGCGGGCGCAATGCGGAAGCGCACCAGGATCCGTTCGATATGGAGTACGAGTTTCGCAAAGCGGACGCCTCCGTGTATCCGGTGGAAGCGCAGTCCGGCGTGGCCATCCCCGCCTGGGCGATTGATCTGGCCGAGGCCACCGGCGGCCATGAACTCTCCCGCGGCAGCGGCGGTCTCGGCGTATTCGATCCGCTCACCCACGAGCAGGATGAATCCTACACGCTTGCCTTCGTACCGAAACTGTCTGCGGAAGGAAGCTGCCATACACTGAAGGTCACGGTTGACCGGCCCGGCGCGACCGTGCTCGGGCGAAACCTGTACTGCAATGTCCGTCAGGTGAGCATGGTTGCCGCCGCCAAGCCGAAACCGAGCGGCTTGCAGAGTCTGGCCGCCTCGGCTGCTGCCGGCAACACCGCGGCGTCCGCCTCGGTCCCATTCTTCTATGAAGCCAGCGGCGTGGCGCGCGTCGACATGGCGCTCGACATCCCTTCCCCCGTTCTCGATCCAACCGACCTGAACGGCAAACTGCATGCCGGGATGGAGGTGCTCGGCATAGCGTACGTCCCCGGCGGAGGCGTTGCCGCGCAGTTCACCCATAAGATGAAGTTCGATTTCGACAGCCGCCGGCAGCTCACCGAGTTTCTGCGGCACCCGCTCCACTATGAACGCCAGTTTGAGATTGCCCCGGGCAATTACCGGTTCAAGGTCGTCTTTCGCTCGGCCAAGGATCGCTTCGGCGTGGCCGAAGTGCCGCTTACCGTCGATCTGTTTAACGCCGGACGGCTCAGTTTGAGCGCCATCGCCCTCAGCCGCGACGTGCAGCCGATATCACAGGAGGCCGCGCAGGATGAGGCCGAAGCAGGGCAATATCCGCTGATTTTTCGTGGCAACTGCATCGCCGTCTCCGGCTCCGACGTTTTGTCGCGGACCGGGGTGGCCGAAGCCTATTTCGAAATCTACGAGCCGCTCGCCAACAGCGCCGGGACTGCCCGGCTGACCATGAGCCTGCGGCTGCTGGATGCGGCGAACAACCAGCAAGCCTGGAATTCCGGCGATGTCGACTTGAGCCCCCTGGCAAAGGCCGGCAACCGCGTCATCCCGGTGGCGCTCAAATTGCCCGTGGCAACCCTCCCGCCAGGAACGTATCGCGGCGAGCTGACGGTTAAGGATTCCACCGGCAGCCAAGCCGCGCGTAGCATAAAATTCCGCGTCGAGTGAGGTGGGGCGGGTTGGTAACTGTCTATAACCTGCGCGCCGAGTGAGGTGGGGCAGGCGCTTTCGCCTGCCAACCGCGCAGCCCGCAGTCCCCAGCGACCCTCAGTCGCGCGCTTTCTCCGCCACTAACTCCCCTTAGTCCACCATCGGATGCGCTCCGCCATGTTAGCTTACTAAGGCGCTGGGTTGCCAGCGGACGATTTATGGCGGTGGAGCACATGCGAGGAGATATCCGGCCAGAACTCGCGAAAAACATTCGTCAAGGCGTCCCGCCCCATGGCCCATCCATATTTGACGGCCAGCGCGCCGGCAGTGCGGTCCTGGCTGGGATAATAAGCCGCCGAAACACCTTGGGAGATGCCGCGGCCGAAAACTTCGGCAGCATTGAAGGTGTTATGTCCCTGGTAATTGGGTGTTATAAGAACCCGCGAAGCCGAGTAAATGGCTCGCTTCCAGAAGCCACCCTCCCCTCTCGCGTAGTAACGTTCGTCTTCGTGAAGGATAGTGGGCAGGGCGAAGATCACCATGTAATTACCGTCCGCCTTATCCAAAAAGCCGCGCCAGTAATACCTCCCGTAACCGGCGATGCCGCTGCCTAACTGGGGGTGGTCATCGGTTCCCCACGCTTGCAACGAAGTGATGCCCACGAAGAGGAACGCCGAGTAGTCGAAACTGTTCTCGGTGGCAATCTTGAAAGCCTCCTTGGGAGTCGGCGGTGGCGGAATCGCTCCTGCGCTGACCGCGCGGTAATTGGGCATCACGCCCAGGATGCGCTTCGGTTGCTTTAGCAATGTAGAAGTTCCCTGCTTCGCGCTCTGCTCGCCGGCCCCCGCTGGCGCTTGCTGTGCGCCGGAACTGCTGGGTTGAGTTGGCGGAGTGGGCGATTGGCTTGGCGCGCCGGGTTCCGGCGGTGTCCCGGTCGATGCGCCGGATTCCTGCGGCGCGTCCGGTGCACTGATCGCCTGCGCCGGCGCGCCACTCTGCGCCAAAGACGCACCGCACGTAAGCCATGCCAGTACCAAAAGTCCCCAGAACCCGGAGCGCAAGAACATGCCTTTATAGATGTTCTTGCGCTCCCGCCGGTTTCCGCTCGAAAAGACGGACTACCAAGGTAAAATAGAGTTTTCACCAGAGGAGGGAATTCGATGGCTGTGGGCGCCCGCCGCAAGGCGGTGGTCGTGGATGTGGGAGGGGTAAAGGTCGGCGGCGATCATCCGATTGCGGTGCAATCGATGACCAACACCGACACTGCCGATGTCACCGGAACCGTGAACCAGGTGCTGGCGCTTGCCGCTGCCGGCTCGGAGTTGGTGCGGGTCACGGTCAACACGGAGCAGGCTGCGGCAGCCGTTCCCAAAATCGTCGAAACCGTGCGCCTGTTCGGCTCGCGCGTGCCTATCATCGGTGACTTCCATTACAACGGCCACATCCTGCTGAAAAAATATCCCGAATGCGCGCGGGCCTTGGCAAAGTACCGCATCAACCCCGGCAACTCGGATATCGGCCGCAAGACGGACGACAATTTCCGCACCATGATCGAAGTCGCGGTGGAAAACCACAAGCCGGTGCGCATCGGCGTCAACTGGGGATCGCTCGATCAGCAATTGCTGACCCGCATGATGGACGAAAACTCGCGGTCCGCCGAACCCAAAGACGCGCGCCAGGTGACGCTTGACGCCATGGTCGCCAGCGCCGTGGAATCGGCCCACGCCGCGGAACGCTACGGTTTGGCGCGCTCGCTCATCATACTCAGCGCCAAGGTGAGCGGAGTTCAGGACCTGATCGATGTCTATCGCGCGCTCGGCCGCGCCTGCGATTACCCGCTGCACCTGGGCCTCACCGAAGCCGGCCTGGGCAGCAAAGGCATCGTCGCCACCACTGCTGCGCTGGCGCCGCTGCTGCTCGAAGGCATCGGAGATACCATTCGGACCTCGCTCACGCCGCTGCCCAACGGCGACCGCACCGAGGAAGTGATCGTCTCGCAGCAGATTCTGCAATCGCTTGGAATCCGCAGCTTCACTCCGCAGGTCACCGCTTGCCCCGGCTGCGGCCGCACCACCAGCACTTTCTTTCAGGACATGGCCGACCAGATCCAGACTTACCTCCGCGAGCAGATGCCCAAGTGGAAAGAGAACCACCCGGGCGTCGAGACCATGAAGGTCGCCGTGATGGGCTGCGTGGTCAACGGTCCCGGCGAATCGAAGCATTCGCACATCGGCATCTCGCTCCCCGGCACTTTCGAAGAGCCCAAGGCCCCGGTGTACGTCGACGGCCGGCTCAGCGTCACCCTCAAGGGCGATCGCATCGTGGCCGAGTTCATCGACATCCTCAACGCTTACGTGGACAGCCACTACGGCGCGCCCGCCGAGGTTACCGCCGTTTCATAGACCCGGGTGGGGCTTGAAGCCACTGATGAACGCAGATGAGCACCGATAAGCTACAGCTTTCGAATCTGCGTTCATCCGTGTTTATCTGTGGCCGTCATGCTTTTGGCCTTTTTCAGTTTGCCCCTGGCTCGCGTCGCCGGTATCGCGGTGTGCTGCTTTCCTCGCCTCGCCAGCGTGCTATTCTGAGCCGGACGCGCTGCCGTATTCACGCGTGCGGCGCCTGAAGGAGGACGCATGCAGGAACAGAACTACGCCAATCACCGGCAATTCGTGCCCGCTTACCACGTGGTGCTCTCCGGCATACTGTTGCTGACGCTGATCGGATCGCTGGTCAACCTCTATAAGTCGCTCGGCGACCATGAGCGCCTCTACAGCGCGGCGCTGATTGTGGTGCTGGTCGTGACCTCGATCATGATCGCTCTCTTTTGCCGCATCTTCTCGCTCAAAGCGCAGGATCGCGCCATTCGCGCCGAGGAGAACCTTCGGCACTATATGCTGACCGGCAAGTTACTCGACCCGCGGCTCAACATACGCCAGATTGTCGCTCTGCGTTTTGCCTCCGACGACGAATTCGCCGCCCTGGCCGCCCGCGCCGCTCAGGAGAGCATGGCCCCCGATGCCATCAAGCAGGCCGTTCAGCATTGGCGCGCCGACACCCATCGGGTGTGATGAGAATAAGAGCCGCGCAAGAATAATGATCGCCGATCGACGCCGGTAGAAAGACAAGAGGTCTTACCGGCCCTTTACGCTTCCAGCCCCATTTGCGTCAGCCGGTAGCGCAACGCATTGCGCGTCAGGCCGAGCAATCTCGCGGCCTGGCTCTTGTTGCCGTCGGCGCGTCGGAGCGCCTCGCGAATGATTTCCTGTTCGTAGCTATCGAGCGTCATCCCTTCGGGTAGGAAATTAGCATCGGTCTGCGGGCGCGACGGCCGCCGGTCGGCTTCCAGCTTGATATCGGCGGCATCGAGAGCCGTGCCGGTCGCCATCACCAGGCTGCGCTCAATGACGTTTTCGAGTTCGCGCACGTTGCCGGGCCAGTAGTACGCCATCAGCTTTTCCATACCGGCATCGGTAATGCGCTCCACCTGGCAGCCGTTTTCCGGCGCCAGCTTGCGCACGAAATGGTTGGCGAGGAACGGAATGTCCTGCTTGCGCTCGCGCAGCGGAGGAATGTTGAGCGGCACCACGTTGAGGCGGTAATAGAGGTCTTCGCGAAACGTGCCCTGCTCCAGCGCGGCGCGCAGATCCTGGTTGGTGGCGGCAATCACGCGCACGTCGATGTGGCGCGTCACATTGCTGCCCAGCCGCTCGAATTCGCGCTCCTGCAGGATGCGCAGCAGCTTCACCTGAATGGCCGCCGGCACGTCGCCGATCTCATCCAGAAACACGGTGCCCGTGTCGGCCTGTTCGAACTTGCCGGGCTTGGAGGTCTGCGCGCCGGTGAAAGCGCCTTTCTCGTAGCCGAACAATTCGCTTTCCATCAGGTTCTCCGGAATGGCGCTGCAGTTGATCTTCACCAGCGGCCGGTCGCGCCGCGGCGAGTGGAAGTGGATGGCGCGGGCGATCAGGTCCTTGCCGACGCCGCTCTCGCCGGCCAGCAGGACGGTGGCGCGGGTGGGCGCTACGCGCTCGATGGAGGCGAAGATCTCCTGCATCGCCGGGCTGCGGCCGATGATGTTGTCGAACTCATAGCGGCGGCCGAGCTCCGCCTTCAGCTCGCGGTTCTCCTCGCGCAGCGCGCGCACTTCGAGCGCCTTCGAGACCACTTGCATCAGGTGATCGAGGCCGAACGGCTTGAGCAGAAAATCCGTGGCGCCGGCCTTCATGGCCTCCACCGCTGTCTCCACGCTGCCGAACGCGGTCATCATGATTACCGGAACGTGCGCGTTCTGGCGGCGGATGACGCCGAGAAAAGCGAGGCCGTCCATGGAGGGCAGCTTGAGATCGGTGAGCACCAGGTCGGCGCGGTCGACCACCTTGAGCGCCTCTTCGGCGGTGGCGGCTTTATCGACGTCGAAACCGCCGGAGGCGAGTTGCAGCTCGATCACGCGGCGCAGTTTTTCTTCGTCCTCAACCACCAGGATGCGTTTCTTCATAGACGTAGGGCAGGCGCTCCCGCCTGCCGATCGCTCCCCGACGGTCGCGGCTCCGATGCGTTCATAGCGCGGCTCGAGCCTCCATCGGCAGTATCACTTGGAAAATGCTGCCCTTCCCCGGTTCGCTCTCCACCGTTATATTACCGCCGTGTTCGTCGACAATTTTGGAAACGATGGCCAGCCCAAGGCCGACGCCCTCCGGCTTGGTGGTGAAGAATGGATTGAAAATACTGTCGCGCAGCGCGGGTTCGATGCCGCTGCCGCGGTCGATCACCGAAACCTCCGCATCGCCTCCGGCGGCGCGGGCTTTCAACGTGACCGCGCCCCCGGGCGGGCTGGCCTGCGCGGCGTTGATCAGCAGGTTGTAGAACACGCGCTCCAGCAGCTCGGCATCGAAGGCGAACGGCGGAATATCGGGCTGATAGTTGCGATAGAAGGCGATGCCGGGCGCCTCGCGCTCCGCCAGGGTCACAGCGCGATCCAGCGTCTGCGCCAGATCGGCCTGCGCGACCTGAAGTTCCAGCGGACGCGCGAATTGCAGAAAGCGGGTGATCAGCGCGTTGCACCGGTCCACTTCGGAGGCGATGAAGCCGGCCACTTCGCGGGCTACCTCGTTCTCCGCCGCCAGGCTGCGCGTCAACATTTCCGAAGAAGCGCGAATAGTGCCCAGTGGATTGCGCAGCTCATGGGCAAGGCCGGCAGAGAGCTGGCCCAGCGCCGCCAGGCGGTCGGCTCGCCGCTTCTCTTCTTCGGCCTCCCGCAGTTGGAGATTGGCGGCGGCGAGTTGCTCGGCTGCGGCGCGCGATTTGCGGGTCTGGCTTCGCAAGTCCTCGGCCATCGAGTTGGCCAGGTTGCCGATCATGGCCAGCAGCACCAGCCGCGGGATGGTCTCGGCGATGACATCCGATAACGCCACCGTGTCCGGCACCCAATGCAGGAAAACCAGGAATGCCGCGCCGGCAACGGCCGCGCACAGCGTGGTTCCCACTACGCCGAACATGGTGGCCGCCGAGACCACCGGCAACAGCAGCACCGGCCAGTACACGCTGGTGATGGAGCCGGCGTATCCGATCAACATGAACGCCAGCGCCAGCTTGATCGCAATCCACAGCAGGCGGCTGCGGGTGGTCGGGTCGGCGGGGATTTTCGTTTCCAGCACCTGGGCCACGCCCAGCGCCACCAGGAAGACGATTTCAGGAGTTTCGCCGGTTTGCGGCCACGCGATCAAGACGCCGAACAGCACCGCCCATACCAGATCCTGCGGCCGGAACAAGCGAAGACAGCGGATTAGGAATTTGAGGGGGCGCGGCATAAGAATGAACGCGGGCGGCCCAAGGCGACCGCGGCAGGACGGCGGCCGATGCCAAAACCGCCAAGACTGTCGCCGCTACATTATGCCACAATGAGATAGAAACGTCTCATGTCCAACTCGAGTATGCTGGATCAGGACCCGTCTGCCGGTCCGGATTCTCAAACCAATAGCGAGCCCGGCGAATCGTTTGCCGATATCCTTCTGCAATACGAGCGGACGCGCGCCCGTACCGGCGAGGAACGCCGCGGATTCGACGGCACGGTGGTGGCCGTAACGGCTGAATCGGTGCTGGTCGATATCGGCTTCAAGACTGAAGGCATCCTTCCGCTGGCGGATTTCACCAGCGCCGGAGAAACCGTCAAGCGAGGCGACAAGGTCGCCGTCTCTATTAAGGGTCGCGATCCGGAAGGCTATTACGAATTGTCGCGCCAGAAAGTGGAGCGGCCACGCGACTGGTCGGCGCTGGAGAAGGCGTTCGCCGATAAAGCGCCTATCGCGGGCATGGTGACCGCGGTGGTAAAGGGCGGTTTGAGTGTGGACGTGGGCGTGCGCGCGTTCATGCCGGCGTCGCGCTCCGGCGCGCGGGACGCGGCCGACGTGGAAAAACTGGTAGGGCAGGACATACGTTGCCGCATCATCAAGCTGGATACGGCTGACGAAGACGTGGTGGTGGACCGCCGCGCCGTGCTCGAAGACGAGGAGCGCGAGACCCAGGCGAAGCGTTACAGCCAGATCAAGGAAGGCGAGACCGTGACCGGCACGGTGCGCAGCCTGACCGATTTTGGGGCCTTCGTCGATATCGGCGGAGTGGATGCGCTGCTGCACGTAAGAGATATTTCCTGGGGCCACGTCAACAAACCGGCCGACGTGCTGAAGCCGGGGCAGGAGTTGGAAGCCAGGGTGCTGAGTGTGGATGCCGCCAAGCGGCGCATCGCCATCGGCCTGAAGCAGCTTCAGCCGCATCCGTGGGACCTGGCCGGTGAGAAATACAAAGTCGGCGACCGCGTTCACGGCACGGTTACGCGGTTGGCCGATTTCGGCGCGTTCGTCGAGCTTGAAAAAGGCGTGGAAGGGCTGATCCACCTCTCCGAAATGTCGTGGTCGAAGAAGGTGCGCAAGCCGGCCGACGCCGTCAAGGCGGGTGAGCAGGTGGAAGTAGCCGTGCTCGGCGTCAATCAGGCGGAGCGGCGCATCTCGCTGGGCCTGAAACAGGTGCTGGGCGACCCGTGGGCCGAGGTGCCGCAGAAGTTCCCCGTGAATTCGCAGGTGGAAGGTAAGGTTACCAGCCTGCAAAAGTTCGGCGCCTTCGTCGAGCTCGCCGATGGCGTGGAAGGCATGGTCCACGTGGGCGATATCAGCGCGGAAAAGCGCATCGACCATCCTCAGGAAGTGCTGAAGGTGGGGCAGACTGTGAAGGCCCTGGTGCTGGAAACGGATGTTGCCAAGCGCCGGCTGCGCCTGGGCATGAAGCAACTCGTCCCCACCGGCCTCGATGAGTACATCGCTGAACACAAGCCGGGCGACGTGGTAACGGGACGGATGACCGATGTTTCCGGCGGCCGCGCGCGTGTCGAACTGGGCGAGGGCGTGCCGGCCACCTGCCGCATCCAAAGCGCGCCTTCGGGCGTGGAAGAATCGCAACCAGCCGCCGACAAGGCCGACCTTTCTTCCTTGACGTCCATGCTGGAAGCCAAGTGGAAAAAGGGCGGAGCCTCCGGCGTCGCAGCCAGGGACGACGCTCCGCGCACCGGCCAAATCCGCAGCTTCCGCATCGTCAAGCTGGACGCGGCGCAGAAGCGCATCGAAGTGGAGTTGGCATAGAAGTTGCTTTTGCACTCCAACCCGGCGGGGCGGCAAAGTGGGACAGACTCTTCCGTCTGTCAACCCAACCTTCCGCCTACTTCAGTCCGTCGCCGTCTCGGACTGCACCCCACCCTTCTCTTCGGCAGCCGGCGGAATTGTCTCGGGCACAACTGGCTTCGGCAAATAGCGCGGGAAGCCGCCGAGCAGCATTCCATAGATCAAATGGCCAACGAGAAAGAGGGTGTCCCCTCCTCCATGGAGCAGCGCGGCCAGCCGTGTCGCCCGCCACAACCACTGAAAGACAATCCAATACCAGCCCAAGCCGAACGCCATGGCGAGCAGCGCCAGGCGGCGACTTGTCATGGGGCGGCCGGCGGCGAGCGCGAACAGCGTGCCCAAGGTGCCATACAGCAGGATGTAGAGCGCCACGCCGAACGCGGTGTTCCATTCGAAACCGCTGCGAAAGGCGGCTTGCGGGTAGACCGCGCCCGCGAAGAGGTTGGGGCCGGTCCAAAAATCTTCGCCCCGCCAGACGGAGCAAATGCCCATCCAGAGCAGCATATTGAGCACACCTATAGTGCCCGCCTGGAGTCCGGCCAGGGCGCGATCCAGGCGCCCGGCTGCCTGCTGGTGGCCCGCCGTCATCCATTTCAGCCTATACTGAGCAAACAAGGAAAGGCAAAATCACAAAAATGCGTCGCGTGGCGATAACGGGAATTGGCGCGGTGAGCCCCAATGGAATCGGTCGGGAATCCTTTTGGCAGGCCAGCCGCAACGGTGTCAGCGGAGTGAGGCGCATCTCGCGCTTCGACCCGACGCCGTTTCAAGTGCAAGTCGCGGGGCAAGTGCCCGACGAGTTTGACGAAACGCGCTATGTGGAGGTGAAAGACCGGCCCCATGTATCGCGCGCCGTGCCGCTGGCGGTTGCCAGCGTGGGCGAAGCGCTGGAAGACGCGCACTTGGAGCCGCAGCACATGACGCGCGACGAACTGCGCGGCATCGGCGTCATGGTGGGCTCCGGCGGCGGCAGCCAGGATTTCAGCGAGGAGCAGTATCGCCTCTATTACACCGGCCACCAGAAGCAGTGCAGCGTGTACACCATTCCCACCGGCACCATCGGCACGCTGGCCAGCGAGGTATCGATGCGCTTCGGCTTCCGCGGCCTCAGCCACATCGTCTCCACCGGCTGCACTTCCTCCACCGACGCCATGGGTTACGCTTTCCGCCACATCCGCGGCGGAATTCTGAATACCATCATCGCCGGCGGCGTGGACTCCCCCATCGCGCCGCTGATCCTGCGCGGTTTCCAGTTGATGCGCATCATGTCGACCCGATGGAATCAGCAGCCGGAACGCGCCTCGCGGCCTTTTTCGCGCGACCGCGACGGCTTCGTAATCGCCGAAGGGGCGTGGTTCTTCGTCTTCGAGGAAATGGAGCAGGCGCGCGCCCGCGGCGCCAAGATCTACGGCGAAGTCACCGGCTACGGGTCCACCTGCGAGGCATTCCATCGCGTTCGCCTGGAGGAATGCGGCGAAGAGCCGGCGCGCGCCATCGGACTGGCTCTGGAAGAATCCGGCATCGCGGCCTCCGATGTACAGTACATCAACTATCACGGCACCTCCACCGAGCTGAACGACCGCATCGAAACGCGCGCTGTTAAGCTGGCCTTCAACGGGCATGCTTATAAGCTTCCCGGGTCGTCGCTGAAGAGCCTCATCGGGCATCCGCAAGGAGCCTGCGGTGCGGCCGGCGTGGCTGCCACCCTGCTCGCCATGCGCGACGGCGTGGCGCCGCCCACCATCAACGTCGACGAACCCGATCCCGATTGCGACCTCGATTACATCACCACGCCCGGACGCAAAATTGACATCGAACACGCCGTGGCCAATTGCATCGCTTTCGGCAGTAAGAACTCCGCCATGGTACTCCGTAAGGTGGAGTAGGCGGCGGCGCCGAACGCCTAAGCATAGATATAGATAACGATAAGACTGGTACTGTTGGTACTGTAAGTCTAGCCTGCTATGAGGCTCGCGGGGTGTATACTCAGGAAACCGGGTGAAGCCCGGCTAGCCAGATTCGCGCTCTGGACAAGAAAGAACTGAGGAAGACATGCGGAGGATATTTCAGCTTGCGGTTCTCGGCGCCGTGTTCATTGCATGTGCAAACGCTGACCTGATCGTCCTGACTTTCGAGGGCCTCCAGAATGATGAGAGCGTACTAAACTATTACGACGGCGGCTACGGCTCAGTAAGTGGACCCGGACCTAGCTATGGGATTACCTTCACGTCCAACGGAACGGCTTTCATAAGCACCAATGAAGATTTTGCGGGTAACCCTTCCGGAGACACGGCCTTTACCTTCGTGAACGACAGCAATCCTGCCATCATGAACGTCCCCGCCGGTTTCGACACGGGCTTTTCCTTCTATTATTCGGCGGCCTCGGATACGGGCGAGATCGATGTTTACAGCGGTCTAGACGGTACAGGAACGGAGTTGGCGTCGATTACACCACCGGTAACAGGCAACGGATATGACTCGGGCAACCCGGCTTGCCCAGATTCTAAGGATACCTTCTGTCCGTTCTTCCCCTTGGGAGTCAGCTTTTCGGGCACGGCTGAATCCGTCGTCTTCACCAACACAGAAGGCCTGGTCGCTTTCGACGACATCACCCTCGGCAGCGACGATCCAGACATCCCCGAACCCGCGGCGTTCAGCCTGGCCGGTCTCGGTTTGGCTTCCCTTTTGCTGATTTCGCGACGGCGGCGCAGGCTCCAGTAGCATATCTCGCTTTTGCGGATGTGATGGCGTTTTTGGCGACACACGCAGCCGCCCTCCCAGCCCTTGCTTTCTAAGGCGCATTCTCATATGAATCGGCTATGACTGCATTGTGGACAGAGCACGACCGCCTCGGGGTCTGCTGGGCTGGACTGGAAGCGCCGGCCGCGCGCGTCAAGTTCGGTTGCCTGAAAGACCTGCGGCGCCTCAGCCAAGAGGCTCCGCACGTTCTCTACCCGGATTTCGACAAGTTCATCCGGCTGCTCGATCACCCCAACAGCATTTTCCGCTGGAACGCAGCGCATATACTGGCGAACCTGGCTGGCGTCGATCGTTCGCACAAACTGGCGCGGCTGCTCGCCAGGTTCCTGAAACCCATTCGAGGCCCGCAGATGATTGGCGCGGCGAACGTGATCCAGGCGGCGGCCGTGATCGCCGCAGCGCAACCGCGCCTGGCGGACAAATTGGCGGCCGGTATTTTGGCCGTCGGCCGGGCGAAATACGAGACCGAGGAATGCCGGAACGTTGCCATCGGGCATGCCATTCAATCCCTGGCTCGATTCCCCGAGTCCACTCGGTGCCAAGGCGCGGTGGTCAACTTCGTGCGCCGGCAACTGCACAACCCGCGTCCCGCCACCCGGAGCAAGGCGGAGAAGTTCTTGAAAAGGCGTGATTTGGAGAAAAAACGAATCGGCGGGCGCTCGGAGGATGTACGCCCGCCGTCGGAGGTCGGTCGGAATCCTAAGATTCCGACACCTACCCACAGATAGCGACGAGTGTCGTTAAACAAAGGTTACAACGCCAGCGAGTGCAAAGGTGCGTGGAGACACAGGCCGTCGCCGGACGGTCGCGGCGCCTATAATCTTAGGCGAGGTCATCATGAGAATCGCTGGCGTCTTCGCCCTCGTCCTATCCGCCTCCGCTCAAACCTACTCCTCCCATACCGGCTGGAGATTCACCGACACCATCGAAACCGCCAACGATGTTCTGGTGGCTGATATCACGGCTGGCTCGGCGGTCGATACCGGCTCGCAGTTCACGGTCCAAGCCACCCTCAACACCGTTCGGATCCTCCGCGGCGACATCGCCCCGGGTACCGACTTCACGCTTCAGTGGCACTATCGGCCCAGGCCGCGCGAAAGCCCGGCCGTCACCACCAAAGTCCTCCACACGCGCGGCCTCTGGTTCCTTCGCAAGAATCCCGATGGCGGGCTGGAGCCGATGCAGGCAGGGGTGTTGATGGCTCCCATGGGCGGATCTTTCCTGCCGCTGGGCAGCAGCGCGCCCTCCTATGCCGATGACGAACCGCTGCAAGCCAAGATCGCCCGCGAAATTGGCGCGGCTCTCGAAGACCTGGTGGCGGAACACTCGGCCGATCTCGACTCGCCGCGCCGGGAGCTGAACGCGAACAGGACTGTCCCGGCCTGGATCGACGCGGGCGCGCAGTATCAATCGCTGACCATGGCGCTTCAGTCGCTGCACCGCGCGGCGGCCGGCGAGGTCTACCAGTTGTTGTCGACGCTCCCGGATCCACACCTGAAAACGCTGGGCATTTTCGGGCGGCTTGGAGCCGGCGACACCGCTGCTGTCCCCGAGCTGGAGAAGAACCTGCCGACCGTGTTATCCGCGTCCGCCGGCGTGCATGCTTATCCATTTCCGCCCTTCCTCGGCAGCCTGGATCTGAAAAACGACCTCCCGGCTGCGCACGCGCTGGCGCGAATTGCGTTGAGCGATACCACCATCCAGGGCCTGGATGGCAACCTGGCGTTCGCGCTCGTCCGCACTCGCAGCCCGGAGATGCTGCCCTACCTGATCGTAATGCTGCAAAGTCCGAACCCCGGAATTCGCGGCAGCGCACTGATGGGTTTCTGCCAGCTTCTCGGCCCGATGCCAACGCCCACCGCGCTCTGGAGCCCAGAAATGGCCGGCTACTGCCCGAACGGCTGGCCCATCAACGACCGGGAGCTGGAGCGAAAGGACATTCAATTCTGGACTGGATGGTGGGAATCGCACCGTGACCAGATCGCCAAGACAGTGGCCTTGCCAGACGTGACGCCGCCCGCACGTTACAGCGGGGCTGTGCGGCAATCGCCCGAGATCCCGAGGGAGCTACGCTTCGAGGTCCTGGTACACATGGCCACTCGGAAGCCGCCCGACCACTACCACGCGGCCGACGGCACGATTGTCGAAGGCCCGCCCGTCGCGGATGTGCCGCACGATCCGGTGAGCAGGCAGCTCGATTCCGCCGATCGCGAAATCTTCCGCCAGGCGATCGAGTCGGTAAGCGCCAAGCTGGCCGCCGTCCAGGAGCGAGGTCAGCAGATCGGGAACGCGGCGCGCATCACTGGAACGATGCCCAGCCGTGAGCAATCGAAAGCGCTGGAGGCCGACCACATGGACGCGCTCAGAAGCGGCCTGGCCGAACTGCAATCCAAGCTCTCCCCGGATGGCTGGCAAGCAGTGGAGCGGTTTTTCAAGAATATGGGCGGGGCCGGCGTCATCATGACAACCGTTGCGAAGTAACGGTTCCGCTTAGGATCGAGCCATGCCGGCGGCCGAACGCACAGCGTTATTGCGCCAGCGAATTCTGGCAGCGTCCAATATCCGCCTTCAGATCTGCTACGGCGGACAGCACTTGCGAGGGCAAATCGGCAGGGGCGTTCTGACCGGGGGTGACTCCCAGCAGGACTGAGAGCAGCACTTCCAACCGCCGGGAAGCCCGGAAGGTGTCGTCTGCCGCCGGCTGCCAGGCGGCGTCCGTACTGGCCGCGGACGGGGCTGCAGCGGCTTTGCCGCCCAGGCCGGTGAGCACCGGAGCCAGCGCGTTCTCCATCACGCGCACTTGAGTTGCCAGCGCGGCCGCGTGATCGGCCGCCAATTGATGGAGCTGCGCGCGATCCGGCGCGGCCATCGATTGCTCGTTGCCGGCCGGGAAGCGCTCCGCCACGCTGCGCAGGGCGTAAGCGTGGGCCATGGCGGCTTCATCGCCATCCAGCACGCGCGCGCTGAACCGTTCGAAAGCGGCGCGCCCGCCGAGTTGCTTCTCGAGGCGCGTCTGAATGCCGACGTTAGCCGTATCGCCCTCGGTAGCCGTCGCCGTCATGGGGGGCATAACTACGGCCGCCTCCGGCTGGGAAAAACGCACTTCTACGTTGGCTGTGCCATCCAGCAAATCGTGGATCTGCCGCTGGCGCCCGGGCGAAACTCCGGCACCCGATACCAGCACCTTGCCATCCGTCAAATTCACTTCTACAGGATCGCCCAGGTCGGCCCCGATCCGGTGCAGCAGAGCAAGTACCTGCAGTTCATCCGAAATCGAGGCCGAAGGCCTGGGCGCGAGTGCAGCCGGCCGGCTTGGTACGACTGGCCGCAAGGGAGCCTCGTAAGGAGTCGCAACGGGAGAACCGTCGGGTTGGAGTGGAGGCTCCGTAACCTGGGTGAATTCAATCCAATTCTGATCGCGAAACTCGAATTTGCTTTCTACCGGCGCCAGGTCCGCGACGCGCAGCAGCAAAGTGGCAGAGGCCAATTCACCTTCCGCCGCCTGGGTGCGGATGCGATAGCACGGCTCATGCGGATTTTCCGAAGCTGGCTCGGTTTCGACGTCGTCCGTCTTGCGCGGCAGGCTGTCACGCCACGCCTGAAAAGCGCGCGCGCTCAGCGGGTCCGCATCGTCGTAGTGGGCAGCCTGGAACGCCAAGCGGATGTCCGGCGGCAGAGGCAAATAATTTCCAGCAACGCCCCCTATGGTGTGCGGCTTCAGTAAGCCCGAAGGCAGGCGGATGCCGATGTGGCGAACCGGCGCCGGATGCGCCGCGGCCGCCGCCACGGCCCTTTCGAGCAGCGACGCGGCCTGCACGCTGGGCGCCCGTTCGAATTGCACGATAGCCGCGAACAGCAGCGCGGCCACGGCGGCTGCCGCCACTCCCCACTGCCAGGCCGGGGCCAGGCGGGGCAAACGTTTCCAAAACGGCGCTGCGGCGAATTCCGCATCCACCCGGTCGAAGCCGCGATCCAGCTTCTGCCAGGCGTTCGGCGCTTCCGGCAGGAAACCGGCCAGCACCTGCTTGCGGTAACGGACACATTCGGCCACCGTGGCTTCAAGCGATTCCAGTTCCGCGCGGCACTGCCAGCAGGCTTCCAGGTGCTTGCGGACCTGCCGCGCCTTGCGCGCCGGCAGCTCGCCATCGAGCGAACGCAGCAGCAGCCCTTCGTCGGGATGTCCGGACGGCCAGTTACTCATCCCGCACCTTCTTCAACCGCGCCATAGCGCGGCGCAGGAATTCACTGACGGCGGAAGCGCTAATCCCCATCGCCGCTCCGATCTCGGGATACCGCAATCCCTCCATGCGCAGGAACAGGCACCGTTTCTGCTGCTCCGACAAAGCTTCCACCGCCCGGTGAAAGTGCACCATGCGCTCGCGCTCCAGCAAATCGTGTTCCGCGTCGTGCGCCGGCGCGGCCAGCCTGGCCTCCAGCTCCGGGTCGAACGGGTTTTCCTGCGCGTGACGGGCCAGCACTTTCAAACCCCAGTTGTGCGCAACCCGAAATATCCAGCCGCGCGGGTTTTCGATCGCTTCGCCGCGCTTGAGCGCGACATAAAGGCGGAGGAAAACCTCCTGGGTGGCATCCTGCGCCCGGGCTGGGGTCAAACCGAGTGTCATGAGGTACCGGTAGACATCCTCGCGGCACTCCTCAAACAATTGAGCCACTTGAGTTTGCAGTGCGGACGCAGCGCCTTCCTGACGCAAGATACCCACCAATTCCTCACTCATATAGAACGCGGCCATACGTACAACTCATCACTAAGACCCCACGGTAGGGTTTTCCACTACACCCCCGGCCACTTTTTTTAAATATATTTCGTTCCGGCGGTTTGGTGTAGTTGGAACGGCAGGGTGGCGGGTCTTAGTAGTTGACTTGCCAACTACATGCCCGACGCAACCGTCTGCATAACTATTGTCACGTATAACAGTGCGCGGTACATCCGGCGCTGTCTGGAAGCGGTGCTCCGCCAGGAGGGGGTAGCGCTCGAGATCGTCGTAGCGGACAATGGTTCCACCGACGGTACGGCGGGCGTGCTGCGCCAGTTCCGCGGACGAGTGAGGATGATCCGCTGCGGCCGGAACCTGGGTTTCGCCGCAGCCCAGAACCGCGCTATCCGGTCCACTTCCGCCGAATGGGTATTGACGCTGAACCCGGACGTGCTGCTGCGCCCCGGCTTCATCCGCGCGCTGGTGGAGGCCGGCCAGTCCGACCCGGAGGCGGGAACAGTGTGCGGCAAGCTGCTTTCCATCGGGCCGGGTTTTAGACCGCTGGATGAGGCGCGCATCGATTCGACCGGCCTCTGTTTCACCCCCGCCATGCGACATTTCGACCGGGGCTGGCGGGAGCCGGATCGCGGCGACTATCAGAACCCGGAGTACGTCTTTGGCGCGTCCGCGGCGGCGGCGTTGTACCGGCGCAGCATGATCGAAGACGTGGCCATCGACGGCGAATTCTTCGATCCGGATTTCTTTGTCTACCGCGAGGATGCCGATGTCGCCTGGCGCGCCCAGTTGTTGGGCTGGCGGACGCTTTATACGCCCGCGGCGGAGGCTTTCCACGTGCGCACAGTGACGCCCCTCAACCGGCGGTCGCTGCCCGCCCTCATCAACATGCACTCGGTGAAGAACCGGTTCCTGATGCGCATCAAGAACGTTACCGCCGGCGTCTACCGCCGTTGCTGGCTGCCCATGACACTGCGCGATCTGGTGGTGGTGAGCGGATCGATTCTGTGGGAGCCCACCTCCGCCGCCGCCTTCTGGCACCTGGCCCGCTGCCTGCCCCGCGCGCTGGCCCGCCGCCGCGCCATCATGGCACGCCGCCGGGTCGGCGACGAGGAACTGGCGCAATGGTTCAACTTCCAGCCAACCGCGAAACCGGTGGAAGCGGCGGAACGCGCGCTGCCGGTGGCGGCGCTTACGCCGGTCCGGTAAGGTCGCTGGCCCGGCCTATCGCCCCTGGAACCGGGTGCGTACCGCATACAATGACGTGCGCGCAGGGATAAACAACGTCCGCCCGTCCTTGCCACCGAATACCAACTGGACCGGACGCTCGGGAACCTCGATGCTATCGATCAGCTTGCCCGCCGGGTTGTAGACGTAGACTTGGCCGGCCGCGAGGTACACGTTGCCTTGTGAATCGGTTGCGACTGCCTCGCCACCCTGATTGACGAAGAGTTTCATGTCCAGGACGCTCCCATCGGATTGCACCGCGCCGACCCAGGTGGCGACCTGGGCTTCGTCGGAAATATAGAACGGCCTTCCAGGAATGGCACGGCCCAGCCCGAATCCCCGCAGCAGGGCGCTGCTCTTGATGCCCCATGAGGTTGCGCCGCTGACGAAGTCCTGGCCTGCCGGAATGAATGTCGTGCCATCCGGCGAGACATACTGCCGGTAGGGCTGCTGGAGCGCGCCGGCGTTGAGGCGCCAATCGCCCACCGGTAATACGGCGGTCATGCCGGGCCGCGGCGCCACAGGCTCCGGCTGCAAGATAGCGATTGCATCATCCGGCGTTCCCGGCTTAAAGGAGTAGACCGTCCCGTTGCCGGCGTAGGAGATCACCATCAGGTTGCCGGCCCGGTCGAAGGCCAGATTGATGGGGTCGAGCGGATTGTCGCGTACGATAGAAAGCTGGCGGCTGGCCGCCGACCAGCGGTAGATGCGCTGCCAGTGAGCGTCCACAAAGTAGAAATCGCCGGCAGGATCGGCCGCTCCGCCGGAGATGTTAAAGAAGCCTCCGGCCAGTTTCTCCAGCCTGGCGCCGGCCGCGAGCACTGGGGAAGGCGCCTTGGTGCGAGTTGCGGGTGCGTTGCCGGACAGGTTCAGCCAGGCAAACTCCCGCTGGCGAATCGCGGCATTTTGCGAAACATCGTAAACCGCATTGTCGAACGAGACTTTGCTGTTGCTGTAACAGTGAATGTTGCGGAAGCGGATGTTTTTCGAATTGGAAGCCTTGATGGCCCAAGGGAACGGCTGATAAGAGCTGATCACACGATAGATGTGGAAGTTGGACAGGGTGATGTTGCTCGAGCCATCGATTTCGAGCGGCAGCGCGAAGCCGCCCTCGCCGCGCTCCTCTTCGGTTTGCAGCGCGTAGATCTGCCAGTTGGAAACGTTGCGCAGTTGGACTTCGTTGCGGACGTGATGTTCGCTCGACATTTGGTAGATGCGCCCGGGCGTGGAAGTATCGGATACCAGCATGCCGGCCTGGGCGAAGGTGCTGGGGGTCCAGATATCGAAAAACGTGCCGCCGCCGCCATCGGTCACCCACAGGCTGGGATACTGTGCGTCCCAGCGGCGGCTGAGGTCGGGATCGGCCGTGTGGGTATTGTTGTAAGGATTTTCGCGGCTGCCGTCGAGTTTGATGGTGCCGTGTCCGCCCAGAAAACGAACGTCGTTGATCATCGAATTCGTGCCGGCCATCCATTTAGCGGCTACTGCCCGCGGATTGATGCCGTTGGTGTAAAGCCCGATCCCGATCAGGATGTTGGTTCCACCTTTGGGCGCCTCGATCAGCGGCTTGGGCGAGCCGACTCCCTGAAACGCAGGAGTGGAATCCAGCAAGTCGATTTGGGTGGCGCTGGGGTGCATGCCGATCAGGACGGTGTCCGGCCGTAACGCGATGGTGTCGCTGACGACATACCTGCCCGTGGGAAGGTAAATGGTGCGGTGTTCGGCAATCGCTTGCCGGAAGACCGCGGTATCGTCCGTGGAACCGTCGCCCTTGGCGCCCAGAGAGCGAATATTCACCCAGGTCTCGCGGGCCGGCAGATCGGGAAGATCGGATTCCACGGGAGCGGGCAAGGCGCTTAAGGCGGTGGTTTCAAAAATGTCCTTGGTCGCCGGGACGGCGCCGATATCGGCGTAGTTCAGCCCGTGTGAGAACACTTTCACGTCGTACATGGGCGCCGGTCCGGCAGTTTTTCTGCCGCTTTCGCGGAAGAAGGCGAACGCTGGCACGTGGCTGCACACCACGTTTTCCATGTTGATTTCGGTGCGCGGGCTATTCTCCAGGCTGATGATGACTGCGGGCCCCGAGATGTTCTCCATACGGGCGTCTTTCACCCAGAGATCGTCTGGAAAGCCGGGGTCGATAGCGATTGCCGTGGGGACATTGCGGAAGCGCGGCCGGATGAGCGTAAGACCGGCGGCGCGCTCTTCAATGGCGGCCTCGCGCTGCCCTTCAAACGTGGCATCGACCAGCGTGAACTGCCAGCCCGGCGAAGGGGTGCTCGTCCAAATGCCATACTTGCCGCCATAAAAGTGCACATCCTCGGCTACGTTTCCGCCCTCATGAATACCCGCCAGGCCGGAACCAATGTGGAAGTCCATGTGCGCCAGGAAACAGTGCTGGGCATAGTGTGCGCGGACGCCGACGGCGCCGGGATTGCCGTCCTGGATTTCCAAATCGACATTACTCAGAGCCGAATAGAAGGTGCCGGGCCCCGCATCCGGCGGCCGATCGGCGGCGCCTCTTCCAGGCGGTTGGAAGCCGGGAAAACTGCGGCCAGAGCCTCGGCGGGCGCCCGGACGCCAGCCGGCAAAGAACACCATGAGGTTCTCGTTGGCCTTGTCCTGATAGCCCGGTGTATTCTCGCCCAGCACTAACACCGGCCGCGCGGCGCCGTACCCGATCACGCAGATGCCGGGCCAGATGTAGACCGTTTTGGACAGGCGGTACCGGCCTTCGGGAACGAAGACAATTCCCTGGCTGGTGGTCTCCTGGACTTTGTCGATCGCCTGCTGCAGGGCGCCGGTGTCATCGCCCACGCCATCGCCATGCACCTGGAAGCTATCGCGCGTCAGGTAGACCGCTTTGGGGTCGTCCAGGCGAACGGTGTAATAGGAAGCGCCCCACAACGGAACGGCGGCAACCGCGGCGAGGAACGGGACAACTCGTTTCAGCATGGAATAATCTCCGGCGGGACTGCGAAAGGTTGGCAGGCGGAAAGGTCTGCCCCACAATGGAACACAGCGGCTCATTTCCCGGCCAGATCGAGGCTTCGAAGCAGATAGGCCGGCGTGCAGCTCCACGCATGGCAGTAGCTGTTCACCAGCGTGCTGCCATAGGGCGAGAGATCGGGATTCGAAGGATCGTAGACTTCCCAGAAGGTGTCGGCGCCCGCCTTCACCATCCCGCCCCAATATGTTTCAACCAATTGTTTCGCCTCCTGTTTCAGCCCGCATTGCAGCATGGCTTCGGCGACATAGTGGTAAAGATACGGCGCTCCGGGGCGCACCGCGTCGGGCTGTGCCGCGACGGCGCGGAACGCCTGCGCGGCTTCCGCCTTACTGGCAATGCCACTCAGCGTCATCCACGCCTGCGAGGCCCAGGAGACCTGGCGTTTGGCGCCGCTCAAAAACAGTTTGCGGGAGGGATCGTAAAAAGCGCTGCGCCCGGCGGCCGTCATGCGGGCGATCAACCGCTCGTATTTCGCTGCGTCGCTCGCGGCCCCGCAGTGGCGCGCCAGTTCGAGCGCCCGCCGAAGCGAGAACACAAAGACGCCATGCATGGCAGCAGTGCGTTCGAGCGAGTCGCTCCAGTCGATGAAGACCCAACTGCGTGTCGGGGCGGCGAAAACTCCGTCGGGTCCGACGCAGGCGGAGAGCAGATCCATCTGTTTCCGTACCACGGGCCACAGGTCGTCGGCCGCTTTCCAGTCGCCGGTGGCTTTGGCATAGTCCAGCACTGCGGCTGCGTACAAGGCGGCGTAGTCGATGATGTACTCGTGCCCGCGATGAGGCTGCGGATCCTCGAACACGCAGGCGCACGCCAGGCCGTCCTCGCGGGGGAACGCGGCGAACAGATAGAGACACCGCTTGACCAGGCCGTTGTTACGGAAGGTCGCGTAATTCGTCAAAGCCTGCAAGCGAAGATCGCCGATCCAGAGCCGCCGGTCGCGCTTGGGGCCGTCCTCGAACACGGTCTGCATGCAGTCGCGCAAAGTGGCGATGCTGGTTTTGTCGATCCGCCGGAGCAGCGCCGGCACCGTCTCCGGCAGGGGCGGCGGATCGGCGCCGGCGGAAGACAGCGCGGTAGCTTTCATCTGCCCGATGCGCAGGGCGTAGTTGGGCGAAGTGTCGACAACCTCCAGTTTCACGTAGCGGAACGCATAGCGGCGGGGCATCTCAACGGTTGCCGGCAGCACGTCGATGTTGATCACTTCGTCCTGCAGCCAGGCGCGGCTGAGACCGCCATGGTAGGGATCGAGAGGTCGCGCGACTTCGGCCGGCACTTCGCCGAAGGTCAGCTTGAGCCGCGCTGGTGAATCGACGCCGCGCCCTTCGCCGGCGATCGAAAATGCAAAATGGCCCGTAAGATGGCGGCCGAGGTCGATAACAGCCGCATCGCCGCGCCGCAGCAGGCGCCGGCTCAGGTCTTCCGGCGGAGAGACTGGCTCGACGCGCCAGCGCAGAAACGCAGCCGGGGCGGCGACCATCCTGACGATGCCGGCCGGCGCCACGGGCGCCGCGTTCAGCCGCGGCTTCAAACTTTCGGCGACGGCCAGCCATCGCCGCTCGTCCGGCGCGGCGGACCTGGCGGCGGCAAGCGCAGGAGCCGCCATCGCAGATGCTGCAGTTCTGAAAAAGTCACGGCGATGCAAACGACGGCCCCCTTCGAAAAAATGTGCGCCAGATCACGGCGGCCCGCCATCGAGCCGGCAGCTTGAAGCCGATCCCACGATGATGCTATCTCATTTTGGAGGTCAGTTGAATTGTCCTGCCGGCAACCATGAAGGCGCCCCATCCTAGATGATGGATGGTGCGCGGGCGTTTCACCGACGGGTCAATCCACGCTTTGACGACTTCCAGAACAAAGAAGCAATACCTGGCGGTCATCCGCGTATCGACGACTTTGCATTCGAGATTCGCATAGCATTCTTCGATGAGCGGCGGCTTAACTCCCGCCACGGCCGTGGGCGTGAGATGAAAGGTCGCGAACTTATCGGTTTTCGACCCCGAGGTGTTCCCGCAGCCAACGACTTTTGCCGCCAGCTTCACGGTCGGGATGTTGATGACGCATTCCTTGGTCGCCTTCAACGTGCCGAACGTGTAGCTGCGATTGCCGATCACGCAACCCACCAGCGGCGGCTCAAACTCCATCATGGTGTGCCACGACATGGTCATGATGTTGGGCCGCCCCTTGCGAACGGTGGTGACCATCACCACCGGCCCCGGCTCGAGCAAGCCATAGACCTTGGAGAGGGGAAAGAGTCTTTTGGACATCCCGGTACCTCACATTCGCAAGCGATATGATTGCTCTTATCTCTACCATAGCCCGGAGAAGGGGCGCACCATGCAACAGGCAATGAATACCTGCTAAGTTGAGCAAAGAGCCATTGCGACCCGAATCACCGGATTCGACGGAGCAATACCGGAGCTCATAGAACGACCATGACAAAACCTTTCGACACTATTCCCCGCTTGTCCAGACTGGCCATCGGCGCCCTGGCGCTGACGCTCGCCGTGACGCCCGTGCTGGCACAATTCGGGCCGGCGAAGAAGCCCACCGGCCCCTGGATGGACAAGACTCTAACCCCGGACCAGCGCGCCGACCTGATTGTCAAGGTGCTGACGCTGGACGAGAAAATCTCACTGCTCCACGACAGCGGCTGGGACGTAGTGATGGCCGGTCCCGACAGGCTGCCGCCCAGGGCGCTGGGCAATGCCGGTTTCATTGCGGGCATTCCGCGCCTGGGCATTCCCGACCTGCAGATGGCGGACGCGGCGGTGGGCGTCACTCACTCTTCCGTGTTCGGCCGCTATTCCACCCCGCTGCCTTCGGGTATTGCCGAGGCTTCGAGCTGGGATGTCGATCTGGCCCGCGAATACGGGTCTCTGATTGGCCGCGAACTGCGCGATCAGGGCTACAACATGTCGCTAGGCGGCGGCATCGATCTCACCCGCGAGCCGCGCAATGGCCGCAACTTCGAGTATCGCGGGGAAGACCCGATCCTAGCCGGCACTCTGGTGGGCGCGGAGATGAAGGCGCTCCAGGAGCAGCACATCATCGGCGACCTGAAACACTACGCCATGAACGATCAGGAAAGCGGTCGTTCGTTCGTCAATGCGAAGGTCGGAAAGCGGGCCATGCGCGAAAGCGATCTGCTGGCTTTCGAGATCGCTTTGAAGGGGTCAAATGCGGGCGCAGTGATGTGCTCTTATAACCTGGTTAACGGCGATTACGCGTGCGAGAACAACTATCTCCTGAACCAAGTTTTGAAAAAAGACTTTGGCTTCCACGGATTCGTGATTTCCGATTGGAGCGCCACGCATAGCACTGCCAAGGCCGCCAACGCCGGCCTGGACATGGAGATGCCCGAAGCCGATTACTTCGGCGCAGCGCTCAAGAAGGCGGTTGAAAGCGGCGAGGTTCCCATGTCGCGTCTCGACAACATGGTGCACAGGGTGCTGCGCAGCGAGTTTGCGGTGGGCTTGTACGATAATCCGCCGGACCGCCGCGTGCCGGATGTATTTCACGGCCTCGAAGTAGCCGAGCGCGTCGCGGAACAGAGCATCGTGCTCTTGAAGAACGCGAACGGTCAGTTGCCCTTGGCCGCATCGAAGATCCATTCGATAGCCGTCATCGGATCGCACGCGGACGTGGGAGTGCTTTCGGGCGGAGGATCCGGACAGGTGGATCCCATCGGTGGCAACGCGGTCCCTGAAGCGGACGCTTACGGCCAGGTCTGGCACCGATCGTCGCCGTTAAAAGCGATTTGCGCTGAGGCGCCGGGTGCAAAGGTCACCTATAATTCGGGCATCGGCACAAAAGCTGCCGCGGCTTTGGCCAAGGCATCGGATGTGGCGGTTGTGTTCGTCAATCAACCGGCCGGTGAAGGCAACGACGTGCCCAGCCTGTCGCTTCCCGGCAAGCAGGATGCTCTGGTGAGCGCGGTGGCCGCCGCCAATCCTCACACCATCGTGGTGATTGAATCCGGCGGCCCGGTCACCATGCCGTGGATCGACCGCGTCAGCGCGGTGCTGGAAACCTGGTATCCCGGCACTCGCGGCGGCGAGGCCATCGCGAAGATCCTTTTCGGCGGCGTGAACCCATCGGCCAAATTGCCTGTCACCTTCGCCAAAACGGAAGCCGACCTGCCGCACCCGACGGAGATGTTGCAGCCTCCGCCGCGTCAAGGCGACGAGGTGCCGATGTTCCCCGGCGCTCCCTGGAATGTCAACTCCAGGCGGTACGATATCGAATACGACGAAGGACTGCTGGTCGGATACAAATGGTATGACGCTAAGAACAAACAGCCGCTGTTTCCCTTCGGCTATGGACTGTCTTACACCACTTATAGCTATTCGAACTTGAAGGTAACGCCGGATGAGGTCACGTTTGAGGTGAAGAACACCGGACAGAGAGCCGGGGCCGAGATTACCGAGGTGTACGCCACGCTTCCCCAGGCCGCCGGTGAACCCTTCAAGCGCCTGGTGGCATTCAAGAAAATCCCACTTGAGCCCGGCGAAATCAAGTCGGTGACCCTGGCTCTGAACCCGCACTATCTGTCCATATTCAATGAGGACAAGAATGAGTGGGACCTGGTCGCGGGTGAATACGCGGTGGAAGTGGGCGGTTCTTCGCGCAACCTGCCTCTGCGCGGTACGTTCCGCATCGGGAACTAAGGACTCGCCCAGTAACAACCGGCGCAAATTAAGTAAAAGCGTCGCAACCGCTGCCTCGTGGTCGCGGTATGCTAGGCCGATGAACCGCGCTGAGATGTACCGCCGGCTGAAAGCGCATGCCGGGCCGTGGGACATGATCGTGGTGGGCGGAGGCGCCACTGGCGCGGGTGTGGCGATCGACGGCGCCTCCCGCGGCTACAACGTGCTGCTGCTGGAGCAGAGCGACTTCGGCAAAGGCACTTCCAGCCGCAGCACCAAACTGGTTCACGGCGGCGTACGCTACCTGGAACAAGGCAACGTATCGCTGGTGATGGAGGCGCTCAGGGAGCGTGGCCTGCTGCTCCAGAACGCTCCCCACCTGGTTCGAAACCTGGGCTTCGTGGTGCCGAACTACGACTGGTGGGAAGCTCCTTTTTATGGCATTGGCCTGAAGCTCTATAACTTGCTGGCTGGCAAATACGGGTTCGGAGAGTCGCGCATTCTGTCCCGCCAAGAGACGCTGGAACGGCTCCCCACTCTCAACACCGATGGCCTGCGCGGCGGCGTGATCTATTTTGACGGCCAGTTCGACGATTCGCGCCTGCTCGTGAATCTCATGGCAACCGCCTGTGAGCAGGGCGCCGTGGTTCTGAACTACGCGCAGGTCACCGGCCTCAACAAGGACAGCGACGGCTTCGTCAACGGCGTCAAGGTCCGCGACATAGAAAGCGGCGAAGAGTTTGAAGCCGCCGCCAAAGTGGTGATCAACGCCACCGGACCGTTCAGCGATAGTTTGCGCCGCAAAGCGGATGCTTCAGCCGAGCCGATCATCGCTCCCAGCCAGGGCATTCACCTGGTGTTCGACGGCTCGTTCCTGGCCGGAGAAAGCGCCATCATGGTTCCGCATACCAGCGATGGCCGCGTGATGTTCGCCATTCCGTGGCACGGCCACACCCTGGTCGGCACCACCGACACGCCGGTCACGGAGCCCTCGCTCGAGCCGGTAGCCCAGGAGCAGGAAATCGACTTCGTTCTCGAAACCGCTTCTCTCTACCTCGCGAAGAAGCCCACGCGCAGCGACGTGACCAGCGTCTTCGCCGGCATCCGTCCGCTGGTGCGCGCCGGAGATTCCGCCAACACAGCGGCGCTTTCCCGCGGCCATACCATCCGCATCGAAAACTCCGGCATGGTCACCATTTGCGGGGGCAAGTGGACCACCTATCGTCACATGGCGGAAGACTGCGTCGACCAGGCGGCGATATTGGGGCGCCTGGAGGAACGCCCGTGCGTGACCGAGCACCTCAATATTCACGGATTCCATTCGAGCGCCGCCCGGTTCGGCCGGCTTGCCCTTTATGGCTCCGATGCGCCGGCCGTACAAAAGCTGATGGTGGACGATGCTTCGCTTGCCGAACCCCTGCACTGTGCCCTGCCCTACACGGCTGCCGAAGTGGTTTGGGCCACCCGCGCGGAAATGGCGCGCACGGTGGAAGACGTTCTGGCGCGCAGAACCCGCGCTTTGTTTCTGAACGCGGCTGCAGCTATCGAGATGGCACCACGGGTGGCTGCCCTGATGGCACGCTACTTGGGACGCGACGCAGTTTGGGAGAGAACCCAGGTGCAAGCATTCCACCAGACTGCTCAAGGTTTCATGCCGCCTGGCAACGGCGGATGATTTTGCTTCAACGCGATTGCCCGAAGGGGGTAAAGTAATGGCAGCCGTGAATGATGCCTACGATCTGCAGCGCTTCGTGAAGGCCCAGAACCCGGTGTACGAGCAGGTATGCGCGGAACTGCGCAATGGGATGAAGCAGGGGCACTGGATGTGGTTCATTTTCCCTCAACTTCGCGGCTTGGGCCACAGCCCGACGGCGATCGCATTCGGAATCTCATCGCGACAGGAAGCCGAGGCGTATCTGGAACACCCGATTCTTGGAGGGCGGCTGAGAGAGTGCAGTCGTCTGGTGAACCTGGTGGAGGGACGTTCGGTCCACCAGATTTTCGGCTATCCCGACGACCTGAAGTTCAAATCTTCGATGAGTTTGTTTGCAAGCGTCGCGCAGGATAATCAAGTATTCAAAGATGCCCTGCAAAAGTACTTTGGCGGCGAACTCGATCGCCTCACGCTGGAACGGCTCTGAACGCGGATCTGAAAAGAGCCAGAACACGAATAGCCGCTGATGAACGTGGATTGAAAAGAGGGCAAACCGGGTATAGGCACGAAGTTTCGCAAAAGCGGCGGAGTTCGAGCCAGTCCCCGCTTGACGGCTCACTATACTAACGCCAGCGAAAGAGTTTCAGCGCCAGGCCGAAGCAGACGACCAGCCAACCGGCCAGCACTCCCATCTGCGGGGTCAATTGCGCCAGGCTCGCTCCCTGCAGCATGTTCATGCGCAGAGCGTCAATAGCAGCGGTTAGCGGTAGCGCCTTGATAATGGGTTGCACGAACTCGGGGAACCTCTGCGCCGAGAAGAAGACTCCCGAGACGATCCACATCGGCATCATGACGGTGTTCATGAGACCGGAGGCGGCTTCAATGGTTCTGGCGCGGGAAGCGATCAGCAAACCGAGCGCGCTAAACGACAGCGAACCGAGCACGCACAGCAGCGTCAGATCGAACAATGTACCGCGCACGGGCACGCCGAACACCAGCCCGCCGAAGCCCAGAAGCATGCCCACTTCCACCACCAGCAGCAGGAGCCGTGAAAGCACAAATGAGAGCAAGTAGTAATGCCGGGGCATGGGCGTGGCAATCAGGCGCTTCATCAGTTTCTTGCGCCGGGCATCGACGATAGCGAATCCGATGCCCCAGATGGCGCTCCCCATCAAATTCATGCCGAGCAGGCCGGGAATCAGAAAATCGATGTACCGAGACCCCGGCTCGCGCATGAAGCGGTCGGTCGAGGCAACCGGATCAATGCGGCCGGCGGCCCGCTGCACCGCGCGATCCGCCAGCATGCGCGCCGTGCGGCCTTCCGGATTGGTGTCGTCATACCGGTAGACAACGCCGCCGCCCGGCGCCGGCTCGGCGAGCAGAGCTACCTTGCCGGTGCGCAATGCTTCTTCAGCGGCCGCGGCGGGCAGTTCTTCGACATCGAGAAGCTTCTCATGGCGCAGCGATTGGGCCAGTTGCGGCGTGACGGTGGCGATTTTCAGCACATCCGCGGGCCGGTTGCGGAAGGCGATGCCGAGGCCGGCTGCCAGCAGGATGGGAAAGATGAATACCCAAAATAACGCTTCCGGCTCACGAATGAATTCCAGAAAACGCACCAGGGTCAATTGCGCCAGCGGGTGCTCGGTCCACGTACCCGGGCGCGGAGATTTTCGGGCAGCCTCTCTGGCTCGAAGATCGGGGATAGTGACCTCACTCATCGCGCAAATGGCGTCCCGTCAGAGTGACGAAGACGTCCTCCAGAGAAGCGGAATGGGTGCGCAGTTCGGTCAGCGGAAGGCCCTGCCGATTGAGCTCATCAAGCAGGGCGGGTACGGCGCGATGCAGTTCGGTGACCTGCATCTGCACGCTGGAATTGTCGCTGCGGATGTCGCGCACGCCCTCGATCCGGCGCAATGCCGACACAGCCAGCGGTTTGGCCGCGGTTCCGGCTGAAAACTCGACCACGTGCTCGACGCCGATGGAAGCAATCAGCTCGCGCGGCGTTCCCAGAGCGATCACTCGGCCGTGGTCCATGATCGCGATGCGGTCGCAAAGACGTTCGGCTTCATCCATGTAATGGGTGGTCAGCAGAATCGTGCGGCCGGAAGCTTTGAACTCCTCGATCAATTCCCAGAGTTGGCGGCGGGCCTGCGGATCGAGGCCGGTGGTGGGTTCATCGAGGAACAGAAAGTCCGGATCGCCCACCAGCGCACACGCCATCGCCAGGCGCTGTTTCTGGCCACCGGAGAGATTGCCCACGCGCGATTTGCTCTTCTCCCCAAGTTGCACCAGAGCGATCACCTCGGCCGGCGTGGGTCCCGCGTGGTAGAAGCTTCGAAACAGCCGGACCGTCTCCATGACGGTGAGCTTGTCGGCGAGTTGTGTATCCTGAAGCTGGACCCCGAGGCGCTGGCGGAGCTGCCCGGAGTCCGAATCCCAGCGCAAACCCAGCATTTCGACCTCGCCGGAATCGGCGGAGATCAGGCCTTCGCAGATTTCCATGGTGGTGGTTTTCCCGGCGCCATTGGGGCCCAGCAGCCCGAAGCACTCGCCGGCGCGAACCTTGAGTTCCAGACCATCGACAGCCAGCACATCCTTGTACGCCTTGCGCAGATTGCGCACTTGAAGGGCGGCTCTGGGCGCTGCGCTCATCTGCCTAGTATCGCGTTGGACGGCTGGGATCGTCAACGGCGCGATTCGGTTTTCGAGGCGCGCCATCCGGTGATAATAGGGGAATGGAACAACGATTTCTGGGCAGAAGCGGTTAGTAACCTGCACAGAAGGGGCGGAGGGTGTAGACTAAGCTGGAGCCGGAAGTCCAAAACGGCAACTCCGGGCAGAATATGGCTCAGGCATCCTCACCGTACCCCGCGCTACAAGTCGCGGCCACGCCGCCGGCGGAAGCGGCGCCGGCGCGCCTCATTTCCCTCGATGCTTTTCGCGGAGCCACCATGGCGCTTATGGTGCTGGTGAATACGCCCGGCGGCCCAATCTCCTACGGTCCGCTCAATCACAGTGACTGGAACGGCTGGACGATCACCGACACGGTGTTTCCCGCGTTTCTTTGGATTGTGGGGGTGGCGATCACGTTGTCACTCGGCAAGCGGGTCGCGGCCGGGGTTCCCAAGTCGCGCCTTTTTCTTCAGGTATTGCGGCGAGCCGGCGTCATCTTTGTCTTGGGCCTGATTGTGTATGCCGCGCCCGATTTCAATCTGTCGACGCAACGCCTGCTGGGTGTGCTGCAGCGAATCGCGATCTGCTACCTGATCGCATCCGCGATCTATCTGACTACTCGATGGCGCGCCCAGGTCGCTTGGATCGTCGGACTACTGGTCTCCTATTGGCTGATTATGATGCTGGTACCGGTGCCGGGTTATGGCGCCGGCGATCTCGCCGTGGGCCACAACATCGCCAACTATGTGGATCATGTCGTGCTGGGCGCGCATAATTATGCGGGTACAAAGGATTGGGACCCGGAAGGCCTCATCAGCACTCTGCCCTCGATCGCCACCGTGCTGCTCGGCATCATGGCCGGGCACATTCTGAACTTGAAGCGCAACTTATCCGAGCGCGTCACCTGGCTCTACCTGACCGGCAGCATCCTGATCGTCCTGGGGCTGATCTGTAACACATGGCTGCCCATCAATAAGAAGCTTTGGACCAGTTCCTTCAGCTTGTTCATGGGGGGCATGGATTTCGTGATCTTCGCCGGTCTCGTGTGGCTGATCGACGGCCGGGGTTATCAGCGCTATGCACGGCCGCTGGTCATTATGGGCATGAATGCCATTGCCGTGTATCTGGCTTCCGAGTTATTGGAAGAGGTGCTGGACATGATCCATGTCGGCGGCCACGGGGGCGCTAACCTGCATGAATGGATCTACCAGACCCTCTTCGCGCCGCTCGCCTCACCTAGGAACACATCGCTCGCTTACGCCATCTGCTATGTGCTGCTGATGTACGGAATCGCTTACGGCATGTACAAGAAGCGCTGGTTCCTGAGAGCGTAGGACGACAAGTCAGTTCTGCGAGTCTTGCGGTTCACGCTTAAAGAAGACCACCCCCAGCGGGGGAACCGTGATCACGATGGAGTGCGGGAATTCCTGCCAAGGCGTCGGCTCCGAGGGCACTCCGCCGGCGTTGCCGATGTCTGCGCCACCATAATACTTGGAGTCGCTGTTGAGTAACTCCCGGTAGAATCCGCTCTCAGGCACAGCCAGGCGATAGCCTTCGCGGGGGACGGGGGTAAAGTTGGCCACCACAACCAGGAAGTCCTTGGGATCACGGGCGCGGCGCAGAAATGAGACAATGCTGTTGTCCACATCCCGAAAGTCGATCCACTGAAAGCCATTCCAGGTAAAGTCGACCTCGTGCAATGCCGGCTGGGAAACGTAAAGCTTGTTCAAGGCGCGGACGTAATCCTTGATTTGCCGGTGAGCGTCGAAGTAGAGCAGCACGCTCTCGACCTGCTCCTGATAACTCCACTCATTCCATTGGCCGACCTCACTGCCCATGAAGAGCAGCTTTTTACCTGGGTGGGCGTACATATAGCCATAGAGCGCGCGCAGGTTCGCAAACTTTTGCCAGCTATCGCCGGGCATCTTGCTTAGCAAAGCGCCCTTGCCATGCACGACTTCGTCATGCGACAAGGGCAGGACAAAGTTCTCGGTAAACGCATACAGCAGTGAGAAGGTCAGATTGCCATGGTGGAAATGGCGATGGATCGGATCTTTCTGCATGTATTCGAGCATGTCGTGCATCCAGCCCATGTTCCACTTGATGTCAAAGCCCAGACCTCCAAGATAGGTAGGCCGGGAGACCATCGACCAGGCGGTGGATTCCTCAGCGAACGTGAGGCTGTCGGGATACTCCAGGTGGACCACTTCGTTGAAGCGCTTGAGGAAGGATACAGCTTCGACATTCTCGCGTCCGCCGAACTGGTTGGGGATCCACTCGCCGGGTTTGCGCGAATAGTCCAGATACAGCATCGAAGCGACGGCGTCCACGCGCAGGCCATCTATGTGGTACTTATCCAGCCAGAACATCGCGTTGGACAAAAGAAAGGCCCGCACTTCATTGCGCCCGTAGTTATAAATGAGGGATCCCCAATCCTGATGTTCCCCCTGGCGCAGGTCGGCATGTTCGTAGAGATGGGTGCCATCGAAGAAAGACAGGCCGTGGCTGTCTTTGGGGAAATGGGAGGGTACCCAGTCGGCGATGACGCCAAGCCCGGCCTGATGGGCCTGGTCCACAAAGTAACGAAAGTCGTCCGGCGATCCATAGCGGGAAGTGGGCGCATAGTAGCCGGTGGTTTGGTAGCCCCAAGACGCGTCGTATGGGTACTCCGTGACGGGCAGTAGCTCGATGTGGGTGTATCCCATCTCTTTCACATAAGCCACCAGTTCCTCCGCCAATTCGCGGTAGGTAAGCCAGCGCTGACCGTATTCCGCACTGGCTGCACGCTTCCATGAGCCGAGATGGACTTCGTAAATGGCAATGGGCGCGTCTAATCCCTGGCGCTGCCGGCGCTCGGCCATCCAGTTTTCATCGTGCCACTGATAGCGGGCGAGGTCCCATACCACCGAAGCTGTTTTGGGACGCAGTTCGGAGGCGAACGCGAAGGGATCCGACTTCGTTGCGATGTAACCTTGGTAGCGTGTCTTGATTTCGAATTTGTATAGGTCGCCTTGCTGGAGACCGGGAATGAAGATCTCCCACATACCGGAAGCTCCGCGCGGCCGCATAGGGTGGCGACGCCCATCCCACTGGTTGAAGTCGCCGATGACGCTTACCCGCTCCGCATTCGGTGCCCAGACCGCAAAGCATACGCCTTGCACCCCATCGTGCTCCATTAGTTGAGCGCCATACTTTTCATAGAGTCGAAGGTGAGTTCCTTCACTGAATAGGTGCAAGTCGAAGTCCGTGAGGACGGGAGGGCAACGATAAGGGTCTTCAGCTTCGTAGACACTGCCCGGGCGGGGTGAGCCGTGCAAGGTGATAGAGAGTTGATAGGGGAAGAACTCGGTTTCCCCGGGGAAAATAGCTTCGAAGAAACCCTCGGGATGAACGCGTTCCATGTCGTATAGCCTGCCATCGCGCTTGACTGCGACACTGAGCGCCTGGGGCTGGAAAGAGCGAATGGCCAGAGCCGTTTCGCCCTTGACGACCACGGGATGCATGCCCAGGACATCGAAGGGAGTGCCGTGATAAGCGCCGGCAATGGCCGCCATGGCGGCTCGATCCACCGTGCTGTGCGATGCACCTTCCGTAGCCGCCGGCTGCGGGACGGAATCCATTGCCGGCTCGGTGGCTGGACCAGCGGTCTCCATCGCGATGGGCGGCAATTCGGATCCGGTTGAGCTTGATGCGCTGTTAGTGTGTTCGTAGGCGGGCATGGAAACAATCCTTAATTGAAAGAACGCGGAGAATCTTCAGGGCGGCGGATTGTGCCTCGCGGCCGCCGCCAGATGAGGTGTCGCTCAAAAGCTGCACGGCGTTATCCCTGCAAGTATCGCAGGGCAAATGCCTGTGCGCAAGCATGGGCGGGCCGGGTCAACTGCATGTGAGAATTAACGTATCTGTGACGTAAGCTAACAGTTTATGCATTGGTGAGAAACCACACAGTAACTTTCTCTCTGTGGCTTTCGTTGTAGAATTTTAAGTAGGCCTTGTCGGACCGAACCCAGAAAGAGGGTTGGTCAGGCTCCTTGCTTCGGACTCATGTTACCCGAGGGAGCAGTCCGTGTTTTGTCGGCGAACGTAATCGAGGACGACCACGCCGGGCTGGATGCGAAGGCTCCGTTGCTACCGCATAAGGTGCCTCTCGATATCCCGCGTGTGGTTTCATTGGCACGGCACCGCTGGAAGAACGATTGTGGCCGCATCGCGGCGTTCGGCTTCCCGCCCGGCTGCCGGCTCTAGAACAGACGACGCTGGCGGTTTCCGCTAGCCAGTTCCCGGCAAGACATCTTCGCCGGGCATACGAGCGTTATGAAAATCGGATTGCTGAGTTGGGAATCGTTGCACTCTATTCCGGTCGGAGGGGTCGGCACCCACGTCACCGAGTTGGGCGCCGCGCTGGAGCGGAAGGGCCATGAAGTGCATGTCTTCACGCGCATGGGAGCCGGGCAGCGGCACTACGAGCGGATTCACGGCGTCCACTATCATCGCTGTCCGTTCGAATTGAAACCCAATTTTGTGGACGAGATCGACAGCATGTGCCGGTCGTTTGTGCAACAAGTAATGGCCGCGGAGGATATAGGAGGCCCGTTCAATATTGTGCATGCGCACGATTGGCTGGCCGCCAATGCGATGATCTGGATGCAGCAGGCGCGTGGGCGGCGGGCGATCCTGACCATGCACTCCACCGAATACGGCCGTTGCGGAAATAACTTCTACGGCGGACAGTCGGAGCGAATCCGCCGCCAGGAAGACGCGGGTGCCCGCTGCGCCGATAAGGTCATCGCCGTATCGAGCGCGCTCAAAGCGGAAGTTGAATCGATGTACCACGTGCCAGGCTGGAAAATCTCGACGGTCTACAACGGAGTCAACGTAACCAATTTCGATGGTTGGATCGAACCGGCTGAAGTGAAGCGGCGGTACGCCATCGGGCCGGTCGATCCCACCGTACTGTTTGTGGGCCGCCTGGTGCGGCAAAAAGGACCGGATCTGCTGATCGAAACGGTGCCCTCGATCTTGAAGTACTATCCGCGCGCCAAGTTCCTGTTCGCGGGCGACGGGGACCTGCGAAAATCCGTGGAGCTCAGGGCCCGGCAATTAGGTGTGGCGCACGCCACGCGGTTCGTCGGATTCCAGGTTAACGGCGCGCTGGCGGATCTGTACAAGGCCAGCGACGTGGTGTGCGTTCCCAGCCGCAATGAGCCCTTTGGGATCGTCATCCTGGAAGCGTGGAGCGCCGGTAAGCCGGTGGTCTGCACGAAAAATGGAGGGCCCGAAGAATTTGTATGGCATAACGTCAACGGACTCAAGGTGCACGCCAACCCAGATTCCATCGCCTGGGGCCTGGGCACGTTGTTTACGGATTTTGAGTGGGCCAGGTGGATGGGGCGCAACGGCCGACTCGCCGCTGAGACGGCCTTCACGTGGGATGCAATTGCAGAACAAACTCTTGCCGTTTACCGATCTTGACGCCACGGGCGTGCGGCCCCTGGCGGCTCAGCGACGGGCGAACCCGGCTCTTTCTCCACCGCGCCCGCCCGGATGACCAGTTTCGACACGACATAGGGAGGACTTATGACTACGGTTGATTTGCAGGAGTATGTCGGCGGGCTGCCGAACATTTGCGGTTCCGAAGACGCTGTCGCGCAGACCATGGCGCGAACCGGCGCCGTTTATCTGGGTGAATGCGGTATCGATTTTGGCCGCGTGCGGAGCGCATTCAGCGATGCGCTCCACATGCACCAGCCGCTGATTCCGGCCGGCGGACCCGACCTGGCCACCGCACCGGTGATCAGCAATCTGCAGCATATGCGCGACTTCGGGAACGACGAAGCCCGCTACAACGCTGGCATATTCGCATGGTGCTACAAACGCATGGGCGAATTCATCCCGCAGTTGATCCACGAAGGAAAACAGCCGCGCATCATGCTGGACTACTCGGGCTGCCTGTTGCATGGGCTGCGGACGATGGGCCTTGACGACGTGATCGACAGTCTGCGCAACATCACGTGCAACCCGGAGTACCGGCGTGCGGTGGAATGGTTGGGCAACTCCTGGGGCCATGCGGTAGCTCCTTCCACGCCGTCGCAGGATTTTCGACTTCACGTGCGCGCCTGGCAGACGCATTTTGCCGGTATCTTCGGCCTGGAGGCGCTCAGCCGCGTGCGCGGATTCTCGCCGGCGGAAATGGCGCTGCCGAACCACCCGGATGTGGCCTATGAATTTGTGCGCACGCTGAAGGACTGCGGGTACCGCTGGGTGCTGGTTCAGGAGCACTCGATCGAGCGCGTGGAGGATGGCGGGTCAATCCGCCAGCCGCACGTCCCGCACTTGCTGGTGGCGCGCAACTCAAAAGGCCAAACCGCGAAGATCACCGCCATTATCAAGACGCAGGGCAGCGACACCAAGTTGGTGGCCCAGATGCAGCCTTACTACGAAGCCAAAGGCTTGTCACAGTCCAGCCTGGAGGGCAAGTCTCTACCTCAGCTCTCGGCCCAGATAGCGGACGGCGAAAACGGCGGCGTGATGATGAATGAGTTCCCGTCGAAGTACATGGAGGTGATGCGCGAGGCTTCCGGCTCCGATACGCCGCCTGTCAACGTCAGTGAGTACCTGGAATATCTGGATGCCAAGGGAATTCGGGAGCGCGATTTTCCCGCCATCCAGCCCATCCTGCAAAAACGAATCTGGGACCGGCTTGCGGGACGCGTAGACAGCGAGGCCCTGGAGCGGACGATTGCCGAGCTGAGAAAAGAGGACGGCCGTTTTCACATGGAAGGCGGAAGCTGGACCAACAATCTCTCCTGGGTGCGAGGTTACGGTAATGTCATGGCGCCCATGGAACAAGTGAGCGCCCTGTTCGCCGAAAAAACGCGCGGCGTCGATCCCTCCGAGCATCGCTACCGTAATGCTTTATACTACCTGCTTATGACCCAGACGAGCTGCTTTCGTTATTGGGGAAGCGGTGTCTGGACCGAATACGCTCGCGAGCTTTGCCGGAGGGCGACCGCGATTCTTCAACACGATTTCTGATTGCCACCCGCAATCGGCAAAGTTCGAGATAAAATCACCAGGAGATGCTATTGTGAAGTGCTGGTTTTGTGATGCTGATGCGCGAGGAACCTGTGCTGCGTGTGGACGCGCTTTGTGCCACCAACACGCGCATATCCATGACGAGTTGACTTTTGCCAAATCCGATACGAGCACAGGCTACGCGAGCTACTACAATGTCTACGGAGCGCTCAAGTGCGGAGAGTGCCGGCTGGAATGGAAAAACTACCCCGGACGGTGAAGGAGGCGTGACAGACGAGTCTGGGAGCGATGGCTCCCGGTTGCCCGGCGCGTTGAGGGCCACGCTGGGGCGGGTGATTTCCGCGATTCGAGCGTTCGGCGCCACGCTGCCGGCTCAAGCTGAAAAGCCCAAAAGCGACGCGCCGCGGTTTGGAGCCTACGAACAAGTCGAGGGGGCCAAGTATTATCCGCCGGCGCCTCCCTCTATGGCCAGCGACGGGGACCTGCCGGATTGGTCCGGGCGGCCGGGTGTGACTCTGATGGCCGTCGATCCATATCTGGTCCACGCGTATTGGGATTTCGATCTTGCCAAGCTGCCGCCGGAGACTGCCGGCGTTGTGCTGCGTTTCTACGACGCGGCGACTCACTTCGATGTGGATGTCGATCTGCGGACGAGGAACTGGTACGTCCCTCTTTGGAGCCCGGCGAAGACTTATTGCGCCGATCTCGCCGCCATCACCGCGGCCGGTGAGTTTATCCCCCTGGCACGTTCCAACACAATCCAGACACCGCGCGCATGGCCGGTCGCCGACGTGGAGCAGCGTGTCGAGTTGAACGCAGAGGCTTTGGAGCAGTCCGGGGAGCCGGTGCCGCCGCAGACTGCCCCGTTAGCTCCTGAACCTGCCGGAACGCTGGAAATTACACTTCGCACCGATGGCACCCCAAGGGCACCTGAGCCGCCTGCGGCTGAGGCGGAGCCGGCGGTCTGGCTGGCTGCGCCGGCGTCAAGCGAGCAGCACTCTTCCAACCCACCCGGCGCTGCGGAGATTCTGCGCAGGAGATTGTCGGAGATTTATGAATTCCGCCAGTGGCAGCCGCGTTCCCAAGGAGCCGAGGCAGAGAGTTCTTCCGCCACCCCTCCGCTCCCGGCTACACAGAATCCGCCGGACGATCTGACCGCGCATGCCGAACGGGAATTCTCGCCCGGCCTTTCCTCGCTTCTCCTGGAAGCCCAAGACCCGACGAAACGGGCTGGTTAGCCGCCTATGGAAGGCTACCTGGCTCTTGTGCTCCACGCTCATCTCCCTTATGTGCGCCATCCGGAGTACGAAGACTCTCTAGAGGAAAATTGGCTCTTTGAAGCCATAACCGAGACCTATATACCGCTGTTTCTGATGCTGGAGGGCCTGATCGAGGACGGTATCGATTTCCGCCTGACCTTCTCGCTCACGCCGACGCTGGCTTCGATGCTGCTCGATCTTACCCTCCAGCAACGCTATCTGAAGAAGCTGGAGCGAAGCCTTGAGCTTGCCGAAAAGGAGATCGCCAGGACCGCGTCGCTCCCGGATTTTCAACCCCTGGCTCGCATGTACCACAAGTTGTTTCTGCAGGTGCATGACGCTTTCGTGAAGCGGTACGAAACAAACCTGGTGCGGGGCTTCGAACGTTTCCAGAAGACAGGCAAAGTGGAGGTGATCGCCAGCGCCGCCACCCATGGATACCTTCCGCTGCTGTCGGTGAACGAAGCCGCTGTGCGGGCCCAGATCGCCATCGGAGTGGAGCACTATCGAAGGACATTCGGGCGCCCGCCGCAAGGATTCTGGCTGCCGGAGTGCGGCTACTACCCGGGTGTGGACGCCATTCTGCGCCAGCACGGTATACGGCACACCATCGTGGAAACGCATGGCGTGACACGGGCCGACCATCGGCCGCGCTTCGGCGTGTATGCGCCCATCGTCTGCCCTTCCGGCCTTGCCGTGTTCGGCCGCGACCCCGAGTCGTCGCGCCAGGTGTGGAGCTCCGAAGTCGGCTACCCCGGCGATTTCGACTACCGTGAATTCTACCGCGACATCGGATACGACCTGCCGTTGGACTACATCGGCCCCTACATTCACCGCGACGGCATCCGTCTCGATACGGGAATCAAGTATTACCGGATCACTGGAAAGGAGAGCCGCAAAGAGCCCTACGTACCCGAATGGGCGGAACAAAAAGCCGCCAGTCACGCGCGGCATTTCCTGGCCGAGCGGATCGAACAGGTGCGGAGCCTGGCACCGTCCATGGATCGTAAGCCGGTCGTCGTGGCGCCATACGATGCCGAACTCTTCGGCCACTGGTGGTTCGAAGGGCCGCGCTGGCTCGACTACCTGATTCGCGGAATTGCTCTGGATCAATCGACGATCCGGCTGGTGACGCTGTCGGAATACCTCGATGAGTACCCAGTGAATCAGGTCGCCACGCCGGCGACGTCGAGTTGGGGCCATGACGGCTTTAGCCAGGTCTGGCTGAACGGCGAGAACGACTGGATCTATCGCCATCTTCACCGGGGAGCGGAACGGATGGAGCAACTGAGCGCCGCGCACTCCCAGGCTACGGGCTTAACGCGGGAAGCGCTCGACCAGGCGTCGCGCGAGTTGCTGCTGGCCCAGTCCAGCGACTGGGCGTTCATGATCGCCTCCGGAGCGATGCGGGAGTATGCGACTCGACGGACGAAGACGCATCTGATGCGGTTGCATCAACTCGGCCAGCAGATCGAAAGCGGCACCATCGATAGGGCCGCGCTGCGGAGGCTTGAGGACCAGGACAATATTTTTGCCGGGATCTCCACCGCGGCGGCCTTTGCCGGCGAAGGAACCGCCGCCGAAGCAGAGACGGGCACGCTGCCGGTGCCGGTTTCGCCTGGCGCGCCGCTGCAGATCGTCATGGTTTGCCCGGAGCTTGTGCCTTTCGCTAAAACGGGCGGCCTTGCCGATATGGTCAGTTCACTGGCGATCGCGTTGCGAAGCTCCGGTCACCAGGTGCGGGCGATCATGCCGGCCTACCGCGAGGTGCTGGCGAAGGGAATTGCGCGGGATACCGGCATTCGGTTCAGTGTCCCGATCGCCGGCAGATTCGAAACGGGCTCGCTGCTCACGGCAACCCTCGGCAAAGATATCGCGGTCTATTTCATTCGATCCGACCGGTACTTCGATCGGCCCTTCCTGTATGGCACCGCGGAAGGCGACTATCCCGACAACGCGGAACGATTCGTCTTCTTCGCGCGCGGCGTGCTGGAAGTACTGCGCCGGCTCGGTCCGCCCCATGTTCTGCACGCCCATGATTGGCAGGCCGCGCTGACCATTGCCTTTCTTAAAGCCCAGCCGGAACTGTATCCGGGACTTTCCTCGATGCGGACGGTGCTCACCATTCACAACCTGGGATACCAAGGACTGTTTCCAGCGCACCAGTGGGGTCTGTTGGGGCTGGATCAGAATCTGTTTACGCCGCGCCATCTGGAGTTCTATGGCCAGATCAACTTTCTCAAGAGCGCGATCGTGTTTGCCGACGCGTTGACTACGGTGAGCCCCAGCTATAGCCGGGAGATCCAGACGTCGGAGCATGGCTTCGGGCTCGAGGGTGTCCTCAAAGCGCGCGCCGCCAGTCTGACGGGGATACTCAACGGCGCCGATTACGAAATCTGGAACCCGCAGATGGACCGGTTCATCGCCAGGAACTACGGTCCCGGGGACCTCTCCGGCAAAGAAGTCTGCAAAGCCGATCTGCAAAGGACGTTCGGACTTTGCGAAGACGCTGAAATTCCGCTGCTCGGCGCAGTGTCCCGGCTGGTGCCGCAGAAGGGATTCGATCTGCTGGAAAGCATACTCGACGATCTGCTGCAGCGGGGCGTGCAGTTCGTGCTGCTGGGGAGCGGCGACCCGATACATCGGGATTTCTTCCAGGCGGCGGCCCGGCGGAACGCCGATAAGCTGGGCGTTCGCATTGCATTCGAGGATGCGCTGGCCCACAAAATCGAGGCCGGAGCCGATATGTTCCTGATGCCTTCCCGATACGAGCCCAGCGGGTTGAACCAACTTTACAGTCTGAAGTACGGAACCATTCCTATCGTCAGGGCCACGGGGGGATTGAAAGACAGTGTGCAGGAATTCGATCCCTCGTCAGGAAAAGGCAATGGCTTTCGATTCGACCAATATGACGGCGCAGCGCTGCTGGCGGCGCTGGACCGGGCCTTGGCGGTCTTCCGCAGCAAGCAGCAATGGCGAAAGCTGATGCGAATCGCCATGACGGCGGACTATTCCTGGGACCGCTCCGCCCGCGGGTACTCGAACTTGTATGCGAATCTGGTGCAGGGTGCGCGGAGCGGCGCTAATCTTGCTCGCTGAGCTTCGGGTAGCGCGGCATTCGATGGTTGGGTAACGCCCGAACTTCGTCAGAACCCGAAGTGCTGGGGATTGCGGCCGATGATGATGGCGGCGAATACCTTGGGGACGTACTCGCGAGTCTCCGCGGGCAGGGCGTGGATGCGATACAGGTACCAGAAGTTGCGTTGCTTGATGGGGTCCCTGACCGATTTCATGATGACCTGCTTTACCCTGGTCGGACCCAGGTTGTAAGCCGCCAGCGCTAGCATGACGGAGCTGCCGGTGCCGAAATCGAGCAGCAACTCCCGCAGGAAACGGCAGGCGGCGCGCGTGGATGTTCTCAAATCGAAGCGCTGGTCCACGGCCCCGTCCACCCGCAAACCGTAGACACGTGCGGTAACGGGCGTGAATTGCCACGGCCCTGCGGCGCCCGCCGCACTGGTTGGTCTGACGGCGAAAGCGCTCTCCACCACCGGAACGTAGGCGAAATCCGGGGGTAAGTCCCGCTCTTCCAGGATCTGCCGCATTGCCGCGATTTTCGGGGCGTCCTCGCCAAAGGCGCGCTCTATCTGCGGCCGGTCCGGTCCCAGGTCCCGCTTGATGTAAAAATTGACGCGCTCAATGAATTCCGGCGGAATACTATATTCTTCGGCGCCAAATTCAGCCATCAGAGCGTGGATCTGCTGCGTCACAAACGTCTCTTTGTGGCGCGCGCCCACCCGAAACAGCAGGTTGTGCTGGAGAGACTCGGCCTGGTCCTGATACGTATCGAGCTCTGCAATCAGACGGTCTCTCTGTTCCGGCGTTTCCTGCGCTTGTTCCAAAAGCGTCTCGATCTTTTCGATCCGCTGGTCAATCGATGCTTTCTCCTGCTTCAGCAGGCGGATCTTCCAATACCCGTACAACGAAGTCAGCACCAGCACCGCCGCCAGCACATAGATGGCGACCAGAAAGCGCCGGCTGCTGCGCGCTATGGCCTGGTTGACCACGTCTCGCATCAATGTCATGGTCTGGCCGCCGAACCCTTCGATGCGAGCCAGGCGGGCCCGTTTCACGGCCTCCGAAAGCAGGGCTTCCTGAGTCTCCGGATGGGCCTCCAGTGCCGTACGCAGTTGCGTGGGGACGATGCCTTGGGGGATGACGAGGGTCTGCTCTAACTCCGCCGGCGCCGATCCCTCCATCAGAAACACAAACTCAGGGCCGTCAGTTCCGAGCTGAATGATGGCTTGGGCGCACAATTCGCCGTCGCCGATCTTCTCACCGTTGAGGTAGGTTCCGTTGGTGCTGCCGGCGTCGTGAATGCGCCAGTGGTCGCCGTCCTTAGAGATTTCCGCGTGTTGGGCAGAGACCGTGGCCGCGTCCGGGCCCTGCACGACGATGTCGTTCTCCGGGCTCCTGCCGATACGCATGCGCCCCTCGGAAAGCAGGTATCGGGTTCCGGCAAACGGTCCCGACCGGCAAACCAGCCACGCTTTGGTCCGGGAACTTTCTGCGCCAGCGTCAGCCATGAGCGGGCCTACTCACTCTTATGATTTCACCACCGGGTGCTCGATGGGACAGCGTGGCGCCAGGCACGTGATGCACAATACATAATCGGCAGTGCCGGGCGCAAGCGAAAAAGCGATACCGGCTCCCGCATCTTGTTTTCAGGGCCGGCGTTCACAGCCCTACTGTGGAGGGAAGTGCACCACGATTACGCAGCCGTTGCCCGAGCACAGGCTGGCCCCGTTATTCACCCTGATGTTGGTGATGCGGAGACCGTCGCCATGGCCGAACTCGCGTTCATCGGCATTCCCGGTGCGCCGCCACTGGTCGAAGCGCAGGAGACCGTTTCGCGTCACGTGCAACCCCCGGTTGGAAGAGATGGATGAGATCGTAAGCCACCCGCCGCCGTAAGTCACATGGACGGTCCAGGGCCGAGTCGGGTCAACGCCGCATGTCGGCGAGCCCGCACAGCGGTCCGCGCCCGCTTCGGTGATCTGCAAGCCGCTCAGCACGCCGTTCAAGTTCGTGTGCCGGATTTCGTCCGCCGTAGTGGTCCAGCGACTGCCAACATCGAGCCCGTCCGCGCGGAGCAGGAGGGAGCCTGTGTCTTTGATCACGATCTTGGTGTCGCTTTGGGCATGTATCCGCGATGGGCTGCCGCACAGCAGCAAAACCGCGAGAGTGAAAGTAGTTGCGAGTATGAGCCGTTTCATTTGCTGTTGGTTCCTTTCCATCAGTCGATTTTAGGCGCCGCCGGGTTGGCGCGCAGCAGTTCCGCATGCAAGCGCCGGATGATCGGGCGGTTCAGGTAAGACCGGAAATCCTCCGCGGGCCAAGAGGACTTCAGTGTGCCAAGCGCGGCGGCGGCCTCGGCCGTCAGAGCGCGATCCGGCGTGCCGGATTGCAGCAACAACACGCACGCGCGCCAGAGAGACTCCGGCTTACTGGCCGATTCGAAAAAGGCGCGCGCTCGGCCCGCATATCCGGCGGCAGCCTCGCGATCGCCGGCGGCCAGCGCCGCTTCCGCCGAGGCCAGCAGCGCATCCGCTTCTTCAGCCGGTTTACCAGTCGCTGTAGCCAGCTCGAACGCTTTGCGGCAGACCTCCAGGCCACGCGCACCGGCACCGGAACGGGCCAGCGCCAAGCCCAGCACCAGGGTGGCGCCACAGCGCGTTTCCAGGTCGCTCGGGTCGGCGCTACGCAGCAAGGCTTCGGCTTTGGTGCGAGCCTCGCCGAAATGTTCCTGAATCAGAATAATCTCGAGGGCGCTCAGAGGATCGGATTCGGCGGCCTGCTGCGGCACCGCCGTGGCGTCGCCTGCATGGCCCAGCATGGCGTGCATCAGGGCCACGTTGAGTTGATTGGTGGCCACTCCGGTCGAGCTGCCGATGGCCTCGAAGTCGCGCCGCGTCTGGTCGAACATGGCGAGCGCCTGCGGCCATCGGTCCTGGATCACTTCAAGCGAAGCCAGCCCCTCCTGCGCCAGCGCCAGCGGGAGTGACTGCTCGCCCGGCTTCAGCGTGGCGAGCGTCTCCTCAAACGCGCGGCGCGCCCCCTCGTAGTCGCCCTTGTCGCGCGCCGCACGGCCCAGCAAAATGAGGGAGAGCGCGGCCTCCGTGCGGTAACTGCCCTGCCGGTAGTAGGCCAGCGCGGCCTGTACGTCCTGCCAGCCCTGCGCCATGTCTCCGGTCTGGATGCGGACGCTGCCCAGGTTCACCAGCGCGCGCGCTTCCGATCGCTTCTCGCCGTTCCGCCGGGCGATTTCGAGTGCTTGCTGGAGGGTGCTCAAGGCCTCGGCAGTGCGGCCTTTGACGAACAACGCGTTGCCCAGGTCGATCAGCCCCCGTGTGACCAGGTTCTCGATGCCGTCGGCGCGTGCGATGGCGATGGCCCGGTTGGCTTCGTCGAGCGCTTCCGCGTTCTGGCCGGCGTCGAGATAGCTGTTGCTGGATAAGAGCAAGAGCTTGATCTCCTGCTGGTCGTTGCCCGTGACACGGGCTGCCGCAAGCGCCTTGGAGATCAGCACGCGAGCCTGCGCGGGAGTGCCGGCATAGCGGGCGCGCACGTAGAGGCACTCGGTCACGCCTTCGATGTTGGAAGCGGCTTGGAACAGGCTCTCGGCGCGGTCGAGCGAGCGGCCGGAGTCCTCCCGCGCGCCGGTCCTGGCCTGCAGGGTTCCCAGGCGCAGCCAGGCGGCGGCGTTCTGCGCATCCAGGCGAATCGCTTCGGAATACGTCGCCATCGCCTTCTTCGTGTCCTGATTGCGTTCCTGCGAGCGGCCCAGATCGAGCAGCGCGCCGCCCCGCTCCTCCGGCGCCACCATGGCGGCGATTTCCTGGTACTTCTCCGTGGCGGCCTTGAACTCGCCGACGACGGTCTCCTGGATCGCCTCGAGGTGGAGCTGCTCGACCGCGGGCAGCGAACCGAGCGACGCCATCGCCTTGAGCAATTCGTCCTTGGCGCGTTCCAGGTAGTCGAGTTCGTACCAGGCTTCGGCCAGGTAGGCGTGCGCCATGGCGTAAGCAGGGTCGATCTCCGCCGCGCGCGCCAGGAGCTTGCTCGCCCGGTGATAGCTCCCATTGTGCAGCGCCGCAAGACCGTCGCGATACCACCGCACCGCGGCCGGCGCCGGGTCGCGATGGCGCTTGGAATTCCACACCCACGCTATCGCGCCGCCTCCCGCGCAAACCATGCCTCCCACCAGGGCGGCCACGGCGCGGCGGCGGGAGTGCCCGCGTCCGGGAGCTTGCAGGTCGGCCAACAGTTCGCCGGCCGATGCGTAGCGTTTCTTCCGGTCTTTCTCGAGCAGCTTCAGGATGACCCGGTCAAGCTGGGCCGGCGATTTCGGATTCAGCCGCGAAGGCTGCGGCGGCACCCACGTCAACAGTCGCGCCATCACAGACGGGAGGCTGTCCGCGGCGAATGGCGACTTGCCGGTCATGCATTCATAAATCACCACGCCGAGCGAGAACAGGTCCGAACGTCCATCCAGGACTTCGCCCGAGGCCTGTTCGGGCGACATGTAGAGCAGCGTCCCGGAGAAGCCTTCCAGCGTCCGGGTGACGTCGGTGGCAGCCGCGCCCGCCGCGTGCAGAGCGGCCGGCCGCGCAATGCCGAAGTCGAGCACCTTCACCTCGCCGGCCGAAGTGATCTGAATATTGCCGGGCTTGATGTCACGGTGGATAATGCCGTGGCGATGCGCTTCCGCCAGCGCCGACGCCACGCCGGTGGCTACTTTCAGCGTCTCCTCGATGCTCAGCCGCCGCTCACTCAGAATGCGCGCCAAATTGGCCCCGGACACCAGTTCCATGGCGATGAACGCATCGCCGCCGGGGTCCTCGACGAACTCGTAGATGTGCGCGATGTTAGGGTGCGATAGCGACGAAGCCGCGCGCGCTTCCTTGAGCAGGTTGGCGCGCAGTTTCGCATCGTCGCGGCCGCTTAGACAGAACTTGAGCGCCACCCGGCGTCCCAGAGTGAGGTCCTCGGCCTCATAGACCACGCCCATTCCGCCTTCGCCCAGCTTGGAGACGATGCGGTAATGGGTGACGGTTGCGCCGATCATAGAGCGGTCGATTTGAATTGGCCGGAACCCCCATCCTGGGCTTCGGGGCTCGTGTCAGTATACACCCCGGCGCGATCGCATTTCCCTCTCATGTCCCCTGTGCCACGCCTTTACGCTGACCCCTTTTTCGCGGGCGAGCTCCGTCTCCGGTTATTAATGACATGCCGGGACGTCCTGGAATTCAGTGCCTACAGCAAAGGCCGTCAGTGAGCGTGCGCAGTCCAGGATTTGCTCGTTCAGCGGATCGTTACCCACCGAGTCCGGAGAGATGTAAGTCAGACTGTTATGCATCGCCAGATATTTGTCGTTCAACTTTTGCATATTAGCGAACTCGTTGCTGAGCAGTGAAAAACCACTCCGATCGGAAGCTGTAACTACCTCTGTGGAAGCTAGCGACAGGTTGTCTTGAGCGGTCCTCCGGTAACGAGCCACCCAGTCATCGGTTAGCGGATAGTTGTTCTGGACGGCATCGACAATCGCAGTCAGCCATTCTCTGACGGCTATCGTCTCCTCGATGCCAGCCCTCAGAAATTCTCTGGAAAAGCCCGTTTTTGCCGCCTGATTTGTCTCCGGAGTTGCCGCATTTGCCTTCGGCGCAGGCAACGTCAAAATGAGTTGATGAGCCCGAAACGTGATGGAACTTCCCGTAAGGCGGGCCAACGAGTCGACCTCCACATACGACTTGCCATTCACCTGGATGACTGGAACCTTTCCGGAATAGCCTTTAACAGTTAAAGTTTCACCGGGGCTGGGTTTCTGCGACAATCCAAGTTCAGGTAAGAGCAGGAACGCAGCCAAAAATAGGTTACGGAACCAGGTGTTTCGCATGAAATCATTCCCCTCACTTGCGTGCACGAGAGTACCGCCTCACCCTCTGTCGCCGTCGGCTGCCCGCGCGGCCGCTTACTGATTCGCATTATAACCTTTCGCGGCGTGCAGACCGGATGGAAACGGCCGCTCCAGCGGGACCACACGGCAGGCGGCAGGTCCTTAGAGGGTCGCCAACACCGCGCTTCAGTCCCAATTCTTCACCTGAGGCCAGATCTCGCTCAGGGGCCGCTTGAGGCCGCGGCAATAGAAGACGTCGAAATGCTCGGACGGCATGGAGTAGGGGTGATAAACCCGGGCGACCTTCTGGACGCTGGCGAAGCGCGACTCAAGGTCCCGCTGCCGTCCATCCATCACGATCACACTCTCGCCGGTGTAACCGCGTGGTCCCCAGAGGAAGTAGCTCTGATGCCCGCTGATGGCGCTGCCTTCGGGAATGCCGTACTTCGGTCCGAACAGGTCGATAGCGCCCGCCTGCCCGTAGTATTGCCCGAAGATAGCGGTCTTGGCGCGCACGTCCGGCGGCAGGCTGTTATAAACGCGGGCAACCGTCGCCGCCATTTCTTCCCAGCCGAACTGGTCGGCGAACAGTTGCGGTAGCGGTCCGAGCCGCTGATTTTCGATGCGCGGTTGCTGCAGGTGTGTGGCCGCGGCGTATCGAATGTAGGTCTCGGGCGGCAGCAGCGGAATCAGCGTCGGCGCCAACAGAGCGCCCATTAGCACCATCAGCGTCACATACACCGGCTTAATCCACCGCGCGCGGACCGCTGCCAGCCACTTTTCCCAAGCCACACTGCCGGCCGCAAACAGAATCGGGTACGCGGGGAACAGGTAGTATATGCGGGGGCTGAGCGACAGAATGACGCCGGCCGTCAACGCCCAGGCCCAGCCGAGCACGCGAAACCGCTTGCCTTCCTTGTCGAAGAACAGATGCCACAAGCCTGCCAGCCAGATGGGCAGGCTCAACGGCAGCATCGCCAGGATCTCCTGGCCGAAAAACGTGAGCAGCGAGAGTCTCACATCCCGCCCGCTCCGGCGGATGTTGGCCTCCAGTTCCAGAAAAGGAAAGTGGTTCTGGATGTTCCACAGCAGGTTGGGCAGGAAGATGAGAAACGCGAGCGCGCCTCCTGCCCAGAACCACGGCGAGCGCAGCCATCGGCGCTCGCGCGTCAGCACCAAGCCTGCCACCAGGCCGAAGCCGAAGATCAGCATCGAGTGCTTGTTCTCCAGCCCTATACCCGCCACTACGCCGAACCACAGCCAGAGCTTGGCATCCCCAGTCCGGATGATGCGCATCACCAGGTAGGCGCAGCCCATCCAGAACAAAGGTTCGAAAGCATTCATGGAAAGGAAGTGGTCCAGCGCCATAACGCCCGGCGCCAGCACCAGGCACAAAGCCGCCAGGCACTGCGCAAACCGATTGCCGCCCAGTTCGCGGGCGATCATGGCGGTGAGCACCACGGCGCCCGCGCCGGCCAGCGCTGCCGGAAACCGGAGGGCCGAAAGCGAATCGCCGAACAAAGCCCGCGTGATCCATACGATGGCCGCGACCAGCGGGGGCTGATCCACATAGCCCCAGGCCAGGTGCCGGGCGCACGCCAGGTAGTACAGTTCGTCCACGAAGTAGCCGTAGTGCCGTCCGGCGTACAGGTGCAGCGCGAGTTTGGCGGCGGCGATCAGCGCCACGCCCAACCCCGCGCCCAACAACCAGGGCCTGCGGGCCTGTTCGGTTTGGACTTGCTCCACCAGATCTTCCATTTTACACTCCCAGGTTCTCTCCAGATCGGACCCGCCGTCAGGAAATGGGTAAGGAGATCACCGAGGTCAGCCCGAAGAGGCTGCCTGCGGAAACCACGCCAAGGCATTGAGTTTTTGATTGTCGTTTCTAGCCTTCATGGACGGCTGGGAGGCCCTATGAAATGGTTTCGATCAAGGCGCAGTCTGTAAGCTGTTTTCGTCCGCGTCCTGTCGAATTTTGCAACAGCGTTTCTTACTTCGCAAAAGAAATGTTGCACGAAACCGGTACCAGGACTTTTCGGCGGGCCAAGTGCTTTGTGAACAAGATAACAAGCTTGGTTTGGCTATTTCTGGTGATTGAATTACCCCATTAGTAAGATTGACGAGGTAACGATTGGGGGGTAGCCTTAACTATGACTTAGACAGCGGCTACGGCTGCGGCGCGAAGACGGGATGTTTTCGGCGCTTTCTGGGTACTTGGGGCAGTTAGACGGCGCACTGCCAATGGAACAACGTCGCGAAACGACGGAGGAACGACAATGAAACTAACTCGGAGGCCGGCTTGTTGGGGAATCGCATTAGCGCTTTGCTTCGCCGGCGGAGCTACTGCCAGAGTCGAGACGGCACCTGCGGATACGGCCCATAACGCCCCTATCGCGGGCGGGGTCTACGTGAATCCGTATGTGACTTCAATCAATCGAGGACCGACGTACGTAATCTGCGAAGACTTTACGAACGATGTGCAGGCCAATGATCCCTCGGAGAGAAAACGGCCCGCGGTGACCGACGCAGGTTCGAACAGCTCTCAAGACGTGACCACGACGGATTCGTCGCCTTCCATTACTCCCGAGGAGTATGATACGGCGGCGTTGCTGGCCGAAAATGCGATCGGCAATATGTGGAATACAGCCTTCGGCGGAGGATATTCTTACGCCATCTGGAGCCTATTCGACCCGGCTGCCATTCCGGGACACGAAGGTAATTCCTCGACCGGCTCCGGCCAAAATGGGGTCGGCAACCTCTTCGGAGATGCCGCTCCAGGTCAGACTGGCGGAGGAACACCGGATTTCGGCGTGCCGTTTTTCAAGCCGGCCTCACCACATGTCTCACCCGACGCCCTGGTCGTCAGCACACCCGAACCCTCGCTGCCGGCTGCCTTAGGTGTCGATCTCGTTGCTCTGGCCGGCGTAATCTTCCTGCTGCGCCGCCGGTTGGCCACGCGCCGCGCACCTCGGTAAGCGCGCGCTCTCTGGCATAGCGCTAAGCCCAACGGCTGCCAAAATTCTGGGAAGTGGTGGGCCCGTGGCGACTCGAACGCCAGACCTCTACCGTGTCAGAACTGAACGAAGTGAAGAAGA
>CAVXJY010000137.1:0-4996 GCA_963761855.1 Bryobacterales bacterium | reverse complement strand
GACGCGGCGGCGCTGTCGAACAGCTTCTTGCGGTCCGGCTGCTTGTTCATCTCCAGCAGCATTTCGGCGAAACCGGTGCGGAACAGCACGAAGTCGCCGGGCTCGACGCTGACGCCGTCGTCGCGGATCAGCGCCATCAGATCGGCATGGCTGACAATGTGGCCGGAGCGGCCGAAATGCGCTTCCAGGTCGATCATCACGCCGCGGCCCTGCATGCGGGCTTCCGCCATGTTCTCGCATGCCGAGCTGGCGCGCGCCCGCGGCTGATCGCACGGCGTCATGTTGCCCGCCGTCGCAGTACGCGGGGCCGACGATGTCCCGCCCGGCGCGATAGCCGTTGTAGAACACGTCCTCGGCCTTGCCGTCGCCGTCGGCGTCGAACATCTGCCCGACATGGGCGAGGCTGTCCCACTGCGTGGAGTACTGCAGGTCAGGACCACCTGGTCGTCGCACACGACGTCGGTGGCGGTCGGGTCGTCGCAGCGCAGCGGATAGTTCATGTTCGGCCTGTCCCCGCGCATGGTCGGCTTCATCACCGGCGGGTGACGGCGCGGGATAGCATGGCGCCGCCAGGATAGTCGAGCGGCAGCGACAGGCAGAAGGTTTTTCCCTCGTTCACCTCGGCGATGCCTTGCAGAACCTTCTCCGGGTCAGCAGGTTGAGCCGGCCGCGCTCGTCGTCGGCGCCCAATCGCCCCAGGTGGAGCCATCGGGACGGCGCGTCCAGCGCGGGTTGTCGGCCATTGGGGGTTTCCTTCACATGTTGCGGGCACATGTTGCGGGGAACCTGCGGCGGGCGCCGAGTTCTGTCGAGAGGCCGCGCATGACACGCGCAGGTCGGATCCCTCCATCCGTCGCCGAGACGATGCCGGCAACTGTCAGTCGAGGCGAGGCGCCTGATGGGCGATCTTTATGAGGCCGACAGTCTGGCCTGGCCGCTTCGGTCGCTGAAGGCCCCTTCCAGATCCGGCAGCAGGGCGGCCCGCGCCTGCAGCGCCCGCGCCCGAGCCTGCTTCAGAGCTTCGCCGGAAAGCTGGATGTTGGTATTGCCTTCAGGCGAAATCGCCACCTCGACCGCGTGTTTCAGACTCAGATCGATTGGCCCGCGCTGCGCCGCCTGATCCGCCGCAGGGGCCAGCCGGGGCAGCGCCACCAGTAGCGCCATCGACATTATCCACGCCACCTTCATTCACTTCACCTCAACCTTTTCGCGGGCCGCTACGGGCGCCCGAAATCCGCCGCTCAAGAAGGCCACCATGCGCCGGACTATACCGCTGGGCCGCCCCGGCTCGATTCGCCCCACGAGGTCGATGGGAGGGACGGTCAACGCGTGCGCCATCGCGCCGATCGTAAAATGCAGCCGCCACGCCATCTCCTCCTCCGTCAGCTCGGGAAGCGCCAGCCGCATCTCGGCCAGAAAGCGCTCTGCGACCGGGCCAAAGTGTTTGCGCGCAACTGCCGGCATCAGTCCCTCGGCGTGGAGCCGTCCCATCAGCTTGGCGAATTCGGGGCTTTTGTCCGCCGCATAAAACGCCGGAGCCAGGAAGGCTTCGAGCAGGTCCTCGACCGCGATGGGATTCGACCCGGCAGCCTCTCGCAGGCGCCGCAGGCTTTCCAGCCGCTCCTCGTTCACAGGCACGGCTTTCCGCATAACCAACTCATCCAAAAGCTCTTCCTTTGAGCCGAAGTGGTAATGGATGGCGGCCAGGTTGACCCCGGCAGCGGCTGTGATCTGGCGTAGCGAAGCTGCCGTGTAGCCCTCCTCGCCAAACAGCCGCTCGGCTGCATCGAGAATCTTGAGGCGAGTTTGACTCATACGATTGATTTAATTATTCGTATGAATTAAACGTTTGTCAAGGTAAAACGCGATAGGCTGGCAACTCACATGGATTCAGCAGGATATCGGAAGCGCCTCGGCTTGGCCCTACGCTGGCCATGTTGTGGCGACTTGCAATCAGCGGCTTTGGAGGGGGCTCTGGTCGGAAACCGTAGGTGGCGCGAGCGGCGAAGGCTTGGCTTCGGCGGAATCGTGCTTGGGACCGAGGCCCAATGCAATTAGCGAAAGCGAATCGATTTTGCCGGTGCCTTGCAGCTTCTGATCGCTCTGAAAGCGCCGCAGGGCATCGCTGCTGTTTTGATCCCACACCCCGCTGGCGTCTTCCGGCTTCAGATAGCCCTTGGACGCCAGGGCCTGCTGGATCTCTTTGTATCTTTCGGGCGTAGGGACCATTTGTTTGGGCCGCCGGGGGGTTGCCCGGACCCTTCTGCCGCGCCGCGCGAGAGCGGACTTGGAAGCCGCCGTCCCGGTATGGCTGCGGTGCGCCACGCCGGCTCCCGCTTTCGTGCCGGCCTTGTGGGCCAGGCTGGTTCGGGCGGTGGGCTTATGCGCCGTGCCGGCGGTGGCCGGGCGCCTGGCGGAGGCGGATCTGGTTGCGGCCTGCCTGGCCGCCGGTCTGACGGGCGCCGGCTTCTTGGGCGGGGTCTGCGCGGGCGCCACGACGGCACACGCCATTACCACCACGCCGGCACACCAAATCCTTGACATAGCTGATTATCCGATTTTAGCAGGCAACCGGGGTCACAGGGGCCTGGGGTAGTGTTTGAGAATCGACCAAATAGCAAGTGCAATGGACGACGGCGCGTTGGTGCTTGAGAACTGTGCAATGACTACGGTTGAGAATCCGAAGCCAAGAGCGGATCGTTACGGCAACTCAGTGCGCGACAGGATAGTTCTTGAGTGTTCGGCTCGACATCCTAGACCAGAACTCTTCTCCGTCATTCCTAAAGGAGACCGTACCAAACCAAAAGGGCCGCCCACAAAATGAGCGGCCCTTTCGAAACTCCAGCGGCTCGCCTGGGTAACAACTTCTTTCCAGCAGCCCCAGCCGCTATAACAACAGTGTGCACCTGCGGTGTCGGTAAGTCAATGGCCTACAACATGACCTAACTCGTTGTTTCATTTGGCTTGCCACTGCGCGGCAATGCCAACTCGCCACCTACAATCCGGTGGGCTGGGTTACGGCGTTGCTACTTGGCCGGCAGGAATCCGGCGAGATAGCCGGAGGCCCATTCGGTTGAGTTGGGGCCGCCGGCGCGGTGCAGGATGTGGAACTGCACGGCGTCGCCCGGCTTAAGCGTGGCTTGCACCTTCTTGACGTCCTCGGTGCTGGCGATGGGGTGGTTGCCGATAGCGAGGATGACATCGCCCCGCTGCAGTCCAACGTCCTCGGCAAAGGAATTGGGCTCAACCTCCACCACTTGAACGCCGGCTTTTGCCTTGATGCCCAGCGCCTCGATCTGCTTGTCGGTCAAGGTCTTGATCGACATGCCGAAGCTCACCGTAGTGGCTTCCGGCTGCGCCTGGGCGGCTTCGTTGCCATTACCGAAGCGATCGGGGAAGAGCTGCGCCAGGTCGGCTACCTGCACTTTATAATCCTGCCGTTTGCCCTCGCGCACCACCGTGACGTCGAGCGAATTGCCGACTGGCGTGGCCGTAACCATGCCCACGAGCTGATTGCCGTCGTGAATCGGCTTGCCGTTGATAGCCACCACGACGTCGCCATCCTTGATGCCTGCCTTATCCGAGGGACCTCCCGGGGTCACCGACTGCACAAACACTCCCGAGCTGACGCCGCTGGCTTTCAGGTGCGCCGGCGTTTGCGGATCGTCCGACGGGCTGAACTGGATGCCGATGCCGCCGCGAGTCACTTTGCCTTCCCTGATGATGGCGTTATACACCATCGCCGCGGTATTGATGGGCAGGGCGAAGCCGATGCCTTCATAAGCACCCGACCGCGAAGCGATGGCCGTGTTGATGCCGATCACCTCGCCGCGCATGTTCAACAGCGGGCCGCCGCTGTTGCCGGGGTTGATGGCGGCGTCGGTCTGCAGGAAATGCTGGAACTGCATGCTGGTATCCACGTCGCGATCCTTGGCGCTGATGATGCCGGCGGTCACCGTCTCCTGGTAGCTGAACGGGGAGCCGATCGCCACCGCCCAGTCACCCACCTGCACCGCGTCGGAGTTGCCGACGCGCGCCGGTTCGAGGCCGCTCTTGCCGGTCACCCTGATCACCGCCAGGTCGGTCGGGGCGTCCACCCCCACCAGCTTGGCTTCGTATTCGATCAGGTCGTCGTGAAACTTGACCCGGATGCGGTCGGCCTTGTCCACGACATGGTTATTGGTCAGGATGTAGCCAGCCCGGTCCACCACCACGCCGGAGCCCAACGCCTCGCTGGGCCGCGATCCCATGTTCGGGCCACCTTGGCCGAATGGGTTGCCGAAGAAGCGGTATAGAAAGTCATTCATGCCGCCATCGCCCTCACCCTCGCCCTGGTCGCCTTCGTCCGGTTGCGCCTGGCGGCGATGGGGGTTCTGGGTGACTTTCGGCAGGTAAGTGGTTGAAATGCTCACTACCGATGGCTCGACCTGCTTGGCGATCTGGGTGAACTGTGACGGCAACTCGACCGCATTCGGAATCGTCAGCGGCGTCGCCTCCGGCGCGAAATTGCGCGCGTTGGGACGAGCGGCATTGACTCCCGTGCTGATGAGAGTACCGATGACGACGCCGATTGCCAGCGTGAACACAATCAGGGTGAACGAAAGCAGCTTCTCGGTTCGTAACCTGTCGAAGAATTTCATGGATGTCCTACTCCTACGCTCCACGCCGGCCGGCTTGACGATGCACCGGTACGGCGCTCGATTCAACTAAGATGGATGTGGTCGCGAGGCCCATGGTTTCACCTCCACCAGGACCACTCCTCCCAGGATCAGGCCCGCGCCGGCCGCGGCTCGTCCGGAAAGGCCCTCTCCGGTCAGAAAAAACGAAGTCAGCCAAGCTGTCACCGGCTCCAGCATGTAAATCAGTGCCGTACGGGTAGAAGAAGTATACCGCTAAGCCCACGCCTGGATGGTAAACGCCAGTGCCGTGGCCAACAATCCTGTCACCAGTATCGCGCAGACCACGGACGGGCGCCAGTCCACATGCGGCTTCTGTC
>CAVXJY010000136.1:0-12109 GCA_963761855.1 Bryobacterales bacterium | reverse complement strand
GTTGGCAGCGCTCAAGCCGCGCCGCCTGACGATTGTGGCTTGCGATCCGGCCACGCTGGCGCGCGACCTGGCGGCGCTGACTGCGTCCGGGTATCGAGTCGCTTCCATGACGCTGGTGGACCTGTTCCCGCAGACGTTTCATCTGGAAACCGTGGTGCGGCTGGAGATCGGGTAGGCGGGAAAACCGGATCCGGCCGGGTCACTTTTTCGCCCAACTCATCAGGCGGATCGCCCGGCACGTCATGCGAAGTTTCATTTCGGGTTACGCGCCTCCCTGGCTTGACAACACTTCGCATCCAGGTTGGGAATTTCCGTATGAGCTCCTGCGTTCCGGCGAAGCGATGTAACCCGCTCTTGTCCGCACCACGTACTTCTCGCCATGCGGCCCGGTGGCGGTGACACGGATGGCGCGATAGGCGTTATCGAATTTCTGGTCGGACGGGATATAACCGATCGTGTATTGGTTGCGAATGTCCCCGGCAATCTGTTGGCAAATCTGCACGACCTGGCTGGTCTCGCTGGGCAAGAACGCGCATCCTCCCGTGGCGCGCGCGAGCTTTCCGAGAACCCCCGGGTTGCGGTCCTCGTCGTATTCGTCGAACAGCCCGATCGTATAGACGATTGCGTCGGAGCGCCCGGCACTCTGCAACACCTGGCTGAGCGTGTGGTGGCTGGCGTTGTCGCCTCCATCGCTGATCACAATCAGCACCTTCTTGTCGAGTGTGGATTCCTTTAGATGTGCGAGCCCGGCGTCGATGGCGTCATAGAGCGCCGTCTTGCCGTTGGCCGGAACGCCGTTCAGCGCCGCTTCGAGATCCGCGGCTCGGGCCGAAAAAAGCTCCGTACTGGGCAGCCCGAGAGATACCTTTTCGTTGAAATTCACGATGAAGATCTGGTCGCGCGGGTTGCTGGATCGAACGAAAGCCAGCGCGGCGGCAGTCACGTCTTTCCTTTTGGGGCCCATGCTGCCGCTATTGTCTACCACCAAGCCGACCGCCACGGGGACGTCCTCATGTTGAAAGACGCGAATGGCTTGGGGCGACCCATCCTCGAACACCTGGAAGTTGTCTTTTTGCAGGCCCGAGACGAAGCCGCCTTTCCTGTCGCTAACCGTAGCGTGCAGTACAACCAGATCGACGTCCGCCGAGAATGTCGCGCTTCCCGGCTGAGGGGCCGTTTGGCCGGGAAGGCGCTGCCCCGCGAACAGAGCCAACAGCGAGAGGGCGCGCAGTACGGTGCGCATGTGCCCTCCCGCCGAAACGGCTCCGTAGATTCGGTGCAACAGTGGCGCTTTCTTTATCTCATCTACTTCGTTTGCCATCTGGCGCCAGCCGCCCGGAGCAGCCCCGCACCCACAAGCAACGCCAAACCGATCAGGCCGACCAGTGGCAAGGGACTGGCGGTCTTGGGCAAGCCGGCTTCCTCCTGGGCCGGTGGGGCCGGTGACGGAGCCTGAGCGAACGCTTGGGCGATCTCTACCTCCTCCCCGCTGGGCTGTTCCGCCTTCAGCGGTGCCTGCTTCATCGCCATAACCTGGGGCGTGTTCATACTCTCGGTGGGCTTGGTGGTGTTGGCGGCGAGTTCATTCGGCATGGATGGAACCGTCTGCTGGTTCGCCTTGGCGAGCTCCGCAGCCTTGGCCTTGGGATATACGAATTCGTGGCCATAACTGTCGCCGGGATAGAACCACGCCCTCACCGCTTCTGGAGCCCCCGCCACGCGCTCCTCGAAAGTCATGATGGCCCTGCCAGCCGGCTTCAGGTGGTAGTCCGGTATCGCCAGGAATGTGCCATACAGGTGGTTCTCGTCCTTGTTGAAGACCTGAACCACATTCCGGTCCGCTATCGAGTCCATGAGCTTGAAGACGTACGTTCCAGGCAAGAGGACTTGTCCTGGAACCTCTACAGGCGTACTGAACTTAAAGATGATCTTCTGGTTCCATTGGTCCGCTTTGGCCTGTGGCAGCATGGCATAGAGCAGGCCAAGGCATGCGATTGCTAAGATTCTGACGTTGCTCATTCGATTTCTCCTTTTCTAAGTGCGATGCAGGCGACCTTCTTCGTCTGTCCCTCTCGTTGTTCCCGTTTGCGCCAAGCCTTTCAGGCGGCTCGCACCGTCCCATCCTCAACCAGCGGCTGTAGCGGCACATCGCAGCCGCCCGAACCACGGAACGTCCTCCCCCATCCTTAAAAGATGCCAAGCCAAGGCCCGAGGTTGCCAGTCTTACTCCGTCTCAGCCGGGCCAAGTGTCAAGTAAATCACTCAAACTCCGGTTACTAACTCATGGCGCTGTGCCATAACTTACTCGTTCTCTTAAAATAGGTGCCCAGGCGTACAATCGCACTTTGTGAGCTCTAACACGATGATGGACAGGTGTTACACTTTCCGCTGGTTCGTATTCGATTGCACAGTGGCACGATGGCATCCGGTCCGCGACGAAGAGCGGGTACAGATCAACGTCATCGACACCAAGCGGCCGGTGGCGCGCCGCTTCTTCGAGTGGTGCGGCGAGCGCATACCGGGCATGGTGGGAGGCGCGCTCGATTACGGCGGCCGTTTCCGCGTCAGCAGCAATTCGTTCTTCCAGGTGAACCGGTTTCTCGCCGAGCAGTTGGTGGAGGCCGCGCTGGCGGGCGCCGAAGGCGAAGCGGCGCTCGACCTGTACGCCGGCGTGGGACTGTTTTCGCTGGCGCTGGGGCGGCGCTTTCGGCGGGTCAACGCGGTGGAATCGGGCGGCGGCGCGGTGCGGGATCTCCGTTTCAATGCCGAGCGCGCGGGGCTGGCCGGCGTCAAGGCCGAACAGACGACGGCGGAGGCGGCGCTCGAAAAACTTCAGCGCGCACCCGACTTCGTGCTGGCGGATCCGCCACGCTCCGGCCTCGGCAAAACCATGGTGGAGCGGTTGGCAGCGCTCAAGCCGCGCCGCCTGACGATTGTGGCTTGCGATCCGGCCACGCTGGCGCGCGACCTGGCGGCGCTGACTGCGTCCGGGTATCGAGTCGCTTCCATGACGCTGGTGGACCTGTTCCGCAGACGTTTCATCTGGAAACCGTGGTGCGGCTGGAGATCGGGTAGGCGGACGCGGGGCAGGGTCGGGCAGCTAAGCCGGACGGGTAACTACTGACCCATGCACATCCAGCGGAAGGGATGCGCCGGCGCACCCGTGAAAGTCACGACAGAGCTGCCGTTATATGTCATAGTTACAGGAGCTGGCCTTACGGGACTAATATCCCAGGCAAAACATCCATAACTGTTAGGCGCCCCGGAAGTAAACGGGAGACCCGATACCGCGGTATTTCCATCGGCTCCCAGGGCCAGCGGCACTCCACCATCGAAGACAGTATAATAATTGTTGAGAGCCACGTTAGCGCATGGGTTCGCGCCGGCACAGCTTATCAGCCGTCCATAGGCGGATATGGGCGCCCTGAAAGGAGTGACCAGCGGCCGCACGTTCACGCTGGCGCCGTAGACTGTGGTGCTCGAGTAACCGTCTGCACTGTAATCCGTAATGAGACCGCTTGCGGGATAACCCGTAAAGGTCGCAACGTTGTTAGACAGAAGGTTACCGCCGATATGTACATCCGGGTGCTTGCCCTCGCCGAGCGCCAACACTAACCCAAAGTAACCGATGTAATTGCCGTGTATGGAGATGCCCATGGCGAGCGAGCCGGGAGCGATGCTCATCAGGGTACCGTTGGGCGGGACAGGTCCCGAGATGAAGTTATTGCCGCTTATGTCAATGCCTCCGACGCCTCCGGAACCGAAGTTTCTGATAAATACCCCGGTGTACGCCGGCCCGGCGTCTCCGGCCCAATTACCCGATACCTCGCAGCCGTTGCACGACAGAGTTGTCATATCCAGGATAGATACTGTGGTGCTGAGCGCGGTTCCCATCTCGAACGTGTTACCGGTGATATTCCATCCCTGTGAGGGATTTTGAATCATCGAGTTGGAGATTGTTCCGGTGGAGTTACTGAAGGCGCAATCTTTCACGGTCCACTTAACGGCATACGTGCCGGCGTTTCCGGTCGCGCCTCCCTGGATGGCGTTGGCCGCGTACTCGAATATGACATCGTCGATCGTGATGGAGTCCGCTTTGTCGCCGCAGACCAGGCAGTTAGCCCCGGCCGCTCCGCTGGAGCCTTGAATCGCCATGTGCCCGAAGGAATCCCCGATGGTGTCCAGGTTGGAAGAACCGTGGGAGAGGTCGATCACCTTGCCGCGGAATCCCGGGTTGTTGTACTGGATGTCGATTCCCGAGAAATGCAGGCCGAAACTGGATTTGGCGGACATCAGGGGCGACGCCGTTCCGGTGAACAGCAAGCGAGGATAGCTGGTGACGCTGGTCGTCATGTTCCCCGTGGATGAAGTAAAGAGGACGTTTTTGAAGCCGTCCATCGCAAGCTGGCCGGAAATCAGGCAGGTGTTGCCGGCGGGAATCAGGACAGTCCCCTGGAACGCGGCGGCGGCCACCAGGGCCGCTTGAACCGGCGCGTCGTCGGCGGCCGTACCGTTGCATTTGGCGCCCCACCACATGACATTCAGGCCCGACGAATTGCCTCCCGAAAAGGCGATTGTGCCGGCCCCGGTGAAGATGTGTTGCCGCGTCCCGGCAATGATCGAGCCATTGAGGGTGACAGTGGTGCCCGCAGCCGGAGACAACATTCCGCCGGAGAAAACCAGGTCCGAAGCGATCGGGATACTTAACGTGATGACGCAGGTGCCGGACGGAATCTCCAAAGCATAGCCCATCGACTGCGAGGCAGCGTCGGCTGCTACGATGGCGGCGGTGTCATCGGTCGAGCCATTGCAAACGGCCCCGTAATTCGAAACGCTGAGCCTGGCATGAAGTGCAGCCGCGGCGGTGGACAATTCCGTAGAGGCGGAGCCAAGTGCGGCTACGACGAAAATCAGGAAGATTCTGGGGTTCATCGCAATCGAGTATAAGTGGGACAACCTATCCTTGGCAGTTACTTTTGTACTAGATGAGACCCTAGAACACCCAGAACTACCTTCAACCCTTGGTTCCCGCTGGTTGCCGACGAAAATGCGCCTCAATCCGACGCGCAACTGCTCCAGCGGACCTTCAGTAAATGCCTCAGTACGTTCACGCAGCTCGGGAGAAGAGTGGCGAGCATTGGCGGCAAAACCGGCGGCACTGCGAGCTACAATGAAGCCATGGGGTGCACGCCTTCCCTATCGCGGCCGGGACTCTTCGGTTCCGACTAGCGCCTTGCCCGCCCCGCGGCGCGCGGCTTGATTCTTGAGACGCGCAATTCGAGCAACCCACAAAGACAGTTAAACAGGAGGTCGTGAATGGGCAAGACCTTGCATCAGGTGCGTCCTGATCTTCCGGTCATCAATGGCCCGCTGCCCGGGCCGCGTGCGCGCGCGTTGGTGGAGCGCGACAGCCGGGTGGTATCGCCATCGTACACGCGCTCGTACCCGCTGGTGGCGGAGCGCGGCGAAGGCGCGATGGTCGAAGACGTGGATGGGAACCGCTTTTTGGATTTCAACGCCGGCATCGCCGTGGTGGCCACGGGCCACTGCCACCCGCGAGTGGTGAAAGCGGTGCAAGAGCAGGCTGCCCGGCTGATGCACATGTCGGGCACGGATTTCTATTACGAGCGAATGGTGGAGCTGGCGGAGAAGCTGGCCGAGATTGCGCCGGGTGAACTGGCGCGGCGCGTATCGTTCGGCAATTCGGGCGCGGAGGCCATCGAGGGCGCCATCAAGCTGGCGCGCTGGGCGACCAAGCGCGACAAGATCATCGCGTTCTACGGCAGCTTTCACGGCCGCACGCTGGGTGCGCTCTCGCTCACGGCGCGCAAGGCAGTGCAGCGCGCGGGATTCGGGCCGCTCATCCCGGGGGTGGTCCACGCGCCATATCCCAACTGCTACCGCTGCCCGTTCGGGCAAAAGCCGGAGCAGTGCGCGGTAGAGTGCGTGGGCTTCATTGAAAACACGATGCTGAAAACGGTGGCTCCGCCGGAGGAGACCGCGGCCATCGTGGTGGAAGCGGTGCAGGGCGAAGGCGGCTACATCGTGCCACCGCGGAAGTTCTTCGATGAGCTGACGCGGGTGGCGCGGCAGAACGGAATCCTGCTGATCTTCGACGAGGTGCAGAGCGGGATGGGCCGCACGGGGCGGATGTGGGCAGGGGATCATTTTGACGCCGTGCCCGACATCATCGCGGTGGCCAAGGGCATCGCCAGCGGGCTGCCACTGGCGGCCACGGTGGCGCGCGCCGACCTGATGACCTGGCCCAAAGGAGCGCACGCCTCCACGTTCGGCGGCAACCCGGTGGCCTGCGCCGCGGCTCTGGCGACCATCGCACTGCTGGAGGAAGAACTGATCGACAATGCGGCGCGGATGGGCGCGTTCCTGATGGAGAGAATGCGCGAGTGGCCGCAACGGTTCACCCAGGTGGGTGAGGTGCGCGGGCTGGGGCTGATGATCGGCATCGAGTTGGTGCGAGATCAGGCCACGCGCGAGCAGGCGCCGGAACTGCGCGACCGCGTGGTGCAATTGGCGTTTGAGCGCGGATTGCTGGTGCTGGGGGCGGGCGACAACAGCATACGGCTCTGCCCGCCGCTGGTGGTGACGCGCGAGCAATGCGCTTTCGCTGTTGAGACACTGGAAGAATGCCTGACGGCGGCGAGCAAACCCGGGTAGAATAGGGCCACAGATGAACACAGATAAACACAGATAAAAAGTAACAACAAGAAGATGTCTGGTTTATCTTGGTTTATCTGTTATGTATTCAGCCGGCGATCGCGCGGCCGAGCATCTGGCCAGTGGCCGGCCGGTTGACCGGAGCTCTCGGCAGCCGAAAGGCTTGGTCGGTTTTTGTCTGTTTTGTATTCAGCCGGCGATCGCGCGGCCGAGCACCTGGCCAGTGGCCGGCCGGTTGACCGGAGCTCTCGGCAGCCGAAAGGCTTGGTCGGTTTTTGTCTGTTTTGTATTCAGCCGGCGATCGCGCGGCCGAGCATCTGGCCAGTGGCCGGCCGGTTGACCGGAGCTTTCGGCAGCCGAAAGGTCTTGTCGGTTTTTGTCTGTTATATTCAGCCGGCGATCGCGCGGCCGAGCATCTGGCCAGTGGCCGGCCGGTTGACCGGAGCTCTCGGCAGCCGAAAGGCTTGGTCGGTTTTTGTCTGTTTTGTATTCAGCCGGCGATCGCGCGGCCGAGCATCTGGCCAGTCGCCGGCCGGTTGACCGGAGCTCTCGGCAGCCGAAAGGCTTGGTCGGTTTTTGTCTGTTATTTATTCAGCCGGCGATCGCGCGACCAAACACCTGGCCAGTGGCCGGCCGGTTGACCGGAGCTCTCGGCAGCCGAAAGGTTTTGTCGGTTTTGTCTGTTATTTATTCAGCCGGCGATCGCGCGGCCGAACAAACCTGGCCAGTGGCCTGCCGGTTGACCGGAGCTCTCGGCAGCCGAAAGGCTTGGTCGGTTTTTGTCTGTTTTGTATTCAGCCGGCGATCGCGCGGCCGAGCATCTGGCCAGTGGCCGGCCGGTTGACCGGAGCTTTCGGCAGCCGAAAGGTTTTGTATGTTTTGTCTGTTATTTATTCAGCCGGCGATCGCGCGGCCGAGCATCTGGCCAGTCGCCGGCCGGTGACCGGAGCTTTCGGCAGCCGAGAGGCTTGGTCGGTTTTTGTCTGTTTTGTATTCAGCCGGCGATCACGCGGCCGAGCATCTGGCCAGTGGCCGGCCGGTTGACCGGAGCTTTCGGCAGCCGCAGGGCTTTGTCGGTTTTTGTCTGTTATTTATTCAGCCGGCGATCGCGCGACCAAACACCTGGCCAGTGGCCGGCCGGTTGACCGGAGCTCTCGGCAGCCGAAATGTTTGGTCGGTTTTTGTCTGTTTTGTATTCAGCCGGCGGTCGCGCGACCGAACACCTGGCCAGTGGCCGGCCGGTTGACCGGAGCTTTCGGCAGCCGAAAGGTCTTGTCGGTTTTTGTCTGTTATATTCAGCCGGCGATCGCGCGGCCGAGCATCTGGCCAGTCGCCGGCCGGTTGACCGGAGCTCTCGGCAGCCGAAAGGCTTGGTCGGTTTTTGTCTGTTATTTATTCAGCCGGCGATCGCGCGGCCGAGCACCTGGCCAGTGGCCGGCCGGTTGACCGGAGCTTTCGGCAGCCGAAAGATTTATCTGTTTTGTCTGTTCTACCTTGTTTTATGTGCTTTATCTGTGTTTATCTGTGTTCATCTGTGGCTTGAAATGAATCTTCGCGTTGGCGAAGTGAGAAATGCGGGACTAGACCGATGAGGATCCTCGATGTGGGTTGCGGGATTCACAAGCAGGCGGGCGCCATCGGCATCGATCGCAATCCGGCCAGCCGCGCGGACGTGATCGTCGACCTGGACCGGTTCCCCTACCCGTTCGCCGACGGCACTTTCGACCGGCTGACGGCGATCCACGTGATCGAGCATGTGGCCGACGTGATCGGCACCATGGAGGAGTTCCACCGCCTGGTGCGGCCGGGCGGGACAGTTCGCATCGAGACGCCTCATTACACCGATTTCAGCTCATTCTGCGACCCTACGCACAAGAGCCACCTCAACAGTTTCAGCTTCCGCTATTTCGGCGAAAATCACGGCGGCTTCGGCTACTATTCCGCGGTGCGATTTCGTGAGATTTCGGTGCGCGTGAAGCTACTGGCCTTGTGGAGGTGGCTGGGGTTCGAATTCCTGGTCAACCGTTTCCCTCGCTACCGGCGCTTTTGGGAATACTACTTGTGCTACGTGGTGCGGGGTAAGGCGATGGCGTTCGAATTCGAAGCGATCCAATGATGGGATTCATCTACCGTGCGGCGGACCGGCTGCGGCGGCGCAAGCTGGCGGGCAATCACGGCGCGCTGGGCGAGGATATGGCTTACCGCTATCTGCGCAGGCACGGCTGCACGGTGGTGGCGCGCAACTATGCGGCGCGTTCGGGAGCCGGGGAAATCGACCTGGTGGCGTGGGATGGCGGCGTACTGGCATTCGTCGAAGTGAAAACGCGATCTAGCGGCGACTTCGGCGCGCCCGATGCGGCCGTGGACGAGCGAAAACAGCGCCGGATCACGATAGCCGCCCGCGAGTACGGGCGCCGCGCCCAGGTGGAAGAAAGCCGGACGCGCTTCGATATTGTCAGCGTAATGCTGGGCGACCCTCCGCGCATCGACTGGAGGCGCGACGCATTTCACGTCCGTGTCATATAATCAGGTTTCTGCCCATGGCCCTACCTGGAAGGAAGTTTCCGATTGCCTGAATTGCGCAAAGACCCGATCACGGGCCGCTGGGTGATCATTGCCACAGACCGCGCCAAGCGCCCCAGCGATTTCATTCGCCAGCCGGTGCCGCCGGCCCAAAACGGAGTCTGCCCATTCGATTCCGGCAACGAACATAAGACCCCGCCCGAAGTGCTGGCGTACCGCAACGGAGGAGGGCGCGACCAGCCGGGATGGCGGGTGCGTGTGGTGCCGAACAAGTTCCCGGTGCTGGGCATTGAAGGCGACCTGAGCCGGCAGGGCGAGGGCATGTACGACAAGATGAGCGGCATCGGCGCCAACGAGGTGATCATAGAGACGCCGGACCACGCGGCCACTCTGGGCGATATGCCGGAACAGCAGATCGCGGAAGTGCTGAAGGCGTTCCAAGACCGCGTCAGCGATCTCAAGCGCGACCGGCGGTTCCGCTACATCATTCTGTTCCGCAACTACGGGGAAGCGGCCGGCGCCTCGCTGGAGCATCCGCATTCGCAACTGATCGCGCTGCCGGTGATTCCAAAGGTGGTGAAGGAGGAAGTGGATGCGTCGCGCGAATTCTATGAGGCGAAGGAACGGTGCATCTTCTGCGACATCATCCACGAAGAGAGCTCAGCGGGGACGCGTCTGATCTCGGAGACGGACCGGTTCACGGTGCTGGCGCCGTACGCGCCGCGCTTTCCCTTCGAGACCTGGATTCTCCCCAAGCAGCACGCCTCGCACTACGAGGACTCCGCGCCGGCGCTGCTCGACAACCTGGCGTGGGTGCTGCGCTCCACGATCCGGAAAATCGACAAAGTGCTGGAGCGGCCCGCCTACAACTTCATTGTGCATAGCTCGCCCGTACAGGAACCGGCGCTACCTTACTATCACTGGCACATCGAGATCATGCCCAAACTGACAAAAGTGGCGGGATTCGAGTGGGGGACGGGCTTCTACATCAACCCGACGCCACCGGAAGAGTCGGCACGCTTTCTGCGCGAGGCGGGGCTGGGATGATTTCGCGCCGCGGCCTGCTGATGGCGTCGGCCGGGGCTTTGGCGTGCGGCAGGCGAAAGGCGACCGCATACCCCGGCTATTGTTTCGTGGCCAACCGTCAGGGGCGCAACGTGGCGGTGGTGGACCTGAGCCGCTTCCGCGTGCGCACGCAGATTGGTCTCGATGCCGCGCCGACTTCGGTGATCGCGCATCCTAAGAAGCCAATCGCCTACGCGCTGGCGCCGGCGAACGGCACGGTGTACGAACTGGATGGCGTCACGCTGGCGGTGAGCCGGCGGATGCGCGCGGGCTCGAGCGCGGTGGAGATGCGCCTGGCGCCGGACGGCCGGGCGCTGTGGGTTCTGTACAGCGATCCGCCGGCATTGGTGGAAGCGCCGCTCGATTCGTTGAAAGCGGCCCGGCGCATCCGCCTCAGCTCGGCTGCGGCCGCATTCGATTTGAGCGCGGACGGCTGGGCGGCGGCAGCCTGCCGCCAGGACAAGACGGTCGTTCTGGCGTCGCTTGTCGCGACGCGGGTGGAGCGCACGATCGCCTGGGATGCCACGCCCGAATTCGTCCGTTTCCGCACCGATGGCAAGCTGCTGCTGGCAGCCGACGCCGCGGGGCGCAGCATTTCGTTTTTCGACCGGGCCAGCGGCAAGACTCTGGTGCGGCTGCCGCTCGATTTCGAGCCGCGGCAGTACGCCATCACATCCGATGGCGGCCAGGTGTTTCTCGACGGCCCCGGCATGGATGCAGTGGCGATTGTGTTTCCCTATAGCACCGAGGTCTGGCAGACCGTGCTCGCCGGACACGCGCCGGGCGCCATGGCGGCGACCGATACGCCTTCGTTCCTCTTAGTGGCCAACCCGGACACCAACACCGTGACGGTACTGGACCTGGCGACCCAAAACCTGTCGGCGGTGGTGGAAGTTGGGGCGGGGCCGGGTGCGATTCTCACCACGCCCGACAATCAGTATGCGCTGGTGCTGAATGAACTGTCGGGCGACATGGCGGTGATTCGCCTCGACCGCTTGAGTGCCTCGTCTTCGGACCGGGTGTTGCGCTACAAGAGCGCTTCGCTGTTCACCATGATCCCCGTGGGCGACACGCCGGTCAGCGCGGCGGTGGTGAACTGGTAGACATACGTTGTTCGCAGGCGGCAGCCCCAGTCCGCCTGCTTGAGCACAACAGCGTGGCAAGTAGGACGGGCGCATCCGCCTGTCTGCACCGCTCCCTTCGCATCATGCGCATTGCGCGCAGGTTTGGCCATTACCAGGGGCTAAAGCCCGATTCCTAACTGTCTCGCCGGCACGGCTGAAGCCGTGCCCTGGAGTTTCTACATTTCGGAGCGAGGGGATATGATCAGCCCTGTATCAGGGCATGGCTTTAGCCGTGCCGCAAGGTCACGCTAAGGAATGGGCTTTAGCCCCTGGTAATGGCCAAACCTACGCGCCATGCCGTCGCTGGCAGGATCGTCAGGTCGGCGCGCACGTTCTTCGCCACCACCAAGACCAGCCGGGGACTGTCGCAGCCGGGACGCAACTCAGCGTTGATGATCGAGACATTCACCTGAGGAGTTCCCGTATTGCTATCCCTACATGGCAATGAGAGAGGCGGCAGGGGCTGAAGCCCCACGGGGGCAGTTGTTTGCGGCCCGGCTGAAGCCGTGCCCTGATACAAGACACACGTTTGGGTTGGCCACACGAGTTGGGGCTGATGGCTCAAATGTGGAAACTCCAGGGCCGGGCTACGCCCGGCTGCGCCGATTCACAATCGGCGCGCAGGATATCATCCTGCCCAGGCACGGCTGAAGCCGTGCCCTGATACAAACCTCAATCATATCCGCAAGCGCTCGGAAATGTGGAAACTCGAGGCGCCGGAG
>CAVXJY010000135.1:0-4784 GCA_963761855.1 Bryobacterales bacterium | reverse complement strand
CTCCAGTCCCTCGGCCAAACGCGGCGCCTGTACGAGCCGTGGATCGACACCGAGGAGGTGTCCTTCATGGACGAGAAGGACTGCAACCTCCGCGCGGAGTTCGACCTCTTCAAAGCAGAGGATTTCAAGGGCCTGCTGCAGGCTGCGGCGGCCAACGCCGAGTCCTGCCATGCCAATCCGAAAACGGTGGCTGCGGCGTGGTATAACCTCGGCATCGCGTATATGGTGATGCAGAACTACAACCACGCGCTGGCGGCGTTCGACAAGACCGGCAAGCTGCACGACAGCCGTATGGTCAGCGACGCGATAGCCGAGTGCCAGACCGACAAGTCGCTTGCCCAGGCGCTGGCCCGGTGCGTGGTGGTCTGGGAGAAGCAGACGCAAAAGGAAAGCCAACCGGCCAAGCCGGTGCGGACAGGCATCATATTCACCAACGATCTGGTGATCCGGCTGGTGCAGGGCAACGTAGCGGACGAGGATATCCTGAAGATGATCGCCTCCGAGCCCAACCGCTTCGCCGTCGGCCCCGACGACCTGCTCAAGCTGAAGGCCGCCGGCGTGCCGGATGCGATCGTCGCCGCCATCGAGCAGAACAAATGAGGCGGAGTGGGGCGGGCGTCCGCGTCCGCCCCACTCCGCGAACTTAGACTGCCACGGGCTGCGCGTAGTAGCTGGCCATCATCTCCAGGCTGAACGGCTTGTAGTCGTTGGCGTGGCCGGCTTGGCCGAACTGGGTCATGCGCAGCGCCACCACTTTCTTCATGGCCTCACGCGCCGGCTTCATGTAGCTGCGCGGATCGAATTCCTCTGGCTTCTCGGCGAACACTTTGCGGATCGCGCCGGTGATCGCCAGCCGATTGTCCGTGTCCACGTTGATCTTGCGCACGCCGTTCTTGATGCCGAGCTGGATCTCTTCCACCGGCACGCCCCAGGTCGGCTTCAGTTTGCCGCCGTATTGATTGATGATGTCCTGCAGATCCTTCGGCACGCTGGAAGAGCCGTGCATCACCAGGTGGACGCCGGGCAACCGCTTGTGAATTTCGATCAGCCGCGCCATTTTGAGCGTCTCGCCCGTCGGCTTGCTGCTGAATTTGTAAGCGCCGTGGCTGGTGCCGATGGCGATGGCCAGCGCGTCCAAGCCGGTCGCCTTGACGAATTCCACCGCCTGGGCGGGATCGGTCAGATGGCTCAGGCCGTCCAGTCCCGCGCCGTGCCCGTCTTCAATGCCGCCCAGGCAGCCGATTTCGCCTTCCACTGTCACGCCTTTGGCATGCGCCGCTTCCACGACTTTGCGCGTAGCTTCCACGTTGTATTCGAAACTCGAGGGCGTCTTTCCGTCCGGCATCAGCGAGCCATCCATCATCACGCTGGTGAAACCCATTTCGATGGCGCTGAAACAGGTCTCCGGGCTGTTGCCGTGGTCCAGGTGCAGCACGGTCGGAATCTCCGGATACACTTCGGTGGCGGCCAGCATCAGGTGATACAGAAACCGGTCTTGCGAATAAGCGCGTGCGCCCCGGCTGGCCTGAATGATGACCGGCGACTTGGTCTCGCGCGCCGCCTCCATGATCGCCTGGATCTGCTCCATGTTGTTAACGTTGAACGCGCCAACTCCGTACCCACCCTTGGCGGCCTCATCGAGGACCTGCCGCATCGACACTAATGGCATATCAGTTCTCCTCAGTTAGGAAAGTAATGCTCCCCGGAAATGAGCGAAACCGGCGAAAAACGCCTCTTGCAAGCTGCGCGGAGTCAGAGGGGTCAGTCCTCGATTTCTTGCACTTTCCAGGATTCTTTCACCTCACCGTAGCATGATTGTGCAAAACGGGGCAACGCTCTCCGCTCTCGGGAGTGTGCCACGTAATCGTGGGGCAGCTTGTTAAGCGGCCGATTCGTCAATCGGCCTCCGCCTCGCTTGCGGACGGCGCCGGATGACTGCCGGCCGGCCAACCACCGGCCCGCAATCGCACTCTTATGTCGCGCACCCCGGCCTCGGGTGACCGTTGCCAACAACGTCCACCAGCCCCGCTCAGGTTACGATAGACTTTCGACACGAGTCTATGTCCGATTCTTCCGTCGATCGAAGCCGGCTTGAACTCTCTGTGGTAGTAATTTCCTATAACATGCGCCGGGAGATCCCGCGCACGTTGTATTCGCTCAGCGTTCCTTATCAAAGCAACATGCGGCGGGAGCAGTTTGAAGTGATTCTTGTCGACAACGGGTCTGAGCAGCCCTGGGCACACCAGGATCTTGCCGGAATTAACGCCGATCTCAACATCATTGACATGGCCGGAAGTGCCAGGCCCTCGCCCGCGCCGGCGATTAACCGCGGCCTGAGGGAGGCGCGCGGAAACGTCGTAGGCGTCATGATCGATGGCGCCCGCATGGTAACACCCGGACTGCTCGACGCCTGCCGCAGCGCCGCGCGGCTTTATCCCCGCACGGTGGTTTCGACGCTCGGGTTCCATCTTGGCCGGGAGCCGCAGTTCGTGGCCGTGGGCAAGGGCTACACGCAGGCGGTGGAGGACCGGCTGCTCGATTCGATCGCCTGGCCGCAGGATGGGTACCGGTTGTTCGAAATAGCCGTTTTTGCCGCGTCATCGGCGAACGGCTGGTTCCTGCCGATCGCGGAATCCAATGCGCTCTTCATGACGGCGGAATTATGGTCCGAACTTGGCGGTTTCGATGAAAAGTTTGAGAGCGCCGGCGGCGGGCTGGTGAACACCGATACCTATGCGCGAGCGTTAGCCCTTCCGGACATCCGCCTCGTCTCGGTGCTGGGCGAGGGCAGTTTTCATCAAGTGCACGGCGGCATCGCGACCAATTCCGTGATGAGCCGCGCCAGCCAGTGGCATGCGGAGTACCGGCGCATACGCGGACATGATTACCGGGGTTCCACCATGCAGCCCGTCCTGTTCGGTTCCTTGCCGGCCGCCGCATTCACCCATGTCGAGAGCAGCCTCCGCTCCGCTGGCCGGGCCTTGGGCATGGCGAACCCGCCGGGCTTATAAGCCGTGGGTGCCGTTTTCGAGGAAAGCCCGCAGGCGGTGACTGCGGCTGGGGTGGCGTAGTTTGCGCAACGCTTTGGCTTCGATCTGGCGGATGCGCTCGCGCGTCACCGCGAAATTCTGGCCGACTTCTTCGAGCGTGTGCTCGCTGCCGTCCTCCAGTCCGAAGCGCATCTTGATGATTTTCTCTTCGCGCGGCGTGAGCGTCTTCAGCACTTGCGCCGTTTGCTCGCGCAGGTTCAAATTGATCACCGCATCGGAAGGCGAAATGCCGGCTTGATCGACGATGAAATCGCCCAGGTGCGACTCTTCTTCCTCGCCGATCGGGGTTTCGAGCGAAATCGGCTCCTGCGCCACCCGCAACACCTTGCGCACTTTCGACACCGGCAGTTGCAGCCGTTTGGCCAGCTCCTCGTTGGTGGGCTCGCGCCCCAGTTCCTGCACCATCTGGCGCGAGGTGCGAATCAGCTTGTTGATGGTCTCGATCATGTGCACCGGAATGCGGATGGTGCGTGCCTGATCGGCGATGGCGCGCGTGATGGCCTGCCGCACCCACCACGTGGCGTATGTCGAGAATTTGTAGCCGCGCCGGTATTCGAACTTATCCACCGCCTTCATCAGGCCGATATTGCCTTCCTGGATGAGATCCAGAAACTGCAGGCCGCGGTTGGTATAGCGCTTGGCGATGCTCACCACCAGGCGCAGGTTGGCTTCGATCAGCTCCTTCTTGGCGGCTTCGGCTTCCTGGTGGCCTTGGTGATGATTTCCAGGGTGCGGCGCAGCTCCGCCGCCGGCGCGCCGAATTGCTCCTCGAGTTGCTGCAGGCGCTGGGCAAAGCTGCGCTGCTCCTTGCGCAGTTCCTTGACTCCCTCGGCGCGCGCGCCGGGCCAGGTCTCGAGCCGCCGCTGCACGCGGGCGATCTCGCGCTCCACCGGCTTCATCTCTTCCACCGCGGCGCGGATGCATTCGATCAGGTGCCGAATCACCGGGCTCTGAAACACGAACCGCCCGCACCTGGCGCGAAGCCCGCACCATCAGCCGCGCCAGCTCCCACAATTGCCGGCGGTATTGTTTGGGCTTCATGCCGCGCGGAATGGCCTGCAGTTTCTGCCGGCACTGCATGATCTTGCGGTACTGGCGCGCGATTTCCTCGGCCGCGCGCACGAATTCGTCGCGCCTTTCCTCCACCAGTTCATCGGTGAGGATGGGTTCGGCGATCTGCACCACGTCGCGCGCCGAGATGGTATCGCGCGCCATCTCCTCGCCCATGGCGATGATCTCCTGGACGGCCAGCGGCGCGCGCGCCAGCGATTTCAAGACCGTGTTCTGGCCGCGCTCGATGCGGCGCGCGATTTCCACTTCGCCTTCGCGGGTGAGCAGCGGCACGGTGCCCATCTCGCGCAGATACATGCGCACCGGGTCGTTGATCTTCTCGCCGACGCCGGCGGGCAGCTCGAGGTCGAGGACCTCCTCGCCCTCCTCGAGCTTCTTTTCGAAATCCTTGGGCTCTTCCAGGATCTCGATGCCGGCCACATCCAGGCCGGCCAGCACGTCCTCGAGTTCGGCGCCGCCGCGCCAGATCGCCGGGCAGAACTTCGCTGACCTCGTCGTACAGGACGTAGCCCTTCTCCTTGCCCATCTGTACGAGCCGCTGCAGCCCTTCGAATTTGTCTTCAAGCGCCACTGAAGCCCCGTCACTCCCAGCGGGACCTAAGCGAGTCCAAATTATTGTACACCACGGCGCGGATGTCAATGGGCGACTCGCCGCCCCCAGAA
>CAVXJY010000134.1:0-35310 GCA_963761855.1 Bryobacterales bacterium | reverse complement strand
GTCCACATGCGGCTTCTCCATCCACCACAACAGCGCCCACGACCACAGGGCCGAAGTGCCAACCTGGGTCACTGCGAGCAGTTCGAAGCTCACCCGGCCCGAGTAGTGGCCCAGGGTGACAATTTGCGCCGCGAAGGCGAAAGCGCACAGCAGGGTGAGCAGGTCGCCCCGGCTAATGGACCCGAAGCTGCCGTGGAGCGTTATCAACCCCAAGCCCGCGGTTGCCAACAGCAACCCAGCGACTTCCGGCACCTGCGGCCGAGTGCGATAGACCAACGCAGCCAGCACCGGTACCAGGACCGAGGCCAGCCCGGTGATGAACGCCGATTTAGGCGCGCTGGTGAGACCGAGGCCGAGCGTCTGCGTGAGGTAGCCGGCAAACAGCAGGCTGCCGATCAGCGCTCCGGCTCCGAGCGATTTCCATTCGCGCGCGCCCTTGCCCATTCCGCGGAACAGCACGAGGAGCGCGACCGTGGCCAAGGAGAACCGGAGGGCGAGGAAATAGAGCGGAGAGATGCCGGCCAGCGCCGATTTCACGAGCACGAAGGTGGCGCCCCAAACCAGCGTGTTCCAAACCAGCAGCAACTCCGCAACACGCTCCCGGCTCACCGGCCATTGCTCCCCGGCTCGGGCAGTTGCGGGCCGAGCAACAGGAGCATCAGCAGGAAGATGCGCTTGAGGCCGAGGTCGCGCCCTTCGGGCCGGAACCATTCCTCCGAGGTGTGGGCTCCTCCGCCCAATCCGCCGGCGCCGATGGCGATGGCCGGCGTGCCCAACGACAAGGGAATATTGGCGTCGGTGGAGGCGCAATCGAGGCGGGACCGGATACCCAGGTAGGCATCCACTGCGCGGATGTATTTCAGGATGGGCGCATCGTCGGCCAATGCCGCCGCGGGCCGCGAGCCGATCTCCTTAAGGCGCGAGGTAACCGGGGCGCCGCTGGCGCGCTTGTTCTCTTTTTCCCTCGCGCGCTCCACGGCCTGCTCGAGGGCCGTGACCAACTCACCCATTTTCTGGTTGCTTTCCGAGCGAATGTCGATTTTGGCGCGCGCCGCCTGCGCGATGGCATTCACACCTGCGCCGCCTTCGATCATGCCGACGTTGATGGCCGACTTGGGCGAGCCTTCGAGCGCGGTATCCGCGAACAGAGCCACGGCGCGGCACAGCGCATGCAAGGGATTGCCGACGCCAAAATCGCTCCAGCTATGGCCGCCAGGACCGTTGAACACGGCCTCGAAGCGCCGGCTGCCCAGTGCCCGGCTGGTGATGTGATCGGTGTTGGCGCCGTCGGCCACCACAAACGCAGCGATGTGCCGGGCGAGCCCCGATTGCTTGCACAGATAGCGCATGCCCAGGAGATTGCCTTCGCCTTCTTCGCCCACGTTGGCCACCAGCAGCGGGCGCAAGGAGAATTCGGGCAGGCTGGTTCCCACCTTCCAGGCGCGGGCGAAGCCCAGCAGCGAGGCCAGTCCGGCGCCGTTATCGCAAACGCCGGGACCGCGGAACCGGCCGTCGGCGTCGACCGCGATTTCGTCTTTCGAGCGGGCGGGAATTACCGTATCCAGGTGCGCCGTCAGCGCCACGTACGGCCCTTCGCCGGCTGCGGCGACGACGTTGCCGGCGCGATCGATCGAGGCCTCCCAACCGAGAGCGCGAAACTGTTCCAGAAACCAGGCCGCCCGCTCAGCCTCCTGGAACGTCGGCGCCGGCACGCGGCACAGCTCGAGGTGTTTTTCGTTGATCCACTGCTTTTCGCGCGTGAACCATTGCAGGCACTCCTTCACCCCGCGATCATCGGTCAATTGGTGGAGGGTTACTCCGTTCGCCGCGCCGGCAGCCATCTGTTCGAGTGTAGCAGCCGGGAAGCGGGGCTTTGGCGCAAAGCGCAAGCCGATGAGGCAGCGTGCGGGGAACATGTTATCATCAATGGAAGGCAGTGATAACATGATCCGCACTCAAATCCGCCTTGATGAAGGGGAGTATTCCCTGATGAAGATGGAGGCTAAATCGTTGGGGATTTCAATCGCGGAATTCGTGCGGCGAGCCTTGCAGCAATCGCTTCGGCCGCGTGGTGAAGGGCGGTGGATGCGGTTTGCGGGTTTGGTGGAGACCGGCGACCCGCATTCTTCGCGGTCCATAGACGAAGTCGTGTATGGCCAAAAAGAGTGAATGTTATGTCGACACCTCGGCCTTCATCGCTTTTCTGGACCGTTCCGACAGCTTCCACCCCCGCTTTGGCAGGCTCTTTTCCGAACCGCCGTCTCTCATCGCGTCCGCGTTGGTCGTCGCCGAGGGCTATGGATGGTTCCTGCGCCGCTATGACCAGCGGCGGGCCGTGCAGTTTCTAGCCTTCATCGATGCGCTACCCAGCCTGACCATCAGAGGTTTCGACGCTTCCGAACTGGCGAAGGCGGGCCGCATCGTCAAGAAGTTCGCCGACCAGGGACTCACCCTGGCGGACGCACATGGATTAGCCATCATGCGGGAACGGCGAATCGGCTGCTGCTGGTCGACCGACCGGCACCTTGGTCTCGAGGGCGCCAGCCTCGTCGTCTAAGGCGCGCTCCGGCCTTTGAACCACCGGCCTTTATTTCTTCGGCTCCGGCGGCGGGCGGCGGTAGATGGTTTGAAAGTCAGGCTTGGAACCGAACACGTAACTGGTGCTGGAACTGGCGGTCTGGCCCGGCACATTGTTCGGCGACTCGGCGGCGGTTTTGGCGTCCGGGCCTTCGACGGTTTCGCGCGTTTCCTTAGTGACGCGGCTGTCAGTCCTCACAGGCCGGTAATCGATGCGATCGATCAGGTCTCTGGGAATTGCCAGCTCTTCGTTCTTGACTACGATGATGAGCGAATCCGGGTTAGCCTGCTCCATTTTGGCCAGGATCGGATGCATGCCGTGTTTCTTGAAAATGCGCAGTTCGGTTCCGCTTTTCAGGTTCTGGACCTTCGTCCAGGGGTCGTCTGCCGCAAACGCCGTCACAGCGGCGAGAAGCATGATGGCAAGCCATCGCATGATTCGACTACCTCGCTGATTCGGAGTCTAACAGGAATCGCCGAAGAAATCGTGACTCAAAAGAGCCAGTTTCACGATCCGCAAATGCGGCTCAGGTCTTACTCGGGCAGCGGCTGGCCTTTGGTTTCCGGGGCGAAGGGCAGCGCGAACAGGCCGACCAGGAAGACGGAACACATCGCGACACCGGCGTAGCGCATGGCGTCGGGGCCGTGAAACACGCTGCTGGTGAGCAGGCCCAGCGTGAGCGGTCCGGCGGCGGCCACAATGCGGCCGACGTTATAGCAGAAGCTGGTGCCGGTGCTGCGCAAGCGCGTGGGGAAAAGTTCCGGCAGATAGATGGCATAGCCACCGAACAGCGCGAGCTGGGTGAAACCCATCGCCGGGACCATCCAGAACATCTGGCCGATGGTATTTAATCTCCAGAATGTGAACGCGGTCATCCCGAGGGCCGCCAGGAAACTGACGGCGAATGCGGTGCGGCGGTTGGTTCGCTGCGTCAGCCAGGTGAAGGCGTGAACGCCGAAAAATGAGCCGGCGTTCTGCAACAGCGAAGTCACGCCCAGCCACATGGTGGTTTTGCCTGCCAGCGCCGCTCCGGCGATGCCCTGCGCGCGGAAGGAGCGTTCGAGAACGGGGCGGAACAGGTCATAGCTGAAAAAGCCGATGCCCCAGAGTCCGACCACGCCGGAGAATGCCAGCAACAAACCGACGATCGAATTACGCCGCCAGCGCGGGTCGCCCAGCAGTTCCGCGAACGAACCCATGCGCTTCTTTCCGGCTTTGGCTTGCAGCCACTGATCCGGCTCGCGAAGTTTCTTGAACACGATCAGCGCCAGAGGCGCGGGCGCGGCGCCGGCCAGAAATTCCCAGCGCCAGGCGTGAGCGATGATTCCGGCCTGCTGCGCTTGCCCCAAAACAATCACCGTGGTTGCCGCCACCATGTTGCCGACGGCCGAAAAGGCTTGCACCATGCCCAGCGCGTAGGGGCGTGCACGCTCGGGAACCACCTCCGCCACCAGTGCCACGCCCACCGCGAATTGGCCGCCCACGCCCAGGCCGCAAAGAAAGCGGTAGACGTTGAAATCCCAGACGCTGGTCGAGAGCAGGCTCATGCCGGTAAATATGGTGTAGGCAAGGATGGTGAGCATCATGGTCTTGGCGCGGCCCAGCCGGTCGCCCAGGATGCCGAAAAGGACGCCGCCGAGGCCCCAGCCGACCATGAAGACCATGGTCGAGATGCCCGCCTGCCGGGCGACCGCTCCCGGCGCGGCCGCTGCACTCATCAGGTCGCGCAGCGCAGGCACGCGGGCAAGGTTGAAAAGCTGCTGCGCCATGGTGTCGAACATCCAGCCGACGGCGGCCACCGCTACCACGAACCACTGGTATCCGGTCAGGTCGCGATACCAGGTGTAGCTGGGCGCCGCGGCCGATTTGGATGAAGCGGGAATTGCCATGAAGCAGTTATTGTAGTGCTTCGGCGCCAGCAAGAAATCTGCAGCTTCAGCGCAACTTGCCGAAGGTGACGTTCGACTCGGCGTCGAACTTCCGGTAGTCCCGGAAATCGATTTCGTTCTTCATACAAGTCGAGCTATTGGTCATGCAGGCGAGGCTCGCGCTCTTGACGGGCAGCACGTAGAATGCCTTGTCGATGCGAACGAAATCGTAATCGATCGTGGATTCAGCTTTGTCGTAGGTGAAGCCGGCCGGCATAGAACTGGTCCGCATCTCGATGCGCAGAACGCGGTGGCTGTCCTTGTCGATCCACACGGTTCCGTTGTAAGCAGGCGTTTCAGAGTGGCCGTCGGGGTTGACGATCCGCCAGCGTGAGTTGGCTTTGCGCACACTGAAATCGTATCGGTACGCGTCCCTCCCCACGATCCTGTCATCGCCGCGGCGAACAAACGCGGCGTCGGTTACGGGCGAAAGGAGGGTCCTGAGCGTGGTTACAAACTCGCCAGTGGACCAGGCGCCTGTCTTCTCCACCGGTTTCGAGGTCGGCTTTCCATCTACGAGGACGTTGTGATATTCCTCCTGGTCGTTCACACAGACCACATCCGCGCTCACCACGCCATCGGGCCGCCACTGCGCCCCGTTTGAGAAGCTATGGTACCGGGTGGTCTGCTGCCGGACGAGGAAGTTGGGGATGTCTTCCATGAAAGCTTCGGCGGCGCGACGCGCGTCCGTAATCACCTGGTCGACGGCGTTCATTCCGCCTTTATAACCGGGGGGCGGGCTTGGTGGAGTCTTCGTCACGCTCCAGATCGGGGCGGCGTGGAGGAGTTGAGCCTGCTTCCGGAGCGGGTTCCACGGATCCTGTGCTGGCAGCGGGTTCGGAGTTGGCGACGTCGATCGTGCCGGCGGGCCGCATATCGCCCTCGACCGGAGTCTGCGCCGAATCGTGGTCGAACGGAAGCTCGGCTGCGGTGCGCTCGGCCGGATTTCCGGCGCGGATCAACACCACCCGCAGGGCGGTCTCCGGATCAATCTTGGTTGCCTGGACCTGAAGCTGATCGCCAGGCTTCAGCAAGGAATCGCGCACGGGTTCGCCGGCCTTATTCTTAAAGTCGGTTTTGGGGAGCATGCGGAACCGCAACAGGTGTTTGGAAGCTTCGAGAAACAAGTCCTTTTCACGGAGTTCGCGCAGCGTGCCATCCACTCCCAAGATGGTCATTTTGGTGGAGTCACCGCTCTGTTTATCGTCCTTTGAACCGCGCTTGGGAAGTTGAAGCGGCGGAACGCTGAGGGGAACGCCGCCGGGAAGGCGCATGGTCGGGTCAGTTGGATAAGGGTATGGTCCGGGCGGGTACTGTCCCGGAGGATACTGCCCGGGGGGATACTGCCCCGGATATGTCTGGCAGAGCCCGGCCGGCGCCGCCATCAGCAGGGAAAGCAGCGCCAGCATGGCGCTACGCGGGGCGAGGTCAAGGGCCACCATCACACCTCCTCCTGAATTGTAATGCTTAGTACAGGACGTGCAGGTGGCCCAACTGGTTGCGCCGGCTATGCGCAAGCGGGCATTGGCAGGTTGAAACCTGCCCAGCGAGTCTTAATTGACCGAGGTGTTGCCTTTGCTCAGGGCGTCGATCATGGCCTCCAAGGTCTTGCGATTCAGGTCGTCCGGGGCCTGCGGCAATGCCTTCCTGGCTTGCTCCAGGGCCTGCTTGACATCGCCCATCGCGGCATAGCCGCGGGCCAGCCCGACGTGCACCGGCCAGGCGTCGCCATTGCGCTCGGCGTTGTATTGGAAGACTTGCATGGCCTCCTCGATTTTCTTTTCACTCAGAAGCTGGCGTCCGTACTGGTGAATGTCGAACGGCGTAGCGGTGGGGGAATGCAAGGCCGCCTGCATGACGGGCTTGGCCTCCGCCTCGCGACCCATCTTGCTCAGAATCTGGGCCTTGGTGCTGAGGGTGTTGAAATTCTGTTGGCCAATGAACGGCATACTGATGGCTGCATCGGTCCACTGCAGCGCCTGATCGAGGTCCTTGTCCGCTTGCAGGCAGTACTGAGCGGCGGCCAGGTAGCCCTCATAGCTGAACCCCGGCACTGTCGTCAGCTCCTGGCGCAGGCGCGAGATATAGATGTCACTGATATTCGGAACTTTGATGTTCCACGGCACGGCGAGGTCTTCCCACTGCAACTCGACGGTGGCCTCTTCGGGCCGGCGCGCGGTGAAGTCGTAAGTCAGCCACTCGCGGTAATCGTTCTTGTGGGGTTTTACGGTGACGCGGAGCGCGTCGTGAGTGGGGTCGTAGAAGAAACTGCCCCAAGCCCGGGAATCCTTGGAGAAGATCACCGTCCATGTGTCTTCGCCGGGGATCATGAACAATCCATAGCGGCCCGCCGGCAAAGGCTGGCCCTCGATGGTTACGTCGGCGGAGACCGTAAACACGGTGTTTTCGTTGGCACCGGCTCGCCAGGGATCGGGCTTTCCGTTGCCGAAACTGGTAGTTGAAAGACCATAGGGCACCAATTTGCCCCAGATCTGGCCGCGGCGGTCCTGCTTGCCGTTGGGCCCGTGGACGGCGGGGCTCGAATAATCGATGGTGATCCGAACCGGGCCGATGAATTGGGTCACGGTGGCTTTCTGGTTATTTCCACTGGGCGGGAGCGTCAGTCCGGGATATTGTGCGAACAGAGATCCAGCCAGAACAAAAGGTAGCAAGGTGCGAGACAGTAGCGACATGGTTCTGATTGGACGCAGCACAGCCCGGAAAGGTAACGAAGAATTTCGAGGTGCGGCGCGGGTTAGAGATTCGGCGGAGCCTGGTCCGAACCCGGGCGGCTTGGGGCTGGCATCAATTCCCCCGCGGCATTTTGCAGCCGCCGCTCGCAGTTCTCCCACTCGCCCACGTAGCATTGCGGCTTGCGGCAGTCGAATTCACAGGGAGCATCAGCCGCCGGAACGTCTTCCACAACTTGCCGGCGCAGCCATCCCCATGCGGAGCGAACCAGGTTCATATCCCCCCCAGACTTACATCTACTGTGTGCATTTTAGCACTTAAGGTAGATTTCGGCGGGGAATAAAGACAAAGAGGAAGAACCGGCGGCAGAGACCGCCGGCGTTACGGCTGCGGCGGTCTTTTTTCGAACAAGCGATCGTGCGGCCGGCGCGGGTGTTACGGTTGGTTCGATAGCAACAGCTTGCCGCCGCTCGAAGCGACCACATGCAATGCGGCCGGTCCCACCAGGCGCTCGAAGCGTGGCCGCTGGGTTTCCTTGGTCACCAGGTAGCAGCGCGCCGCTTGCAGCCAGCGCGCCTTCCAGCCAGCGTCGTCGAGGAATACGTTGGGCGCGCCCGGGGCGTAGGAACCGTACACCAGGTTCTGGCGGCGGCCATTCAACAGCAGCGCGGAGCGGTCGGCGTAAAAGATCACGGAAGAAAACGGGAAGTCGTGGCCCTCGACCACAAGCGTCCCTTTAGGTGAGCGCAACAGCGCTTCGGCCAGCGGGCGGGATGACAAATAGGGGTCGAAAGCCACCATCGCCAGCCGTGCGGCGTGAAAGAAGACGACCATCATTAGGGCTGCCGCCACGAAGGCGGCCATGTCCCGACCGAAACGGCGGGTGCGTACCAGCAGCAGACGGGAGAAGCGCGCCCAGCAGAAAGGCCACGCCGGCCAGCACCAAGGGCAGCCGCAAATAAGCCAGCGAAGAAAGTGTGAGATCCTCCATGTGCCCGAGGGACAGCTTGTAGGCGCCGGGATGGCGGGAAAGTGCCACCGAGATATCGCCCGGCGTGGGTGTATTGCGCACCACCCAGGCCAACGCCAGCGCCAACGTGCCCGCCGCTGCGGCCATCACGCGGAGCACGCGCGTTCCGCGCTCGACCCAAACGCCGCCACCGGCCATGGCTGCACCCAGCAGCAACGCCAGCGCCGGATAGCACGGCATCGAGTAATACTCCTGGGTGGTGGAGAAACTGAAGAAGACGAGCACAAAGCCGATCCAGCAAAGCGCCAGCAGGCGCGCGCGGCCGGCGCGATCCACCGGGCGGAACCGCAGTTTCGCCACCGCCGGGAAGTACACGCTCCAGGGAAACAGCCAGAGCAGATGAAACAGCCAGAAGTAGGCGAGCGGCACGGTGTCGTAATCGCGCGGGTAGCGCAGATTCAGGAAACGCAGCACCTGCTCATTGATGAAATAAAACCACAGGAAGCCGTGGTATTGGCCGGGAATGCTGCGCAGCGTGAAATCGAAATACGGAGGATTGCGCAGTGTCGCCAGCACATGCCACGGGGCGGCGATGAGAAGCGCCACCACAGCGCCGGAAAACGGATGCAGCCGCTTCCACACGGTACGCGAAAATAATTGTCCGGTGAAGCCCAGATAGATCAAAGCCGCCGCCACCGGGAACAGCACCCCCACGGTGCTCTTGAGCAGCATGCCTACGCCCAGGCTGGCGGCCAAGGCTAAGGCCCAGAGGCGAGGATGAGGCTCGTGCTCGTCCAGGGCGCGCAGAAACGCCCACATCGCGAGCGCGACGGTCGCGGTCAGCATCACGTCCGGAATCAGGATGCGGGTGAACAGGAAAAGGCCCACCGAGGTGGCCATCACCACGCCGGCCAGGGTTCCGGCGCGGCGGCCGAACGCCCAGCCGCCGAACGCGGCGATGAGCCAGCAGAGCAGCACCGCGGATAGCGCCACCGGAATCCGCGCCACCCAATCGTATGTGCCGAAGAGCTTGAAACAGCCGCCGATCAGCCAGTAGATGAGCGGCGCCTTTTCCAGGAATGGGATGCCATCGATGTGCGCCGTCACCCAGTCGCCCGACCGCACCATGTTGTTCGCAATCTGGGCCTCCACTGCGTCCACATCGTCCATCAACGAGGGCGGCGAAATCATGGTGCCGCAATAGACCGCGGCGGCCACCAGCAGGACGATCAGATAGAGGGACGCGCGGTGTTTGGCGCCCGCGTGCGCCGCCGCCGTTGTTGGAAGGCTCCATCGTTGTTATCTACTTATCCACGGAAGTGCATGACCAGACCAAGATGGTAACTGGTATTGGCCACTTTTCGGCCGTTGCTGCGAGCTGAGATTTTCTTTCAACTGGCGGCTTTGCCTTGCCTTTTATCCAGCGCGGCGGCCAGGCTTTCGAGACCGCGGCGAATCTGGCGCTCATCGAACGCGGCGAAGCCCAGCAACAGGCCGTGAACATCCTTGCGCTTCAGCGTGAAGCGGTCGAGCGCCATGGATTCGATTCCTTGGGCCGCCGCCCGGTCTCCGCTTCCCCGGAAGTCATGCCATTGCGAAGGAAACCGGCTGTGTAGAGTCCCACCTGGATGGGGGAGATATCGAGCAGTCCTCCCAGATATCGCCGGCCTCCGGCCTGGAGGGCAGCCAGCCGGCCGGCATAGAGCTCGCGCATGCGACGGATGTGGCGTCCCATGTGCCCCTCGGCGATGAAATCGCAAAGGATGGCTTGGTCGAGGCCCGAAGGATGCAGATCAGTGCCATAGCGGAAAGAGAGGAAGGGGTCTACCAGGGCCGGAGGCAGGACCACGTAACCCAGACGCAAGGAAGGAAACAGAAGCTTGTTAAAGGTGCCGAGTAGAATCACGCTCTCGCCTTTGTCCAGGCCCTGGAGCGAAGACACCGGCCGCCCTTCAAAGCGGAACTCGCTGTCATAGTCGTCTTCAATCAGGAACGCCCTGGCATCGTGGGCCCAGCGAAGGATGGCGAGACGCCGCTCGAGCGGCATGGTCATTCCCAGCGGGAATTGGTGAGCCGGGGTGAGGTAGGCACCCTTGGCGCGTGCGCACAACTGCTGGCCCCTGGAAACCGAGATACCGTGTTCGTCCACCGGCACGGGGACAATCCGGGCGCCCACATTGTTGAAGGCCGTGACTGCTCCGAAGTATCCGGGATCCTCCACCCAGACCGGATCGCCCGGCTTGAGCAGTAAACGGGCGAGCAGGTCGAGCGCCTGCTGGACGCCGGACACGATCACGATCCGCTCCGGGGAACAGTTCACGCCACGCGACGAGCCCAGATACTCGGCAATGGCGGCGCATAATGGCCCGTAGCCGCGAGCGTCACCGCCCGCCAGCAGGGAGGAAGAGACGCGTCGCAGACGGCGGCTTGCCACGCGCGCCCAGACCTCAACGGGGAACTCCGCGAGGGCGGGTTCATGGGCACGGAAGGGGCGGGCCGGGTGCGGGAAGGTTAACCGGGTCAAACGCGCCGGGCGGCTCCAGACGGCCACGGGCGACTTCCTGGCGCTGAAGAGATTCTGGGGCAACCGTTCATTGATCCAGGTGCCGGCGCCAACCTGGCTACGCAAGTAGCCTTCACTCAGCAGTTGCTCAAAGACGGTGACCGCGGTTCCCCGGGAGACTTTGTACTGGTCCGCGAAATCCCGCGTGGCAGGAAGGCGCATGCCAGGCCGTAGGCGGCCGTCGAGAACAGCGCGGCGCAATTCTTCGTGAAGCCAACGTGTCAGCGCAACATGCGGAGGACGCTCGTTGAGTGTGAGTTCCAGAGAGCTGACGCCTTTAGGCATGGATCCGGCCTCCCTGCAGGTGGTCCAAAAGAATCTCGCAATATGGCCCTACTCATGGTACCAAGTCAGACGATATGCTGCGAAAGTGGCGCCTGTCGGGGCCGCATCTGAGCAGCTATGACTGTCGAAGACAAGAAAACCGCGGGCGCGTTTTCTCAAGCTGGGAAGCCTCTTAGACGAGGTTCAAGCGCTGGAATGATTCGAAGAACAGTCGAGGAGGCGTCAAGATGCGTGTGATAGGGCCGGGTCACTTGCTGTTTGCCGGCGGTCTGGCGGGCCTGGGCGTTCTCAGCCTGATCTCCGGCGATTTCGCGTTGGTGTGGCAGCCCGTCCCGGCATGGGTGCCCTGGCGGGAGAGTCTCGCTCGCGCCTCTGGCATGCTCCTGCTGGCGGGCGGCATGGGCATGCTGGTAAAGCGCACCGCCGGGCGCTCCGCGCTGGTGATGGCGAGCTACATGCTGAGCTGGGTACTGGTGCTGCAAGTCCCGCGCGTGGCTGCGGATCCCGGAAATGTGGGTATGTGGCTGGGCCTGAGCGAGAGCACTGTGCTGACGACCGGAGGGTGGATGCTTTTCGCCTCGCTGGCCGGATCGGCCGACAGGTCGCGCATGAAGTTCATCGCCGGCAGCCGCGGTGCGCGCGTCGCCAGGTTCCTGTTCGGGGCCGCCTGCCTGGTGTTAGGCCTCTCGCACTTTGTGTATGCGGCGGGGACGGCCGGCATGGTGCCGGCATGGCTCCCCGAGCGGTTGGGCTTTGCGTACCTGACCGGGGCGGGGCATTTCGCCGCTGGTCTGGCTATACTCTTCGCGGTGCTGCCCCGCCTGGCGGCGACTATGGAGGCGATCATGATCAGTCTGTTCGTGCTCCTGGTTCACATTCCGGGTGTGGCCTCGGCGCCTGGGAGCCGTCTGCAATGGACGATGCTGTTCGTGGCGTCGGCGCTGGCGGGCGCGGTTTGGAGCATCGCCAGATCGCTCCAGGATGCCCCATGGGGTATGGCCCGGAGATCCCGAACCTCCCCGCAAGCCACATCCGCTTTAAGAACCGAGAGTTGATCCTGTATCCACGCGACCTTCAATGGTCCAAAGAAACTCAGCAATATGGCTCTACCAATCGTACAACTTAGAAGTATGCTTTGTACAAAGGGGAATTCGCTTGTCGGCACGGCCGACGTTTCCCACGGGGCGGAGGGTGGCTCTCATCGGGGGGCGCCCATCGCCCCGGCGATTCCCCGCCTTTCACTCGAGGGAGGTCTTCGCAATGAAGAAATCGGCATATTGCGGGGCGTCAATATCGGTTTGGTACGGGCGCGGCGCGCCAGGGCGCAGGACAGCGGCGAGGCTGATATGGGCGTTCCTCGCGCTGCTTGAAATCGCGGCATTGGGCCAAATCGCGAAAGCACAAGATAGCGGGCTGCCGGCGAGCCGGGCTGCGACGCCTGCACCTGTGCAAACTGCGGCGACCGCGCCGGATATAACCGTCTTGTCGCCCGCCGCTCCCCCGGTACGACGCGACTCCCGAGGAAATGGGCGACATCAACATGCTGCATAGAAACTACCGCGAGGCCGTGGAGTGCTACGCCCAAGGGCCGTCGAACGACGCTACGCTGCGCAATAGAATGGGCATCGCCTACCATCAGTGGGGACAAGTGGAGAAGGCCCGGAAAGAGTATCTGGCGGCTCTCCGCCTGAGACCCGATTATATGGAGGCGGCCAACAATCTGGGCACCATCGAATACTCGCGGAAGAATTTTCGCCACGCGATCTCCTGGTACCACAAGGCACTCAGGATGGAGGGAAGCGATACAGCACGTACGGCTTCGGTTCACATGAATCTGGGGATGGCATGGTTCGCGCGCAAGAACTATGAGAAGGCCAATCTCAGCTTTCAGACCGCGCTGCGGCTGGATCCGAACGTATTCGAAAACCGCGGCGCTTTTGGGCAGATTTTGGAAGAACGCGATGTGGAGGAGCGCGCGCGATTTCACTTCGACATGGCCAAGCTCTACGCCCGGCAAGGACGCAACGAACTGGCGATTCAATACCTGCGGAAGTCTCTCGAGGAAGGCTACAAAGACCGGAAGGCGCCGTGGTCGGAAGACTCCGATTTTGCCGTGCTGCGCAACATGCCGGAGTTCCAGGAACTTGTGACTGCGGCGCCGCACGTTCTATGAACGCAGGTGGGAAGGCTGGTTGATGCGGCGCGCCGCGCATGGGGTGCGGCACGATCTGCTAAACGGCAAACCGGGTACAGGCACGAAGTTTCGCAAAGGCGGCGAAATTCGAGCCAGTCCCCGCTTTGCAGCTCAGTCCCCGCTTTGCAGCCCGTTACGTTACGGGTGAGTGAGAGCTACGGTTCCAGCACGCCGGCGGTGAGAAGAAGCTTATCCTTGTCCGACTGACGGCGGTTGACCGGCTCGCGCCAGTTGACTCGCGGCAGGAAGACCGATTCGTCAATACGCTCGCGGTAGCGGATCGCGATGTTCATCAGCGAATCGAGCAACGACTCGGAAAGCAGGTGCGGCTTGAGGCCGAGGTCGGTCAGCTTGGAGTGGCGGGCATTGTAATAATGCTGTTCGGCCTCGACGCGCGGGTCCGGCAAGTGCTGGACATCGACGGCGAGTGAAAGCTTCCGACCGGCCGCTTGCACCATGCGCGCCAGCTCCAGCACGGAGAACTGCTCGGTGAACTGGTTAAAGACGCGGCACTCGCCCTTATCCGCCGGGTTGAGACAAGCCAGCTCGATGCAGCGGACGGTATCGCGAATGTCGAGGTAGCCGCGGGTTTGCCCACCCTTGCCGTAAACCGTGAGCGGGTAGCCGACGGCGGCCTGCACGCAGAAGCGGTTGAGCACGGTGCCGAAGACTTCGTCGTAATCGAACCGATTGATGAGCGTTTCGTCGAGCGCCGTCTCGTCGGTCACGGTTCCATACACCACGCCCTGGTTGAGGTCGGTGGCGCGCAGTCCCCAAATGCGGCAGGTGAACAGCATATTGTGGCTGTCGTGCACCTTCGACAGATGATAAAAGGAGCCTGCCTGCTTGGGGAATGGCAGAACGTCCTTGCGGCCGTTGTGCTCGATGGCGATGTAGCCCTCTTCGATATCGATATTGGGCGTGCCGTACTCCCCCATGGTGCCCAGTTTCACCAGGTGGCATTCGGGCTGGAACTCTTTGATCGCGAACAACACGTTCAATGTGCCCAACACGTTATTCGACTGGGTAAACACGGCGTGCTCGCGATCGATCATCGAATACGGCGCGGAGCGCTGTTCGGCAAAGTGCACCAGGGCTTCCGGCTGAAACTCACGGACGGTGGCGGAAAGAAACTCGTAATCGGTGACGTCGCCCTCGAAGATTTCGATCGGGTTGCCGGTGAGCCGCGTCCACATTTCGACGCGCTCGGCCAAGGGGCGGATCGGAGTGAGCGTTTCGACTTCCAGGTCGCGGTCCCACTGCCGGCGAAGAAAATTATCGACAATTGCCACTGAGTGGCCGCGACGGGACAAGTAGAGTGCCGTCGCCCATCCACAATAGCCGTCACCACCTAGAACCGCAATCTTCATTCTTTATCCCGATCCTTCCATTTTACGCACAATCTTTACAATAAGATGCCTGAGAGAGAGAAGAGGTTACTCAAGATGTGCCGCACGGGTTTGGCGCAGACAAGCCGAGTTCGCAAACGTCATGTTACCAGTTGTGACAACTGGGTAATGCTAGCCCTTCCGGGCTAGTGCGAGTTACCCTCCATTGCGGGGCTGCGTCACCAGGCCCAACGCGGCAACAAGTCCATGCCGCGAACATCGCCTCGGAAGCAGTTTACGCCAGCCATATTACGGGGCGCGAGCCTCGCGAAACTCAACGGCCGAGGCGTTTGAGGACGGCGCGGGCGGCGTCGCCAGAGGCAACGTCGGTCGCGGTGCGGGTTTTGCGCTCCACCAGCTCGACTTTGTCCTGAGCGAGCTTCTTGCCCACCACCACGCGGAAGGGCACGCCGATCAGATCCGCGTCCTTGAACTTCACGCCGGGCCGCTCATCGCGGTCGTCGAGCAAGGTGTCGATGCCCAGTGCCAGGCATTCCTGGTGAATGCGCTGTGCGGTTTGCATTTGCGCCGCGTCGGCGTTGTTGGCGGGCGTCACGATCAGCTCGAAGGGCGCAATCGAAGGCGGCAGCACTATGCCGTCTTTGTCGTGATTGAGCTCGATGACGCCGCTGAGGATGCGCCCAATGCCGATGCCGTAGGAGCCCATGATGGGGGTGACTTCCTTGCCGTCGGCGTTGAGGACGCGCAGCCCCATGGGCTCGGAATATTTGTAGCCGAGCTTGAAAATGTGTCCGATTTCAACGCACTTGATCACAGTGAGTGCGGCGCCGCAGTGCGCGCAGGCGTCGCCCGCGACCACCTGCCGCAGGTCGCGCAGCTCGGCCTGGAAATCTTCGCCGAGCGTCACATGGCGCAAATGGCGATCGTTCTTGTTGGCACCGGCGATCATGTTGCGGCGCCCGGCAAGCGCACTGTCGGCGAAGATGGGCATGTTGTGGACGCCGATGGGGCCAAGCGATCCGGCGTCGGCGCCGAACCACTGGCGGATTTCCTCCGGATGCGCGGGGCGGAACTCGGGGTCGTTCAGGATGGCGCCCGCCTTGGTCTGGCTCAACTGGTGGTCGCCGCGCAAGAGGACGAGCGCCGGCTCACCATCGGCCACCACCACCAGGCTTTTCATCTGCGAGGTCTCGGGCAAGCCCGTGAAGGCAGCTACTTCGGCGATGGTCTTGCGGCCGGGCGTGTGGAACTCTTCCGGGCTGAGGTCGCCGGCAGGGTCGGCTGCGGCCGGCGCGGTGGGAACGGAAGCGGCTTTTTCCAGGTTGGCGGAATAGCCGCAGCCCGAGCAGCGGGCCACGAAGTCCTCACCGGCATCCGACGGGACCATGAATTCGTGCGACTGGCTGCCGCCCATGGCGCCCGAGTGGGCTTCCACAGCCATATACTCGAGGCCGCAACGGTCGAAGATGCGGCAGTACGTCTGGTAGTGCTTGTCGTAAGCCGCATCCAAGCCGGCCTGATCCATGTCGAAGGTGTAGGAATCCTTCATCATGAACTCGCGAACGCGCAACAGGCCCGATTTGGGACGTGGCTCATCGCGGAACTTGGTCTGCATCTGGTACCAGATCTGAGGAAGCTGTTTGTAGCTGCGCAGTTCGCCGCGGGCGATGGTGGTCATGACTTCCTCATGCGTCATGGCCAGGCACATGTCGCGCCCGAAGCGGTCCTTGAAGCGGAACAGGTTGTCTCCCATCACGTCCCAGCGGCCGGATTCCTGCCACACTTCGGCCGGATTCAGGGCAGGGCAGGAAAATTCCTGCGCGCCCATGGCGTCCATTTCCTGGCGCACAATGTTCTGGATCTTTAGCAGCGAACGCTGCGCCAGAAACAGGAAGCTGTAAATGCCGGCGGAGAGCTGGCGGATGTATCCGGCGCGCAACAGCAACTGATGGCTGGCAACTTCGGCCTCGGCGGGCACCTCGCGCAGCGTGGGAATAAACACCTTGCTCCAGAGCATAGTTTTAGAGGGGTAAATCCTGATCTTAGCATGGTAAAATTGAAGTCTTTCCCAATGAGAATCGCCATTGCCGCGGATCACGCCGGATTTGTCTTGAAAGAAAAACTGCGGCAGACGCTGGCCGCAGACGGTCACGAAGTAGTGGATTTTGGACCCGCGAGCGCGGAATCGTGCGATTATCCGGATTACGCGCAGCCGGTGGGGCGCGAAGTTGCAGCGGGGCGCGCCGACCGCGGCATCCTGGTCTGTTCCACCGGCATCGGCATGGCCATCGCGGCAAATAAGATTGCGGGCGTGCGCGCGGCGCCGGCCGTTTCCGAAGACGAAGTGCGGCTGACGCGCGAGCACAACGATGCCAACGTTTTGACCCTGGGCGCCCGATATGTGGACGAGGACCAGGCGTGGAAAATGACAGGAATATTTCTGCACACCGATTTTGCCGGCGGACGCCACGCGCGCCGTGTGGCCAAGATCGCGCAGATGGAACATTTGTCCGGAAGTGTCCGGCCGTAAGCAAAACGTTCCCCGACGGAGGATTTCGACTTTCATGACGCCAGCACAACAAATGAAACGGCCTCTGGCCGAAGTAGACCCGGAGGTGGATCGAGCGATCCAACGGGAGGTGGACCGGCAGGACGCGCAGATCGAGCTGATCGCGAGCGAGAACTTCACTTCGGAGGCGGTGCTCGAAGCCACGGCCAGCGTGTTCACCAACAAGTACGCCGAAGGCTATCCCGGCAAACGCTATTACGGCGGATGCGAGTACGCCGATATGGTCGAGAACCTGGCCCGCGACCGCGCCAAGAAATTATTCGGCGCCGAGCACGCCAACGTGCAGCCGCACTCCGGCTCGCAGGCCAACCAGGCGGCGTATGCCGCAGTGCTGACGGCCGGCGACACCATCATGGGTTTGAACCTGGCGCACGGCGGCCACCTGACACACGGCCATCCGCTCAATTTTTCCGGCAAGACATACCACGTGGTGCCTTATAGCGTGCGCAAAGAAGACGAGCGCATCGATTACGACGAGGTGGAGCGGCTGGCACTCGAGCACAAGCCGAAGATGATCATCGCTGGGGCGAGCGCGTATCCGCGGACGCTCGATTTCGCGCGCTTCCGCCAGATCGCGGACGCGGTGGGAGCGATCTTCCTGGTGGACATGGCGCACATTGCGGGCCTGGTGGCGGCGGGTCTGCATCCCAACCCGTGCCAGTGGGCCGACATTGTGACTTCGACCACGCACAAGACGCTGCGCGGGCCCCGCGCCGGGATGATACTTTGCAAGGAGAAGTTCGCCGCCGCCATCGACAAAGTGGTTTTCCCAGGCCTGCAAGGGGGACCGCTGATTCACGTGATAGCCGCCAAGGCCGTCTGCCTGCACGAGGCCATGCAGCCGGAGTTCGTGGAATACCAGAAGCGCGTGCTGGCCAACGCCCGCGCGCTGGCCCGGAGCATCCAGGAGGCCGGTTTCCGCGTCGTCTCAGGCGGCACCGACACGCACTTGATGCTGGTGGATGTTTTCAGCAAGGGCGTGCGCGGCAAGGAGGCGGAGAAGACGCTGGACCGCGCGCGCATCACGGTGAACAAGAACGCGATTCCGTTCGACACCAATCCTCCCATGAACCCCAGCGGCATCCGGCTGGGCTCGCCGGCAGCGACCACGCGCGGTTTCGGCGAGGCCGAGATGAACGAGGTCGGCGCGCTCATCGGCGAAGTGCTGGGGCACATCGACAATGAAGAGACCATCGCGCGCGTGCGGCAAAAAGTGGAGGCGCTGACGAGGCGCTTCCCGCTGTACCAGTGGAAGAAGCGGAAACCGGCGGAGAACTCCGCCACGCTGCAGGATAGCGCGGTACAAGTGGGGTAGGCCCTTTTGGGGCCGCAACTTTCCAGTCATGGCGCTGGACATCGTTATCGATGGGCGGCGGATGCGGGACTTCGGCATCGGCACCTACATCCGAAGCCTGGTACACGCGCTCAGCCGGATCGACACGGCGAACCGCTACACAGTGGTCACGGGTCCGGGTGAAGTGCGCGCATGGGGCGCGCTGCCGGACAACTTCCGCATTACGGTCTACGCGGGGGACGATCATTCTTACCTAGATCACCTGCGGTTTCCCATGTATCTGCGGAGCCTGAAGCCGGACCTGGTGCACATTCCGTTGAACCGGGTGCCGCTGCTGATGATCCGGCCGTATGTGGTGACGGTTCACGACATGGTGAACCTCTATTACGGAGAGAAGACGATTTCCGCCGCGCACATGCTGCTGCGCCGCTTCCGTTTTCGCCGCGGCTTGGCGCGCGCCAACCGCGTGATCGCGGTTTCGGAGGCTACCAAGCGCGACGTCGCGAACCTGATGGGCGTGCCACCCGGCCGCATCACGCGGGTGTACAACGCGCCCGACCCGGGCTTTCTGGGGCGCGACCCGGCCGAGGGCGAAGAAGAGCGCCGCCGCATCATGGAGCGTTACCAGATCGACCGTCCGTTCCTGTTGTATGCCGGCGCCATCCGCCATCACAAGAACATCCCGCGCCTGGTGGAAGCTTTCGCCGTGCTGCGCGAGCAACTGGCGGCGCACCCGGTTTACAGCGACCTGCGCCTGGTGATTATCGGCGACACGATCTCCGAATATCCCGCGGTGCGGCAGGCCGTGCTCAAGAGCAAGATGGAGCATGCCGTGCGTTTCCTGGGCTTCGTGCCGTTCGAGACCCTGCGCTGTTTCTACGAAGCGGCGGTGGCGTTCGTTTTCCCCTCGCGCCATGAAGGTTTCGGCTTGCCGCCGCTGGAGGCGATGGCCTGCGGCACCCCGGTGGTCACCTCCAACGTTAGCTCTCTGCCGGAAGTGGCGGGCGACGCAGCCATGTTGGTCAACCCCGGAAACGTATTCGATATCGCGCGCGGCATTCGCGACGTGTTGACCGACGAGCCGCTGCGGGCGGAGTTGATCCGCCGCGGCCGCGTCCAGGCGGCCCGCTTCAGTTGGGAGCGCTCAGCCCACCAGGTGCTCGATATTTATCGCGACGTGGCGCGCGAGCGGTAACGGTGTACCGGAACGCGGGCGGCGACGCCTTTCTAGCCTTTCCACCGGACGGGGCGAACTACAGTGCCGGTTTCCCGATCCGGCGCAGGAGGTAGTATTCGTTGACCGGACGGTCGTCGGTGAGCACGTGCACCCCGGGGTCGAGGGCGATCAACCGCTCCAGCGGCAATTCACTGCGGAGCACGGCTTGAAACTCCGCTTCGACAGTGGACTCCGGGCCCCACTCGAGCAAGTCGCGCGCCGCGGCGGGAGGAACGCGCGCGGCGAGCTCGGCGGCGGTACGTTTCTCGATGGGCGAGAAGCTGGCCAGAAAATGGAAACCATATTCCGGTGCCGAGCCGAAACAGCGAACCACAGGGAAACTCTGCCGCAGCGCCTGCGCGAATGACGAGGCCACCGCCGGCTCCGGCCTGGGCAGCCACTGTTGCAGGATACCTCCGGGAGCCAGCCGGCGGGCGAGCACGCGGTAGAACTCAGTGGAATACAGCAAGCTGGTTCCGGCAGCTTCGATGGGCGGGGGAGGATCGATGATGATGGCATCGAAGGTGTCCCGGGTGCGTTCGAGGAATCGCCGGGCATCGTCGATCACCACAGTAGCGCGGGGAGATCGCAGCAACTCGTCGCCATCATGGTGAAAGTAACCGAACAAAGAGGGCACGCTCGGCACCAACTCGACCACCGTTACGGGGGTGCCCCAGGAGAGCGCGGAGCGGAACGAGGTCCCCATTCCAAAGCAGAGGACCAAGGTCCGGCGCGGCGGCTCCGGCAAGGACGCCAACGGGAGATGCGCCATCATTTTCGTGATCGGCGTCAGCGCGGTCATGCCGATGCCATTCACCAACAAGTGCTTATTCATACCCGAGCCGGCGGCGATCACCGTCGCCGTGTGGTCGCGGCGAACACGGGCCCCAGGGAAAAAGGTTTCGAAGTCCCTGGTGACAGCCACCAGCAACAGGGCAGCGCCGAGCGCCAGGGCGATAAGCGGGACAGGCCGCCGCTGAGGCGCGGCTGCCGAGCCGGCGCCCCGGCGCGAAAAGCCGAAGGCAAACAACGGCAGCGCCAGAAGAATCAGCGTCCACCGCTCGCCCAAGTTCGGTAATAGCAGAAAGCCGGCCAGGAGCGGCCCGGCGATGCAGCCGATGGCGTTGACGGCGTACGCTCTGCCCGCGCGGTTCGGATCCCCTCCCGACCAGCGGTCCACCAGCATCGGCGTCAGAAAGCCGAGAGCGGCGCAGAACGGCCCAATGCCCGCGGCCACCCGCAGGCTGCCGAACGTCAAAAACCAAGCCTGGCTTTGAATCAGACGCGGATCCGCCGCGAGCAGCGGAAGCAAGGCGAAGGCGCCGGCCACAAGCACCACCCGGTTCCAGGCGATGATGTGGGCGCTGCCGAGGCGATGAACCGTGACACGGTAGGCCCGGCTACCCAAGGCCGTGGCGGCCAGGTACACGGCCAGCATGGCGGCAAACGAGTAGACCACGGGACCCAGAAATGGGATAAACTGCCGTGTCCACACCACCTCCATCGCCAAGCTGACCAAGCCGGTCGTAAACAGGAGCGGCAGCACCATGACGTCGCCGGAAACGGGGGCTGCGGCGGGTACCGGCACGGGTGCCGGCGGTGGCATGGCACTACCGGCGGAAGCAAAACGTCTCGAGGCCACGAAGGCGCCGCTAGCGATCAGTGCATTCAATGCCGCCGCGGTCCACTGCGTCCTCGCGAAGCCCAGCAGTTCGATGAGTATGAAGGCTGAAGCCATTACCCCCGCCGTGGCCCCTACCACGTTAGCCACGTACAGATAGCTGAACGAGCGCGAGGAATGCTCCGGAAAGGCGGCCCGGATGCCGGCCATAGCCACCGGGAAAGTGGCGCCCATCAAGGTGCAGAAAGGCAGCATCACCAGCCCGATCCAGCCCGCCGAGACCAGATAACAGGCCGTCGAATTCCACGCCGTTTGCACCCCAAACAACACGTGCCCCAGTCGGAGCAGGGGAGACACTACTACGCCAGAAACCCCGATGAGAAGCTCCACCCCGCCGTACAGGGCAAGGAAAAAACGGGCGGGCTTGCGCTCCAGGCCCTTTACCAGCTTGCCCCCGGCCCAACTTCCGAACGCCAGACCGGCCATGAAGATGGAAAGAACAATGGAAATGAGCGGCGTGGTTACGCCGAAGCCGGCCATCGCGACGCGCAACCACACCACCTGGTAGACCAAGCTGCAAAACCCGGAAAGAAAGAAAAAACAGAAAAACAGGATCATGGGTTGCGGCACCTTGTGGGTTGGCCGTAATCGGCGGTTCGGTGAAGAGTCGAGCCCACGCGCGGTGCAAGCCGTTGCGGGGCCAGCCACGCCGAGAAGATTCTAGCACACGGCGAACCCGAAACCGCCCGCGAGGATCGGCCCCGTCGCCGTGGCGCGGCCTTTCCGTCGGCCCTACTGGCGCGCGAGAATCCTCAGGTCCTGGGTGGCCTTGTCACCGGCGCCTATGGTCACGGTCTCGGTCACCGATGCATATGCGTCCCACTCTTCACCGCCCTGCATGATCGCGTTGAAATCGTCCCGCGCAATCGCAGCCAGCTTGTAAGTGCCCGGGACCACGGAACCGAAGAAGTAGCTTCCATCGGCGCCGATATGGCCGAACTGGAACCCCATTCCGCCGCCCGATTCCTTGCTATCCGGCAGCAGCACCACCTGCAGGCCGGCAGTGGATGCTCCGTCGGACTGCACTGTTCCGGAGACGGAACCGAACTGCGTGCTGATGAGGATGGTGAGGGCGGCGCCGGCCGCGCCGCCGCTGAGATCGAGGATGTCGCCGGCAATCTCGGTGGATCCCAGCAGCATCGATCTTACATACCCTTGGCCGCCGTTCCACCTCACGTGATACCGGCCTGGCAGCACTCTCTGTATGGTGAACGCGCCGGCTTCGTCGACGCCTGCGAATGTGTTCCCGCCAGATCCATCGATCCCTTCCAGAAACACCTGCGGCGTGTTGCGGCGTGCGCGTTGCGTTTCTCCGGCCGCAGCGGGCGGCCTGGCATCGGCGTCTTCGTATTGGACCTGACCTGCGATGTCGGCAGCCGGAATTATGCGCAATTCGACGCCGTCAATGTTCGTGTCGCCCACCACCACTTCTACCGGCAGCGCCGCCGCGCTTTGGCCGGTGGGGCTATTCCATTGGGCGCCGATGCGATAAGGGCCGGGCGCCAGCCGCCAGACAGCGAAAGTTCCGTCCTTTTTCACCTGGGCGCCGCTGCTCCAGGCGCCATTCGTGTTGAAGCTCCAGCCCATGCCGTAGTTTCTGGTGGACGGCCGTCCGACTGACAAATAGACGTTTTCGGCGCCTTGCGGGATGCCCGTCACCTTGCCGCTGACCCGCACGATGGGCGTGCGCACCAGGCGAATCTCATTACCGCTGGCTTCGGCCCCAGGCGCGACGTCGATGGTGGCGGCGCTGGCGGCATCAAGCACGCTCGGGTAATAAGTTTCGCTGTAATGCACCTCCACGGTGCCATCGGTGCGGATTTCGGGTGGCGTCTGCGGCTCCTCGGGCGTGGCTTTAATCCGGTATTTGCCGGGCGTAAGCGCGCCAATGCGAAACCGTCCCTGCGCGTCGGATGTCGAATTCGGTCCGCCGCGGCCGGATACGGCAACGACGGTGCAGTTCTCTACCGGTTCGCCGTCTGCATCCACCACTGTGCCGGAAATGGCGCCGGTCGGCGTCAGCTTCAGAGTCAGATCGTCCTTGCGGTCGCCCGCTTTCAGCGTGAACCCGTTGGGGCCGCGCTGGTTGGAAATGAAGCCCAGCCGCTTGGCCGAAATATTGTAGCCGCCTTCAGGTAAACCGGTGATGGAGAACTTGCCTTCCGCCGTGGTCATTGCGCCGTAGCCTCGTTGGGCGCTCCTGGAGAAGTTGAATAGCGTCACGTGCGCCCGCTGCAACGGATCGCCCGTGACGGCATTGACCACCACGCCTTCCACGCTGGCGGAGTTTTGGCCGGCGGGCGGCGCGGTCTGGGCGAACGGCGCGGCGGAGATCGCCAGCAGGAGAATCAGCGCGCGGGCATGGCATCGAATGGCGCCACGCCGAAGGCTATTGGCGAGGCTTCGCATCGGCGTCCTCCCTCACCATCAGCTTCAGGTCCTTCACTTTGCGGTCGCCTTCTTTGATCTCGATTTCCTCGGCCGCCGCGGCGAGCTTCATAATCGCTTCCCGATACTCAGGATTCCCACCGAGCATGAACTGGTCGAACGCCAGCAGCCGGTATTTGCCGGGGCGGATCCCCTGAAACCGGTATGTCCCATCCTCGACCATCTTGTTGGAGGAGCGCTCGAAATCGATATCCTTCGGATCCGCGACCAGAAGCACCATCACCGGCATGGCGCCAACCGCTTCGCCGCTCTTGTCCAGCAGCTTGCCCGAAATCTGACCGCCGTTGCGGCTGACCACGATCCGCAACGACGACCCTTGCGCGCCGCGCGAAAGATCCAACTTGCCGTCAGGCACCTCCACGCCATCCAGGCGCACCGATTTCAGATACGCGTTTTCCGGCATCGGCTTTACCTGTAGCCGGTAACGGCCCGGCGCGACGCCACCGATGCGGAAGGCGCCACTTTGATCCGTCTCCGCGGCAGGCGTCACGTCCCCGAAAGCAGCCGACAATCCAATAAGGCCCGTTTGCATGGACTCCAGGCTGACCGAGAGTTTTTCCGTGCCCGGGCTGCCCACGATCTCCAGTTTTCCGGTCATCTCTCCGCCCGGCGCCAGCGCCAGGTTCACGCCGGTCACGTCGCCTCCCTCCAGACGCAGATCCACTGGCAGACTGTAGAGAACGGTCTTGCCTGACGAGTTCAGAGCGTATATCCGATATGCGCCCGGCTGCAAGTTGGGCAACTGGAAATGCCCGTCGGGGCCGATGCCGGCGGTGTTGGTCACGTTAATGTGCCATGGTTCTTCTCCCTCTTGCAGGAGCATGACCAGGCTACCGCCAGACCCATCCGGCGCACCGCTGACCACGCCGCTGATGCTGAGGCCGCGCGGCTGCCGCACCAGATGGATATCGACGCCGGTAAGCTCGGCGCCCGGCGCTACCTGCACCGGCACCGCTTTTGCTTTGGCTGCCGCGCCAGGATAATAGGTTTCTCCGTAGGTCGCGCCGGCAGTTCCGTCGGTGCGTATCTCCGGCAACCGGCCCCCGCCGTTCCACGGTGACGCGACGATATAATACTTCCCCGGCGCGACCCTAATCTGGAACTCGCCGCGCTCATCGCTGCTGCTGAAGCGGCCGTAGTTCATCGCCCACTCAGGTTCGGCCATCGCGCGAACATTCGCTTGCACCGGGTCGCCGTTGTCGTCCAGCACCTGGCCGGAAATGGTGGCCTCCTGGGCCATCTCGATTTTGAAATCCGAGAGCTGCTGGCCCGCCTTGAGCCACGCATGCGGAATTCGCGCACCGCCCTTCGGCGGCATGCAGAAGAAGCCGCGCTGTTCGCCTTCGGCGATGTAAGTTCCGGCGGGCAAGCTCGCAATGGAGAAGTGGCCCGCGCGATCGCTCATGGCGCCGTACGCCTGGCGGTCGGCAGACGACGCGACGCTGGTAAACCGGACGTGCACGCCGGCCATGGGCTCTCCGGTCGCCTGGTTGACGACTACGCCTTCGATGGCCGCCGGTTGCGCGCCCAGGCACGCGCAACAGGCCAACAGCAGCGCCGCGCGTTGCATCACTCTCGAATATACCTCAGGCGGCACCGGTGTTCACGGGCACGCCACCAGCTCCACGCGAGCGCGCACAGCCCGGCACAACCGGGCAGCTTCGTCGCGGTCAGTTACTCCGGGAACTAACCTGCGGTAACAACTGTTCCGTGGTTAACAACTGTTCACTTACAGCTAAGACAGTCGATCTAAGTCTAAAGTAAATCACCTTATTGCTTCCCTGTAATGTGCCTTCCGGCACACTGTGCGCGCCTGTATGGGTAACCGTAATCCGGCGTCCGTCGTCTGGATTGATATGAGGGGCATTTAACAGGAGGAACGGCGCAACAAGGGACGCCGCTTATGTTCTATCCGTCACATCCCCGCGTGAAAAGATTACAGTCCCAGGGTTTGCGCGAGGATTGTCGGCTTTGATGGATAAGGATTTGCGGAGTGGAAGATTAGATGCCCGGTAATTGGTGGGCTGGATCGCTTATAGGCCTCCAGCATGATTCGAGGAAGCGATCTGGTCAGGAGAGTCGATGAAAGGTCTTTAAGCAGGAAAGGATCCAGGATTATCATGAGACTAAAATCACTAGCACAAATGCGAGTGGTAGTTACTGCACTCTGCGGCGCCGGGGTCGCGCTCGTACTGGGAGCGCCCCATGCTAATGCGGATGAATATACCAAGCGAACCGTTATCACCGTGAACGAGCCCATGCAGGTTACGGACCGGCTTCTGCAGCCCGGCACGTATGTGTTCATGCTGCTCAACGGACATGCGAACATGTATACGGACCGGAATACGGTAGAGATTCTTGACGGCAAGCAGACTCACGTCGTTGACACCGTAATCGCGATTCCGGCCTATCGGGTGCATCCGGCAGCCAAGTCGACATTCACCTTTTGGGAGACGCCGCCCGGAACTGCCAGGGCGCTGCGCGATTGGTACTATCCGGGTGACAGCTATGGGGAGGAGTTTCCTTATCCAAAGCATCCCGCGATGCTGATGGCGTCCACTGAGGTGCAGGCTTGGACCCCGCCGCCCGCGCCCGCGCCGGTACCGGTGGCGGCAACGCCAGCTCCGCCGGCCCCAGCTCCGGCGGCGCAGCCGCCCGCACAGGTCGCGGAAGCTGCTCCGGCTCCAGCCCCGGCTCCTGAGCCAGCACCGGCGGCGCTGCCTAAGACAGCCAGCCCGTTTCCCGCGATCGGCTTGGCCGGCTTGCTGATGGCCGGTCTTTATGGCTTGCTGCGATGGAGACGGGCAATTCAGCTTTAGCCAGACGAGGCGAGGTTCAAATGAAACGGCGCCTAGCAGAACGAAGTTTCGCATTTGCCTGGCGCCGTTTCGTATTTCGCTCGCCATGGCGGCGCCTCCGCCGGGTGGTCACGGGCTCTCGAGTATCTTCGGCGATTGGCTTTGCCGGCCAGGGGAAGAACGAAGTGAATCCAGTTTCAGACCAAGGCGTCAGCAATATGGCGCGGAAAGGACCAGGTAACATCGTGAAATTCAGATTTGTAACATGCTCTCGATTGGTGGTTAGTATGATCTGTGGCGCGGCGATTGTCCTGATAGCGGGTGGGTCCAACGCTCGTGCGGACGAATGGAACAAGCGAACCATTCTAACAGTGACCAAGCCTATTCAGGTTAGAAACCAGCTTCTCGAACCTGGTAAGTATGTACTGAAAGTTATGAATTCGCTGTCGGACCGATTCACAGTGCAGATCTTCAATAGCACCCAGACTCATCTTATCAACACCGTTTTCGCGATTCCCACCTACCGCCTATCGCCAGCGGACAGGTCGACATTCACTTTCTGGGAAACGCCTCCTGGAACAGCCCAGGCGCTGCGCGATTGGTATTACCCCGGCGATACGATCGGCAGGGAGTTTCCCTATCCGAAGCATCCAGCGGTATTGACTGCGTCACTACAGGCCCCAACTCCGCCTGCGATGACGGCGCCTGAACCGGAAGCGGCCGCCGCACCTGCGCCCGCTGCTGCGCCCGAAACCAATGAGGCGACGCAGCCAACCGAAATGGCTGAAACCCCCGCGCCTGCAGCTCCAGAGGCCGCGCAACAGCCTGAACCGCAGCCTGAGACGCCGGCGCCCGCGACGGCGGCGCTGCCCAAGACCGCGAGTCCGTATCCCGAGACAGGGCTAGCCGGCCTGTTGCTGGTCGGTCTGTATGGCTTGCTACGCTGGAGAAGGGTGATGTAGCGTAATTAGAACGCGGCGAAGCTCAATGAAATGGCGCCCAGCATCTCGAAATTTTAGACTTGCGGGCGCCGTTTTATTTTGCGTAGGCTTGGCGGCTGCGTTCCCGCAGGTTGAGCTTCCGCCTTACATCATCCGCAGCGAAGTGCGGCTGGTGCTGCTCGATGTGGCAGTGACGGACCATAAGGGCGCCATGGTCCCCGGCCTCAAGAAGGACGACTTCAACGTCACCGAAAATGGGCTTCACCAGCAGATCACAGTGTTTGCCAACAACGACATTCCGGTCACTGTGGGAATTCTGGTGGACGAGAGTTTAAGTATGGCGCCGAAACGCGCCGAGGTGCTGGCTGCGGCCGAGACCCTGATTTCGAAAAGCAACCCGAAGGACGAGATCTTCGTATTGAACTTCAATGAGCGGGTGAGGCGGGGGCTGCCGGATGGCATGCTCTTCTCCGACAACATCGATCAGTTGCGCTCCGCGCTGGAGCGCGGGATGCCGGAAGGCAGGACTGCGCTCAACGATGCCATTGTCGACGGGTTGGAGCAATTGCAGATGGGTAGGCGCGACAAGAAAACGCTCATCGTCATCAGCGATGGCGGAGACAACGCCAGTCACATCACGCGGCGGGAGATGCTGGACCGCGTCGAACGGAGCCTCGCCACCATTTACACCATCGGACTGGCCAGCCCCGGCGATCCGGACAGCGATCTCGGTCTTTTGAAAGAACTCGCCAGAACCAGCGGCGGAGAGGCCTACTTTCCCACGGACCTGTCGAATCTGGCCACGATATGCCGCAGTATCGCGAAGGAGATCCGCTCCCGCTATACCCTAGGCTATGTGCCGGAGGGTGTCGGCGGCGATCTCAGGCACATTCACGTCTACGCGTCGGCACCGGGTCATTCCAAGTTGATCGCCCACACGCGCACCAGTTACCGTTATGAGCCGCTCGAGAGTCAGGCTAGTAATTAAGACGGGGCATTTGCCGGAGAAGGTGCTCTTAGTTGCCGGCTTGGTCGCCCTAGGCATCTGGGCTGGATCGTATGTAACCACCGCCGTCTTCCAGAGCTGGCAGAGTTTCGTATTCGAATGCCGGCTGCAGGGGACTACGCCAACTTTCGCCCACTATGCGGTCGACCAAGGGAAGCGGCTGGTGGCGGCGGAAGAAGCCCGGTGCGGAATAAGAGCGGAGCCATCTACTCTTCCCGCACCGCGCATCGTACCGCCGCCCTATCCGCCGCGGCCCATCCCAAATGACGGGCTGGTCGGCCGGCTCGTGATCCCACGCCTGCACCTGGGTGCGATCGTCCGCGAAGGAGACGGCCAGCGCACGCTCAGTCTGGCCCTCGGGCACATCCCGGGGACGGCCTTCCCTGGCCAGAGCGGTAACGTTGGCGTGGCCGGCCACCGCGACACGCTGTTTCGAAGCCTCCGCTCGATTGAGAGAAACGATTGGATCCAGTTTCAGACTCTGGGCGGCACTTACGATTACCGGGTGGAAAGTACTGAGGTCGTCAAACCGAGCGACGTGGGCGTGTTAGCCCCGGGACGCTATCCCGAACTGACTTTAGTTACCTGCTATCCGTTCTATTATCTCGGCGCAGCGCCCGATCGCTTCATCGTGAAAGCACGGCAGGTTTCGCCCTAACCTTCCCAGGAAGGCCGAAACCGCCCGGCAGGAGTGAGCTGGCTAGTTGGGGCGAGGAGTTCAGTGAAAAATTTACGCTCCTGGCCTCGAAAACTCAGCACTGCGAAGGGGTCAATTCGCACATCTCCAGTGTTCTCAATCCAATGACAGTCATGGCAGACAAGGTGCTCAATGTGTCGCCGAATGGCGAAACAAGCCGAAGCGGCCCGCCAGGAGGTCAGTGAGTTATGACGATACGAGATGAAAGTTTTGAAGATAGGCCAACCGGAGTCACGGCACACCGGCCCGGGCCGGGGAACGTGTTCTGGTATGCGGTGACCGCGCTCGTGTTTGCGGCGATCGTGATTCTCTTTATCAACATTCACCAACTAGGAAGCGTAGTCGCTCAACAGAAGGACGCCACCGCCGCGCAAATCGCCAAACTGAGCGACCAGATCGCGCAGAACGATGCGTCCTACGGCCAGCGCATGGAATCCGTCGCTCAAGTAGCGCGCGATTCCGCCATGGCGGCGGCAGAGCAAGCCAGGCTCGACGTACGTAGGGCCAATGCAAGCCTGGCCGCCAGGATCGCTAAGCAAACCAAGGCCCAGCAGGATGCGCAACAGCAGGTGGCGGGACAACTGGATCAACTTCAGGAGGCCACCAGCACCGCGAATTCGAAGATCGACCAAATCAGCGGCGATGTCAACGGCGTCAGGGGAGATGTCCAGTCCGCCCAATCGGTACTCGACGAGCACGGTACCGAACTCAAGCGCGTTACCGGCGATATGGGCGTGATGAGCGGCCTGATCGCCACCAACTCGACGGAGCTGGCCCGGCTGAGAGAACTGGGCGATCGCAACTATGTGGAATTCGATCTGAAGAAGAACAGCCCCGCGCAGAAACTCGGCAGCATTCAGTTGCAGCTTGCCAAGGCCGATCCCAAGCGGAACCGGTTCACACTGGATGTGCTGGCGGACGACAAGCGCGTACAGAAGAAGGACCGAACCATCAATGAGCCGGTGCAACTCTATGTGGGCGGCGCCCGGCAGCCTTACGAAATCGTCGTGAACAACGTCAAGAAGGATGAAGTAACCGGGTACCTGGCGATTCCCAAGGTCACCATGGCGCGGCGGTAAGCCGCCGCCAAACGGAGTGCGTCGGGCGAAATTGCAACCGATACAGCCCCGGAACGGAGTGTAAGAATTCTGTAGGCAAGAGGTTCTTACTCGGTTCCGGGGCTTTTGTGCGCTCCAACCCTTTCCCAGGCTCGCGACCCGCCCTAGAGGTGGATGATGCCGCGCTGGATGGCCACGGTCGCCGCTTGCGTGCGGTCCTGCGCGCCCAACTTGCCGAGAATGCTCTTCACGTGGTTCTTTACGGTGTGCTCCGCGATCCCCAGGCTGTAAGCGATCTGCTTATTGGCCAGGCCTTGCACGATCAAGCCCAGCACTTCCAGCTCGCGCCCGCTCAGATCGGGGCGCGGCACCTGAGCCGCCAGCGCCGCGGCCACCGCCGCCGGCAAGTAGGTCTGGCCGGCGTGCACGGCGCGGATCGCTTTGAGCAGTTCATCATGCAGCACGTCCTTGGTGAGGTATGCTTGCACGCCCGCGGCCAGCGCGCGCCGGATATCTTCATCGCCGCCATAAGTGGTCAGCGCGATCATGCGCGCCTTGGGAAACTCGGCGCGGATGGCGAGCGCCGCTTCCACGCCCCCCATTCCCGGCATGCGCAGGTCGAGCAGCGTCACATCCGGGCGGTGCTGCCGGTACAGTTCCACCGCCTGCTGCCCGTTGGACGCCTCGGCCACCACCTTCATATCCGGCTGCATGTTGACGATGGTGGTGACGCCAACCCGCGCCACCAGGTGATCTTCGGCCACCAGAATGCGAATCGTTCCGCTCATGGCAATGGAACACTCACCTCGACTTCAGTGCCTGCGCCGGGCTGGCTGGCCAGCCGCAGTTCGCCCCCGAGCCGCTCGGCACGCTCGCGCATGCCAATCAGCCCGAAGTGGCCGCCGTGCGCGGCAAACGCGTCGCGCTCCTCGAAACCCCGCCCGTCGTCCAGAATCCGCAGACGCAGGCTCTTGGCATCCCGTTGCAATTTGATTCCAATCCTACTGGCGTGGGCATGCTTCATGCTGTTGGTGACCGCCTCCTGCGCAATGCGCAATAACTGCTGCTCCATTTCCTGGGGAAGCGGCCGGCGGTCGCCGCTCACGTCCACCGACACCTCTACAGGCTGACCCGCCGTCCACTGACGCGTGCCGGCTTCCAGGGCCGCCGCCAGATCCCGATCCTCCAACACGGAAGCGCGCAGGTCCATCATTGAGCGGCGCGCCTCGGTCAGGCTGTGGCGCGCCATGCGCTGCGCCATCTGCAAATACCGGCGCGCCGGCGAATCGTCCTCGGGCATGCTCATAGCGACCGCATCGAGCTGCGATGAAATCCCTACGAACCCTTGCGCCAGTGTATCGTGGATTTCCCGCGCCAGCCGTGCGCGCTCGTTCAGCACCAGCGCGAAACGCGACCCAATCTGCCGCACGCGCACGAGGAACCCAAGCCACACCAGCCCGCCGAGCAGCGCCACCGCCAGCACGCGGAACCACGCCGTTTCGTAAAAATGCGGCAACAACACGAAGGCGTAGGATGCCTCGGCCGCCGGCGCGTTGGGGACTTGGGCGCGCACCACGAAGCGATAGCTGCCGTGCGGCAGGCTGTTGTAATTGGTCACGCGCCGGCTACCGGCCCAAAACCAATTGCGGTCCAGGCCTTCCAGCTTGTACCAATACTGCACCCGCTCCGGGGCGCTGAAATGAAGCGCCGTGTAGCGCACTTGCAACCGGTCCGCGCCCGGCGGCAGGCGCGCCGGCCGGCTCAGGTCTACCGGGGAGTTGCCCGCGGTAATCTCCACCACGTGAACTACGGGCGCGATCCTGGTATGCGGCCCAGCCCGCGGATCGTAGACCGCCATCCCGCGAGCGGTCGGGAACCAGATGGCGCCCTCACGCAGGCGGACGCCGCCCGCGCTGGCCGGGTATTCCGGCGCGCATTGTGCGCTGCGCAGGCCGTCCGCCACACCGTAATTCACCGGCGCCAGCGTCTTTCGCCGGCCCGCCGCGAACTCCCGCAACTGGCTCTTCCACACCCGGCAGATACCCCGCGTGGTGGCCAGCCAGAACGATGCGCCATCGTCGATGATCTTGACCACGTTGTCGCTCAGCAGCCCGTCTTTCTGCGTGTAGCGCAAGAACCGGCCGTCGCGAAACGAATTCAGGCCGCCGCCGAAAGTGCCAATCCACAGGGTGCCGTCCGGGTCCTGGTAAATCGAGCGCACGGCATCGCTAGAAAGCCCATCCGCCGTCGTGAAGTGCCGCCGCTCCTGCCCCTGGATGCGCCACAAGCCCTGGCCGAACGTGCCCGCCCACACAGCTCCGTCCCGGCCCAGGCATAGCGTTACCATCGACGCGTTCAGCACCGGATCGGCGGGTTCGATGATCGCGAACCGACCGCCGTCGGATCGCGCCATTCCGGCCGCCGTGGCCAGCCAAATCCGTCCCGCGCCATCCTCCAATGCATCGTACACGTTGAACCGGTTGAGCCGGTCCTCCGGCCTGTAGACGGTGAAGGAATCGCCATGCATCACCGCCAGGCCGTTGCGCGCCCCAATCAGCAGGTCGCCGGAACGCGTTTCCGAAATCGAGAAAATGTCGTTGTCCGGCAGCCCGTCGCGCCGGGTGAAAACCCGCCGCTCGCCGCCGCTCACCAGCATCAGCCCGCTCTCGTGGAACCCCACCCACATGCGCCCCGCCCGATCCTGAAACGCAGTGGTCGGCTCGTCGCTCGGCCATCCCTCGTTTCGGCCAGAGACGGTGAACACTTCGTCGCGCAGGCGGCTCAGGCCCGAGTTGTCTCCCACCCAAAGATTGCCCTCACGGTCCCCGGCAATCGAGCGCACGGAAACCACCCCGGTCTCCTCCAGCGCGACCGTGAAACGGTGGCCGTCGAATCGCGCCACGCCGCGGTTGGTCCCCGCCCAAATGTAGCCGTAGCGATCGCACCACAGGGCGCGAATCAGCGGATCGGGCAATCCCTCGGCCCTCCGGTAGCTGCGCAGAACGCCGTCGGGCGAAAGCGCCAGCACGCCGCCGCTGGAGCCGACCCAGACCGTGCCGTCAGCGCCCACCGCCAAACAGGTGACAAATCGTCCCGCCAACTGCGCTCCACCGATCACCGGTGTAAAACCCTTGGCCGACAATCGCCCTACGCCGCTCAAGCCGGCTACCCAAAGCTGTTGGCTCCGGTCTTCCACCACCGCCCGCACCGAAGTAACCGGCAGTTGCGGCCCGGGCGCGTAGTTGGTGAATCGTCCGTTTTCCAGGCGGCTGAGCCCCAGGCCCGCCACAATCCACAGCGCGCCTTCGTGGTCGGCGTAGAGGCCCGTGATGGCGTTGTCGGGCAGACCGTCCCTGGTCGTGAACGTGCGAAAACGCTTGTCGCGGTATTCTGTCAGCCCGCTCGCCGTGCCGATCCACAATCCTCCATCCGCGGTTGCAGCCAGCGCCGTGATGGAATTCGCCGGCAGGTCGCCGTCACTCTTGTCGAAGGTGGTGAACTCGTACCCGTCAAACCGCGCCAGCCCTTCGTCCGTCCCCAGCCACAGGTATCCATCGGCGGTTTGTGTGATGGCCTTGACGGTGTCCTGCGGCAGTCCGTCGGCCTGCGTCCAGACCGTGCGCGAATATTGTGTCAGGCTCCTATGCGGGTCGAGAGCCCAGCCGCCCGGTGCGATGGCGCAGGCCAGCGCCGCCAGCCAGCATCGAGCGATATGGCCCCGGACCCGCATGTGCGCTTTCGCCCAACAGTATAGCGCCGGGTAGGGCATGCTTTAGCTTGCCGGCCTTAGAAGAGAATTGTCCAATGCAAGATGAGCATGAAAGGGGCAAAGAGGCTGGGGCGGTTTCCAATGCAAGGTGAGCATGAAACAGAGGAGGAATGGGGTAGGCGTGGCGCGGCCGGGTGCAAGTGCGCATGGGGAATGCCGAGAGCCTCAGCCGGGAGCAGATCCGCGAATTCCTGACCTCGAGCGAAGCGATCGAGTTTGCGGGGAGTGGACGCAAGGAGAAATACGCCTGGGTGGAGGGCGTGTTGGTTGCGCAGCGTTATGGGGAGCTAAGCAGGCGGGACCGCGGCGTGGTGCGGGCGTACGTGGAGAAGGTGAGGGGGACGAGCGCGTCCCAGACGACGCGATTGATCCGCGCATTTCTCGACCACGGGGTGGTGCAGGCCGCGCCGTACCAACGGCGCCGTTTCAGCGTGCGGTACACCGTCGAGGACATCGGCGCGCTGGCGGAAGTGGACCGGGCGCACGCGCGGTTGAGCGGGCCGGCCACGCGCCGGATCTTGCAGCGCGAGTACGAGTTGTATGGCAAGAAGGAATACCAGCGGCTGGCGCAGATCAGCGTGTCGCATCTATACAACCTGCGGGCCGGCGCGCGCTACCGCAATCAGGCGGCGGTGTTCGAGGCGACGCGGCCCGCGGCGACCGCCATCGGCGAGCGGCGCAGGCCCGAACCGCAGGGCCGCCCGGGATTTCTGCGGGTGGACACGGTGCATCAAGGCGACTGGGACGGCGCCAAGGGCGTGTATCACATCAACGCGGTGGATGCGGTGACGCAGTGGCAGGTGGTGGGTTGCGCGAGCAAGATCAGCGAGGCCTACCTGCTGCCCGTGCTGAAGGCGGTGCTGGCGCAGTTTCCCTTCGTGATCCTGGGGTTTCACGCCGACAACGGCTCCGAGTACATCAATCATCGCGTGGCGAAGCTGCTGGGCAAGTTGCAGGCGGAGTTCACCAAAAGCCGGGCATGCCGCAGTCAGGACAACGCATTGGTGGAAGGCAAGAACGGCGCGGTGATTCGCAAGCTGATCGGCTACGGATACATAGCGGGCGAGCATGCCGAGGGGATCGGGGAGTTCTATGCGCGGAGTCTGAATCCATATCTGAACTTCCACCGGCCCTGCGGCTTCGCGACGGTGAGTCTGGACGAGCGCGGCAAACGCCGGCGCCAGTACAAGCCCGAGGATTACCGGACGCCGTTCGAGAAGCTGAAATCGCTGCCGAAGGTCGAGAAATGCCTGAAGCCGGGTCTGAGCCTGGCCG
>CAVXJY010000133.1:0-34544 GCA_963761855.1 Bryobacterales bacterium | reverse complement strand
CCATCGTGTCCAACGGCGGCGGCGCCGGCGTGCTGGCCGCCGACGCGTGCGCGGAGGCCGGCCTGGCCGTGGCCACGACGACCCCGGGGAACCGCAGCCGCCTGCGGGAGGTGCTGCCGCCGGCTCAGCCGTGGCGGCCCGGTGGACACCACCGACGCCGTCAGCGCGGGGGCCTTCCGCGAGGCGCTGCACATCGCCGCCGCCCAGGACGGTGTCGACGCCGTGATCGCCCTGGTGGTCCGGCGCGGTCCCGCCGACCTGATCCCGGTGCTCGCCGCCGAGCGGTTGCCGGTCCCGGTCGCGGCGGTCGTGCTGGGCCAGCCCGAGGCCATCCGGCTGCTGCCCGGCGACGGCACCGCCCCGTCCGTGCCCGCCTACGCCTATCCGGAGGCGGCCGCCCGGGCGCTGGCCCGGGCCGCCCGCTACGGCTCATGGCGATCACGGCCGGCCGGCACGGTGCCGGAACTGGAAAACCTGCGCGTAGCGGACGCGCAGTCGATCATCGACTCCTTCCTGGCGCGGATGCCGGGCGGTGGCTGGCTGCCCGCCGGAGAGGCCGACGACCTGCTCCGCTGCTATGGCATCCCGATGGTGGAGTTCCGCCGGGCGGGCGATGCCGACGCGGCTGTCGAGGCGGCGGCCGGCCTGGGCGGTCACGTGGTGATCAAGGCGGATGTTCCCGGCCTGCTGCACAAGACCGCCGCCGGCGCCGTCGAGCTCGACCTGCACGGGGCCGACGAGGTACGCGCCGCCATGAGCCGCCTGCAGGCCAGGTTCGCCGGCCGGATGTCCGGAGTGCTCGTCGAGCCCATGATCACCGGCGGCATCGAGACCATCGTCGGCGTGGTCCAGGAACCGGTGTTCGGCCCGGTGGTGGTGTTCGGGCTCGGCGGGGTCGCCACCGAAGTGCTCGGCGACCACGTGGCCCGGCTGGCCCCTCTCACCGATGCCGACGCCGACGACCTGATCCACTCCATCCGCGCCGCGCCCGCCCTGCTCGGGCAGCCGCGGCCAGCCCGACGGCCGACATCGGCGCGGTGCGCGACACCCTGCTCCGCGTCTCACGGCTCGCCGACGACCTGCCGCAGGTCGCCGAACTCGACCTCAACCCCGTGATCGCCCGCCCGGACGGCGTCATCGCCGTGGACGCGCGCGTCCGCGTGACCAGCCACCACCTCGCCGACCCGTTCCTGCGCCAGCTTCCCTCAGGCAGCCGCACGGCCGGAGGACCGTCACCTGCCTGAGTGCCGCTCGGATTGATCCTCCGGGGTTGCCCCATGCCCCGGCTCTGAGGCGGGCGAGCCAGGCGGCCAGCTGGTTGACGCTCGGCGATCTGGCTGCGGAAGCCGACGTAACCGTCGGGGCGGACGGCGATCAGGCCGTGGCCCTGGGCTGCTGCTGAGGCGATGGATATTGACCGAACGGCCCGGGTACAGCGTGCCGATCAGATCAGCGTCGCGGTCCAGCAGTACGTGCACACCGGGCCGTGCGATGAGGGTCGTGCCACCGGATGCTGCGCCCGGCCGTTTAGCTCATCGAGCTGATCAGGCAGCCGAAGCTCCCCGGCCCCGCGAGGCGCCCGCCGCGCGCCTGCGTAACCCCGAGCGGGCGCAGCACCTCCAGCGTGCGGGGAATGCAGGATCAGCGGGCGGGAAGGCCGGAAAGCCTCAGGCCGCCGGTCGACACCCGGACGACGGCACCGTGGTCGTGGGCCTGCAGGCCAGCGCCAGCCCGGCCGGGCCCGCGCCGGACCCCAGGATGTCCGGCGGATCTTTCATCCGACTGCCGGTCAGCCGCCACCACGCCGCCACGTCCGCCCGCCGCCGGTGGCCGGGCCAGCAGCTCGTCGCGGCGCAGTCCGGCAGCACGACGTAGTGGATCGAGCCCCGCACCGACACCAGCGCGAGCACCCGCCATAGGGCCCGGCGTAGTTTTCCGCGAGCCGCGGCCGATCCCATTCTACAGGCCCCGGTAGCGGCCGCGTTCATCGTCGGCCAGCCACAGCTTCGACACCAGGCCGGGGAAGCCCGCGAACAGCGGAGTATTGAGCAAGCTCTCCCGGCGGAACACGGCGTGCCCGCGGCCCCGCACCGCCCGCAGCCGGAACTCCACGACCAGCACGCACGGGTCCGGCGTCCCGCTCCGGTCCACTATCGTCTCCCGGAACACCCGCGCCGAAGTGCCGTCGGCGAAGCGCAGCCGCATCCCGACCCGCTGCCTCAGCAGGTGAATCCGCCGCTGCCACAGCAGCCGCGCGGTGTTGGCGAAGCAGCCGGGCAACGCCGCAGCGCCGCCCCGTCAGCCAGCGGAAGCTGCTCCTCGCACGACTCCCCCGGAGCCCGGCGACCTGATCGAACCTTCCATTGACCTCACCTCTAAGTCGCCAGCGGCGGGCCGAGGCGAGGGCGGGGGAGGCGGCGTTGAACGTGGAAAGCACCCGGTCCACGGCGTCCTCGGTCATGCCGAGCCGCCGCAGCTGCGCGACCAGAGCGGTGAGGTTCGCGAGGCCACCGGGCCGAAACCGACCCGCGCGGCCGGTTCGACTTTGAAGCGCGCCTCGATAACGCCGATGCCCAACGCGTTCTTAAGACCAGGCTGCTCGACCGTGGCACGGCGGAGGTGAAGGGCACCGCCGTCTGGCGCGGCGGCAACGATGTTTCGCTCACCGGTCGTCTGCTCGGCACCGGCCTCGAGTACCACGATGCCACCGTGCGGCTGCACCATTTCGCTGCCTCCGGCACGCTCACTGCGGATTCGCGAACCATCGCGGTGCGTCCGCTGCGGCTTTCCGGCCAGGTGGTGCTGGGTCGCGGTTCGCTTCCCGCAGAGGCTACCATTGCCGCCGCAGTGCTCCGCGGCCGCGATCTGGAGTTGCACCAGGTCTTGGTCGAGACCTTGGGCGGAGCCTTCACCGGCGCCGTCGGACTGCGCGCGTTCGATCGCTTCACGGTCGGCGGCACCATTGCCGGTTTCGATGTGCGGCGCGTGGTGAGCCTTTACAGCTCCGCCGCGCTACCGTGGGACGCCACAGCCGCCGGTTCCTTGCAAGTGGGAGGCTCGTTGGCCGACCCGCGCGAATTGCATTTGAGCACCACGCTCCAAATCGCGCCGGCTCCGGCAAGCCCGCCGGTCGATGGCGAAATCGCCGCCGATTACGACGCACGCAGCGGCATCCTCGATCTCGGGCATTCTCGCCTCAACCTGCCGCACTCACGCGTTGTCTTTTCCGGCGCCGCCGGCCGCGTGCTCAGCGTCCATCTCGAGACCCGGGACCTGGGCGAGTTGCTGCCGGCCTTGGGCGAGCGCGCTGCGGCGCTGCCGCTGAAGCTCGATGGCAGTGCGGCGGTGTTCGATGGCAAAGCGATCGGCAGCCTGGACCATCCGCAGATACAAGGCAACTTGCTGGCGGGCGCCTTCACTTATGCGGGCCGCACCTTCGACGGGTTCGACACCGCGGTCACAGCCTCCCCCGGCAACGTCCGGCTGGATCGCGCGACACTCGCGAGCGGGCGCGTACGCGCGCAGTTCTCGCTGGCCGTGGCACTGCGCGATTGGCAGGCTGGGGACGGAAGCGACATCTTCGGCAGCGCCACGCTCAATGACGCGCCGCTCGCCGGACTGGCCGCGCTCGCCGGCGGCTCTGCGGCGCCGGCCACTGGCACGCTCAACGCCGCAATCCGCGTCACCGGCGTGCTCGGCGATCCGATTTTGCAGGCCGATCTCGATGCCGCGAGCGGCCAGATATTTGGCGAGCCTTTCGACCGCATCACAGGCCACGCACGCTACCGCGGCGGCACGCTGCAACTTTCCGGGTGTGAGATCCGCGCCGGCGCCAAGCAGATCCAACTGGCTGCCGGCTTTACCCATGCTCCCGGCCGCTTCGAAACCGGCGCGCTGCAATTTCAGCTCTCGACCAACGACATGCCGCTCGACCAGGTTCACCTCCTCGAAGCCGCGCGGCCCGGTGCGAAGGGTGCCGTCCAGGTGCAGGCGCGCGGCGCCATCGACATCGTCCCTCCGGAAAAAGGGAAGCCCGGATTCCGCGTTCGGGATTTGCACGCCGAAGTCACGGCCACCAAGCTGCAGTTGGCCGGTGGCAAGTTTGGCGACATACATCTCACCGCCGAGACCGAGGGCGGCGTGTTGCGGGCGCATCTGGAATCCGATTTCGCCGATTCCTCGATCGCCGGCGATGGCCGTTGGAGCCTGGCGGACGATTACCCCGGCAGCGCCACCATCCGCTTCGCCAAGGTCGATCTGGCGCAGTTGCGCGCCTGGCTCGCGCCCGCCGGGTCGCTCAACGGTCTCGCCGGCGCAGCCGAGGCTACGCTTAGCCTGGATGGCCCGGCGCTCACCCCGCGAGCCATGACGGCCGAACTGCGCATCGCGCGCCTGGAAATCGCGCCCGCCGCCTCCACCGGTCTCGCACCCGCCACTTTCACGGTGCGCAACTCCGGCGATATCGTCGTCGCCATGGCCGGCTCGGTCATCACCGCGGGAGCGGCGCGGTTTGTCGGGACCAATACGGATTTCAGCCTCACCGGCCGCGTGTCTCTGGGCCAGAGGAGCCCGCTCGATCTGCGCGTGCGGGGCCGCGCCGACCTGGCCTTAGTGCACGATCTGAACCCCGATCTGACCGCCTCCGGCGTGGTGAAAATGGATGCCGGCGTCCGCGGGACGCTGCTCGCGCCGCAAATCGCCGGCCGCGTGGAATTCGCCGGCGCGGCTTTCCACATCACCGATTTCTCCAACGGCATCTCTGGTGCCAACGGCGTCCTGCTCTTTAATGGCGACCGCGCCTCCATCCAGAGCTTCACCGGCGAAACCGGCGGCGGCAAGATCGAGCTGAGCGGCTTCGCTGCTTATGGTGGTGAGGCGGAGGCCGTGTTTCGCCTCCACGCCCGCGTCCTTCACGTACGCGTACGCTACCCGGAAGGTGTCAGCACCGTTGCCGATGCGGACCTGCGTTTTAGCGGGACCACGGACAGCAGCATTCTCTCCGGCACTATCACCGTGCTGCGCAGCACCTTCAATCAACAGTCGGACTTCAGCTCACTGCTGGCGCAATCCTCCGAGCCGGTACACACGCCCGCGGCCCGTTCCGGCCTGCTTGGCGGCCTCACTTACGATATCCAGATCTCGACCGCGCCGGATGTGCTGGTGCAGAGCGCCCTTACCCAGGACGTCGAGGTGGAGGCCAACCTGCGCGTCCGCGGCACCTACACCAGTCCCGCCGTGCTCGGCCGCGTCAACATCACGCATGGCCAGGTGGTCTTTTTCGGCACGCGCTATAACATTTCGCAGGGATCGATTTCGTTTTTCAATCCCATCAACATCGAACCGGTGTTGAACGTCGATCTCGAGACCAAGGCCCGCGGCATCCAGGTAACGCTCAACGTCTCCGGCCCGCTCAGCAAACTGAACCTGACTCCCAGCTCCGACCCGCCGCTGCAATTCAACGAGATCGTGGCGCTGCTTGCCACCGGCCGCACCCCCACCGACGAAGCGTCGCTTTCCTCCAGCGAGAACACCGCGGCGCCCGCCTGGCAGCAATCCGCCGGCTCGGCTCTATTGGGCGAGGCCATTTCGAGCCCCGTCACCGGCCGCTTGCAGCGCTTCTTCGGCGTCAGCCGCCTGCGCATCGATCCCACCTTGCCCGGCACCGAATTCAACCCTCAGGCACGCCTCACCATGGAGCAGCAGGTGTCGCCCGATATCACCTTCACCTACATCACCGACGTCACCAGCAGCAACCCGCAGGTGGTGAGTGTAGAATGGGCCTTCAACAAAAAGTGGTCGGTGGTGGTGGAGCGCGACGAAAACGGCCTGGTCGGCATGGATATCCTTTTCAAGAAGCGTTTCTGAATGATCGAGGACGAATCCCGACCGATGTGGCGCACGCACTCGTGCGTGCCGTGTCGAGACTCTTCTCGACACTTCCTCGCGCATGGCAACCAGGTGCCTGCGCGCACTCGTGCGTGCGACACGTCGCAGGCGATTGAACCGCTAATTTCATGACGGACCGTGGCGTTTCGAAACCGCGCGCTCTCTGGCCGCGCTGGGCGGCGGTGCTGATTCCGGCGGCACTGCTGCTGGCCTTCCCGCCTGCCGGCCTCAGCACTCAGCAAGACCACCTGCTGGCGGTGTTCGTGGCCACCATCGTCGCCCTGGTGGCGCGGCCGGTTCCCATGGGAGTGAGCTGCGTGCTGGCCATGACGACCCTGGCATTGACCCGCACGCTGCCGCCCGCGCAAGTGCTCTCCGGCTTCGCCAACGTCACCGTGTGGCTGATCTTCACTGCCTTCCTGTTTTCCCGCGCCTTTACCCAGACCGGTTTCGGCAAGCGCATCGGCTACCTCTTTATTCGCCGGTTCGCGCGCACGCCGCTCAGCTTAGGTTACTCGCTGGCCGCCGCGGATCTGGTGCTGGCGCCCTTCATCCCTTCCGATACGGCGCGCGGCGGCGGCGTGATCTATCCCATCGCCCGCAGCGTGGCTCTCGATTTCGGTTCCGAGCCGGGTGGCCCGACCAGTTCCATCGGCGCTTTTCTCATCCTGGTTTGTTTTCACACCACCTACGTGGCCTCGGCCATGTTCCTGACCAGCATGGCCGCCAATCCGCTGATCGCCGAATTCGCCCGCCAGTATGCCCACGTCGAGCTCACTTGGACCCGCTGGGCCACGGGCGCTATCGTGCCCGGACTGTTAACGCTGGCGATTGTCCCGTGGCTGCTGAAGCGATGGTGCCGGCCGGCGATCCGCGATACCGCTTCGGCGCGCGCGTTCGCCGCCGCGGAGCTAGCGCGCATGGGCCCGCTCTCCCGCCGCGAAAAGTGGCTGGTGGCGATCATGCTGGCGGTGATGGCCGGATGGGTCACCTCGCCCTGGCACGGCATCCCCAACACGTTCGTCGCGCTGGCCGGCCTGTCGGCGATTCTGCTGGCGCGCGTGCTCAACTGGGACGATCTGCTCGACGAAAAGAAAGCCTGGGACGCGCTCATCTGGTTCGCCCCGCTGATCATGATGTCGGACGAGCTTTCGCGCGGCGGCTCCATCGGCGTGCTCTCGCATTCGCTTTTCCGCGCTTACACCAGCTTGCCCTGGATGCTCGCCGGCCTGGCGCTGGCCGTAACTTATCTCTACGTGCATTACGGTTTCGCCAGCATGACGGGCCACATCATGGCGCTCTACCCCGGTTTCGTGGTAGCCATGCTGGCAGCCCGCGTCCCACCCATGTTAGCCGCGCTGGTGCTGGCGTACTTCTCGAACTTAAACGCCGGTATAACTCACTACGGCACCGGCTCCGCTCCCGTCTACTTCGGCTCCGGCTATGTAAGTCAGTCGGATTGGTGGCGCTTAGGATTTTATATTTCCCTAGTCAACCTTGTGATCTGGTTGGGAGTAGGTTTCTGGTGGTGGAAGGTGGTGGGGTTGTGGTGAGGGCAGGCCCGCCCATTCGCAGCGCTGATGCCGTGATCGAACAAAAGAGGGTTCGCGTGCTGAGCAACCTACAGCCGTCTCGCCTTCTGCTGCAATCCCTCATGCACCAGCATCTTTAGCAGGGTTTGGTAGCCGATTCCTTTGTGGCCGGCTATCTTGCGAGCTTTTTCCAGATCCGGAGCAGGCAACCGCAGCGCGATCTGCACGCTACGCGCTCGGCTCAGGCCTGACACGAGAGGTGAACCCTTGCGCTTCCTCGCGATTCCCGCGGCAGATTGCCGTTTGAGAAACTCCCGGCCCTCCGCGCCCGCCCACCATTTCGCTTCCTCGTCCTCGTTGGTGAATTTGGGCGTTTTCACGACGCTTCGATTGTATATCGAGTTCATGACCGTATAGCATTCGGCTTTTCATCGTGGCGCGGGCAGTTTTGCCTGCTGTGTCGAGAGTCATCTCGACATCTCTTGATGCGGTGCGCTCCGCTCGATGCCAGGAAACGTCGGCACGAATGCCGACGCTGCAGGCATGACTGCCCGCGCCACGCCTCACGCCTGCCCCATAACCCGCTCCAACATTTCCGGTATCTCAAACACGGCGCGGTTTTGCTGCCTCTCGGTGGCGGCGCGATAACTCGCGTAAGCGGCCGGCTCCAGTAATTGCTCGACGGCGCTCCGCACCTGGAGAAAGTTATCTAACACGATGCCTACACCTTGCTCTCTCACCCACTCCGCGTTGTAGCGCTCTTGCGGCAGCGTCCAGGCGTTGCAGTTGACGATCACCGGCAGGCACATGAAGACAGCCTCCGAAATGCTCCCCGGGCCGGGTTTGCCGATGAAGTAATCGGCAAGCTGCATGTAGCGCGGAATCTCCTTGGTGAAGCCTTCGATGAAAATGGGCGCGCGGCCCGGCATCCCCTCCAACTCCTCCAGGCGCCCGCGCAGCTTCTGATTGTGGCCGCAGATCAGGATGAGCTGCCGGTCCGGCAAGCGGCGCGCGATATCGAGCATCACCTCGGCGCCCTGCCCGCCAAATAGCACCAGACCGACGGGCGCGCTGGGGTCGAAGCCCAACGCGCGGCGCGCCGCGGAGCGTTCTTCCGCATTCAGTGGCGCGATTTCATAGAAACGCGGGCTGAGGATCATGCCCGAGGCGCGCAATATGCGCGCTTCCGCGTGGCCCATGGCGCGCGCCTGTTCCATGGCGCGGTCCGATCCGCAGATGAAGTATTGCGGCTGCCGCTCGATCCAGAAATGCGGCGGATAGTCGGCCAGATCGGTGAGGATGGTGACCAGCGGCGTCTCCGGCGCCGCGCGCCGCAGGCTTTCGCCGAGGGCGCGGTTAAAGTTGGGTATTAGGGAAACTACCAGGTCCGGGCGGCTTTCCCGCCAGTGCGCTTCGAGCAGCCTCACCTGCTGGCGATGGAACAGGCGGATCACCAGGTGCATTCCCATCATGAGCTGCGGCGAGCCCAGCGTCCACCCCTTCTTGAGCATCAGGTTATACAGATCCTCCAGGCGCAGGCCGGTGACCCGGCGAAATACGTCCATCGAATCCAGCAGTTCCTGCAGGTTCATCGGCAGGATGTCGAATGCGCGGTGCTCGCCTTCCATCACCTCGCGCAAGGCGTTGGCCGCAGCGCGGTGACCGCCCCCAGCGTCGAAATACACCAGTTCGAGCCGTCTCAACATTTCGATTGTGTCACGCTGCGCAACTGAGTGACAAAAAACAGGACGATTAACCGATGTTTTTTGGCCGTGTCACCGAGTTGTAGCCGTTTCAATTCTACATAAGAAGTATGCGGTGCGACCTGCATGTCCATACGCGGCACTCCGGCATGTGCACTATCCCGGTTTTGCGTAAGGTCTGCCGGGAAAGTTACAACGATCCGCTGGCCGTGTATGAAAAGCTGAAACGGCTGGGCATGGACCTGGTGACCGTCACCGATCACGATTCCATCGATGCCGCAGAGTCCCTTCGCTCCAAGCCCGATTTCTTCCTGAGCGAAGAAGTGACCTGCAAACTGCCCAGCGGCACCGATCTCCACATCGGCGTGTATGACATCACTGAGCGCGACCACGTGGAGTTGCAGCGCCGCCGCCACGATTTCGAATCGCTCGCCCGTTGGCTAAACGGCCGCAACCTTTTCTTCAGCGCGAACCACGTTTTTTCCAGCCTGACGGGCCGCCGTGCGCCCGAGGACTTTCTGCTTTTTGAAACAGCCTTTCCCGCCATCGAGACCCGCAACGGCCACATGCTCGAACGTGCCAACAGCAACGCTGCCGCGCTGGCTGACTGGGCAGCCCTGGCGGAAGTGGGCGGCAGCGATGCGCACGCCATGGCTTCGGTGGGTTGCGCCTACACGGTGGCGCCGCGGGCGCGCTCTAAGCGCGAGTTCCTGGATGCGCTGCGGACGGGCCACGGCCGGGTACGCGGCGAGACCGGCGGATTTTGGAAACTGACGCGCGACGTGCTCTCGATCGGCCGTTCCATGGTGCGGGAAGACCCACGGACGGCGCCGGTGGCGATGATGGGGCTTGCAGTTCCGGCCGTAATCCTTGGAAACTATGTGTTAGAGAGCGTGTTTGCGCGCTGGTGGATGGCGCGCTACCTCCGGCTGCGGGCGCTCAGAGAAGCCGGGTGCGGCGCCATACCCACCGTGGAGGTGGCCGCATGACGTTCTCCGGAGAGGCGATGCGGACGTATATTTCCCTTCGCGACCACCGGCTGATGCGGCGCGTGAATCGCTGGCCCGCACCGCGCTGGATCCGCGTGTGGATGATCTGCGCCACGCGTGGCGGCGATGGCTGGCTGTGGTATGCGCTGGGTGCGATGCTGCTTTTGTTCGGCGGCGAGTACCGGTTCATGGCCGTGGGCGCGGCCGCGCTGGCAGCCGGCACCGGCATCACCATCTTCCTCAAGCTCAAGAAGACCGCCCGCCGCAAACGGCCCTCCGAGCCCCACTGCTGGGCCGATTTGCTGCCGCCCGACCAGTTCTCCTTCCCCTCTGGCCACACCATCACGGCGTTTGCGGTTTCCCTCTCGCTGGCTGCGTTCTATCCAGACCTGGCGATCGGCTTGCTCTTCTGCGCGGTCAGCGTTGCAGCTTCGCGCATTCTCCTCGGCATGCACTTCTTGAGCGATGTGCTGGCCGGCGCCGCCATCGGCGCGCTGCTCGCCTACGGCGCCTCGCACCTGGCCCGCCTGTTGTAGGTTCGTGGCGCGGGCAGTCCTGCTTGCTGTGTCGAGAGTCATCTCGACATTTCCTTTACGCTTAGGCAGCCGATACGCCTCGAAGAAACGTCGGCATGAATGCCGACGCTGCACGCAAAAGTACGTGCGCCACAGGCCTCATCTACTTCAGCTTGCGCTCCAGAAAACCGGCCGAGGCCTGGTAGGCTGCGAGCCACGTTCGCCAAAGCAGAAAATCGTGAATCTCATCGGGGAATATCAGTTCTTCCACTTCCACATGCTGCAGGCGCAGAGCGTCGGCCAGTCTTACCGTCTGATTGAAATGCACGTTGCGGTCGTCATCGCCCTGAATCAGCAGCACGGGCGAGCGCCAGGTGGTCAGGAACGCCATCGGCGACGATTCGAACGCCAGCCGGTAATCGGGCGCGGTCACCGGGATTCCGAGCTCAGTGGCCCAGTCGTGAACTCCGTGCGTATCCACGCCTGCCCGGAACAGATCGGAAGCGCGCGCCAACGCCATGGCGGTCAGGTAGCCGCCGTAGGATCCGCCCCAGGCGCCGATGCGGTCCGGATCGACATCGGAGCGCGAGCGCAGGTAAACGCCGGCGCCCTGCACGTCGTTATACTCGCTGGCGCCGGCTGGGCCATAGCGCAGCGCTTCGCGGAAATCCAGGCCGTAGCCGATGCCGCTGCGATAGTTCACCGATAGCACTACGAAACCGCTGTTAGCGAGGTATTGGTTCAGCGCGTAACTGTTCGCATAGTAGTACATGTAATGCCAGCCCAGCAGCATCTGGCGCCGCGAGCCGCCATGAAAAAAGACCATCGCAGGCGAACGCGTGCCGGGCTTGCGATCGGGCGGCAGAAATAGCTGTCCGTGGATGGCGAGGCCGTCGGCGCTCGAGAAAATCACTTGCTGCGGCGTCACCATTCGGCCAAGCGGGAAATCGGCCGGAATGGATTCCGGATGCAGATCGCGCACATCGGCGCCGAGGCGGATGGCGGCGTGGGCTGGATGCTGCGCATCGGAGCGGAGAAAAGCCAGCGCGCCATCGGCGGCCGGCGTCGGCGCCCATTCGATACCGTCTCCCCGTGTGACCGGCTCCGGCGGGCCGCCCGACACCGCGACCTTCCAGAGATGCCGGCGGTCGATATCGCCCTGGTTGGAGTTGAAAAACAATTCGCGGCCGTCCGGCGCCAGCGCAACCTCTTCCACTTCAAACGCGCCCGGCGTGAGCAGCAGCGGATCGCCGCCGGCGGCCGCAATCGAGTACAGATGCGTCCAGCCATCGGCCTCCCAGGGAAAAACCAGGCGCGGCCCGGCCCATAGAATCTGGCTGATGGCGGTAATTTCGTGGAAAACGCTGCCCGGGCCCGGGCGGGCGCGGAAGACTTCCCTGCCCTCGCCGGTTTCGGCGGGGGCGACGCGGATGGACCACGGTTCGCCGGCGCGTCGCGGCTCGCGCGGGGAGCGTACGCCCGAAGAAGGAATGCGAATGAAGGCCAAGCTGCGGCCGTCGGGCGACCAGGCAGGCTGGATGTCGCGATCGGTGCTGGGATCGAGGTAGCGCAAGGTCGCCGACTCCGTATCGTAAACGCCGATGAAGCCGTGGTCCCCACGGTCGCTTTCGAACGCGACGTGTGTACCATCGGGCGACCAGACCGGGCTGGCGCACTGGCCGCGCGTTTTGAGAGCCACGTCCGCCGCACTTCCATCGACCGCCGCCATCCAAAGCTGGCCCTTATGAAGCCATGCGATGCGGCCTCCATGCGGCGCCAGGGCGGGCGACTCGCCTTCCCCGACCTTGCGCGGCTCACCGCCCGCCAGGTTTACCAGCCATACGTCCTGTTCGGTGCCCTTCGGATTGAGCGCCGGGTTCGGATACTCGCCGGCGTGGTTGGTGCCCTCCAGGCGCGTGTAGGCGATGGCTCCGCCGTCCGGCGTCCAGGCCAGGCCGGATATCTCGTAGCCGTCGTCCTGGGTGTAGGCCGTGATTTGGCGCGCCTGATAGCGCGGCGCTTCCGCCAGCCAGATGTTACGCACGCCGCGCGCGTTTTCCACCCAGGCGAACCTGCCGCCCGCGGGAGAAGCGGTGAGCTCGCTGGGAAAGGCGGCGCTCAAAACCCGATCCAGAGTGAATGACGGCTGGGCGGCGGCGCAACCAGCCACCAGCAAAACGCTGAGGATTCGCATGTAGTTAATAATATTACTCGCCGCAGCCGCGCTGCCGGCGCCGGCCCAAGTCGCCAACCGGGCAAACAACCGGCAAGCTGGGAAGTTTGCCCCACCAGGGCGGCACTGGCTCAAAAGGGCCATATGGTTCTTAGGTAACCTCGCCGGGGTGTCTTGTCGCCATCTCATACAGCGAAAACGACCCAATGTTATCTTGGTGTTTGTTTTCTGCCCACAGCGCTGCGTTAGCGAATGGCACCGGGCGGGCCTGCCCGGCTCCTGCGACTAGGCCGTCGGATTTGTGAAATGGTGCCCTTGGTTATGATGAAGAAGCGTGCCCCGAATCGAGCCGCCAAAAGATTGAGCTTTCGATGAGCGAAACCACCTCCTCTGCGCCGGCGGTTGGCGTTCCCCCGCAACAACGGGAAAAGCCTCCCCAAAAGCCCCGCTCCGGCCGGCGCTGGCCTTGGGTGCTGGTGCTGCTGGCTGCGGCTGTAGCAGTTGCATACCATTACTGGCCTAAATCGGGCGCCAACGGCAATTCCGCCACAAGCATCGCGTCTCCCATAACCGCCGGGGGCAGAGGCGGACGAGGCCCCGGCATCACCCCGGTGGTCGCCGCGCGCGCCAAAAAAGGCGACATCCCGGTCTACGTCGATGCGCTCGGTAATGTCACGCCTCTCAGCACGGTCACCATCAAGTCCCGCGTGGATGGCCAACTGATGGAAGTGAAGTACAAGGAAGGCGAAATCGTGAAGCAGGGGGCCCCCCTGGTGGAGATCGATACCCGCCCCTATGAGGCTGCGCTGGTGCAGGCCCAAGGCGCGCTGCTGCGCGACCAGGCGCTGCTGGCCAACGCCAACGTGGACCTGAACCGTTATGCCGGGCTGCTGAAGCAAAACGCCATCCCCGAACAGGAGTACGCCACTCAGGTAGCGCTGGTGAAGCAGTACGAAGGCACCGTCAAGAACGACCAGGGCCAGATCGACGCCGCCAAGGTCAACGTGGCTTACTGCCACATCGTGTCGCCCCTCACCGGGATGGTCGGCCTGCGCCTGGTGGACCCCGGCAACATCGTACACGCCGCGGATACCACAGGCCTGGTGGTTATCGCTCAAATTCAGCCGATCAGCGTCGTCTTCAGCATCCCCGAAGACCAGTTGGATACCGTGCTGACCCGCTACCGCGCCGGCCAGAAACTGCTGGTGGAAGCCTGGGACCGCGACATGCGCAAGAAGATCGCCAACGGCACCCTGGCCACCATCGATAATCAGATCGATCAGACCACCGGCACGCTGCGCTTACGGGCCATTTATCCCAACACGGACAACGCTCTGTTCCCCAACCAGTTCGTCAACGCGCGGCTGCTGGTGCAAGAAAAGCGCGGTGTGGTGCTGATTCCCAACGTCGCCGTGCAAATTACCACCGACCACAAATTCGTCTATCTGGTGAAGCCGGATTCCACCGTGACGGTGCGCGACATCGTCACCGGCACCACCGATAACAATCAGACCGAGGTTTCGTCGGGCCTTAACGCCGGCGACGTAGTGGTGATGCAGGGCGTCGACAAGCTGAACGAAGGCAGTAAGGTGGTCGTAACCATCGCCGGCGAGCAGCCGGCGGCCGGGAGCGGCGCCCAAGGGGGCAAAGCCGGCCAGGGCGGCACGGGAAAGGCCGGCAAAGGGAAGGCAAGGTGAGCCCGTCCCGGACATTCATTCTTCGTCCGGTCGCGACCTCGCTGCTGATGATGGGCATCCTGCTTGCGGGCGCGGTCGCCTACAAACAATTGCCGGTATCGGCGCTTCCCGAAGTGGATTACCCCACCATTCAGGTGGTGACGTTCTACCCCGGAGCCAGTCCGGACGTCATGGCCTCGTCGGTCACCGCCCCTCTCGAACGGCAGTTCGGCCAGGTGCCCGGCTTGCAGCAGATGACGTCCACCAGCTCCGACGGCAGCTCGGTCATCACCCTGCAATTCAACCTCAGCCTGAACATAGACGTGGCCGAGCAGGAAGTACAGCAATCCATCAACGCCTCCGGCACGTTCCTGCCCGCCGATCTACCCACGCCCCCGATTTATAGCAAGACCAACCCCGCCGACGCGCCTATCCTGACGCTGGCGCTGACTTCCGACACGCTGCCGCTGACCAAGGTCGAGGACCTGGCGGACACGCGTCTGTCGCCCAAGATTTCGCAACTGGCCGGAGTGGGCCTGGTGAGCATCAGCGGCGGCCAGAAGCCAGCCGTGCGCATTCAAGCCAATCCCACGCAGATGGCGTCCTACGGTTTGAACCTGGAGGATCTGCGCAGCGCCATCCTGGCCGCCAATGTCAACCTGGCCAAGGGCAATTTCGACGGGCCCCACCAGTCGTTCCAGATCGGCGCCAACGATCAGTTGCTTTCGAGCGCCGACTACAGGCCGCTGGTCATCGCATACCGCGACAATGCGCCCATCAAGCTCTCGGATGTGGCAGCGGTGAAGGACGAGGCCGAGAATCTGCACCAGGCGGCGTGGATGAACTCGACACCCGCGGTGATCATGAACATCCAGCGGCAGCCCGGCGCCAACATCATCGCGGTCGTGGACCGCATCAAGGCCCTGCTGCCGCAGCTCACCGCCACGCTGCCCAAATCGGTCGATGTCACCATCCTGACCGACCGCACCAACACCATCCGCGCCTCCGTCGAGGACGTGCAACTGGAGTTGATGTTGACGGTAGCCCTGGTGGTGATGGTGATTTTTCTGTTTCTGCGCAATCTGGCCGCTACGGTCATCCCCAGCATTGCGGTGCCGCTTTCCCTGGTCGGCACGTTTGGCGTGATGTACCTGCTGGGGTACAGCCTGAACAACCTGACGCTCATGGCGCTCACCATTTCCACCGGCTTCGTGGTGGATGACGCCATCGTGATGATCGAGAATATCTCCCGCTACATCGAGGAGGGCGAAAGCGCGCTCCAGGCCGCGTTACGCGGCTCTGCGCAGATCGGCTTCACCATCGTTTCGCTCACCATCTCGCTGATCGCGGTGCTGATCCCGCTGCTGTTCATGGGCGACATTGTGGGCCGCTTGTTCCGCGAGTTCGCCGTGACCCTGGCCGTGACCATCCTGGTTTCGGCCGTGGTCTCGCTCACCCTCACGCCCATGATGTGCTCCAAGCTGCTGAAACACACCCCCGAGGCGCGGCAGGGATGGTTCTACCGCGAGTCCGAGCACGTCTTTAACTCGGTGATCGCCTTCTACGGCAAAACCTTGCAATTCGTGTTGCGCTTCCAGACCATCACCCTGCTCGTCGCCATCGCCACCCTGGCGATCACCGTGGCGCAATTCATCTATATCCCCAAGGGCTTCTTCCCGATCCAGGATACGGGGGTGATCCAGGGAGTTTCCGAGGCCGCGCAAACCGTTTCGTTTACCCAGATGTCGCAGCTCCAACGGTCGCTCACCAGCGTGATTCTGAAGGACCCGGCGGTAGACAGCCTGTCGTCGTTCATCGGCATCGACGGCACTAACACCACCCTCAACAGCGGGCGCATACTGATCAATCTGAAGCCGCTCAGCCAGCGCGATGCCTCCGCCAGCGATGTGATCCGCCGCTTGCAGCCGGCCCTCTCGCAAGTGGCCGGCATCACTCTGTTCATGCAGCCCGTGCAAGACATCACCGTGGACGACCGCGTGAGCCGCACCCAGTTTCAGTACACGCTCGAAGATCCCAGCGCCGACGAATTGAACGTCTACGCTCCGCGCATGCTCGAGGGCATGAAGAAGCTTCCCGATTTGATCGACGTCGCCAGCGACCAGCAGGTGCAGGGGCTCCGCGCCAATGTGTTGTTCGACCGGGACACGGCGGCCCGTCTCGGCATCACGCCTTCCACTATCGACCAGACGCTCTACGACGCCTATGGCCAGCGCGAAATCTCCACCATGTTCACCCAGTTGAACCAATACCACGTGGTGCTGGAGGTGGCCCGGGAATTCGCCCGCGATCCCGGCAATCTGAACGATTTCTACATCCGCACCGGCACCGGCTATCCGTCGGGATCGACGGGCGTGGTGTCCGGAGGGTCTTCGAGCGCCACTGTCCCCAGCGGGCCTTCCAACCTCGCCCCCTCGGCCGCCGCCAGCACCGCGGCCAGCGCCAATTCAACGGCGGCATCGAGCAGTGTGTTCGGCGCGGCCATTGCGTCGGCAAGCGTCTTTCCCTCAGGCGGCCAAGTGCCCCTCAAGGCCTTCAGCCGGATCCAGATGAGCTCCGTTCCCATCACCGTCAACCACCAGGGCCAGTTCCCCGTCGTGACCCTATCCTTCAACCTCGCCCCGGGCGCTTCGCTGGGAGACGCGGTGAACGGGGTGAAGCGGCTGCAGACCGAGCTGCACCTGCCGGCCAGCATCCAGGCTGCGTTTCAAGGTAGCGCGCAGGCATTCCAGGCGGCGCTGGCCAATGAGTGGATGCTGATTCTGGCGGCGTTGGTAACGGTCTATATCGTGTTGGGCGTGCTGTACGAAAGCTACATTCACCCCGTCACCATCTTGTCCACCCTTCCATCCGCCGGCGTGGGCGCGCTGCTGGCGCTCAATATCTGCCACAGCGATTTCAGCGTGATCGCTCTCATCGGCATCGTGCTGCTGATCGGAATCGTGAAAAAGAACGCCATCATGATGATCGATTTCGCGTTGGACGCGGAGCGCAAGGAGGGCATGGCGCCGCGAGACGCCATCTACCAGGCGTGCCTGCTTCGTTTCCGGCCCATCATGATGACCACCATGGCCGCGCTGCTGGCCGGGGTTCCGCTGGCCTTCGGCACCGGCACCGGCTCGGAACTGCGCCGGCCGCTGGGCATCACCATCATCGGCGGCCTGATCTTCAGCCAGATGCTGACGCTATACACCACGCCGGTCATCTACCTCTGGTTCGACCGGCTGGCGCGGCATTTTTCGCACCAGAGCGAACATGGGATGGAAGCCGGCCAGGAGCCGGTGTCAGCGCGGTAGGCCATGAATATCTGCGAGCCATTCATTCGCCGGCCGATTGGCACCACTCTCCTGCTGATTGCCATTGCCCTGGGCGGCAGTGTAGCGTTTCGCCTGCTCCCGGTGTCGCCGCTGCCGCAAGTGGACTTTCCCACCATTAACGTGGGCGCCCAGTTGCCGGGGGCCAGCCCGGAGACCATGGCTTCCTCGGTCGCCACGCCGCTGGAGCGCCAGTTCGGCCGCATCGCCTCGGTCACCGAGATGACCTCGTCCAGCGGCCTGGGCTCCACCAGCATCACCCTGCAATTCGACCTGAACCGCAACATCGATGCCGCCGCGCGCGACGTGCAGGCCGCCATCACGCCGCCCGCGGCTATCTGCCGACCAACCTGCCCTCCAACCCGAACTACCGCAAGGTGAATCCGGCCGACGCGCCCATCTTATTGTGGCCCTCACCTCCGAGGTCCTGGACAAGGGCGCAGATGTACGACGCCGCCTCCACCATCATGGCGCAGAAACTGTCGCAGGTTCAGGGCGTAGGGCAGGTGTTCGTGGGCGGCAGCGCGCTGCCCGGCGTGCGCATCGAGCTCAACCCGCACCAACTGTCCGATTACGGCATCGGCCTCGAGCAGGTGCGCACCATCCTGAACGGCGCCAACGCCAACACCCCAAAAGGCCACTTTTCCGACGGCACGCGAACGTGGGAGGTCGGCGCCAACGACCAGATATTTAAGGCCGTCGATTACCAGCCCCTGATCGTCGCCTACCACAACGGGACCGCTGTCCGCATCCGCGACGTGGGCGAGGCGATCGATTCGGTGGAAGACCTGCGCAACGCCGGCTACATGAACGGCAGGCCGAGCGTGCTGCTGGTTATCTTCCGCCAGCCCGGCGTCAACATCATCGACACCGTGGACCGCATTCGCGCCATGCTGCCGCAGTTGAAGGCGGCCATTCCACAGTCCATCGATATGCGAGTCGTAATGGATCAGACCATCACCATCCGCGCATCGGTGCATGACGTGGAACTCACCCTCATCATCTCCGTCCTGCTGGTGATCCTGGTGGTGTTCTTCTTTCTGCGCGACCCGCGCACCACCTTCATCCCCAGCGTGGCTGTGCCGGTTTCGCTGGTCGGCACCTTCGGCGTCATGTACCTGCTGGGTTTTAGCTTGGACAACCTGTCGCTGATGGCGCTGACGCATTTCGACCGGCTTCGTGGTGGATGACGCCATCGTGGTCATCGAAAACATCACCCGCTATCTGGAACATGGGGATGAAGCCCTTCGATGCGGCCCTCAAGGGGGCCAGGGAAATCGGCTTCACGGTCATGACGATCAGCATTTCGCTGGTGGCCGTCTTCCTGCCCTTGCTGATGATGGGCGGTGTTGTGGGCCGCCTGTTCCGCGAGTTTGCAGTGACTCTTTCCGTCGCCATCGGCGTTTCTATGATGGTGTCGCTCACCGCTACGCCGATGATGTGCGCCCACATGCTCCAGCAGCATGCGGATCACGGATGGCTTTACCACACCAGCGATCGCATTTTCCGCAGCCTGATCAACGGCTACGGCCGCCTGCTCCAGATCGTGTTGCGGCACCGGTTTATCACCCTGTGCGTGCTGATCGCGATCGTCGCCCTCAACGTCCGCCTGTACCTGCAGGTGCCCAAGGGATTCTTCCCGCAGCAGGATAACGGCCGCCTGGCGGGTCAGATTCTCGCCGACCAGGACACCTCGTTTCAGGCCATGAACAGGATCCTTCTGCGGGAGGTGAATATCGTCGCGGCCGATCCGGCGGTGGATGCTGTGAACGGCTTCACCGGTGGAGGCCGCGGCGGGTCCACCAACACCGGCAGCATGTTCATCTCGCTGAAGCCCCTGGCCGAGCGCAAAATCTCGGCCGACCTGGTGATCGCCCGCCTGCGGCCCAAGCTGTCGCGCGTGCCCGGCGCCAGCCTCTACTTGCAGGCCACGCAGGATATCCGCGTCGGCGGCCGCAGCAGTGCTGCGCAATACCAGTACACCATGCGCGGCGATAATCTCGACGATCTGCTGGCCTACGCTCCGCGCATGTACCAGCAACTGGCGAAAATTCCGCTCATCGCCGATGTCAACAGCGATCAGCAGAACCACGGCCTGCAGCAGATGGTCACTTACGACCGCGCCACGGCTGCGCGCTTCGGCATCTCGCCGCAGTTAGCCGACAACACGCTCTACGACGCCTTCGGACAGCGCCAGGTCTCGACCATGTACAAGCCGCTGAACCAGTACCACGTGGTGATGGAGGTGGCGCCGGACTACTGGCAGAACCCCGAGATCCTGCGCGACATCTACGTGCACGCACCTTCCCAATCTCAGGTGCCGCTGAGCGCTTTCGCGCAGTTCGCTCCGGCTACCGCTCCCCTCACGGTCAATCACCAGGGCCTGTTCCCGGCGGTCACCATTTCGTTCAACCTGCGGCCCGGCGTGGCGCTCGGGGACGCCGTCGACGCCATCCAGGCCACCGCCCAGAAGGTCGGACTGCCTCCCACCATTCAGACCATGTTTGCGGGAACCGCGCAGGCTTACATGCAGTCGCTGGGCAACCAGCCCATCCTCATCGGCGCCGCGCTGCTCAGCGTGTATCTTGTGCTGGGCATCCTCTACGAAAGCTACATTCACCCCATCACCATCCTTTCCACGCTTCCTTCGGCCGGTGTGGGCGCACTGCTGGCGCTCACCATTACGCATACGGATTTGACTGTCATCGCCATGATCGGCATCATTCTGCTGATCGGCATCGTCAAGAAGAACGCCATCATGATGATCGATTTCGCCCTGGCGGCGGAGCGGCTGGAGGGAAAGAACTCGCACGACGCCATTTTCGAAGCCTGCATGCTGCGTTTCCGCCCCATCATGATGACCACCATGGCGGCCATGCTGGGCGCTACGCCGCTGGCCTTCGGGCAGGGCGTGGGATCGGAGCTTCGCCGCCCGCTCGGCATCACCATTATCGGCGGGCTGCTCCTCAGCCAGGCGCTGACCCTGTTCACCACCCCGGTGGTTTATCTCTACTTCGACCGCCTCCAGCACTGGTGGAACCGGGTCCGAAGGCGCGAGACTTACGCGATCGGATCGGAGGCTTGAAAGATACGGAATGCGACGCATGAAGCCATCTGGTGTGGCAGCGCTGGCCGGTGTGCTGGCGCTGGCCGGATGTACGGTCGGACCCAAGTATCGGCAGCCCAGCGCGCCGGTGCCGCCGGCCTTCAAAGAGCAGCCTCCAGCCAACTTCAAGGAAGCCCAAGGCTGGAAGCAGGCGCAGCCTAATGACGGCCAGCTCAAAGGCAAGTGGTGGGAGATCTATAACGATCCGGAACTGAACGCGCTCGAAGAGCAGGTGGCAATCGACAACCAGAATGTGCTGCAGGCGGAAGCCCAATACCGCGAGGCCGTCGCGGCGGTGAAGATCGTGCGCTCCGGGCTCTTTCCAACCCTGTCCGCCGGGCCTTCCATCACCGAGTCGCGCACTCAGGCGGGCTCGGCGCCGGGCGCAGCCACGGCGGTTTCCGGAGTTCGCACTTTCTACAGCCTGCCGATCAGCGCCTCCTGGGAGCCGGACTTGTGGGGCAACATCCGGCGCAGCGTGACAGCCTCGGCGGCCCAGGCGCAGGCGTCAGCTGCCGATCTCGAGAACGCGCGGCTACTATACCAATCCGAGTTGGCACAGGATTATTTCACTGTGCGCGACCTCGATGGCGATATCGATCTGCTGACGCGCACCGTCAAGTCTTACACCGAGTATCTGGACCTGACGCACAACCGTTTCTCCGGCGGCATCGCCTCCGATCTCGATGTGGCGCAAGCCGAAGCCCAACTCTACGCGGCGCAAACCCAATTGATGGATTTCGGCGTGATGCGGGCGCAGATGGAGCACGCGATCGCGGTACTCACGGGTAAACCGCCGGCCGCCGTCACGATTACCACCAAAGTCTTGACGACGCCACCGCCGCCGGTTCCCATTGCGCTTCCATCCGCGCTGCTCGAGCGGCGGCCGGACATTGCCTCGAATGAGCGGTTGGCCGCGGCCGCCAACGAACAGATCGGGATCGCCGAGGCGGCCTTCTTCCCGGCGCTCACGCTGGCCGCTACCGGCGGCTTACAAGCATCGAGCATTACCACCTGGCTACGCTGGCCCAGCCGGTTCTTCTCGGCCGGCCCCACGCTGGCCGAGACCATTTTCGATGCCGGCCGCCGCCGCGCACAGGTCACCCAAAACCTGGCGGCCTTCGATGCAGCCGTGGCCGCTTATCGCCAGACTGTGCTGACCGCGTTCCAGCAGGTGGAGGACAGCCTCTCAACATTGCGCATCCTGGCGGAGGAATCCGTGGTCGCGGATGAATCCGTCAAGTCCGCGGACCGCGCTTTGGAGGTCTCGACCGCGCAATACAAAGCCGGGACCACGGCGTATCTCACCGTGCTGACCGCACAGGGAACGGCGCTGGCCGCCGAGAGAACCCAGGTCGATCTGCTGGCACGCCGACTCGAAGCCAGCGTGCAACTGGTGGTGAACCTGGGCGGTGGCTGGGATACCTCGCAATTGCCGACCAAGCAGGACGTCGTCAAGACCGCCAATCCACCGCAGCCGCCGATGCTGCCGGCGAAAACGCAGTAGCGAGTGGGGCAGGTCCCCGACCTGCCAACGTCGGGAGCAAGGCCCGCGCCGGCAGGTCGGGGACCTGCCCCACGCTTACTCGATCCAGCCGCCGCCTAGCACCAGATTCTTGTCGTGTCGTCCCTTTGGTCGAACCTTTGTAGCCCAGCATAAAGAGCTTGTTTGAGTTTTTAGGATCTTGTAATATCAAACTATCAATACGCTCATCTGTTCTACACCATGAAGGCGCGGCGGCCCATCTCGGCATTCTCAAGGGATCTCACCGCCAGAGAATGGGAGGTGCTCGCGCTGCTCGCTCAGGGTCGGACCTCGAAGGAAATCGCTTCGGCCCTAAATATAACGGCCTCAACGGTGTCCAGCCACCGGAAGTCGCTCTGCCGCAAACTGAATGTGCGCTCGGCGGCGGAACTGGTTCATGCCGCAATGATCATCACGGCCCGAACCGCGGCCTTCTCCTCCTAGTACTATCCATAACAGGGGATTGAATTACAGGTAGTACTGCTGTTTGATTAAATGAGCAAAGCTTCTGTTTGATTGTTCGCGACGGGCACATCAAGCCCCAGAAGCGAACCCTGAAAGGGAAGGAGTATGCATCGTAATCCGCGTGCCCCTGTTCTTGCTGTAGCCACGGTGCTGGCGTGCCGCGTACTGTGCGCGCAGCACGTCCATCCCCAAGCCTCGCCGGGGTCGCCTGGGCAGCTTCCGATCCTGGTCGACGGTTCAAAGACTCCGGACCAGATTCCGGACGCCCTTGCCTATCAACATTACTTCACGGCGATCGCCGCACACCCTTCGCCATCGGCGCAGGAGCAAGCCCGGCAAGCCGCGCAACTTCTTGTGCTGCACCTTTCGCCCGCCGATCAGCAAGTTCTCATTGCCAGCTTGGCCCCCTTCAGGACGCAGCTCGACCAAATCGAGGCTGGCTGGGTCCAGTTAGCCGGCGCGCCTACCAATGCCAACGCCGCCGCGCAGTTCACCGCCTTGAGGGCCCAGCAAAGCGCCCTTGCTGCCGCGACGCTGGCAAACCTCCGCCAGTCATTAACATCGGACGGAGCGAGCAGCCTCGACCAGTACGTCAAGACGCACGTCAAGGCGCACATCGTGATCTACGGGACTTCCCAGATGTAGAGGGCCAAGTCCGCGACAGAAGGAGGTTAAGTTATGACAAACCTTCGCGCACTCGGCTTCGCGATCCTTGCGGCGGTGCTGGGAGTAGCGCCCCTTGCCGGCCAGTGTCTGCCGGCCTTCAACATCAGCGTGTACACCGACGGTTCCGTCAGCGGCGACCTGTCCACGGTGTACGGTTATAGCAACGCGGTCGACCGCAGTCAGCTCTGCAATTGTCTGCATTCCAATTACCAGTCGCAGTCAACTCTGTACGGTCCAAACGGATCACAGGCGGGCTCGACAGAATCGGGCATGGAGTCGAGTGTGAGTACCGCCACTGATGGCGTGGGCGGAGCTTACGATCTCGTTGGTATGCAGTCACTAAACTGTTCATGCGCTGGCCTAATAAAAACGGGCGGCGGCGTACCCATCCCAGTTTGCCCTCAGAGCGTGAGCGTGAGTAGCCAGATGCAATTCGGGTTACAGGCGGGACTGCCCGGCTGTCCCGGCTTGGGCTGCATGAATTATCCCACGTACTTGACGGGCTTTGGTGAAGTGACCGTGATGACTCTTGCCCCGACCAACATGAATTGGACGTATGCCGATATTGAGGAGGCGTCTTCCGTTGTCAACGGCTCAAACACCTGCCCGGTCGGCGTTAATCTTGGCGCGCCTTGCAACGCGACCAACAATTTGCAGGTAGGACAGAACCAGGCGGGCCTCCTCTCTTTCGGGTGGCCGCTGCCCGCACTTGCGTCACCGACATACAGCTCTTTCTATGACTCACACACGCTTTACAGTACGGCCGATCTATTGGCTGGCCAGCTCGTGGGGTGTCAGGTCGCGTGCGCGCAGACCTATTGGTGTGGCCCGCCCTCTGCCCCCGGTAGCACCCAGTTAGGCTCGTTCACAGTCACCAAGTCTCTTAGTCCGTGGCTCGTTGTAAACACCAACCCCGCCGTGGCTGGCACGCTGGTGTCGGGCACGACGCAGTAAGATTACCGATGGGGAGTTAAGGAGACGGAAACCATGAGACTCTTTGCTGCTGTAATTGCGCTGGCCTCCGCGAGCGGCTTGGCGGGCCAGGCCGTCGAGGACGGAATCCCTGACGTGATGTGCTGCTGTCCGGAAACCCGGGGCGCGCCCAACGAAGTGATGGCGGATGTCCAGCCCTTGACGGCCAAGCGCTCCCTCCAATGCGCCGGCTACGAGTCAAGTGGGGACTCTCTGACGGCCGCTCTGCGCGACCCCCGGGCGTATGTGAGGTCCCGGGCCGCCGGGGAACTCGCGAAGGAGCTGGGAAAAGACGCTATTCCCGCAATTGTTGGCGCGCTCGCGGCGGAGGCGGCTCCGGGTACCCGAATATGGATGGCGAACGCCCTCGCGCAACTGGGAGAGGCGCGGGGAACCGCCGCCCTCGCGGACATGTGCAACAACTACAGCGACCCGGATCACCTGGTGCATCAGGCGTCGCTCAGGTTGGTGGCGGCCAGCGACATGTTTCGCCTGGGTAACGAATCGTGTCGTGACGGGTTCATTGCCACTCTCCGGTTTCTCAGCGGCCTTCGTGCGGCTGGCTCGCCGGCGAACCCGCCAGCGCTGGTAGCTTCGGAACTTAACCTAGCTCTCTCGGTCACGTGGGGCGAGAATGGCAAGCTTCTGCTTGAGCCGAGGGCGTTGGAGGTCCGCGAGATTGCCGAGAGGTCCCTGGCGGACAGCGACTCCGGCATAAGGATGATGGCCAGCAACATCCTGGGCATATATGGCGACGCCGGCTCCGTCGAGAAATTACAGAAGGCGCTGGCCACCGAGCCGGACCCAGGGGTCCGAAGGCGAATGGCGGCTGCTCTCAAGAAGATGGAAGGCGGCGAGGATCACTCGGGCCAAGAGGAGAAGTGAGCGAGCCGGTGCCGCCTTATTCGATCCAGCCGCCGCCGAGCAACAGATCGCCGTCATAGAAAACGGCCGCCTGGCCGGGAGTGACGGCGCGCTGCGGTTCGTCGAACACCACCTCGATGCGTCCCGGCTCGGCCGCCGGATGAAGCATCGCCAGCGCGGCCTGATGCTTATTGCGAATCTTGACCGACGCACTCACCGGAGCCTCGGGCGCGGCGATCGAAACCCAATTCACGTTGCGCGCGAAAAACTTCGCGCACAATAGTTCGTCATTGCTTCCAACAGTGACGCGCTGGGTTGCCGGGTCGGTGCGAATCACATAGAGTGGTTCGCCGGCCGCGATGCCCAGGCCGCGCCGCTGACCCACCGTGAAATGATGCACGCCCTCATGCTCGCCCAACTCGAGGCCATCGCCGGTCACGATCTTGCCGTGCGTGTGCGGCTCCTCGACGCCGGTCTCCTTGATGTAGGCGGTCAAAAATGCCGCGTAATCGCCGTTGGGGACGAAACAGATTTCCTGGCTGTCGCCTTTTTCGGCCACCGCCAGGTCGAAGCCGCGTGCCAGTTCGCGTACCGCGGGCTTGGCCATCTCACCGAGCGGAAACAAGGTGCGCGCGAGCTGCGCCTGGGTGAGACCAAACAGAAAATAGGTCTGATCCTTGGCGGGATCCACCGCGCGCAGCAACTGATAACGGCCGCTGGCCTCATGGTAGCGGACGCGCGCATAGTGCCCGGTAGCCACCTGCCGGGCACCAACGGCATCGGCCATCTCGAGGAAACGGTCGAACTTGATGTAGTTATTGCACAGCGTGCAGGGGATGGGCGTGCGGCCGGCCAGGTACTCGGCCACGAACGGCTTCACCACCTTCTCCTCGAACTCGCCCTCGAAGTTGACCACGTAGTAAGGGATGCCGATCTGCTCCGCCACGCGGCGGGCATCGTAGACATCGTCGATCGAGCAGCAGCGGCCGGTGGGCGCGCCCGGCGCCAGTCCAGGCAACCTCCGCTGGTTCCAGAGCTGCATGGTCAGCCCCACCACGCTCTTGCCCTCGCGCACCAGCAGCGCGGCCACGGTGGAGCTATCCACTCCGCCCGACATCGCTACCGCGATCGGCGCGGCGTTGTTGGAAGCAAGCTCAGGCATGGACCGAAACCGAAATGCGGCGCAGGTGAGCCACCGAAGCCTCGAGCGCTCCGGCCAGGCCATCCACCTCGGCCGCGGTGTTAGCGCGGCCCAGCGAAAAACGCATGCTGGCACGGGCGCGGTCGGCGCCGAGACCGATGGCGGTGAGAACGTGCGACGGCGCGATGGCGCCGCTCGAGCAGGCCGCGCCGGTGGAAACCGCGAAGCCTCGCAAATCGAGCGCGATCACCAATGCTTCCCCATCCACACCGTCGAAATAGAGGTTGCTGGTGTTGGGCGTGCGGCTCCAGCGCGCACCGTTGATGCCGGCGCCGGAGATGCGGCCCAGCACCGCGTTTTCGAAGCGGTCGCGCAGCGCGCCAAGTCGCTCGGAATCGCCCGCCAGGTTACGGCCGGCCAGTTCGGCCGCGGCGCCGAACGCCACCGCTCCCGGCACGTTTTCCGTGCCCGGCCGCCGCTCCCGCTCCTGGTGCCCGCCGAATCCGAACTGCGCCAGGCGAGTTCCCTTGCGCACGTACAAAGCGCCCACGCCCTTGGGCGCGTATAGCTTGTGGCCGCTCATGCTGTACAAATCAACGCCCAGCGCGGTCACGTCCACCGGGATTTTGCCCAGCGCCTGCACGCCGTCCACGTGCAGCGGAACCGCGGCTTCACGGGCGATGCGGGCGATTTCTACGATCGGTTGGATGGTGCCCAGCTCGTTGTTGGCGTGCATCACCGAAATCAGCGCGGTCTCGGGGCGCAGCGCGGCGCGCACATCGTCCGGGTTCACCACGCCCGCCGAGCCCACCCTCACCCGAGTTACCGCCGCGCCTTCCCGTTCCAATTGAGCGCACGCCGCCAGCACCGCCGGATGCTCAATAGCGCTGGTGATGACGTGCCTGGCCGCGCCCTGGGATGATGCGAGCGCCGCGTGGACCGCGCCCAGCACCGCCATGTTATCGGCTTCGGTACCGCCGCTCGCGAAAACTACTTCGCTCGGATCGGCGTGGATCAGCGCCGCCACCTGGCGCCGCGCCGCCTCCAGCCGCCGCTTCGCCGCCTGCCCGAAATGGTGGATGCTCGACGCGTTACCATACACTTGATCGAGGCACGAGACCAGCGTCTCTAAAACTTCGGGCGCGACAGGAGTGGTGGCGTTATGGTCGAAGTACGAGTGCTGCACTTGGTCTTATTCTAACAATGCGCAAACCGATTGTTACCCTCACCACGGATTTCGGCCTCCAGGATCATTACGTCGGCGCCATGAAGGGAGTGATTCTGGGCATCTGCCCGCAGGCGCAAATCGTCGATATCAGCCACTGCGTGACGCCCTTTCTGATTACCGAAGGCGCCTTCCTGCTAGCCCAGGCTGCTACCTGCTTCCCGCCCAAAACCGTGCACGTTGCGGTGGTGGATCCGGGAGTGGGCAGCGCGCGCCGGCCGATTCTGGTGGAAGCCGCCGGCCAGTATTTCGTGGCGCCGGATAATGGTGTGCTGGCCATGATCTATGCCGGCCAGCCGCACAAGGCGCGCGTGATTTCGAACCAGCGCTACTTCCGCCAACCCGTAAGCCGCACCTTTCATGGCCGCGATATCTTTGCGCCGGTGGCTGCACACCTGGCGGCGGGCCTGCCTGCACCGCGCCTCGGCAAGCGCATCGAGGACTACCTGCGGCCCGCTTTTCTCAAACCGCGGCGCAGCGGCAAGCGCACTTGGACCGGACAGATCCTGCACATCGACCACTTCGGCAACCTGGTCACCAACTTCCACAGCGGCGATTTTCCGGATCTGGAGACGCGTAACGTCTCCATGGCGATTGGCCCGCAACAGGTCAGCGTGGTGGCGCGCAGCTATGCCGAGTGCGGACCGGGCGAGCTATTTCTGATCGTGGGTAGCTCCGGATATGTAGAAGTTTCCATCAATCAGGCATCCGCCGCACGCGCTATCGGTTGCGAAACTGGAGCGCCCGCCGAATTAATGGTCTGGTGACAATCACTTAGGCGAGTTAGATCCGGCTTATCAGGCGCCATGGTGGCGCATGTCTTTAAATTGTTTTATAACATGGCAGTAACTCGCCGGCCTGCAATTGGACGATAATAAATACTCATGCGCAGGCGTTTTCTTACCTGCTGGATAGTGGTTGCCGCGGCTTTGCCGGCGCTGGCGCAGCCGAACCGCATCGGTTCGCGCATCGATAGCAGGCTCACAGTGACACTGAGCGGGCAGACGCGCCGGTTTGCCGAAGCCCGCAATGACGCGGGTCCTGTGGAAAGCAACTTTCCGCTTAACGGCATCACCTTGACGCTGGCCCGTTCGGCGGCACAGCAGGCGGATCTGGATCGACTGCTGGCCGCGCAGCAGAATCCTTCCTCACCGCGCTTTCACCAATGGCTGATGCCGGAGCAATTCGCCGATCGCTTCGGCGCCAGCCCCAGCGACTTAGCCCAAATCCAGGCATGGCTGCGGGCAGCGGGTTTCTCCCTGGGTTACACCGCGCGCAGCCGCACTTATGTGACTTTCAGCGGCACCGCGCAGCAGGTGCAAAGCGCGTTTCATACCGAAATTCATCGCTATATCGTGGACGGGCAGATGCACTACGCCAACTCGAGCGATCCTTTTATCCCGGAAGCGCTGGCGGGGCTGGTGGCGGGGCTTCGAGGCCTGGACGATTTTCATCCCCAGCCGCAGGTCCGCAGGGCGCTGCCGCAGCTCAGTGGAGGCGGCGGCCAGCACTATCTCGCTCCCGCCGATTTCGCGGCCATTTATGACGTCGCGCCACTGTACAACGCGGGTATCGATGGCACCGGACAAACCATCGCAGTGGCGGGTCAGGCAGGCATTGCGACCAGCGACATCGATGCGTTCCGCAGCAAGTTCAACCTGGGCGCGACGAATCTCAAGACGCTGTTGGTGCCGGATAGTCCGTCCGGTTTTGGCGACGCCGATTCCGCGCTCGAGGCGGATTTGGATATCGAGTGGTCGGGAGCAGTGGCGCCCAAGGCTGAGATCGTGTACGTATACGCCCCGGACGCGTGGACCGCGGCAGAGTACGTAATCGGCGAGAAGCTGGCGCCGGTGTTGAGTTACAGTTTCGGCTACGGGTGCGAGTTATATGACCTGTCCGAGATGACGATTTGGCGCGCCACCGTCGAGCAGGGCAACGCGGAAGGCATCACCATGCTGGTCTCCTCCGGCGACATAGGAGCGGCCGGGTGCGAGTTTCTGGACAGCCCCTACGCGGTGATTGCGCAGAGCGGGTTGGCTGTGTCCGAACCGCCTTCGATCCCGGAAATCACCGCCATGGGCGGATCCGAGTTCAACGAAGGCAGCGGCACTTATTGGAGCACCGATGGCTCGGCGATGGGGTACATACCGGAACAGGCGTGGAACGATACGGCGTTGACCGGTATCCTCCTCGCAACCGGCGGCGGCGCCAGCATATACTTTGCCCAACCTGCCTGGCAGACCGGACCCGGCGTGCCCAACGATGGAGCGCGGCATCTGCCCGACCTGGCTTTTCCCTCCTCCAGCATCCACGATCCCGTCTACATTTACACGGCCGGCGCCGGGGGGCTGGTGGGCGGCACATCCTGCGCGGCGCCGATGATGGCCGGGGTGCTGGCGCTGCTGAACCAGTCCCTGGCCCCACAACAACCGGGTTTAGGGAACATCAACCCGACTCTCTACCGGATGGCGCAGACCACTTCGGGAGTATTTCATGACATCGTCGACGGCGACAACAGTGTGCCTTGCGCGGCCGACTCACCCGATTGCGTCCGCGGGTCGCTCGGGTGGGCGGCGGGACCCGGGTATGATTCGGCTACCGGTCTGGGCTCGCTCGATGTCGCCAACTTCGTCGGGCAGTGGAGCAACGCTGCGCCCGTCAATGCATCCCTGGTGGCTTCCATTAACCCGGATCCGGTCTATCCAAACTACGGCGGATGCAACCGGCAATAGCTGGCGGTTTCAGTTGCGGCTGACGGAAGAAGCCGGTGTCGGCGCCACGCTTCAAGACTTCACCATCAACGGTGTCAGCTACTCCTGCGCAAATTGTCAGCCTGTTCGGCAAAGCGTCGATCCTAGCAAACGGCTCGATTTTTGCATTGTACGGATTCTCAGAGTCTTCCCGATCCATCCAACGTGGTCTTCGGCTTTTCGGGCGTGGACGCGAGTGGCGCAGCAATGGAGCACTACGCTGACCGTTCCCTTCCAAGGCCCGCCGCCCCAAATGACGGTGGGCGGCTTCAGCAACGCCGCCAGCGGCCAGCAGGCCTATGCCCCCGGCATGATCCTGAGTGTATATGGCTCGGGGTTGGGCGACTTCGCGCAAGCGGTCGGCGCCACTCCGCTGCCCTCCATGCTGGCGGGATTCGAAGCCTGGGTTGTTAATGTAAATAGCGCCAACCTTATCTCGGCGCCGCTCTACTATGTTTCACCTAACCAGGTGAACCTGCAGATACCGTACGGCATCGATCCGGGCGCAGCGTGGTTAGCCCTTGGCGGACCCTGGGGACGCACGGGGTTCATTAGCTTAACCGTTTCCGCTGCGGCTCCCGGCATCTTCATGTTCGCCGATGGCAGCGTCAATCCGTCGAGCACCGCGCACGCGGGAGATACGGTGGTGATGTTCGTAACCGGCGACGGCGCTACCAGTCCGCCTGTTTTGACTGGCTGGACGCCGTCGGGCAGGCGTGACGCCGCAGCCGCAGCAGACGGTATCGATTACGGTGGGCGGCATCCCGGTTGCGCAGCCGTTTGCGTTCATCGGCATTCCAAACTGGTCGGTGGGAGTGACCCAAATCAACTTCACCGTTCCGGCTAATGTTCCGGCGGGTCCCCAACCGGTGGTGGTGACGGTTGGCTCGGCTTCGAGTTTTCCGGCAACCATCACGATCATGCCGTAGTGGAGGGCGCAATTTGCGTAACCGGCCGGGCATCACGTTGCGTCTAATGGGGTGTCTGCGTCCCGGAGCCATCCTTAACCTATTAACCAGCGAGCATTGTGTATGACTAAGCCACAACGTTGTCTTGCCCTTTGGGCGATCCTGGGAGCGGCATCGCCGCTGCTATTGGCACAGCCGGAACGCATCGCATCGCGCATCGATAACAGCCGCGCCGTGGTGCTGAGCGGGCGCGTGCCTCGGCAGGCTACCGCGCAGAATGACGCCGGACCGGTGGAGGCGAGCTTCCCGCTGCCTGGGATAACCCTGGTGTTGAAAACTTCAGCAGCGCAGCAGGCGGACTTGAATCAACTGCTGCTGGCCCAGCAGGATTCGACATCGCCGAATTATCACCAGTGGCTCACACCCGAGCAGTACGCCGACCGTTTCGGAGTCGGCAGCGGCGATTTGGCGAAGATTTCGGCATGGCTGGAATCGCAGGGTTTCACCGTGGGCTATACGGCGCGGGCGCGCAATTTCATCTCGTTTACCGGCACGGCGCAACAGGTCGCCATGGCGTTTCACACCCAGATTCACCACTACAACGTGAACGGCGTAATGCACTACGCCAACTCGACCGACCCTACCATCCCGGCCGCGCTGGACGGCCTGGTATCCGGGATTCGCGGTCTCAACGATTTCCGGCTCAAGCCGCGCTATAGGAAAGCGCAACCTCTAACGACCCTGCTTGGCTACACAGCAGTCGGGCCCACCGACTTTGCCACCATTTACGACGTGAGCCCGCTCTATAGCACCGGCATCGACGGCACCAACCAGAAGATCGTGATTGTAGGGCAATCGGATATCATGACAACGGACATTACCGCTTTTCGCAGCAAGTTCGGCCTGGGTCCGGCGAAGTTGACGATAGTGCCACCCAGTTCGCTCGGCCAACTCGGCGGCGGGGATCCCGGGTATGTGATGGGGGATGAGTTAGAGTCCGACCTGGACATCGAATGGTCGGGGGCGGTGGCGAAAAATGCCCAGATCATATTTGTAGCAGCGGCGAACGGCGTATTTGCATCGCTGCAATATGCCGTCGATCAAAATCTCGCGCCCGTGCTGAGCATAAGCTACGGCGACTGCGAGGAATATGATTTGATTGACCTGGATATGGAGCGCTCCTTGGCGCAACAGGGCAACGCGGAAGGTATGACGTTGTTGGCCGCCTCGGGCGACAATGCCGCCGCCGATTGCGACGGGTTGGACAACATCGATCCCGCAGTAGCTGAGGGCGGCCTGGCGGTGGACGCGCCTGGCTCCATTCCCGAATTCACTTCGATGGGCGGTTCGGAGTTCAACGAAGGAGGCAACCCAGGCCAGTATTGGACGAACGGCTCGGCTACCAGCTACATACCCGAAATCGTGTGGGACGACACCGTGGCGCAGAGCCAACTATCCGGCGGTGGGGGCGGCGCCAGCGTTTATTTTACGCAACCCCCATGGCAGAACAACCTTGGGTTAAACGACGGCTGGCGGCACGTGCCCGATCTTTCGTTTCCCGCCTCCAATTCTCACGATCCTTTCTACATTTATTCGAGCGACATCTCGGACGGGTCGAAGGGCGCGCAGTTGGTGGGCGGAACCTCATGCGCCGCGCCCAGCATGGCCGGCATCGTGGCGCTGCTCAATCAGTATGTGGGGGCCGGCGGCTTGGGCAACATCAATCCAACCCTCTACCGGCTGGGGCAAACACCGGGCGTGTATCACGACATCACCAACGCGCTGGGCAATATCGTCCCCTGCGCCAGCGGCTCGCCCAACTGCGCCAATTTCGTAGACGGCATCGGCACCATGGGCTGGCCTGCCGCGACGGGCTATGATTCGGCCAGCGGTTGGGGCTCGGTGGACGCTTACAACTTCGTTCATGCGTGGAACTCGGCCCCGGCCACACAAGCCGTAGTAGTCGCTTCCCTCAACCAGACTCCGGAGTACGAGACGGAAGCAGGCAGCAACTTGTGGAGCTTTACGCTGACACTCAGCGAGGAGGCCGGCTTTAGCACCACGCTCACCGGGCTCAGCATCAACGGCATCACCGTGACACTGTCGCAGGTATTCACCAGCGGCACCTTAATTCCCGCTAAGGGATCGATTTCGGGAACCTACAGCCTGCGGGATCTTGACGTGTCTAATGGGCCGGTCAACGTCGTCTTCACCTTTTCATTCGCCAATGGGGCCAACACCACAATGACCGCTCCGTTCACAGGCCCCCAACCGCAGTTGGCGGTCAACTCGACAACTCAGGAAGGAGCGTGCCAGGGGATCAGCAACGCGGCTAGCGCACAAGTGGCATTCGCTCCGGGACAGCTCATCAGTGTGTACGGAACGGGAATGGGCAGTTTTGCGCAGGGTGCCACCATCACGCCCTTGCCGGAATATATGGCCGGATTCGAAGCTGAGGTCTATTCCGGCCTGGACTATAACAACTACGCGCCTGCGCCGCTCCTTTACGTTTCGCCCAACCAGGTAAACCTGCAAATCCCTTACGAAACCACGGCCGGATCGGCCTTGCTCGAAGTCGACAATCCGTATACGTATTTCCAGTGCACCTTCACGGTCTCCAATACCGCGCCAGGCATCTTCTCATACTCGAGCGGTGGCGCCTCCAGCCCGATTGGCTCGGGTTCCACCAGCGTGGGACAGGAAGTGGCGATCTACGTCACCGGCGTGGGCGCGTTGCGGCCGCCGGTAGTTGATGGCGCAACTCCGTCGTCAGGCGGAACGCCGCCCACTCCGCAACAGGCAGTATCGCTCACCGTCGGCGGTGTTCCGGTGACGAACATCCCCTACAGCGCGGTCCCGAGCTGGTCGGTGGGGGTGCTGCAAATCAACTTCACCATCCCCAACGGCGTGTCGACCGGGCAGCAGCCGATCGTGGTGACCGTTGGCGGTGTTCCAAGCCTGCCGGCGAATATCACGATCACGCAGTAAGGTGACGCACGCGCTTCTGCGTGCCGCGGCGGCACTCCTGCCGGCGCTTGCCGCTGTGACTGCGAAGAGGCGTCGAGAAGAGTCTCGACGCGGCACGCACGAGTGCGTGCGCCACAGGGGTGAGC
>CAVXJY010000132.1:0-13679 GCA_963761855.1 Bryobacterales bacterium | reverse complement strand
GTTTGGTGCTGACCGAGACGGGCGCCTTGAACGATGCCATCGAACATCTGCAAGCGGCGGTGCGGATCAACCCCGTCGACCTGGAATACCACACCGCGCTGGCCACCGCGTACTCCGAAGCCGGCCGTTACCAGGACGCGTATCGCGAGCGCCAGGAGTCGCTCAAGCTGGCGAAGGATTCGCGTGGGCCGGGCTAGCCTGGCCGGGGCGGCATGTCTGGCACTGGCCGGCGCCGGCTATGCCGCTGAGCGGCCGGCTGCCAATCTCACTTGTGCCACGTGCCACCGCGCCGAAGCGGCGTCGCAGCCGAAGTCGGCCATGGGCATCGGCATGGAGTTGCCTCCCAACCAGACTTTACTGCGGGCTCACCCAAAGCTGACGTTTGAAAGGAAGGGCTACACCTACACCATCGAGAGCGACGGCAACCATAGCACGTACACGGTGAGCGACTCGAGCGGCAAGTTCACGCTGCCCATCCGATACGCCTTCGGAGTCCATAACCAGACCTTCGTGCTCGAATATGAGGGCCGCTTTTACGAAAGCCTGGTGAGCTATTACGAGGACCTCCCCGGGCTCGGGGTTACGGTGGGGGACAGCAAAATCGAGCCGCACAACCTGGTGGAGGCGATGGGACGGCTGACGTCTCATGAGGAAATCACGCTCTGCTTTAGCTGCCACAGCTCGGGCGCTGCGAACGATGGCAGGCTGACGCTCGAATCGCTGGTGCCGGGTCTCACTTGCGAGCACTGCCACGCCGGCGCCAATACTCACATGGAGAGCCTGGCGGCGGGCAAGCCGGGGACTTTGCCAAGAAAGCTCGGCGAGATGAACGCCGAGCAGACTTCGCAATTCTGCGGTAAATGCCACCGGACTTGGGAGGAGATCGTCAAGCTGGCGCAGTTCGGCGCGGCCAACGTACGCTTTCAGCCATACCGGTTGGCGAACAGCCGGTGCTTCGCGGGCGACGACTCGCGCATCCGCTGTACGGCCTGCCACAACCCCCACGCCAACCCCGAGCGCCAGGCGTCGGCGTACGATCGCGCCTGCCTGGCATGCCACAGCCGCAATGCGCGGCCGGTAGCCGGCGAGGGCGCGGCGCACCCCAAGCTCTGTCCCGTGGCGCAGACGCAGTGCGTGAGCTGCCACATGCCAAAGGTTAAATTGCCGGACGGACCCACGGTGTTCGACGATCACGAGATCCGGGTGGTTCACCCAGGCGATCCGTATCCGAACTAGGGCCAGGACGGTGGGAAGGTATTCCTTTGTGGGCAGCCATCCTGCCCCACGAGTAAGAGTGTGTGCCTTCGCAGGCGGCCTCGGGCTACTTGCGGCCGGGAAAAAGCAGTTGATCGAGAATCTCGCTCTTGCCGATATTCGCTTCCACGTATTCGACGCCGGGGGCTGTAATCACGTAATCTGCGTTGTCGGCCGCCGTCACGAACCCCTTGGCGCGCAGGTACCACATGGTGAAGCTCAAGTATTCGCGCGGGAACGCCATGCGCTGCTCGAGATGTAGCAGCGAGACTACGGGATGCTCCGGATCCTGGCGCCGTTGGTTGTACAGCAAGGACAGCACTCCCATGCGCCGGTTCGACTCAGCCTCCACGCCGGTGACAAAGTCCTTCATTTCGAAAATCGGCATCGGCTCAGCGTCTTGCTCTTCGAGCCGCGCATCGTACTCGGCGCGCCGGGCGGGGTCTGACAGCACCTCGTAAGCAGTCTTGAGAAGCAGGAACATGTCAACGTTGCCCGTTTTCGGGTTGTCGGGATGAAAACGAGCAGCCATGATCCGGTAGACGCGGTAGATCGTTTCGGTGTCGGCCTTCTTGCCAATCTGAAGAACATCGTAATAGTTGGGTTCTTCTGTTTCAGGTGCCGCCTCGTCATCTGCCGACAGGGTACGCGCGACCTTTATGTTGAAGTGCGCGCCGTTTTGGGCGCACTGCCGGACGAAGTATTTCTCCGGGCTGGATCCATTCCCCGGATCGATAATCACCACGCTTCCGGGCCGGAGCGACTCGAAGCGCTGAAGGGACGTTTCGTTGCCCCCGGCAGCCGATCCCGGGCCCACCACGCTGAGACCGGTCTCCCGATTTGTCTCCGGCGCGGGGTCGTGGGCGTCTGTCGAACTTCCGATTTCCAGCGGTGCGCGATTCTGCATTTCCCTATCTTTCAAAACTCGCGGTCTACGAACCTGGTTCTACAACAATGGTAGTCAGGGAGGCCACGCCTGACAATCGCACGTCCGTTATCACGCATTTGTTATCGATTCGGGACGCGAAAACAGCCCATTGTGTATGGATCTGTAACAGGCGGACCTACCGGCAGTTATAATACCGGCTCGGGAGTCTGAAACCCAGGCAACTGCGCGGAGACTAAACATGGAAAGAGTGACTATCGAAGTTGATGCCACGTGGGTGAAAATCGTTCGTTCGCCGCTCTACTGGGTGGTGGCAGCCCTCCAGGGCGTCTCCATCAGTTTCGCCCCTTTGTTCCTCTACTGGAGCGGCAAAGGCCTATTCGATCGCCTGGAATGGCTGGTCGTCGCGTCGTGCTTCGCAGTCATTCTCTTGGTCGGGCTCTTCTATATGCGGCTGGGCACACTGGTGATTGGCGAGTTGAGGAAAAAAGGCACAGCGGCTTGATAGCGGACGCGTGTTAGCTATTTCCCTGCTGCTTTGGACTGGACGGCAAAGTCCCAAATCTGGATATTCAATGCGCCCGCCGTGTACTCGACCACTGCGTACTCGCCCTCCGGCAGCGGATCTTTGGGCCAGATCTTATACAGCCCGGACGGATCAAGCTCCTGCTGCAGAGTTTCCACCATCGTGGGCGTTTCCTCCACGTCGTTGTCGACCGGCAAGTAGACCAGGTTCTCGACGATCCGCACCAGACCCTTGGTGGTCAGTCTGGCGATGCCGAAGCGTTCCGGCTCGGAAAGCTGAATGTAGAATTCCTCTTCCGCGTTGCTGAAGACGTTGGCTGAATGCGAACCTTCGATTTCGAGCGTGCCCTTGCCGCTCATCGCCTTCCCGATCGGCGACAGCACTTTCAGCACCTGCCGTTTCTTGTCGATATGGACCGACGCTTCGGCGACTTTCAGCGTCTTGGTCTGCTCGCCATCCAGCCAGTAAACCCCTGGCGCTTGCGGGATGCGCGACGCTTCGGTTCGGATCGCCTTCTCGGCCGCGGCTTCTTCGGAAAGAACCTTGGAATCGTGGGCCAGCTCGGCCTGGCGCGCTGCGGCCTCTTTCTCGGTGCGCTTCAGATCCACCAGGTCGAGCGGAATCTCCTCCCAATCGCCGCGCTCGACGCTGTAATAGCGGACCCGGTCGGTAAGCACCTGATACTCGCGCACCAGATGGTAGCCGCCATCCTTCAGATAGAGTCTGACGTTGACCGCCCAGACCACCGCCGCGAAAAGCAGGAAGATGATCGCGCTCCGCCGCATATCCCCTAACCACTACTGTAACCCGGCAAGGCGTGGCGCAGTTCGGCAGGCAAGTTGGCTGTTCGCTGTCACTTTCACCACTAGTTGGAGGAACGGCATTCCATCTAAAATGAAAGTATGCGCATCCTTCTGTTCAGCGGCAAGGGAGGCGTGGGAAAAACCAGCCTGGCGGCGGCCACCGGGCTGGAGCTTTCGCGGTTGGGCCATCGTACGCTGGTGATGAGCGTGGACCCGGCCCACAGCCTGGCCGATGCCTTCGACCTCGAGACCGGCCTGTTCCATGCCAAGACCGGCGATCCGTATCCCATCAACGAGCGTCTGGCGATCCACGAAGTGAACATCCAGAAGGAGATCAAGCGCCACTGGGCGGAGATTTCCTCGTACGTGGTTTCGGTGCTGCGCACCACCGGCATCAGCGACGTGGAGGCGGAAGAGTTGGCCATTCTGCCCGGCATGGAAGAGCTGAGCGCGATGATGTAGGTTAACCAGTTCCGCCGCGAGGCGCTTTACGACGTGATCGTGCTCGATTGCGCGCCCACCGCCGAATCGATGCGCTTCGTCAGCATGCCCACCACGCTCGAATGGTACATGAAGCACATCTTCCCGTTTCAGCGCGGCATCATCCGCGCAGTGCGGCCCATCGCCAACCGCGTCTCGCCAGTGGAACTGCCGACCGACAGCTACTTCTCCAACATCCAGCAACTGTTCGCCAAGCTGGAAGGCATCGCCGAGCTGCTGGAGGATCCGGCCCAGACCAGCGTGCGCCTGGTGACCAATCCGGAGCGCATGGTGCTACGCGAAACCCAGCGCGCTTTTGTGTACTTCTCGCTGCACGGCCTGACGGTGGACAGCATAATTGTCAACCGCGTGCTGCCGCAGGCCGTGACCGACGCGTGGTTTCAGGAATGGCGCGCCTCGCAGGCGCGCGTGCTGGAGGAAATCGACGCCTATTTCGCTCCCGTCGCGGTCAAGCGCGTGCCGCTCTTCACCCACGAAGTCTTGGGACGCGAGCGGCTGGAGGACCTGGCGCGCGCGCTGTACTCGCCGGGCGAAGACCCGGCGCACGTCGAGCGCACCGAGGCGCCTTACACCTTCGCCAAGCAAGACGGCCACTACGAGGTGAAACTGCGACTGCCGTTCGCGGCTAAGGGCGAAGTGGGATTATTTAAGAAGGGCGATGAACTGGTAGTGGAGATCGGCACGCTGCGGCGGCACATCGGCCTGCCGACTTCCATGGCCGGCCTGGCGCCCACCCGGGCCAGGTTGGAAAACCGCATTCTGACAGTGGAAATGAAGGAGAGCTGAAGATGGCTGAAAGCAACAACCCAACCGCCGGCGCGGCCGCTCAGGCCGCCGCGCCCGGCTGCTTCGTGTGCAACGTGGCGATGCCCTTTCTGGAACACCTGTGGCCGGCCGAGGCCGGTAATCACTTCCGTGCTTCGCGGGTGGAGTTCCTGAAAGGCATCCGCAGCCTGATCGACGATCGCATCGCGCATCTGTCCGCGGAAGAGCACAAAGGCACGCACGTCACCGTGGAGTGAGCCGGCCGGGCAAGCTTTTCGAGGGCGCCGCGCCTCAGTGCTTCACGTACGTTTTCTCAAACTTATTGCGGCTGTTGTAGACCGTGAAGGAGCCGTCTCCTTCCGCGGTCACTTTGATCCAGTTGCCTTGACAGTTGGCATCCAGGTTGCTGATGAAGGTGTCCGGCGAATTGTGCTGCTTGTCGGCATCGATGGCATAGTGCAGTTGCCAGATATCGAGCAGGCCGCGCGTATCGCGCAGCGTCTGCCAGACTTCCGCCGTGCCGCCCTTGTGCGGGCCGTTATCCACCAGCGCCACGCGCGGCGATATGGCATGCACAAATGCCGGCGAATTGGAAAGGTTCATGCCGTGATGCGACACCAGGAAAAAATCCACCGTGCCGATTTTGTTGTCGGGGCAGACCAGGTCGTATTCCCGGTCCTTGGTGAGGTCGCCCATATCCAGCATGCGGAAGTTCTCGTACGTGATCAAGACGCCGACGGACTGTCCGTTTTCATCGGTGGTTTCGGCTGGGCGGTCGTAGCCGCGGCAAGCGGGATTGGGCGCGCCGGCGTCGGCCAGCGAAGTGTCGATCACGTTGCCGCCCGCGGAAAGAACCTGCACGTCAATCCCTTTCACTGGGATGGTCTGGCCTGCTTCGACCCGCAGGTGGTCGCCCTTGGAGCGCACATCCTCGTATTCGTTGTACAGAATCTCGGCGTCCTTGCCCTTCTCTACGCTCGTACCGTGATCGACAAAATGCACGATCGGCATCTTCTCGGCGAGCTGGTACACGCCGCCTACATGGTCTGCGTGAAAGTGCGTGATCAGCAGCCAGTCGATCTTTTTCACGTGTGCGGCTTTGGCGGCAGCGAAGATGCGGTCGGCGTCGCGGTGGTTGTGGCCCGCCCAGCCGGTATCGATCAGGAACGAGTCGCCCTCCGGCGTGACCAGCAGCGTGGCCTGGCCGCCCTCCACATCAATCGCGTAAATCTCCAGGTTCCGGGCCGCCGGCAGGGCCGCGGCCGATGCCATAGCCAGCGCTATGATGGCTAACGTCCTCATACGCGCATCTTAGCACGCCCCTCCGCATGCGCTCCGCCCGCGCATTGCTGCCTAGGGCGTCAACTCGCAGAGTTGATTCCGTTCCGCGCTCTGTTTCAGCGCGTGGATCAACTGCCCCTGCCCGAAGCAGCAGCCCACCTTCATCAGACAGGTTGCGACAGTCTTACTGTTCGTACCGTTGGTTTGAACGGCCCAGTTCACCCACCCGTTATCGATGCCCTGCAGATCCAGACGGTATCCACCGGAAGTCGCCTGGCCTTCCCATTTCTGCGCACCACTCTCGGCCTTGAACATCTGGAACCCCGCCTTGAACTCGATGCCGGTTTTGGCGTGGACGCTCTTCACCGTCTGCGAGACGGTCTTCCCCTTGTACGACTCCGTTTCCGTCTTGGTCCCGAAGTTCTCGGGCGCGCTGCTCAGCAGGTTCCAAGGGACGTTCTTCGCTGCCTTTTCCACCAGGTCGCCCACAACCGCACTCACATTGGACCCGTGGCCCACAGTTAAACCATCGCTATTCTTGAACGTGAAAGTAGCCATCCGTTCCCCTCCCAGAAGTATTGTATTAGTAGATGAGGGGCCGTCGGGGACATCCGCGCACATACCGAGGCGGGTTGCACGTGGACGCGGCACGCCCCTGCAGCCCGATTGCGGAACAAGCTGCGTTTGCGTAACGTATTGAGAAGCAGCATGCCTTTTTGCACACAGTGCGGAAATGCGGTGTCGGGTCGCGACCAGTTCTGCTGGCGCTGTGGTACACGCCAGCCCGCCGCAACCGCGCCGCTACCTGCGGCCGATCCGCTGGCAGGCGTTTCGCCGCGGACGGCTTCAGTGCTGAGCTATGTGCCCGGAATCGGCTGGATCGCCTGCATCATCTGGCTGGCTTCGGACCGCTTCCGGCAGAATCGCGCCGTTCGCTTCCACGCCTTCCAGGGCTTGTACCTGTTCGTGGCCTGGCTCATGAACGCCTGGGTGATCCGCCCCCTCTCTTACCTCTCCATGCATCTGCAAATCGACAAGTTGATCGATGTGGCCGTGATCATCATGTGGGTTTTCATGATGATCAAGGCATCCCACGACGAGGCCTATTCCCTGCCCCTGTTCGGCGAACTGGCCGAGCGCTCCGTCGCCGAAAGCTAAAGTGGCAGGTCCCCGAACTGCCGAGCTGTCTTCCTGCCGGACCATCGACCCAACGTGTGGTATAATTATTCATTATAAAGAATAAACATCCACATGAGGGCTAAGATTGGCATTGTCGGCTTCCGTGGGTACAGCGGCGCCGAGTTGGTTCATATTCTGCGGCGCCATCCCGGCGTTGAAGTCTGCCTGCTGGAGCATCGGGACAAATCCGGTTCAGAACCGGCGATCCGTCGCGCGGCCTCGCCGGAGCACCTCCCCTGCGATCCGCAAGTGATTCACACCGAAGGAATTGCTGTGGTTTTCCTGGCCACGCCGACGGAGGTTTCGCTTGACCTGGCCCCGGCCATGCTGGAGGCCGGAGCTCGCGTTATCGATCTCAGTGGCGCCTTCCGCCTGCGCACCCCCGCAAACTACCTGGTTTGGTACAAAGAACCCCACCCGCAGCCCGCGCTGCTGGCCGAGGCCGTTTACGGCCTGCCGGAATTCTGCCGCGATCGCATCCCGGCAGCGCGCCTGGTGGCCAATCCGGGTTGTTACCCGACGGCGGCCAACCTGGCGATTCGCCCGCTACTCGAAGCCGGCATAGTCGACCGCGCCTGCGGCATCGTATGCGATGCCAAGTCCGGCGTCAGCGGCGCCGGGCGCAAGCCCACGCTCAAAACCAGTTTCTGCGAGGTCACCGAGAATTTCTCGGCCTATTCCATCCTTCATCACCGTCACGTTCCGGAGGTGCTGCTGGTCAGCGGCTTGAAGGAAAGTGAGTTCAGCTTCACCGCTCATCTGTTGCCGCTCGACCGCGGCATTCTGGAAACCATTTACTTTCACGCCTGCAACGCCCGCTCCGCCGATGACCTGCTCGCCATCTATGAGAAGCGCTACGCGGGCGAACCGTTCATCCGCTTGTATCAGCCCGGGCACGCGCCCGACTTGCGGGCCGTGGCGCACACCAATTTCTGCGATATCGGTGTCACGCTGGACGGGGAAACCGGCCGGGCCGTGGTAGTGAGCGCCATCGATAACCTGGTGAAGGGTGCCGCCGGGCAAGCGGTGCAGAACATGAATCTGATGCTGGGATGCGCGGAAACCGAGGGCCTGCAATGAATCGCATCCTGGTCAAACTGGGAGGCACGTTGCTCGATGACCCCGCATCGCGCCAGCGGCTTGCCGGCGAGATCGTGCGCGCTGCGGCACCCGGCCTGCGGCTAGCCTTAGTCCACGGCGGCGGCAGGCAGATGACCCGCTATCTGGCGGAGCGCGGCATTGAGAGCCACTTCGTCAATGGCCTGCGGGTGACCACGCCGGAAACCGTGGACGCCGTGCTGAAGGTCTTCGCGGGCAGCGTGAATCATGAGCTGGTGGCGAGCCTGAACCGCGCCGGCGCACTGGCGGTGGGGCTTACCGGCATTGATGCCCTGCTGGCCGAGGCGGAGCAGCTTGACCCGGCGCTGGGCGCCGTGGGACGGGTGACGCGGTCCAATGCCGGCTTGCTGGAGCTGTTGGCGTCCAACGGCTACCTTCCGGTGGTGGCCTGCGTGGCCGGAGATCGCGCGGGCAACATCTACAACGTGAATGCGGACCAGATGGCGGTAGCCTGCGCAGCGGCTTTGCGCGCCCGGCAATTGATTTTTCTCACCGATGTGGCCGGCGTACTGGATGGCGCGCAGCAGGTGCGGGCAGCGCTTACCGCCGCCGAGAGCCGCGCATTAATCGCCTCCGGCATCGCCACGGGCGGTATGCAAGCCAAGCTCGAGGCCGCGCTGGCGGCTCTGGAGGCCGGCGTCGAAGAAGTCCGCATCGCCCCTGGCGCGGTGGAAGGGGTTTTAATGCGTATCCTGGAAGGAGAGGCGCTGGGCACGCGGCTGGCCCTCAGCGAGGTACCAACGGCATGATCAGCGGAGTGCACGCGGACGCGTTTGTAGAAGCCCAAGGCGCGCCGCCACTTACCGTGCGCAAGGCGGCCATGCGCGACATCCGTCCCATTCTCCGCCTCATCAACGACTATGCCGCCCTGGGCGTGATGTTGCCGCGCACCGAGTTCGAAATGTCGGAAGCCATTCGCGACTTCACCGTGGTCACCGCCGGCAGGGACCTGTTGGGCTGCGGCGCGCTCCATTTCTATAGTCCGACGCTGGCCGAAATCCGCTCCCTGGCGGTGTGTGAACAGGCCAAGACCCACGGGGTGGGGCGAAAACTGGTGGAGGCGCTGCTGGCTGAAGCCGAGCAATACGAGTTGGACGCCGTCTTTGCCTTCACTTACGTGAAGGAGTTCTTCCATAAAGTGGGCTTTCAGGCGGTGGAGCGAGGCGCCTTACCGCTCAAGGCTTGGAAAGACTGCCTCCGCTGCCCCAAGTTCCAGGCCTGCGACGAAGTCGCCGTGTTGCGCGTGCTGCGTCCCGACCACTGGGCGGAGGCGCTGCCCGAGATCTGGGCACCCACGCCGGATGACCAGTTGATCCCGGTACCCACTCCTCGCGTTCCATAAGCTCCATAAGCTCCATAAGGCGAATACCCCCAAAGTCGGGTTTTCCGACACCCCGCATAAAATCGCGGAAATAATCCACGGATCGAAGATCAACTCGGGATACAATCAGGTTTCAAGAGCTTCAAATCTTGAATTCGCTGTCGATCCTAACTTCTTGTGAGGCTGCATGAGAGCGCAAACTGTTGACGTGAAATCCTCAACGGGACGGATCCTTTGCTGCACCGTTTTCCGCCCGGGTGGAAAGAAACTCTTGGCCAAAGGCCATGTAATCAGCGATGAGGACATCCGGGTCCTGGAATCTGAAGGCATGGAGACCATCTGGGTCACCCAGCTCGAGGATGGAGAGGTGAGTGAAGATGACGCCGTCGCAGCCGTAGCCAGCGAAATGGGATGCGGAAGCTTCGAAATCCGAGTGGCCGCCGGCGGCCGGGCGAATCTGGTGGCAACCGAAAACTGTTGTGTGCTGGTGGACGATGAACTGCTCAAGCAAATAAACTGCGCAGCCAGCGTGGTGATCGCTACCGCGCTCAACTTCAGCCACGCCCTAGCGGGCCAGCGCGTGGCTACCGTCAAGAGCGCTCCGTTTGCCGTAGCCAAAGAGCAGTTGGAAGCCCTGATCAATATTCTCAAAGAGCGCGGCCCGATTCTGCAGGCGCGGCCAGTACGCTCTCCGGCCATAGGGGTTCTGTACACCGATCCCATCAGCGGCGAGCGCGCGCGCCAGTTGTTCGAGAACATAATGCGCCAGCGGTTGGAGCGATTTGGCGTCAACGCCAACTTCGTGCTCTCCTGCACGGAAGATGAGAATTCGGTCGCCCGCAGCCTACAACATCTAATGAGATCCAAACCGAGCGTCATCCTGGTGGCATCCACTACGGCTCCAGCCGGGCCGGAGGATGTAATTGGCCAGGCGATGGTACGCATCGGCGCGCAAGTGGAACGGTTCCTGGCCCCAGTCGAGCCTGGCAACCTGCTTTTGTTGGCGTACAAGGATGAAGTGCCGGTGGTTTCCGCGCCTGGCTGCTTCCGCTCCGCCAAACCGAATGTGGTCGACCTCGTTTTGCCCCCGCTGTTGGCTCGTTATCACATCACGGGCTGGGAAATTGCCTGCCTGGGCCATGGCGGTTTGTTGGCATAAACGCTTCCTCCACCCTCCTAGTCTGAACCTCCGAGCAGACTAAGAGCGACTCCTTACCGGGCGCCCTTCCCCAGGGTGCCCGGCTTTTTTTCGCCTCCGCCGCTAAACGCCGTGCCGCAGACCCTCGAATCTACTCAGCCGAAGTACCTTTGGCGCTCTCCTGCCGGCTCACTAACTTTAGATAGCACTCGTTGTCAACGATTACTGACGATTGATTAAAATCAATGTTATCCCTCTGTCTTCGAGTACTATCGAGAGTACTATTTGCTTGCAAGTGATGCCAGTCTGGGCTGTAATTATCTTTGGAAACCATGGTGCAGATTCGGCAATATCTGAAACAATTCTGCGGCGCCGATGAGGCTCAGGATCTGGTTGAATACACCATGATAGTGGCCGTCTTTGTGCTCGGTTGTTTCAGCATCATCGGCATATTCATGCCGTCCGTAAAAGGCATTTGGTCGCAGAGCACCTCGGAACTGGTAAGCGCCAATACCTTTTCGAGCTGAGTGGCCACCCAGGTCCTCCCATCGTCCTTCAGAAGCGTGGTTGCGTCTAAAATATAGTACGTAACCCGAATCCATGAAGACCCTTGTATTGCTCCTTCTCCCCCTGGTTTTGCCTGGGGCCATCGGCAATGCCGATCCCAACTCCGTTTCCACTTTGGCGCGCCAAGCCCCCGCGGAGTTTGCCGCGGATGCCATGATTCGCCTGGCGTCGAGCGGGAAAACAGACCCTCGCGCCCGTGTGGAGTTGTTGACCGAAGCATTCCGGCGAGCCGCCGAAGCCCAGCATCCTCTCAAGCTTCGCGCTTCCATCACGCGCGGCAGCGGCACCGGAGGATTCCTCGAGCGCGCCTACCAGCAGGACCTTGACGCGCTCTCTCTCCGCCTGCGCGTGGTCGAGCAACTGCTGACGCTCGATAGCGCCAGGGCCAGGAAACTGTTCCTCTCGATCGCCCGTCCCGAGGTTCCGCGGATCCGCTGCGAGGAGATCGTGGTCTATGATGTGGGCCGCTATTACGAAGTGCTCGGCGCGGTTGCCAAGCTCAAGCGCGGCGGCGCGGCCAAACTGCTCAAGGACCGCGTAGGCGGCCTCACCTCTCCGGCGCAGCTTGCACCGGTGGCGCATCTGCTCCAACAAGCCGGATTAAAGGATTCCGATTTGCAGGCCTTCACGCTTTCGCTGGCGGCCAGCCTGCGCGACATTTCCGGCGACGACAGGTCGTTCACCTACTACACTGCTGTAACCGGGCCGGCGATTGCGGACCTGATCGGAGAACTGAAGCGGCGCCATCTTTCCCCACTTCCCCTGGCGGAGGCATACCGCCTTTACCTGGTCCACCATCTTTCGGGCGATCGCTGCGCGGACGACGAGTTGATCGGCAGCGCGCCTCCTTCAATCAACGTGGTGACCGGCCTGCCGATTGACGCTCTAGGCGCGTCCGCTGCCGCTCTCTTCGCTGAGAAAATCCTGGTGACGCCATTGAAGCCCCTTTCGGAGCAGGAAACCACTCCGCACACCCTCGAGGGTTATGCCGCCGGTCTTCGCTCTTGCGAGGACTCCGAATGCCGGAACGCGAACGCACTCATGCGCGAACTGGCGTTCGCACCCGACGGAAACCCGCTGCTCGAATCGCAGCACGATACCGACGCCTGGCGCGCCAGGCTGCAGGGACTGCTGGCGGCCTTGGAAGCATGGCAACCCGCTAAGGGTCAGGCTGACGAAGTGTTTCGCGAAAAAACCTGGGTGTATAACAATCTCTTTTCGTTGAGTCCCGGCGCCAGCCGCGAGCGCGTGGTGCACTCCTGGCTGGACTACTTGAAGCAGAGCCGGTCGACGGTGAGCGACCGCGAGCAGTGGCTCCTTCCCGTCAGCGCCCTGGTCGGGCGCGCGGCGCTGGAGCCGGCCAATATCAAGCTGGCCGCGGAACTGCGCCGGCAGGACGATCCGGTGATCGCGCTCTACGTGCAGCTCGAGGCCGTAGCGCCTCGACCGGTCGCGAAGATTCTGCCTTTGCTATAGCGCCGGGCTAGAGCACGTCGGCGAATCCGCGTTTCATGTGGCGGAAGAATAAGCCGCCCACCAGGAACGCTGCAGCGCCAAACGCGGTCAGGATGGCGAGCTCGCGGCCCGGGAAGACGCCCCGCAGCAGGATCGCGCGGTACGCTTTCACGCCGTAAAAAAGCGGGTTGGCAACCAGCAGCCAATGGGCCCAGGGCGGGAACTCTTTTTCCGTGATCATCACCGGAGTCAGCCAGAACCAGAACGTCAGAGCGACACTCAGGAGCTGGGCCGTGTCGCGCAGGAACACGTGGAGGCTCGCCACCACCCAGCCAAGTCCAACCGCCAGCAGTCCGATCGCGAAGATATACACCGGCAGCAGCAATATCAATGGACTGAGGCGATGCGCCGCCACCCCCGAGACCGCGATCACCAGCATTAAGGCGAGCACGTGGCTCACCACCGCCGACAGGAATACCGAGACCGGAATCAGCTCGGACGGAAAGACGGTCTTGGTAATCAGGTTGGCCTGCTCGACAACGCTAGAAGCCGAACGCTGCAGAGTCTCGCTGAACAGCAGCCAGGGCAGCATCCCGGCAAACAGAAATAGTGCGTAATGTTTCGTACCTTCGCCGGGTGGGAGCGGCACTTTCAGGCAGACGCTGAAAACGAACCACCAGCTCATCAGCAGCACCAGCGGGTGAATCAGCGCCCACACCCAGCCGATGATGGATCCTACGAAGCGCTGTTCAAAGTCGCGCCGAACCAACTGGAAGAGCAGGCTGCGCCGCCCTACCAGGTTTCGAAGAAAGAACTTACCGGGAATACGCCGTGTCACGTGGAAATTGGACAATACCAGCTTGTTCAACAACTTGCAAGCAAGC
>CAVXJY010000131.1:0-113308 GCA_963761855.1 Bryobacterales bacterium | reverse complement strand
GGCTAGGGCCGAACAACAAGGAGGTGTGTCATGCTGCGGCCCGAGTGCGCTTCACGTATGAGCGCGCGGCCGCGAGCGCGATCGGCACCACGCCGAACAGGAGGAAGACCATGTCGCCGGCGATGCGGACCCACTCGAGCGTGTGGAAGGTGCCGCTCATCGGGAAGGCGAGCCGCCGCGCGTGCCAGTATCCGTTGGTGAGGACGTCCCAAAGCTGGAGAACGCCTGCCGGGAAAAGGTCGAGGACGACCATGAGCGCGAGGCCGATGTTCAAGCCCCAGAAGGAGACGGCCACGTACTTTCAACCTTCGCCCACGCTCGTCCGCAGGACGCGGCGCATGGCAAAGACCATGAACGCGACGCCGAGCAGGCCGAATACGCCCATCATCGCCGCATGGCCGTGGTTGGCGGTGAGCATGGTGCCCACCTCGAAATAGCTCACGATGGGAAGATTGATGAGGAACCCGAACACGCCGGCCCCGACGAAGTTCCACACCCCCACCGCCATCAAGAAATAGAAGGCCCACTTGTAGCGGATGGAGATCCGTTCCCGCAGACGTCGCACTGGCCGCGGGTAAGCCTGATGAAATCGGAGGCATCGAGGGTGAGGAGCGTGAGGGGAACGACCTCCATGGCCGAGAAGAGGCGGCAAGGGCCATGTTCGAGGTGCCCTGTCCGTAGTACCAGTGGTGGCCCGTTCCGATGATGCCGCCGCCCAGGAAGAGGATCGCATCGAGGTAGATCACCCGCGTCGCCGTCACGCGCGGTCACCATGCCGAGCTTGTAGAAGATGACCGCCACCATCGTGGTCGCGAAGAGCTCGAAGAAGCCCTCCACCCAGAGGTGGATGATCCAGAAGCGCCAGTTGTCCACCACCGTGAAGTTCGTGGAGCCCGTAAGAAGAGGGCGGGCAGATAGAAGACGGGGATCGCGAGGGCGGCAAGAGAAAGAGCGTCACGATCTCCCGCGATTCGGGGTTCTTTCGTCGCCGGGCGCAACGCCTCTGAAAACCAGCACCACCCAGAGAAGGAGGCCCACGGCCAGCAGGAGCTGCCACGCGCGCCCCAGGTCGAGGTATTCCCAGCCCTGGTGCCCGATCCAGAACCAAAGGGCCCGAGCATCTGCCGGACACCGAGCATCTCTCCTATGAGGCTGCCCAGCACGACGAACACGAGGGCGGCGAAGAGAAGGTTGATGCCCAGCGTCTGTCTTCGCGGCTCCCCGCCTCCCACAGGCGCTCGCCAGGAAGAGCCCTCCCGCCGACATAGGCGGTCGCGATCCAGAAGATGGCGAGCTGAAGGTGCCACGTGCGCAGCACGTTGTACGGGAAGAGAACGGTAAGGATCAAAACCGTAGAACGTGCCCGGATCCGCGCGGTAGTGAGCGGTCGCTCCCCCGATCAGTGTCTGGGCCAGGAAGAGGAAGGCCACGATGACGAAGTACTTGATGGTCGCCTTCTGGCTCTCCGTCGGGGGCCCGGCGAGCATCTCCGGATGGATATGCTCGCCCTTGCCCTTCCAGCCGAGATAGTCGAATTTGCCGAACGTGAAGAGAATGAGCGCCGTGCCCGCCGAGCAGGGTGATGAGGCTGAGGGCGCTCCAGAGAAGGCGTCGGTGCGCGGGGCCGGTTGCCCGCCATGGGGTCGTAGGGGAAGTTGTTGGTGTAGGTGTAGTCCTTGCCGGGACGGTTGGCGACGGAGGCCCAGGCGGTCCACGCGAAGTAGGCGGTCAGGTGCGCCAGCTCGTCACGGGTCGCGAGATGTACTTCGGCGGCAGGCCGGGCGCCGGAGTTCTCGCGCGCGAAGTAGTCGGCCCATTACGCGCCTCTGGCGCCACGCGGCCGCCTCGGCTCGCGGACGAAGACGAGCATCGCCGCTCGCCGCATCGTAGCGGTTCTCTTTGAGCGTCGCGCTGCACGGCGTCGGGTACCTGGCGCTCTGCTCTTCCGGCTCGAGCGCGCGAATGGCCGGCCCGTGCGCGCGCGGGCCAGCGTGTCGCGGCGATCGCCGCCTGGCGATGCAGGTACTCGGCGGTGTAGTCGGGTCCGAGGTACGCGCCGTGGCCCCAGAGCGTGCCGTGCTCCATCAGGCCGTGCTTGAGGAACACCTCCTGCCGCGCTCGAATCTCGTCCGCGCTGAACACCGCGAGCCCGGTCGACGTCGCGCACCGCGCGGGATGGGCGGCGCATTGTGTAGGTCAGCACGGTGACGACCGTCAGGACCGAGAAGCCGCGATCATCACGAGGATGCGCGTGCCGCCACCAGGGTGACAGCGGTCCAAGCGAGGACGGTCTTTCGGTCATGCGCTCCTCCCCGCTGTCATGCGGCACAGCGAGCGGCGGACGTTAGGCCGGAGCAGGGGCCTGCCCTATCGTGCCTTGGTCCGACCGGCAGACATTGGCCCGCCGAGCGCGCCAAGCAGGGAGTCCCCGCCTTGGCGAGGCGCGTGCACAGCGCGAGTGGCTTCCCCCCATTGCGCTGGCGGAGCGGTCGACTACGCGAAGCGGCGGCTGCCGCCGCTAGCTCGTTAGCTGTCGGGGTAACAGCGGGGTAACAGAAGGGAGCGGCATCGTTGCTTCCCCGGTCACGGCTAAGAATACCCCATCGTTACCGTTACTTGGACGCACGCACCCCTTACTCAGGCAAATAGGTGGTTTCGGACCTCAAGTCACCGGTCCTTTCCTCCCACCGTCACACAGAATAGTCCCTATTATTACAGCAACTTGACTGCACGCGCCCGTAGCTCAGCTGGATAGAGCATCGGACTTCGAATCCGAGGGTCGCAGGTTCGAATCCTGCCGGGCGCGCCGCCTCGCAAGCCTTCGCGAGCCTCTCTACCTGCAGCTCCAGGTGAGCTCACCCCAGAGGAATCACCGTGCACGTGCACACGGCCGCGTCGTACGGGCACACCTGACCGGCGACGTATACGTTGCACGTGCTCGCGTGGCGGGGCTTGGTCGGCGGGCGAATCAGCCATGGCTCGACCGCTGCGTCCTGGATGCTCGCCGCCCCGGCGCCCGCGGCGCCGCCCGCGCTCGCGTCCGCGCCGTCCGCGCGGGTCGCGCCGCCTGCTGCGGTCGCGCCGCCGCTCCGTGCGGCGACGCCATCGCCACCCTGGTCGCCGGCCAATCCGCCCGCGCCCTCACCACCGCCCCCCTGGTCGCCTCCGGTCTGCGCCGTGTTGTCGCCGCCCGCCCCGGCCTCGCCGCGCCGCCGGCGGCGCGTCCGGGCAGCTCGGCCTCGGAGGCGCACGACTAGGCGACCACGCAGGGCCAGAACAGTGAGCCGGTTGCAAGAAACAGTCGAACGCATGATTTCATCGCGAACGCTCCAGGACAGGCAAGCGCCGGGCGGCGCGCAGGGCGGCAAGGGTACGGCTCTGCGCCAGACCCGTGTTGCGAGCGCGCGAAGTGGATCGACCACTTGGCAGAAAGATGCGCAAGTGCTCGGGCTGAGCGCCCACGCTAGCCGGCGGCCAGGGCGGCGACGAAAGCCGCTACCAAGACCACCATTCCGGCGACGAGGCCGAGGAGGCTCGTGCCGCCTTCTTTCCTGAGCCGTGCGAGCCTCGCGTTCGGATCGGCTTCCCGATTGGCGCGCGTCGAGAATCGCCCGTCTCGCTCGGCGAAAGTAGAATCCCGTTGGCCAGCGCTCCGAACGCCCCGGCGAGCCCAAAGCTGAGGATCCTGTCGACCGTGCGCATCCCGTCGGAGGTCGACGAGAAGACGAGGTTGGCGCCCACGCCGTAGACCATGAGCGCGCCGATTACGACGACGGTCTCGAGCCACATCTTGCGATAGAGCAGCCATACGAAGCTCAGGAAGAACGCGGAGGGGTTGAGCCAGGAGCGCGAGGCGCGGCTGTCCGCCGCCCCGCAAGAACGCGCGGACGTAGTGCGATCCGCTACGGCCTACGAAGGCCTCGATCTCCTTGCGCGGGTGATGAGACCGCCTCCCGGGGCGGAGATCTTCCCGATCGGCCGGAGGCGCGTACACATTGTAAGGGCTCTTGTCGCTCATGGTTCGGACGGTCAAGCTATCACGCGTTCGCGGGGATTTTCGGAGCCCTGGCACGGCGCATGCTCCTCCCCGCGCATCGCGTGAGGTCCACCATGGCGCATCGACATATTTTCTTGGGCTCGCTCTTCCTGTTTTCGGCCTGGGCGGCAGGCCGTGGTCGGCGACGGCACCGATGGCGCGCTCGGCGCCGGTGGGTCGAACGACTCTGGCGGCTCAATCATGGTGTGGCGCAGGCGGCGCCGCTGGCACAGTCGGCTCGGGAGGCGACTCGGTCGGAGGAACGGCGGGAGGTTGGACCGGTGCGGGCGGAACTGTGACCGGCGGCGACACCGGTCAAGGCGGGGATCAATCTGTCAGCGTGCAAGGCCGGCGACACCTGCATGCTCGAGACCGCGGCGCTGTGCGGTCCGGGCTGCGAGCCGGTGCCACTGTCCGCGTTCATCGCGATCAACAGCGCGAATGTCGCCGCGGTGCCAGCGACCATCATTATGTGACAGCCTCGCGCTGGGCCACCTTGTTCTGGGGCGTTTATGCCGTCGCGTTCGCCGGCTGGGGCAGGAAGCTGGGATCGCTGATCGTGGCCGTCAACGTGGTGGGGTCGTTGTTCTATGGCTCTCTGCTGGGCTGCTTCGTGGTGGCGTTCGCCTTCCGCAGGGTCGGCGGCTCGGCCGTATTCCTGGGCATGCTGGCGGGCGAGGCCGCCATTTTCTGGGCATTCCTATGGGGCAACATTTCCTATCTTTGGTACAACGTGATCGGCTGCGTAGTGGTAGTCGCGGTGTCGCTGACCTTGACCTGGCTCGCGCCGGGCGTGTTCGCCAGATCCAGTAGCGTGCCGGGCAATAGCTCAGTTGGAAGCGAGCAATAAGCCCCGAAATGGGATTCGCCCGAGTTTCGGGGTTTCGTAGCCCGTCCCCGACACACCAGAGTTTTCGTAGCCTGGAAGCTGTGAAATAGTCGGCAAAACCATTCCCGCCCTTACATGTTTTCAGCGATTTCCGCCGCGCATGATTGTCGACAAGCCGATTGCTTCACAGCTTCCCTGTCCCCATATCTCCCCCAAACGTCTTATTGTTTCGACATACGCTTGCCGCTTCCCTTACGGCTACGCTTGTGTGAAGTTGAAGGCTTACTACCTGGAGGCTTGCGGATGGCGGTCGGCCGCACGGTTGCTCCACAGTTAGCGAATAACGTGCCCACCTCGGCAACCGTGGTGGCACCGCACTTCGGACATTTCAACTGCTTAGCCATATCAGGGAATCGCGGAAGGGTGGGCTATCACACCCTAGCACTTGTCCCTAAGCGTCTTCCGAATCTGGACCATCCGGCTGTCCCCACGTGGGTGCTCCTGGCCTTCTTCATCGCTCCCGAACAGTTCCATCGCCGCGCTATCGGTTGCTCAAGACCGGCCCTCAACTGGTTCGCGCCCGCCGTCTTCGCCAGATCCAGTAGGCGGCCAGCGCGATGATCCCGGCCAGCGTCAGGTAGACCAGGTAGTGGTGGATGTTGTGTTCCACCACCTCCCAGCGGTCGCCCAGAAAGTAGCCCAGCGAGAGAAATGTCGAGACCCAAAGGCAGCACCCGCTGTAGGCGAACAACGCGAAGGTCGGCGCTTCCAGGTCGCTCATGCCCGCCGCGTACGCCGTCAGGTGGCGCACGCCGGGAACGAAATAGCCGAAGGTGAGGCTCCAATGGCCAGCCCGGTGGAACCAGGCGTGCGCCCTTTCCACGTGTTCTTCGCGGATGCGCACATACCGGCCATAGCGATGAATCAGTTTGAGTCCGAAGGTACGGCCCAACAGGTAGCTGATGGTGATGCCGCAGCCGCTCCCGGTCAGCACCGCCGCGAACGCCAGCGGCAAACGGAAGGTGCCGCGGAACACCAGGTAGCCGGTGAAGGTCAGCAGCGTCTCATCGGGCACCGGAAGACCGACGATCCCCAGCATCAGCAGGCCGACGATGGCCGCGTAACCGTACTCGGTGATCCATGCCAGGATGTGTTGTTCCATGGGCGCGCGGCCTAGATCTCCGGCCGGACCTGGCGCTCGGTGCTGTCGACCGATCCCTCACGGTCGCGGCTCCGTTTGGAGCCAGGCCCGGAGGGCACCCCGTCAGCGAGCGGTTTCGGGATTGGGAGTCTTGTGGCGATGGAGCGAGTCATGGCCTGCGGCCCTGCTTCAAATCACCAGGGCGGAAATCTCCACCGGTGTGCGTTCGCCGGCGACCACCACGATGCCGCTTTCGGTGACGTGATGGAACTGGCGGTCGTGTTCCAGATCGTAGCCGATGGTCGAGTCTTCCGGCACGCGGACGTTCTTATCCAGAATAGCCCGGCGCACTTTGGCCCGCCGGCCAATATCGCAGTTATCCAGAATGACGCACTCATCCACTATCGCACCCGAGTGCACGCGTACACTGCGCGACAGGATGGAGTTGCGCACCATCCCGCCCGAGAGGATGCAGCCGCCGGAGACGATGCTATCGATGGCCTGCCCGCGGCGGTTTGCTTCGTCAAAAGTGAACTTGGCCGGCGGGTCCGCATAGCTGGCGCTGCGCAGCGGCCACTCGGGGTTGTACAGATTGAGCGCGGGGGTGACTGTGCGCAAGTCCATGTTGGCCTCGAAATAGGCTTCGATGGTGCCCACGTCGCGCCAGTAGGGCTCGGCATCGGGTGGCTCGCCGGGGATGCGGTTGCCCTGGAAGTCGTAGGCGTAAATCTTCGCTTTGCCGGCCAGCTTGGGCAGGATGTCGCGTCCGAAATCGTGGCTGCTGGCTTCCTCCGCCGCATCGTCGGCCAGCAGGCGAAGCAGGCTGCGCGTGGAGAAGATGTAGTTGCCCATGGAGGCGAACACCCGGGTGTCGTCGCCAGGCATGGTTGGCGCGGTCGGGTTCTTCTCGTGAAACGCCAGAATGTGGCCTTCCTCGTTGACCTCGATGACGCCGAACTCGAAAGCGTGCCGTTTGTCCACCGGGATGGCGGCCACCGTGACCTCCGCGCCTTTGTCGAGGTGGTAGTCGAGCATGTTGTTCAGGTTCATGCGGTAGATGTGGTCGCCGCCGAAGATGACCACCGCGTCCGGATCGGCCTGCTCCACCAGGTTGATGTTCTGGTAGATGGCGTCGGCGGTGCCCTGGTACCAGGTCTCGCCTGGAGACCGCATCTGTGCCGGCACGGGAATAATGAATTGCGATTTCAGGAGGGTGCCGAACTGCCAGCCCTCGCTCAGGTGCTGCAACAGCGACTGGCTGCGGAACTGCGTCAACACGTAGATCGAGTAGATGCCCGAGTTGATGAAGTTGCTGAGCACGAAGTCGATAATGCGGTACTTGCCTCCAAAGGGAACGGCCGGCTTGGCCCGTTCCTTGGTCAGCGGGTAGAGCCGCGTTCCTTTCCCGCCAGCCAATACGATGCCCAACACCCGTACGCGCATAGTCTTGACCAAAGCCTATTTTTTCAGGCAACTGCCTGGAATTGCAAGGACAATTTGGCCGCGCCGCCCCAGCGTATAAGGTAATCCGCTGCTCCACCGATAGATTCATTGGCGTCTTGAATCGCTTCAATGATTTCCATCATCGGGATTGTCCTCGTGTTTGGCGCCATCGCGGCTGGCTATGCGATGGAACACGGCAAGTTCCTGGTTTTGATGCAGCCGGCCGAACTGCTCATTATCCTGGGAGCGGCCATCGGAACCCTGGTGGTGGCCAATCCGCTTCCTACACTGATTCGGGTAGGCAATGGGATCAAAGGGGTGTTCACGGGCAGCGCCTACACCCGGGCCTTTTATCTCAGCAACCTGAAAATGCTCTTTGAGCTCTACAATCACGCGCGCAAGGCGGGCACGGCCAAGATCGAAGAGGAGGTGGACAACCCTGAGAAGAGCCCGATTTTCAGCAAATACCCGGATTTCATGAAGTCGCATCACGCCGTGGCCTTTCTCTGCGACACTCTGCGCATGGCGTGTTCGGGCGGCGTGGATCCCATGGACATCGACAACATGATGGAAGCCGATCTGGAAGTTCACCACCGGGAATCGAATGAGCCAGTTGCGTCGCTCTCCACCATGGCGGATGCATTGCCGGGGCTGGGAATCGTGGCGGCGGTGCTGGGCGTCGTCATCACTATGGGTTCGCTAGGCGGCCCTAAGGAGGAGATCGGCCATAAGGTGGCTTCGGCTCTGGTAGGCACGTTTCTGGGCATCCTGCTGTGTTACGGCCTGTTTGGACCGCTGGCGTCGGCCATGGGGAAACAGATCGAGGCGGAGGCCAACTACTACAGCTTTCTGCGCATTGCCGCGCTGGCCTTCGTCAAGGGGATGAGCCCCATTCTGGCGGTGGAACTGGCGCGCCGCTCCATCCCGTCCGAGGTGCGCCCTTCGTTCAAAGAGATGGAAACTACCTGCCGCAAAGGCAACCCGGTGGCCAGCAAGGCGGCGGCCTGAGCCATGCCCGATAATGCCCCCGACGCCACCAAGCCGCGGCCGATCATTGTGATCCGCCGAAAAGCCGCCGGGCACGGCGGGCATCACGGCGGCGCCTGGAAAGTCGCTTACGCGGATTTCGTCACCGCTTTAATGGCGCTGTTCATCGTGCTGTGGTTGATGAGCGCCGACAAGGAGGTGCAGAAGGCCATCAGCTCCTACTTCAACAACCCCAGCGGACCCGGCAAGCAGGTTGGAACCGCCGCTGCCGGTTTGGGGAATTCGATCGAGGTCCCGAAGGAAGATATGGGCAAGCTGCGCGAAAGGATTCAGGAGGCGATGAAGTCGATACCCAACTTCCGCAGCCTGAAGGACCACGTGGAGATCACCATCACCTCCGATGGGCTTCGCATCGAGTTACTGGAGAATGAAGCCGGCATATTCTTTGAATCCGGCAACGCGGTTCCCACCGAAAGCGGCAGGGAACTTCTCGGCACCCTGGCCGGAGAGCTGGGTAAATTGCCCAACAGCATGCTGATCGAAGGCCACACCGATTCCAAACCGTACAGTGGCGACGCGGCTTACAGCAATTGGGAGCTTTCCGCCGACCGCGCCAACTCCGCCCGCAGGATTATGCAGGCTACCGGCCTGCGCGCGGACCAGGTGGGCCAGGTTCGCGGCTTCGCCGACCGCCAGTTACGACATCCGGAGGACCCAACGAACGCTTCAAATCGCAGAATCTCGGTAATTGTGCAATACCTGCCGTCCAATGCCGGAGGTAAAGGTGCCGGGAACAAAACCGACGCGGAGCCCGCGGGCGGAGGCGGAGGAAACCAAAGCCGCGCCCGCCGGGGCCACGAAACCTCCGGGGAATCCTAACCCGGCAAAATAGCCGCCAAGGCGCGGCCGATCGGCGAAATGAAAAACGCGCGCGCGGCCGCTAGCCGAGACAGGCAAAAACCTCGCGGTAGAATTCGGGGTGGGCACGCCAGGATTGGGCGGTGACGAGATTACCGTCGCGCACAGCCGGCAGGGGGCTGAAAATGCCGCCGCTGCGCTCCACTTCGATGCGCACATTGGCGTGGCAGGTGACGGTGTGTCCCTTGGTAAGGCCAACCGCGGCCAGCACCTGAATGCCGTGGCCGATAGCGCAGATGCACTTGCCCTGGGCGGCGAAATCGCGCACCAGTTCCAACACATCGGGATCGTTACGCAGATACTCTGGGGCGCGGCCGCCGGGGATCAGCAGCACGCCGAATTCCTTGGCGGCGACCGCGGCAATGACCACGTCGGCGTCGAGGCGGGGCCCAGGACGTTCCACGTAAGTCTCCCAGCCCGGCTCGGCATCGAAGAAGACCAGGTGCAGAGGTCTGCGCGATGGCGCCGCCACTACGGGCTCCCAGCGGGCTTCCAGGAAGCGGTGGTAGGCATAGAGGGCTTCATAGCCGTCTCCGCCGTCACCGGTGACGATCAGAACCTTTCTACTCATGGGAGGCTCCGCTCCCGCCAGCATAGCAGCCCTGGAGCGGCGTGGCGTGCGCCGCCGCGGGAGATCGTTTTCCGTGGTTCTGCCAGGCCCACCGAGGCGCGATACATCGGCCGGCGATAAGAGGCGATCGCCGATACCACCTCGGATTTCAGGCCGACGCGCCTGGAGCGAAGCCGCGCAGAAAAGGCAGATCGCCTTCCACGAAATCGAAGCGTGTGAGGTTCTCGCGCGGCTCCCAGCGCATTTCGTGGAAAATCCGATTCCTCGGTTCGCCTTGAAAGCTGGTGACGCGGAAAAAGATCAGGCCAATCGGGTCTTTACCGGGATAGGTGTGCTGGTAGCGCGCGACCTCCTCGCCGGCGGCGTTCAGAATTCCCAACTCCTCTTCGAGCTCACGTGCCAAGGCCTCCGGCGGCGATTCGCCGGGCTCGACTTTGCCACCCGGAAACTCCCATTTCAGCGGATGCGCCTGCCCGGGTTGCCGGCGGCCAATCAGCACGCGGCCGTCGCGCTCCAGAATCGCCGCTACCACCTCGATCATGCCAATATTGGAACACACGCGAGGGCTTCGCCTATGGACCAGGCTTTCTTGCAGCAGACGATTGAACAAGCGGCGGAAAACGTTCGCCGCGGAGGCGGGCCGTTCGCGGCGCTGGTGGTGAAGGACGGCGCGGTGATCGCGGCCGGAGCCAACCGCGTCACCGCGTCCAACGACCCCACGGCGCACGCCGAGATCGTGGCCATCCGCGAGGCGTGCCGCGCACTCGGCGGTTTTCAGCTCAGCGGCTGCGATGTTTATTGCTCCTGTGAACCTTGCCCGATGTGTCTCGGGGCGCTGTTCTGGGCGCGGCCCGCGCGGATCTTCTTCGCCGCCACTGCCGCGGATGCGGCCGCGGCCGGCTTCGACGATTCGTTCATTTACCATCAGCTCGCTTTGCCCCACACCGGGCGCGCCATCCCGATGATTCACCTGACGGACCAATCCTCCCATCACCCATTTGAAGCATGGGCTAACCGGCCGGACAAAGTCCGCTACTAGTCAGGACGGCGCCCGGCACGCGATTTCGAAAGCGAGATTTGGCCAGGTTCTAGCCAGATCCCATCGAACGTTAACAAACAAGCCGCGGCGTGAGCGTTGGTATCATGGAAACTATGAGTTTTCTGCACAAGTTTTTAATGATTGCGCCAGCCGCTTGTCTGCTGGCGCAGACCCCGCCGACCCCGACGCCGGCCCCAGTCGCGCCCCCGGCAAGTGCTCCAGCCGCCCCGAAGCTCGCGACCCCGATTCCTCCTGGAATTCTCACACCCAGGCCCGCGCCACCGAAGCCCGTGGAGGTGCCTCCGGATCGCGTGGTGCTCAAGGCGGGATCGGTGACCCTCACGGCGGCGCAATTCGAAGCGCTGATCGACGGGCTTCCCGACAATGTGAAGGTGCAGGCCCGCGGCCCGCGCCGCAAGCAGTTTGCCGATTTCCTGGTTCGGGCGTACATTCTGTCCGATGAAGGCAGGCGCCGTAAGCTGGAAGAAACCCATGCCTATCAAGTCCAGTCCATGCTCAACGACGATCAGGTGCTGGCCGGTCTGGTGATTGCGCAGGTCAATGCGGAGACCAAGGTCGACTTAGCCGAAGCTCGCAAATACTATGACGAACACATCAGGGACTATGAGGAAGTCACCGCGCGCCACATCCTGATCCGCGTGAAAGGCTCCCAGGTACCGGTCAAACCGGGAGCGAAGGATCTGACCGACCAGGAAGCTTTGGCCAAGGCCAACGATTTGCACAAGCGCATCCTGGCGGGCGAGGATTTTGCCACACTTGCCAGGACGGAGTCGGACGATTCGACGAGTTCCAACGGCGGGCTGTTGCCGCCTTTTCCGCACGGGCGAATGATTCCATCGTTCGAGGAAGTGGCTTTCAAGCTCAAGCCAGGCGAAGTGAGCGAGCCGGTGAAGACGCCGTACGGGTATCACATCATCAAGGTGGAAGCGCATACGACGAAGAGCTTCGAGCAGGTCCAGGCGCAAATCGAAAGGTCACTGGATGGGCAGAAAGCGCAAAAGACGGTGGAAGACATGACCAAGGGCGCGTTCTACGATCCGGAATTCTTCGGTTTGCCGAAGCCGGATGCCTCACTGAAGCCGCCCACCCCGCCGGTTATGGCGAAACCGTAAAGTGCGGACGCGGAGACTGGAGATCTCCTGCCCGCAGTGCGGTTCGGCGGAGGTGTCCTACACTTGCACGCCGAACTGCTGTTTCAACCACGTGTGCGCCGGCTGCGGAGCTACGTTTGAGCCGGTAACGCGAGGTACGGGACGCACGCTCAGCGGCATTGTTCCGCCCGACCCGCTCCCCGAGGCTGCCGACCCAACCGTGGCCTGCGCGCGGTGCGATTCGACCGAGGTTTATCTGACGCCGGAAAACACCGCCGTGTGCGCCCGCTGCGGATCTGTGCTGGAAGTAGAGCTGACCGAGATACATCCGGGGTAGGAACTGGGGGCAGGCGCTTTCACCTGCTAGCCCGTCCTCGCCCAAAAAACATTGGCAGGCGAAAGGGACTGCCCCAGTTACGACTTCTGGATAGCTTCGATTAGCGCGGGGACCACCTGGAACAAATCGCCTACGATGCCATAATCGGCCACTTCGAAAATCGGAGCGTTGGCGTCCTTGTTGATGGCGACCACGGTGCGCGCGCCCTTCATTCCCACCAGGTGCTGGATGGCTCCGGAGATGCCGATGGCCATATACATTTTCGGGGCGACAGTCTGGCCGGAGCTGCCCACCTGGCGTTCCATGGGAAGCCAGCCTGCGTCGCAGATGGGGCGCGAGGCGGCCAATTCGGCTCCCAGCGCTGCGGCGAGTTTCTCGATCAGAGGGATGTTGCCGGCTTCCTTGATACCGCGGCCGACGGAGACAATCAGCTCCGCAGCGCCGAGGTCCACGGCGCGCTGCGATTCACGGAATGGTTCGAGCGGCCGCGTGCGAATATCGCCAGGCTGAATGGACGGCAGCATCACCTCGACAGGCGCGGCGCCTTCGACGACCCGGTCAGCGCGGTACGCGCCAGCCTGCAAGGAAGCCAAGTAGGGCGCCTCACCCGCGAATCGTACGTCCGCATTCACTTTACCCTGGAAGAGCTGACGCACCACCGTCAGAGCGCCGTTTTCGATACGATGCGACACGACGTCGCTCACCGCCACGCGGCCGAGCCTGGTGGACAGTGCGGGAAGAAAGTCGCGGACCTGATAGGTGTGCGGAAACAGCACGATGGCAGGCTTGGAAACATCGATGTGCGCCTGCAGCGCCATCGTGTAAGCATCCGGCGTGTATTGCTTCAGCAACTCGTGCTCGAACGCATAAACCTTGTCGAGCTGCTTGGTCGCCAGCTCATTCGCCAGCGCGCCGATGTTATGCCCCAACACCGCCGCTGAGGCGGTGGTACCCAGTTCGCGCGCAATTTGCTGCGCAGCGGCCAGAGTCTCGAAGGACATGCGATGCCACTGGCCCGCGCGCTGTTCCAATACCGCCAGAACGCTCATATCACGCGCGCCTCGAATCTCAGCTTCTCCATCAGTTGTGCGGCGGCCTGTTTGGGATCGCCTTCGAACAACTGGGTGCGCTTGGTTCGCTCGGGCAGGTAGAGGCGCTCAAGAACCACGCTGGGCGGGGCTGGCGGCACGCCCAGACTGGCGGCCGTCACGCGGCGGACTTGCTTGGACTTGGCCTTTTTGATGCCCATCAAGGTGGCGTAGCGCAGTTTGCTGATGCCGGATTGGACGGCGAGCAGGGCCGGCAGGGGAATCTCGATGTGCTGGAACCAGCCGTCTTCGAGCTCGCGCTTGACGCGAATGGAGCCTTCGTGCGCCTCGATTTCCATGATGATGGTGGCGTGCGGGAGGCCGAGGAGCTCGGCCAGAATCACGCCGGTCTGGCCATAACCAAGGTCGTCGGATTGGAGACCGGTGAGAACCAGGTCGGGCGATTCGCTCTTCACCGCAGCGCCGAGCAGGCGGGCGCGGGCGAGCGGATCGAACGCGCTCACGTCCTCCTCCACATGGATGGCGCGGTCGGCCCCCTTGGCCAGTGCCTCGCGGATGCTTTGGCCGGCGCGCTCCGGGCCGGCGCACAGGGCGACGACCTCTCCACCGTGCTTTTCCTTGAGCTGCAGCCCGGCCTCCAGGGCGTAGGCATCGGGCTCATTGATTTCGTAAGCCAGATCGGCTTCTTCGATCCATTGGCCCGAGGCGGCGATGCGCAATTGCGAATCGCGCGCCGGAACCTGTTTGATGGCGACGATAATCTTCATAAATCATGGCCACAGATGAACGCAGATAAACACAGATAGAAACCGATTGCCCAGAAAAAGTCCGGCGAGATCAAAACCCGATCACCAACCGAAAAAAATGCCATCTCGCTACCTTTCGGGGCGATTTCTAGTGCAGTTGTGCCACCGATCTCGTGAGGCCACAAACAGGATCAAGTTGACCACTACCGCTTCTCTATTCAGAATACCGCTTGAAGATGAGGCAGCCGTTGGTGCCGCCGAAACCGAAGCTATTGGAGAGCGCGTAGTCGATTTTCATGGGCCGGGCGTGGTTGGGCACGTAATCCAGGTCGCAATCGTCATCGGGATTCTCATGGTTGATGGTGGGCGGAGCCACCTGATCGCGCAGCGCCAGCACGCTGATGCCGGCCTCGAGGCCGCCGGAGCCGCCCAGCAGGTGGCCGGTCATGGACTTGGTGGAGCTGACGGCCACTTTGTGAGCGTGGTCGCCGAAGGCGCGCTTGATGGCCGCGGTCTCGACGCGGTCGCCGACCTCGGTGGAAGTGCCATGAGCATTAATGTAATCCACCTGCTCGGCGGCGATACCGGCGTCGCGCAGGGCATTGCGCATCACGCGGTAAGCACCATCGCCATCGGGCGGCGGCGCGGTGACATGAAATGCGTCGGCGCTCATGCCGTAACCTACGATCTCAGCCAGAATGCGGGCAGAGCGGCGGCGGGCAAATTCCAGCTCCTCAAGCACCAGGATACCGGCCCCTTCACCCACTACGAAGCCGTCGCGGTCGCGGTCCCAGGGGCGCGAGGCGCGTTCCGGTTCGTCATTGCGCGTAGAAAGCGCGCGCGCGGCGGCGAAACCGCCGATGCTCATGGGCGTGACCGCGCCCTCGGTGCCTCCGCAGATCATGGCGTCGGCGTCTCCGCGCTGGATCATGCGGAAAGAATCGCCAATCGAATGGGCGCTGGTGGTACACGCGGTGGCGGTGGCGGAATTGGGCCCTTTGGCGCCGCTGCGAATCGAGACATAGCCCGAGGCGAGATTCACGATCGTGGCAGTTATAAAAAATGGGGAAATGCGGCGCGGGCCATGTTCCAAGAGGGTCTTGTGCTCCCGCTCGATGACCTCGAATCCGCCGATGCCGCTGCCGATGTAAACGCCGACCATTTCCGCGGTTTCCGGCGTCACTTTCAGGCCGGAGTGGGCGAGTGCGCAATCCGAGGCCGCGATGGCGAACTGGATGAAGCGCCCCATCTTCTTGATCTCTTTTTTCTCGACGTAGCGGGCCGGATCGAATCCTTTGACTTCTCCGGCGATGCGGCAGGAAAAGGCCGACGCATCAAACTGGGTGATGGGGCCAATGCCGCATTTGCCGGCGCGAATGGCGGCCCAGGACTCCTCGGTTCCGATGGCTAGCGGCGTCACCAGTCCCACGCCGGTCACTACCACTCTTCTCGTCAAGTCTGGTCTCCCTGAGAAAAGCGGCTACTTCTTGGCGGTCTTGTTTTCGATGTAGTCAACGGCGTCCTTGACAGTCGTGATCTTCTCGGCGTCCTCGTCGGGTATCTCCAGCTCGAAGGCCTCCTCGAAGGCCATCACGAGTTCGACGATATCCAGCGAATCCGCACCCAAATCGTCAACGAACGACGCGGTGCTGTCGACCTGACTCTCGTCGACGCCCAACTGCTCGACGATGATCTGCTTCACCTTCTGCTCTACTAAAGCCATGCACTCCTCCTGGGATTTTGCGGACGCGTTGATTTTAGCTGCCTTTGCGGAGATTTCGCAAGTGACGGCCGATGAGACGGCCAGGGCCCATGCAGCTTTCCCATGGGCAAATCCGGAAACTTCATTCTGTCACATTTCACGGCGAACTTTGGGCAGGGGGTCTCTGCCGATCGCCGCCACACAAGGCCACGCCGGCGCTCCAGTCGCCGGGGGCGGAGGGGGTGTGGGTATGGCGGCGCTAAATCACCTTTGAGAGCGCGAGACTGCCGGAGGTGGTGCGGCTGAACGTTTTCGAGCGGTGGCCGAAATCCACCAGCGGCGGTGCAATAGGGCCAGTGTGCGCCAGCCTCAAGCCATTGCGCTGCAATCATTTGCATTTGGTGAAACAGATGCAATAGGGAGGTGCGTCAAAAATGGAGAGGGACCCAGTATGCAACGCATTTCGCAGATTGCAATAGTTCTCGCGGCCGCATCCAGCCTCGCGTTGGCACAGACCCAGGAGTGGCGCCACATGGGCGACCCGGCGCCAGCCGGACAACAGGCGCAAGCGCAGGATCAGACGGTACCCGCAACGCCCGACCAGCAGCAAAATCCCGAGCCAGTGGCGCAGCCCGATCCGCAGGCACAGCCAGCCGCGGCTCCGGCTCCAATGCCGCAGCCGGCGCCGATGGTGCCTAGCAACCGTCCCGCATATGGCCTGCCGGCGGAATTGACGGTCAAGCCGGGCACCTATGTTTCGGTGCGCACCAATCAGCCGCTCTCGACCGCTCATAACCAAGTGGGCGACCCGTTCACGGCGACGCTGATGCAGCCACTGGTGGTGGACGGCATTGTAGTGGCGCATCGCGGCCAAATGGTATACGGCCGGGTGGCGGAAGTGGAAAAGCAGCACTCCGATAAGCCGTCGCGTCTCAAACTGGAGCTGACCAGCTTCACGTTGGCCGATGGCACGCAGGTGGCGGCGCAAACACAGTTAGTGGCTCGTCAGGGCGGCACTACGCCGGCCGGCGTGCAAGCCGGAACCGTGGCGGGAACGACGGTTACCGGCGCGGCGGTGGGGGGCATAGCGGCTTGGGGTACGGGTGCAGCCATCGGAGCGGGCGCTGGAGCGGCGGCCGGCATCATCGGCGTATTGCTCACCCGCAACCATCCTACGGTGGTCTATCCGGAGACGCCGCTGACCTTCCAGATAACGGCGCCGATCACGGTTTCGACTGCGCGCGTGCCACAGGCATTTCGCTATGTCGGACCCGAGGATTACGAACGCCCGGCGATGCAGATGTCAGCAGGGCCGCGGCGCATGGCTCCTCCGGCCAACTACTATGGCCCAGCCTACGGGTATCCGTATGCCTATCCGTATTACGGCTATTCGTACCCCTATGGATATCCGTTTTGGGGTCCGCAATGGGGCTTCGGCGCGATGATCATCGGCGGCCGGGGCTGGGGCTGGGGTTGGGGCGGCCGCTGGCGGTAGACAGCATGAGGGCGCAGGCGGGGACCGCGCGGTCGATACCCGCGGCTGCAAGCGACCGTCGTATCCCGGCGCTGCGATGTTGCCGGGCGTGAGTTCTATTTGCGACAGTTATAGCGAACCGGCCCCGCAGCTTAAGTAACGCGCCCCGTTTGTGGCCGAGCAGTGAGGAGCGTCAGCTTAGTCACGGACTGACGCAATTTCCATAATCCCCAGAAAACAGAACGGTTAACACTAAGACCGCGAGGCTGCGCACCAGGCTGCCAACACCTGCCCGATGAATAATGTGGGTGAGAGGGGCGTGTTTCTCGCGTCCCGACCAGCCCCTGGCTTCGGGCCGTCACCGTCCACCGCACAAGTCAAACTCATGGCAGCAGACTGACTGCCAGGAGTGCGAGTGCGGCCATGCCAGGGCGAGGAGAACAGATGCAGAGAATGCTTTGGATGGCCCTGGTGGTTTGGATTGCCGCAGCCCAAACACAGATAGACCTGAACACGCAAGCAAAGAACGTACCGATTAAAGCCGGGGCCAGCTTGCCAACCACGTGCGCGGTTGGCCGGTTATTTTTCCTGACTACTGCGCCGACAGGAGCCAATCTGTATGGCTGCACGGCCGTGAACGCGTGGTCGGCGGAGGGCGGCCAGCCGGGATCAGGCGCCATGATGCAGGGAACGCTGGCCAGCATGCCCGCAACCTGCACGGTGGGCCAGACCTACTTCGCCACCGATGCCTCCGCCGGGACGAACCTGTACGGCTGCCCGGCGGCCAACACGTGGAGCTCAGAAGGCGGAAGCGGAACGGTGGATAGCAACGGCGTGACGGTTGGATCCCGCCCGATAACCAACTTTCTGACGGGCGCGGGCCTGATATCGGTGATAACCGACACCGGCACCGAGATCAACATCCAGTCAGCTCTGGATACGGCGGTGGTGGCGACACTGCCGGGCGAGCAAACTGGTTCGAGCCTGCTGTGTGGTCCGGCCAGCAACTCGCCGAGCGCCTACGCATGCGCGATGACACCGACGGCGGCGGCCTACACGGTGGGCATGGTGCTGCATTGGATACCGGATGTGAACGGAGCGGGTGGACCTACCACACTCGACGTGGATACATTGGGAGCGGCGGGCGTTAAACAGGCGGATGGCGTGAGCGATCCATCGGCGACGGATATCGTCGCCGGCAGCATGCGGGAGGTCTGGTATGATGGCGTCAATTTCCGGTTTCTGGGCACGGGCTCGGGACAGACTTCGGGAGGCGGACCGGAATCGGCACCAGTGCAGAGCGTGTTTGGACGGACGGGAGCGGTGACGGCTGCGAACGGGGATTACACCGCGTCGCAGGTTACCAACGCAGCCACGACCAACTCGAGCAATACATTTGCGGCAGGCACGCAAGACTTTTCCGGAGCGGCCCACACCAGACCGACGATCGTAGTTAGCTCACCTGGTAACCTTCCGGCGGCGTGCGCGGTGGGGGAGTTGGCATTCGTCAGCGGCGCGGCGGCCGGGCAGCAGATTTACGAGTGCTCGTCGGCGAACGTGTGGACGGAGCAGAGCGGGGGTGTGGGTGGGGCGGTCGCAGCGCCAGTGTTCAACACTTATGCGAACCGCCCAAGCTGCACCAGCTCGAACGCGGGGCAATTGTTCCACGCGTCGGACATCAGCAACAAGCACTGGGAGTGCGATGGCACCGCGTGGCAGCCGGTGGCGTTCGACATGCAAGTGGTTGAGCCGACCACGCTGACGTGGACCGGAGCGAGTAACGGAAGCGACAACCCGACGATTTCGAGCGTGGCGGGAGCGGTTCAGTTATCCGGCGTGCACGGCTCCGGTAGCTACGAACTGCAAACGATAACCGCACCCATCGGGCTGTCCACTCCCTACACCATCGAAGTGGCCTTCACTTACCAGTTACTCTCGACGAACACAGCCTGGTACAACTTCGGCTGTGGCTTCGGCGTAACAGCTGCGCAAACAGGTGGTGCAAGCTGGGAAGTCATGACGTGGTATCCATCAGGCGGCAACCCAGCCGCCGCATCGACCGTGGGCGAAGGGTACTGGAATACTTATGGTTACACCAGCCGCGCCCCAACCTTTGCGAGCCTGGCAGCGGAGCCGGCAATTCGGGCCAGGATCGTCGATGATGGTACGTATCGAACTTTTTACACCAACACAGGCGGCGGCTGGGCGCAGCTTTATCAGGAAAGCGATACAACCGGCGTCTCTTCTCCCGGCTATTGGGGTGTGGGCTGCCAAACTTACAATGCCGGCGACCAGTTTCAGTTGACCTTATATCATGCCAGCGTGCATCACTAATATGAAGCTACTTTTAATAATACTCGCGACTTCGCTCGGTTTCGCCGGGCAGGGGATTGCCTTTGGCCCCGGCCAATACGTCTACAACAACTCCATACCGGCCCTGTCTCGGGGAACGCCGTATCGAGTGGAAGAGTCGCTGCAAAACCTGTCTTGCGGGTACCATGTATTCAATCCGGGAATTGTCACGGCCAACATTTACGTATCGTGTCTTAACGGTACAGACCAAAGGCTCTTTGTTTGTCCCGGCGACAACAACGGCAACTGCTTCCAGATAGAGACCTACGGACTGTCAGGAGGCTTTGTTACGTTCCGGCTTCAACACTTCCCCTCATCTTTAACAGACGTGTGCCAGGCCTGGGACGTGAACGGCAACCCGATCTTCAATCAGACGTCACCTTATACCAGTGAAGTCGCATATACAAATGGCGTGCAGGTCGGCGATTCCGGCGGTGGAGGATACGTCGTCAACTATGCCCGCATCTACCGAGCGACGGTGGGAATCAACTCCCGACCGCCTGTGACGGCAGACGCGACCGAGGGTTTGGTCTTCCAGTGGAAGTTCGACGGCAACCTTAACGATTCCGGTCCAAACGGATACAACGGGATACTGACCAGTGGCACGGCGAGCTATGTGACCACACTGGGACAGTCTCTTGTGATGCCATTGGTGACGAATACGAATGTGAGTCCGTCATGGCCCGCATCGATGCCAGGGTATCAGCCCAGTTGGCGGGCGGGCCAACCAGCGGGCCTTTCTTGCGCCAGCAGTTACTCGCAATCGGACAATCCGAGTGTTTCCTGCTTCTGGCAGGTGCTGCTGCAGCCAGGGCAGGCCGCGCCGTTCTGGAGCAGCCAGACATCGCAGACGCCTACGCTTACCGGACTGGTGTTTGGCGACTATTCGATTCAGTTGACGGTGACGGATGCGGCGGGCAATACGGCAACATCGGTGACGCACATCGGTGCGGTGGCTACAGACTCAAATGGTGTGGTAGTTAACGCGAACCCAGCGGCTGACGCGATACTCGGTCCTATGATCGCGTTCGGGCGTAATCCATGGGGGCTCGGGGACTACTGGCACCTGGCGGGGAGCATTGAGAGAAGATCGCAGTACATTTCATATGGCCTGTCTCCAACCTGGCCTTACGCGACGTGGGAGACACCACAGGCGGGGTCAGTCTCGTACAACTGGGACGGCACCGGAATGGCGGCTACGTGGATGGGTGGAAACCCGACTACGCTGACCGCGGCGTGTTCGAGCACCGCTACGTCATGCACGATCGCCAGCGCTGCGCAACTCGAGTTGACCTCTCTACCTGCGAGGATCTACATCTCCAGTGCTTCAAGCAACCGCAATAACCCCACGTTTGAGGAAATTCGTGTCTGCTCAGTATCTGGCACCTCGCCGGCTACACTGACGTTTTGTTACGACGGGCGCGGCTATGCCGACCCCGCAAACGGCACGCGGTTGGTGGCGCAGAACTGGAATGCGGGGGACGTTGTAGGCAACGATCCCGTAGTCGGCAGTGGGACCGCGTTCACCAAAACGTTGTGTCCCGCCGGCGCGCCCGGGCCCACCGGTATACTCTCCTATTCGACGGGCACAGTAGCGCTGACAGCGGGGTCAACTTCCGTGTCTTTAGCCGGGGGTAGTTGGACGGCGGCAACCGTGGCCAAGGGCTACTATGTTGTAGTCCCGGCTACCCATGCCGGCGCTTCATTTCAGTTCATCTCACCGATTTCCGGCCTAACGGATCAAACGCATCTGACGCTGTCGCGCCCGTTTCCAGCAGATGCGGACACGGCAAGCGGCCTAACTTACTCGATCGTGAATCCGAACCTCTTCCTCGACCTTGGCTACACTACGTCACAGGGTCTGGCTACAGGAGTCCCATTCACTAAATACTGGCCGGTCTCCTATGGCTGCGAATCCGACACTCTGGCGTACATCCTTCCGTACTGGGACCCTGGCGCATTGGCGTCTCCTCCGGTCACCACAGGGCAGCCGTACACCTATCAAATTGGCAACTGGTGGTACAACCAATCCAGCAGCGGAGGACTGGACTTTTATTCCGAGGATCTGGCTAATCTAGCCGGATGGCTTCGCTCCGGACTCAAGCAGTTCCACGACTCATCGATGATGATTGGCGACATCTGGACAAGACACCCGCAGAAAGCCAACGGCGGCAATGGAGATCTGCTGTTCTATGGGGGTCCGGTTATCGGTGGCGTAGCGAATGCGATGCTTTCCGATACCGGCCACGGGACGCAGTGGAAAGACATTCGTTCGTTCGCGCTGGGGGCAATGAGCGGCGGGCCGGCCGTAGCTTCGCCACACAACGATTGCAACAACGACGATTCCAGAGAGAAGGGGTACCAGGGCGCCTTCTTAGCATTGGCCGCAGAATTCGACCCAGACACCATCTCGGCCGCCGCTCCGGGGGGAATAAGCTGGCATCAATACTGGCAAAACGGACTGGCGCAGTACGCGGCAAACGAAGCCGCATGCGCGAATCAGTTCGGGAACGCCGACAATTCCTGGCGAACCACGTTTTATGGATGGCCCTCGTCTCAGTCGGCGGCAAACGCAGTAACACTCACAAACGGATCAACGGCCGGAAGCGGCTCCGGTCTGGTAAACACTTTCTGCTTTGGAGTCGGACAAGCCTCGAACGTCACGGTTACAAACGGTTCCAGCGCGGTAACGGGCGCAGGTTTCCCGACCACGGGATGGAATAGAGTGGCCATCACTGGCCAGGGGCTTGTCGATCGCAATGGGAAGTCAGTTCCCACTCTTTGGGTTTACGCCACCCCAAATAGCTCAACGCAGTTCACGATCAGTTTCGGCGCGACTTGGCCTGGAACCAGCAGCAGTTCGGCCAATGTGATGTTTGACAATGGCAGCGCCCTGGGCGGATACATCGACGGTGTGACCTCATTCATGTCGTTTGAGGCCGATCCGATGAGTCAATACGAGTGGTCTTGTATTTATAACTCGAGCTCTTCGATCACGTTGAATCGGCCATGGAACGGCACGAACACTACGAACTACGCTTATACTTCCAATGGCACCGGGTACGCCGTTCAGCCTTTTATGCTAGGTATCCGCCAGTACGCATGGTTACAGGCACAGCAAGCATCGGCGGCGGCCCAACCATCTGTATCTGCACAGTTTGCGGCGATGCGAAATGAGGCTGGCATATATGAGCATAATGTCTACGATCCAGTGGCGGGCGCAAGCTATTATTTGATACAGGCGGCGTGCGATCCGATCACCTTGGCATCGATGGGCAATTCGGTTTGTTATGGTGGCTACCCCCCGACGGGACTCCCAGGGGCCGATTACAGCTATACAGCGGAGCGCGTTAACACAATCGAGAACTCGATGTCGTTGACCGATTATTATGTGTCGCAGGGCGGAAGTCCGTCGACGATTGCTTGGGGCGATCTAATGTACGGAAACTGCATGGGAAACCCGACGTTCACGAGTGGCGGGGTCTATGCTGCAACCGACGGAAACACGTGCGATAGCGTCAACGGGAACCTGAACGGGTCCACGAATTGGGGCATCGGCGCAGGCAAGTGGTACGGCTTTTTCTTTGGCGTCGGTGCGTCCTGGCGATGGCCGGCGCAGAGGCTGGGTGGCGTCGAGCCGGCGCAAGCGCGCGCCGTTTTCGTCGGATTCGATTTGGGCTACGTGCCTTCAGCGGCCAGCGTGCAAATTGTGGTAACGGCGCCGTCTGGTGCTCAGACAAGCTACGCATGCTCAGTTTCGCCTTGCCAGGTGACGGTCGACGACCGCCAGGGCAGCCACCTGTACCGTATGAGCTATCTGTCGCAGAGCGGCCGGGTGCTGGCCCAGTCACAGACCACTCTGCTCGATTGAACGAGCCGCGACGCTGCGAAGTCAAGTCGAGCCGCCATGCGCCTCTTTTGCGGCGAGTTACTTCCACGTACGCCGAGAGTGTCATTCGAGGGTGAGTTGCAAATCTTTCAGACAGGGTCGTAGACGCGGCGGTGCGGAAGGAGCGACGAGACGCCGGCCAGCCAGCCCTCGAAATCGACGGCGCTCACACTCATGGAATCCAGCAGTCTGGGCAGGAGCAGCGGCTCGCTTGTGCGGCGGGCCATGCCGTAATCGCAGGTGGTCGCGGAGAGTACATGCTCGGCGCGCAGCCAGGGCAAGAACTCATTGCGATGGTGGCCGCTGGGATAGCAGAAGTGATTTGGCAGGATTCCCGTTTTGGCGGCGAGCCACTGGCGGTTGTCGCGAATCTCGCGGATGAACAAGTCTTCGTCGAGCGGCGTCCTGTGGCGATGAGTGTGCAACTGAACATCGACGCCGCCTGCTGCAATTTCGGAGATTTGGCCGGCCGTCATCAGTTGCAGCATACGCAGGCGCAGGATTTCAGTGTAGTCGACGCCAAGTTCGCCGGCTATCCGGGCCGCGAGCTCGTCCTTTTGCGCGGCTGTGTACTGCTGGCGCTCGGCGAAGTCGCGAAACGCATCTACAGCGCGACTGCGGTTTTCAAGCAGCGACAAGTCGAACTCACCCGGAACCCCATAGGCAGCGCCGTCGAGCCGCTGGCCAGTGCTGCGCCAGAAGAGATAACTCAGCACCAAGTTGAAGATGGGGAGCGGGTGGTCGGAGTAGTAAGTTGTCTGATAGACGGTAGAGGGAAACCCAAACTCGCGCAGCATCGGGAATCCGAGTTGGTGGAAATCACGGAAGCCGTCGTCGAAGGTGATGACGACGCTCTTGGGGGGGAGGGCGCCCTGGCGCAGCATGTCCAGAGCATCGTTGAGCGGCTGAACCCGATAGCGGCCCCGCGCCAGAATCTCGAGGCGCGCGTGGAAGAATGCGGGCGTGATGTAGAGACCACTCCATTTGTCCTCATCTTTCAGGCAGAGGCCGTGATAGCAGAGGATGAGCAGGCGTTGTTGTCGCCAGCGGCTGCTGGCAACCATGCCAAAGATACCGACCTCTTTGGCGATTTGCAGGGAGTTGTTCTTTGAGAAACTTCAACATGCTTTCGCGGGCGGCTGCACCCAGTGCTATGATTTCACGTAAATGGCTCTGCCGTCAAACCTCAACGGGCAGCGCTTCAACCGGGTTGAGGGGTTCGAGTAAGGGGTTCGAGTGTCTGCGGGGCCGGGACATTTGGATATGGAGGGCTTCCTATACAGACAGATTCGGACCTTTGGGGAAGATATGGTGATGGCAGGGTGCTTCACAGCGACGGCGAACTGGAGTTGGATACTGGGTACTGAGTTGCCGGACTTTTGGGCGACCGATCGAATATGCGATGCTGGATGCCATTCTTGAACGCCACGCCGTGCGGCGAGTTCACATACACTTCGACGCGGCAGAGCGGAATGGACCCGTGAAGGAGATTCTGAGCGATATCGCTCGATACCGCCGTTCTCAGTCAAAGGAGCTGCCGCGGCACTTGCGTGTAGAATTTAGTCATGGATAGCCTTCGCGAGCGTCTGGTCTCATGTTTCACCTCAGTGTTTCCAGGCCTTTCACCGGACGCGGCACCCAATGCAACCGTCGACACGGTTCCAAATTGGGACTCGTCACATCACTTCATGCTGACGCTCGTCATGGAAGAGGCTTTCGCAATTCGAATTCCGGAAGAAGTGATGGGCGAGATCGACTCCTTTGCCGGTTTCGAGGAATACCTGGCGCGGGACCATAAAGAATCGTGAGCACAGGCGGCGTCAGCGTAGAGGCGCGGCTCGCAGCCGCCGCGGAGGCCTGCAGGTTGAGACTGGAGGAGGATTGCTTCGCGAGAGTCGTAAGCCGTCTCGGGCCGCAGGGACAACCGGATCGGGCTTTTCAGCTTCTATCTCTGAGCACCCGCCAACCGGGCGGCGGGGAGTTAGCCCGGCTGTGTGGGTCAATCCCCTCGGAAGCGGGCCAAAGTGCGGTAGAGCGGACGATCCTGATCCTGGCGTCTCAGCACGCGATTACGCTGGTGCCAGGCCTGGCGGTGAGCGACAGCGTGAAAGGGTTGTTCGCCGATGAATTCCAGTTCTTCGCCAATCCTCCCGCTGCCTGGATGGAGAGTTTTCAAGCCGACGGCGTACGTTATCAGGAGATGGCGCGAGTCGCAGCTTTGCGCCGTTTTCCAGCCGGCCAGTTCCATTGGGAAGTCTCGGGGTTCCCGCGATCCTGGGTGATCGAAGCGCGCCGGCCGGTGAGGGTGTTGGCATACGCGCTCAGGCAGATGCGTGGATTCGCACCGGTGTTTGAACTGCATGTCAATGCCCGTCGCAAGAACCGGCTGGTTCTGCTCGAAATGGAAGCGCATCTTTCCTACTACCGCGCGGCCCGCTCCATTGAGAAACAGCCAGCCATGCGAGGCTTGATGACCGCGTCGTGGCTGTTCTCGGAGAGCACAGCTCAGGTCACTCCGCGGCTGGCATGGCTGCGGCGGACGCCTCAGTCTGCGGGGGCGTTGCTGGTCGAAATGGGTCCGGCTTCCGCGGATTCGGGCTTTCTGACGGGCAGCGAAGAGCGCCGCGCGCTGTACGAACAAGGCGCGTACCGTCCGAATGTCACTTGCGTTCTGTGGCCGCGGAAGTCCCTAATCGATTGGGCGAACCAGCATCCGGAGTTCGACGGATGAGCCAAGTGCTGCGGACAAGGGCCCGCGCGGCGGTAGACCTGGCGCCGCGCGGGGGATGACGTCCCGGCTGAAGCGTGCCGGCACGTGGCGATTTAAACCGCCAGGTACAAGGTGCTGCCCTGGCGGTCCACCAGCAGCAGGGTCTCAGTGGTTGAGTTCTTGAGCGCCTGCTTGAACTCGGTGGTGTTGTGCACCGGCTTGCGGTTGACTTCCACGATGACGTCGCCGCGCTGCAGGCCGTTGGCAGCGGCCTGGCTGGCGGGATCGACGGCGGTGACTACCACGCCGGTCGTGTTGGGCGACAGACCGAGTTGGCGGTCGGTTCGCGCGGTCACGTCCTCAACCGAAACGCCCTCCATGCCGGTCTGCGAGGCGCCAGGCTGACTGCCGGCTTTGGCGGTCTCGGTGGGCAATTCGGCCAACTTCGCCGAAACGTCATGATCCGCACCGTCCCGCAGCAATTTCAGGTTCACGTCCGTGCCAGGCTGCATCAGCGAGATGGTCATGCGCAGTTGCGCGCTGTCGTTGACGGGCTTGCCGTTCACGGCAAGAATAATGTCGCCCTTCTGGATGCCCGCATGGGAAGCCGGGCTGTCGGGCGTGACATCCGCCACCAGGGCGCCGCCCACTTCCTTCTCGTGAAACGCCCTAGCCAGGTCCGGAGTCACTTCCTCCGACATCACGCCCAGGTATGCGCGAATAACCTTGCCGTTGCGCAGAATCTGGTCGGTCACGTTGCGCGCCACATTGACGGGAATGGCAAAACCGATTCCCTGGTTGCCTTCCGAGTGCGACAGGATTGCGGTGTTGATGCCGATCAGATCGCCGCGGTCATTCACCAGGGCGCCGCCGGAGTTGCCCGGGTTGATGGGCGCATCGGTCTGGATGAAATCCTCATAGTCCTCGATGCCCAGGTTGCCGCGGCCGGTCGCGCTGATGATGCCCATGGTCACCGTGCTGCCCAGACCGAACGGGTCGCCGACGGCCAGCGCGTAGTCGCCCACCTGCACCTTGTCCGAATTGCCAAGCACCACGGTGGGCAGATTGGTGGCATCGATTTTGAGCACCGCCAGGTCCGTCTTCGGATCGGTGCCCACGACATGCGCTTTGAACTCGCGCTTATCGGCCAGCGTGACGTGCACGTCGGTGGCGCCATCGACCACGTGATTGTTGGTGAGGATGTAGCCATCGGGGCTAACGATCACGCCCGACCCGACGCCCTGTTCGCGCTGCTCCCGCGGCAACTGGCCGTTGGAGCCGAAGGGCACGCCATTCTGATCGCCGAAAAACTGTTGGAAGAACGGATCCATCCCACCCGGAATCATGCCTGCCGGGGTCTTCACCACCTTGACCGAAGAAACATTAACGACCGCCGGCAGCACCTTCCTCACTACCGGGGCGAACGTGTTATGACTGGGCGGCTCGTCCGGGCTGGCGTAGCGGAACGAAGCCGGTGGATTGACGCTGCTTAAATGCTCCGCGCCAGCTACCGCCAAGCCACCCAACCCGGCTGCGATCACCACTGCGACCGCCGCCGCGCGCGGACGCATCCATATGCCTTTGAAACTCATGTACCCTCCAGATCCTTTGGTTTGCAGATATACGCCGCTTCCAGGTAAGTGCGCTCCCGCAAGTGGCTCCACTAGGATGGACGTATGGGGGGGCAAGAAGGTCACGCCGCGCCAAGAACCGGCGCCAAGACCTGTACTGCGCTATACGGGGGGTGGCACCAACTGGCGCAGATCGTCAATCCAGAAATCGGGCTGGTGCCGCGCCAGGTCCTGGCGCTTACCATACCCGTAAAGCACGGCGCATGTTTTGATTCCAGCCTGACGGCCGGCTTCCATATCGGCTGCCGAATCGCCCACCATGAGGCACTCACCTGGCGCCGCGCCAAGCGCCTGCATGGATTTCAGAATCACGTCCGGGGCAGGCTTGCAGGGAAAGCCGTCGGTGCCTTGCACGTGGTCGAAGTAGCGCAGCAGGCCGAATTGCTCCAGAATCAGGCGCGTGGTGGGCGTGCCTTTGGTGGTAGCGGTGCCTTTGCGGCCGCCGAGCGCCGCCAGTGCCTCGGCCACGCCGGGATACACGCTGGTTTCGCGGTGACCGCGCGCCAGGTAAATGGCGCGGTATTGACGAATCCATTCCTCCATCTGCTCGGGCGTGTGATTAGGGAACACGTCACCGAACACCGCGATCAGATGCAGGCCGACATAGCCCTTCAGAAAATCGAATGAAGCCGGCGGAGCGCCGGCCGACACCAGCACTTCCTGGACGGCGGCACAGATATCGCGCGCTGAATCAAGCACCGTGCCGTCGATATCGAACAGATATACCGCGAAGCGCGGGACCGGTCCGTGCATTGGCCGGATCACGCGGGCTGGGGGTGCTCGCCTTCATTGAGTCCCGGGACGCGGCGGCCGCCCTCGGGCCGCAGCACCTGCTGGGTATGGTCCTCGGCGTCCATGCCCCCTGGCTTGATGGGCTCGATGGACTCGCCCTTAACGATCTGCATCACTTCGTTCCCGTCCAGGATTTCCCGTTCCAGCAGCGTTTCGGCGATCTTTACCAGCGCATCGGAGCGTTCCTTAATAATTGACTCCGCGGTGTCGTAAGCGCCCTGTACGAGCTTCTTGACTTGCGCATCAATGCGGATGGCCGTCTCTTCGCTGTAGTCGCGGTGCTGGGCAATCTCGCGGCCGAGGAAGATCTGCTCTTCCTTCTTTCCGAAGCTGAGCGGCCCCAGCTCGCTCATACCCCACTCGCAGACCATTTTGCGGGCCAGATCGGTGGCGCGCTCAATATCGTTGCCGGCGCCGGTGGTCATGTGATGCATGTAGTTCTCTTCGGCGATACGCCCGGCCATCAGGATGGCGAGCTGCGCCAGCAGGTAATCCTTGCTGTAGGAATGCTTGTCGTCGATGGGCAACTGCATGGTGACGCCCAACGCCATGCCACGCGGGATGATGGTCACTTTGTGCAGCGGATCGGCTTCGGGCAGCACGGCCGCTACCAGGGCGTGGCCGGCTTCGTGATAGGCGGTATTACGCTTTTCAGCGTCGGAGAGGATCATCGATTTTCGCTCCGCGCCCATCAGGATTTTGTCCTTGGCCAGCTCGAAATCGATCATCATCACGACCTTGCGGTTTTGCCGCGCGGCATTGAGCGCGGCTTCGTTGACCAGGTTGGCCAGATCGGCGCCGGCCAGGCCCGGCGTGCCGCGTCCCAACACGGAAAGATCGACATTGTCGCCCAGCGGAATCTTCTTGGTGTGCACGCGCAAAATGGCCTCGCGCCCCTGCACGTCGGGACGGCCCACCACCACGCGGCGGTCGAAACGGCCGGGCCGCAGCAGTGCCGGATCGAGTACATCGGGCCGGTTGGTAGCCGCCACCAGGATCACACCTTCATTCGATTCGAAGCCGTCCATCTCCACCAGCAACTGGTTCAGGGTTTGTTCGCGCTCGTCGTGGCCTCCGCCCAAACCGGCTCCGCGATGGCGGCCAACGGCATCGATCTCATCGATGAAGATGATGCAGGGCGCGTTTTTCTTACCCTGCTCGAAGAGGTCGCGCACACGGCTGGCGCCCACGCCGACAAACATCTCCACGAAGTCCGATCCGGAGATGGAAAAGAACGGGACGCTGGCTTCGCCGGCGATAGCGCGCGCCAGCAAGGTTTTGCCGGTACCGGGAGGGCCGACCAGCAGCACTCCCTTGGGTATGCGTCCGCCCAGTTTCTGGAATTTTTGCGGCTCGCGCAGGAATTCGATTATCTCCTGCAACTCCTCCTTGGCCTCTTCTACACCCGCCACGTCCTTGAAGGTGACCTTCTTCTGTTGGGTGGAGTGCAGCCGCGCGCGGCTCTTGCCAAAACTGAGCGCCTTGTTGCCGCCGCTCTGCATCTGCCGCATCATGAAAATCCAGAACGCAATGATGACGATGAAAGGTGAAGCGTTGAGCAGGATGGAGATCCAACTGGAGGAGCTGTTGTCCTTGATATCCACGTTGACCCCGTGTTCCTGCATGTCTTTGATGATGTCGGGGTAGTTGACGGGGATGAAGGTGTGCAGACCCGCACCCGGGTTGGACTTGTAGGTTCCGTGCACCTCATTGCCGGTGATGGTGACTTTATCCACGGCGCCGGCATCGACTTTGGAGACAAATTCGGTGAAGGTCAGCGTCTGTTCTTTGGGCCCCTGGGTGGTGCGGACCACCATGAACAGCATAGCTACCACCAGGAATATGATCACCCAGAACAGAATTTGTTTGATATTGGAACTCACTTAACCTCCCTCAAAGCCGGCTTCGACTCCTGATTAATAGACGCCGCGCCGCACGCCTGCGATTCCAGCTTCTCATTTAGACCAACTTCGCGGATTTGGAGAATCCGGGTACTTGCCGGGCCTGCAGCTACGCCTTGGGCGGGCCCAAAGCGCCGCGTCCAGACAATAGTAGCCCCGGAAGCCAGCACCGGCCACTGCGCACGCTCCCAAATCGGGATCCGGGCCTGGTGGAAGAGAGTCTTAATTTTCGCCTCGTTGGAGTGCCCGTTCGGCTGGTAGCGATCGCCGGAGCGCCAATTGCGGAACACGAGGGCTTCGGGCACCAAGCGCCCGTCCACACTACCCACGTCACCATTATATACGCATCCTGGGGCGTGGTCAGTTCCCTGATTTTCAAGCAGTTCCAGTTGAATCTCGAGACTGGCGCCAGGCACACGGATGCGCCCGGGCACGGGCGCCGCAACCTGCCAGGCCATGGGGGGAGGCTGGGGGGGCGCGAACCGAATCCAGCCGAATGAGCGGGTGATGCCAATCCCCGGTACCTGCACGCGGCCGTGGCCCTGGGCGGCCCGGGCCATTTCGAGGGCGCGGTCCACGTGATCGAGGCCGATTGAGCGCAGATTGCCTTTGGCGCGCTCGATGGCATGGCGCACCAGGCGGCGGGCGGCAGCCAGCGGCAGGCGGGTGAAGGCCTCGGCCGGCGCCACCACGGCAGCTCCATCGTCGCGCAGATATGCGGCAGCCAGGCGCGAGGTCTCCAGTTTCCAATACGCCTCCTCCGCCAGCGCCCACTCGGCGGTCTTGGCCAGGGTTTCCTGCAGCGCCGGATTCCACTCCCGGGCAAGCTGTGGCAAAAGATGATGACGGATGCGGTTGCGCGCGAAACGGGCGCTCGAATTGGTCGAGTCCTCCCGCCAGGCGGCGCCGCGCGCGCGGAGAAAAGCCTCGATTTCGGCGCGCGTGACATCGAGCAGCGGCCTTACGATGCCGTCGTCCGTCACGGGACGAATGCCCGCCAGGCCGGCCGAACCCGCGCCACGCAAAAAACGGAACAGAACGGTTTCCGCCTGGTCGCTCCGGGTGTGGCCGAGGGCGACGCGGTCCACAGCGCCAGCCGCGATTTGCTCGCGAAAGAAGCCAAGGCGCGCCTCCCGTGCCGCCTCTTCCAGGTTGCCGCCCGCGGACCCCAGTTCGGCCCGCGCCAGAATAAACGGCAGCTCCATCCGGCCGGCGAGCGCACGCACGAACTCGGCATCCTGCCGCGCCTCTTCGCCACGCAAGCCGTGATCCAGGTGCAGGACGGCGAGGCGCAGATGCCACCGGGGGGCGAGTTCCAGCAGCACTTCGAGCAGGCAGACTGAATCCGCGCCGCCCGAGACAGCCACGCCGACCCGCTGGTGGAGGCGGAACATGCCATGCCGTTCAATGGTTTGAGCGATGCGCTGCAGCACAATACGTTACCCGCACTTCATTGTAGGGCGGGGATGAGCCGGCGCACAAAGCGAAGCCGGGCCGGGCGGCGGGCGTGCGAATCAGGCGGGGATAGGGTCTTCGTCACGGCAGCCCTGGCTGGCGATGAAATCGTTAATCTGGCGGTTCAGGTCGGCCAAAGGCGGGGACAGCGTAAAAATGGACCACGCGATGGAGAGGGAAATCGCCACGGGGCGGCCGTTGACATCGAAGGTTCGTTCGATGGGTTTCTCTAGGAAGCGTTTTAACCGGGCGCGGACCAGCTCGGACGATTCCGCGCTTGCCAACGAGGCGACTATGGCGGGGCCGGACCAGCGGAACAAGCGGTCGGTAGACGCCAGGTGCCCGGCGATGTACTGCTTCAGCGCACGCACGACTTCATCGCCGGCGGCGCGTCCGAAACGCAGGTTGATGTGGCGGGCCGAGCCCAGCACGAACACAGCGACGTGCTTCTGGCCGCCGCATCGAAGCGCGGACAGAAACTGCGCCTGCGCGACGAGCTCGCAGGGCAGGTCGGTAATCGGGTCAAGGCCGACGCTTCGCCAGGCTTCCTGCTTGCGGAGGAGTTCCCGGTGCAGAGTTCCGGTCATCCGGTCCGACTCGACTTTTTGCTGCCTGGTTTCTTCCCGGATACTGCCCAGGCACTCCCGCAGGTGCGCAGTGCAGGTGGAGACACCCTGCATAGCGGCGGCCCGCTCAACATCGTCGCCGATCTTCCGCAGCCGCGCCACTGCCCGTCCGCCCAGGCCCCCGATATCTACTATCGTCCGGGCCAGCAGGGCAATGATGTTTTGCATCTCGGCGTTCTGGGTCTGTATCAGGCGGGTTGCTTGTCGCGCGTAGTCCCCGATCGCCTGTACAGCCGACTCAGCGTTCATCAGCACGCTGTCGGCAGTGTCCTCGGGCCCCATGCCCTCGCGAATTTCGTTGATCCGTGCGCAGAAGCTCTGGCGGCCGTCGCGGTCGAGTTCCAGGGCGTAAGTGGCGACTCCCTTCAGCAGTATGGAGAGCGCCCTCCGGTATGCGGCTTCTTCCTCCGACTGCGCTAAGAACGGTTTGATGCTCACCAATGCCATGGGCCACAGATCTCGCTCGCATCACCTATCGGCGGATCAGGAGGGACTCTTTAGAGGGCGGGCTGAGCGCCGGGGGCAGGCAGGCGCAGCGGTTCGGAGAAGGCGCCGGACGATCCCAAAAGGCATCATGGCCAGGCCCATGCCGCGCAGCTTCGCCCATCTTCTCGATGGCTCGCATGCATCGCGCCCTCCGTCTGCCCGGACACCGCATATATCTGTTATGATTCGGAAAACCATCCGATCGGACGCGCGTTATCGTTATCTAGGGCGGCCGAATCCGCAAGGTGGGGGGACCGGGGGGTAGGGAAGCTGGTTCACCACGAAGGGATATAGATTTAGAGAGTTGGCCGTTCCGCCACTCGAAATGAGCACCAAGCTCGACGGCCCGCCGTTCGGTCACCAGCGGGGTGCCGCGGCTGGCGCCCGCGGCTGGTGGCTGTGCCTGACGATTGTGTTGGGTGCGCAGTCCGCGCTCGCTGTGGCTCCCGGTGCGAGCCGGGTGGAAGCGCGCCTGCTCACGCCGATTTCCACCTACAGCTCCAAGCCGGGCGCTTCCGTGGAAGCTGTGATCAGCACACCGCTGTGCCAGGAGGGTGCGTCGCTGCCCGAAGGTACGACTGTGCGGGGGGTGGTGAAACGGGTTCGCAAGGTCGGGCTGGGTTTGGTTCACGAGACCGCCTCCCTGGAGCTCGATTTCGAGACTCTGCACCTCCCGAATGGAACCGATTACGCCGCGCCCATCCGGCTGGTGGGAATCGACAATGCGCGCGAACGCATCGACGGCCGCGGCACGATCCACGGCGTGCGGGCAACTTCAACGCTTGCCAACCGCTTTAGCCAGCGGCTGGCATTTTGGGCGTTGGTGCATCCGCTGATGGCGACGCCGCTGTTCCTGGCTGAAACCGGGCTATTCCGCTTCCCCGACCCGGAGATCGAGTACAGCCGCGGCGCGGAATTGTACCTGGAAATCGAGTTCCCGGACTCGTTTCGCGGGCTATCGGCGTGCGCCTTGCCCAGCGCCGATGGCACCCGGAAGGATCTGGACGATTTGCAGGACCTGGTGGACGGTTTGCCTTACTGGGCCTATTCCAAGCGCCAGCGGCAGCCGATCGACCTGGTGAACCTGATGTACATCGGGGACGAGCCAGCGCTCGACGCTGCGTTCCAGGCCGCCGGCTGGACCGGATCGGCGCCAAACTCCATGCGTGCCGGTTTCGGCGCTATCCGGGCGATTGTGGAAGACCGCTCAGATGGCGACGCTCCCATGAGGACGCTCCTGCTGGACGGCGCGGAGGCGGACCGCCGTTTGCAGAAATCGCTCGATACCTTCGAAATGCGGCACCATCTGCGCGTGTGGAGCCGTCCGGAGGCATGGCGCGGGCGGAGATTGTGGGCTTCCGCCGCCACCCAGGATATCGGCACCACGTTTTCCTTGAGGCCGTTCGGTTTCACGCACGAAATTGAAAACAATGTAGACCAGGAGCGCGACAAGGTGGTGAGCGACCTGGTTTATACCGGATGCGTGGATTCGGTGACCTACCTGCGCCGTTCGGCAGCGTTGCGCGACCCCGGCCAGGCTTACCGGAAGGGAGTGTATACTGACTCCCGCGTGGCGGTGCTTGCGCTGAACGCCTGCCGGCAGCCGCGCCTGGATGTGGCGGCGGGAGCGCGCGCCCCTGAACCGTCCCTGCTGGTGCGCTGCTTGCGGCGCGTGACGCTCACGGCACGCAACCATTTGCTGCGCGACAACATCGTGTGGCGCTCGGCCGACGCTCTCCGGCTGGGGATCGTCACTTTCCGAGATTGGCGCGGGCAATGGAAAGACGAACGTCTGGCGCGAGAACTGGACCGCGAGCCGGCCGATTCCCGCGCAATAGAGGCGGGTTCCGGAGGCTCAGGAAGTGCGCCGGCGCCGCAGGAAACCGCTGGGCGGAATCTGAAGCCGGTGGTGGTTACTGCACGCTGATGTTGCCGGCGTTGCTGGGCTGACCGTCGATGCTGACAACGAGCGGATATGTGCCGGCGGTGAGGCCGGTGGGTACCATCAGGTTGACTTGCACCAGGCCCACAAAGCCGGGCGCCAGTCCGGCGAATTCCACGGTGGAAACAGGCGTGGTTCCAATAGTGGCGCTGACGGACGCGGTGGCCTGGATGAACGGAGTTGGCGGCGTGGCCACGCCGTCAGTCGCCGCCGGACTTACCGGCCCGGAGCCGGTGAGGTAGGCGATGATGTAGCTGCCCGGCGCGGCCGGATTGCCGGGACCATTCAGCGAGTAACTCGGGTAATTCTGCACGATCGCAGAAGATCCCGATACGAACAAACCCGGGCCCGCCGAGACCACCGGCACGGTAACCACATTGCTCATGCCGCCGGCTACCGACACGGTCACGTTGGCCGGTGTGCCGACGGCCGTTTCCCACGGAACCTGGAAATTGATCTGCCCCGGCGACACGAAGAATACCGGCGCCGTCTGGCCGTTGACCATCACGCTGACGCCTTCACCACCCAGGCTGGATGCGCCCAGGCTGGTGGGGAAAGGGGAAGCGGCCGTATAATTTGCGGGGCTGAAGCCGCTTCCAAAAACCGAAGCCAGCGCTCCGGGAGAAACCTGCGGCTGAAAGCTGGCGGCGTTAGTGACGCCACCGGGCGTAATCACGGGACTGGCCGGAGTCAACTGGCGGATCACGTTATTCTCGGTGTCGGCGATATAGACGTTGCCGCTCGCATCCACCACCACGCCGCGCGGCGACCACATCTGCGCTTTCAGCGCCGGGCCTCCGTCGCCTGAGTAGCCAAAGCCGGTTACTCCCGCAATCGTAGCGATGGTTCCGTCCGTCGTCACCCTGCGAATGCGCATGTTCACCGAATCCGCAATGTAGACGTTACCCGCGGCATCGGTGGCCACGCCAACGGGATTTCTCAGCTCTGCCGCCGTCGCCGGGCCGCCGTCGCCGGAAAAACCAAGGGCCCCAGTGCCCGCGAAGTAAGTGAGCACGCCGTTGCTAACCTTCACGACGGCGTTGAGCTCGACGTCGGAAATGTACATATTGCCCGAGCTGTCCAGAGCGATCCCTTCGGGGCTGGTCAAGCCTCCGGCGGTGGTACCGAGCCCAACCACGGTGGTGATAATGTCGGAGGTATTTACCATGCGAATCAGGCCGGCCGTGGTGCTTGCGTTCTGGTCGGAATGAGAGTCCGCGATGTACAGGTTTCCAGCGGCATCGACAGCCAGGCCGATCGGGTTATCCAATTGCGAGTTGGTGGCCACCACATTGTCGGGGCCATAACCTTCCCCCATCCCGTTGTTGCCGGCATAGGTTGTGATGACGCCCGCCGAAGTCACCTTGCGAATCACCTGGTTCCTGGTGTCGGAAATGTATAGGTTCCCGGATTTGTCCACCGCCACGCCGGAGGGAGAGTTCAATTCGGCCGAGGTGGCTTGGCCGCCGTCGCCCGAGTAACCTTGCGTGCCGTCGCCCGCCACGGTCGAGATGGTCCCGTTCGAGATCATGCGCACGCGATGGTTGATCGAATCCGCGATGTAGATATTTCCTTTGGTGTCGATCGCTATCGCCGAAGGAAGGTAGAATTGCGAGCCAACTTCCGGGCCATCCACGTAGCCCGCGACACCATTGCCGCCGATGGTACTGATGGTGTACTGCTGCGCCGTGGCGCAGAAAGCCAGCATCACAGCCGGCACGATTCGTCTGCAAAGAAGCCGAAGTGACATGTCAAGGTATCAAGTTGAGACCGGTAATTACGAGGTTAACACGGAAGAAACCGGTGCCAAGTGTTGTAGCTAGTGCACTCAGCGTGCCGATTCGGCACTCCGGCAGGCCGTGGCGCCGGCCTGGAGAGACGGGCTTAACGGTACGGCGAGAGTAGCGGCGGATCCTGGTCGCCATCGAGCAGCCACACGCAGCGCCGGCTGAAATAGCGCACCAGTTCGGCGTTCTTCTCCGCGCCCATGTCGCGCGCCCACACGATCGGCGCATGGTCTATATCGGCATCGTTAAACACGTATTCGCGAAATGGGCGGTGTTGAGGCGAATAGCGAACGATCACTAGGTGCTCGCCACCGGCGGCCATGAGGCGTTCCACAATCTTCTCGCGTCCCAGGGCGGGCGCAGGCGCCCAGGTGGTGGCCCAGGTCATGGGGTAGTGGAGTACGAAAGGGATTGGTGTCACAGCCATGGCCACCCGCACCAGGAGCATGGCGGCCACCACCACGGGTACGGCGTGTGCCACGGCCGGCCTCCAGTGGCGGAGCGCGCGCATGCCCGCGATGAGCAGAGCGTAGATCAGCGCGGTGGCGGGCGCGATGTAATGCGGCTCAAACCAGGGAACCAGCGAGCTGGCAAAGGCCACGGCTGCAGCCAGGAACAAAAGCGTGCGTGTGCGGCGGCTCCTCCAGGTCCATGCCAGGGCGATGAGCGGCAGCGTGAGCGCCGGGCCGATGAAAAAACTCCACGCCTCCGCCAGCTTGCGCCACTGGTTCTTGACGACGCCCACGGGCGTCCGCACGCTCTCGAAATACGGGAGCTCCCAGCCCTGATAAAAATCCCGCATCGGCTGATGCCGGTAAGCCGGCGCCGGCCGGGGCGCCTGAAATAAGAACACGGGTGCCATGGCGTACATGTTGCGCTGCAGGGTGTAAGGCATGGTTGTGGGGCTGCCGAAGGCCCGCCAGTTGTAATACGCCATCAGCGCGGCCGTGCACAGCAGCACGGCGGCGGCAGGCACCAGCACCGACGCCAGCCGCAGTTTCCGCACCTGCGCCAGCGCCACCAGGCCGATGGCCAGCGAAAACGCCAGCCCCTCATACGGGCGGCTGTTAGCCATGATTGCAATGCCCAGCGCGGCGAGCACGGCGTCGCGCGGCCGGCTGCGACGGATTAAGCGAGGCAGCGCTCCGAGCAGCAGCGCGCCGCCGATGGCCGCCGCTGCGCCGCCCCAATAGCTATCCGCCCAGTAACTGAATGTGCCGAGGCGGATGGCAGCGAGCACCCCGCCGAACAAGGCCCAGCCGGGCGGAAACCAGCCCCGCAGCGCCCAGCAAATGGCCGCGCACATGGCGCCGGCGCTCAGCCACACGCCGGCAAAGGCGATTCCCGTCAGCAGCCGCCCGGCGGCCAGCACCAGCCCTTGCATTGGAGGGTACATGGAAACGTACGCCGGCTGTTGCTCCTCTTGCATGGTTTCGAAGTGCTGCCACAACCGGTGGGTGGGATTGGCGAGGCGGCCGTGCAGAAACGTATCCGCGGCCAGCAGGTAGCTGAATTCATCGTGCACCGATGGGCTGGGAATCGGCTCGACCGGGAGCACCGCTGCGCGCAACGCCAGCGCCAGCACCCCGGCCAGCAATGGGGCCAGGCGATGGCGCGCCACGCGGCTCAGAAACTTTTCCGCGCGCCTGGCGCGCCACGCCATCCCCGCCGCCGGCAGCAGCAGGAACGCTTCAATGATAAAAAGCAGGTGCTCCCACGCCCAGACCCCAAGCTGCATGGAGCGGGCTCACTTCTTGACGAGCGCCTTGATTTCGTCCGGCAGATCGAACTTGTCCTTGGCTATCTCCGCGTTAAACTTGAAGGCCTCGAGCGTAATCGTGTACTGCATTCCGGCGGCGCTCTGCGCAATCTTGTGCGCCACCAGTAGATCTCCCTCCTTGCGGTAGTCGCTGAAGAGGATCTCGACCGCCATCTCGCCCATCGCGGTGGTCCTGGTCGCGGTGGATTTCATCAGCAGGCCGGTCTTCTTGTCGTAGTACTCGGTCATGGGGCTGCCTTCATTCGGCGTCACCACCAGCTTGTAGCAATCCTTGCCGTCGACGGTTTCCGAGCCCACAGTCTCGACCTTCTTGTAATCGTCGCGCCAGTTTTCTTCGTGAAAGTGGGCCTCGCGCACGGCATCGGCTTTTTCGTCGCCATCCTTGATGCGCGCCCCCATCATGGGGTTGATCTCCCACGCTGTTTTGCCGTCGTAGCCATCTTTGATGGAACCCACTCCGGCAATCTCGATTTCAACCAGGCTCTTGTCCGGCTCCGCCTTGGTAATCACCATGGTGCCCTTGATGCCCTGAGCGGGAACGTCCATGGAGCCGGTAATGATCGTGCTATGCATCTTCTCGAAGGCGGCCTTGCCGCCGGTTACCTCGACGGATTTGTCGAGGATGGTTTCTGCCTTGGGCAGCTCTTCGGCCGCGCGCAGCCTGGCGCCGGCCGCGGCCAGCACCATCACCGCGCACGCGGCCAGGGTTCGTTTGCTTGTTAAACGTTTCATAAGGACTCCTGAAAAAATCTCGATCCAGTCTCAAGCCAGGCAGCGCGCCAGCGCGGCTGATCCCTGGATTGCCAATTCCCCACGAGCGAGACCGATCAGCCCGGCCTGCCGCTCCTTCCAGTCTACGGTGTTTACATGATGCAAAGATTTGCCGTCGCACCGAGGGTTCAAGCGGGCCTGGCGCTTTCCCCTGGCAACGCCCATCGGGGCCGAGACCACAGGGAGCGGTTGTCGCGAGAACCATAATCCAGCCATGCTTAGTTCCTGCTGCTCTCGATCCACGCGATGGCGCGGTCGAGCGCCGGATCGTGGCCTTCCAGTAACTCGCGGCGCGACGGCCCAGCGGTCACGTCCGGAATCACCCCGGCGCCTTCCAATTGCTTGCCGCCTTCGGAAATGTAATTGGCAATGGCGTATTGGAAGCCATCGCCGTTGGGCAACCGTTCGAACACGGACGGTAACGCTGCGCCGGCGGTCCGCATTCCGAAGACGCGCGCGCGCTTCAGATCTTGCATGCCTCCGGCGAAAACCTCCGAAGTCGAAGCGGAGCACCCGTCCACCAGGATCGCCAGAGGCCCGCGGAACGCCGCCGCCTGCGGGAACACGGCAAACTTGATTTTGGCGGTGCGCAGCAACATGTCGCCTAGCTTCAGCCCCGGCCGATCCAGAAACCACCCCGCCACCCCCATCGCCAGCCCGCCCATCCCGCCCACGTTGCCGCGCAAATCGATCACAAAACCGCTGCAGGCCGCGCAATCCTTGACGGCGTTTTGAATTGTCTTCATCAGCGTTTCCGGCTCAAAGAACAGGTTGAAGCGGATGTAGCCGACATCGGGCCGCAGCTTGCGCGACTCCACCCAGAAATACAGCGGCGGCAGGTTGCCAAAGGAGAACTCGGCGCCGCGCGGGCGGGCCCGCACGATATCGATGGTCGTGCTTCGGCCTCGCTCGTCGCGAAAACTTACGTTCACCCGGCTGCCCTCGTCGCCCGAGAGGCGCGCACTCACGGCACGTTCCAGCAGCAGGTCGCGGAGCGTCGAGCCGCGGAAGTTCCGGTCGATCTTACGCAACCCGGGCGCGAGCGGCTTGCCATCCACACGCTCAATTTGCCAACCGGGCTTGACGCGACTGGCCACCGCCGGCGAGCCCGGCTCCATCGAAACCACCAGCGCGCGGCCATTCACCACGCGCACTTCGATGCCGGTCCTGCCTGGGCCCTTGGCGCCTTCGATTTCCTGGTAAACGGTAAGGGGCACAATCTCGAAATGCGTTTGTTTGAGCCGCGACAACATGTCTTGCATCACCGTCCGCGCCTGTTCCATGGTGGTGGCGCTTTCCAGCCGCGGGCGCAACTCATCGTGCACAGCCTGCCAGTCGAGGCCCCCGAGCTTGGGGTCCCAGTATTTATCGCGCACAGTAGCCCATACGTGCTCGAAGGACTCAATGTTCAAGCGTTGTTGTTGCGGGGTGAGCGGGCCGGTGCCATCGGCGGGCGCAGCCCACAGCGGCGCCAGCGCCAGCCCTAATACTGCCAGGCGTGTAAGCATTCCTTCCGACTATAGCCGATTGCCACTGCGACTACCCGTGCCCGCGACTCGATCGATTCCGCGCCGCCGCTGTCCCCAAGGTCCCATGTAACACGTTGTGCGATTCTTTCCGGGATTGAACCGCCGGGTAGTGTAAACTGGATTGTTGCGTCTCTTATGACTTCGGTTGCACCCAGGGAAATTGTCAGCGCCCACAGCCCCGATTCCGACGATGCCTTCATGTTTTACGGGCTGGCCACCAAGAAGGTGCGCTCGTCGAAAGTGACGTTCCGCCATGTGCTGGAAGACATTGAAAGCCTCAACCGAAAGGCCATGGCAGGCCTTTATGACTTGAGCGCGCTCTCCTATCATGCATATCCGTATGTGGCCGATAAATACGTATTGATGGCCAGTGGATCGAGCGTTGGCGATGGCTACGGTCCTATGATCATCGCCGCGCGTCCCATGGAACCGGAGGAAGTGAAGGGCAAGCGCGTCGCAGTCCCGGGCACCCTCACCACCGCCTATTTGGCGGCCAAACTGTTTGAACCGGATTTCGAAGCGGTGGTGACGCCGTTCGACCAGATCACCAACGCCGTGCGCGATCACGCAGCGGATTGCGGCCTGATCATTCACGAAGCGCAGTTGACCTATGACCGCGAGGGGTTTCACCGCATCCTCGACCTGGGGCGCTGGTTCAAGACGGCCTACGAACTGCCGCTGCCTCTGGGCGGCAATGTGCTGTTGCGCTCGCTCGGCGCCGAAACGCACAGCGAGTGCTGCCGCATGATGCGCGAGAGCATCCAGTACGCTCTCGACAACCACGGAGAGGCGCTCGAGTACGCTTTGCAGTTCGCGCGCGACATGGATCCGCGGCTGGCCGAAAAATTCATCGGCATGTACGTCAACCACCACACCCTCGACGTCGGCGATGAGGTACCGAAGGCCGCTCAAAAGTTGCTCGACATGGGCTTCGAGGCCGGCCTCATCTCGAAGCGGGTGGAAGTGGAATTCGTGCGCTAGGCGCTGGGGGATCGGCGCGGAGCACCGTGGCAAAGCGTCCTTCAACCCCGTCTGGCAGCACGCAGAAGCGACCAACAGCGCGAACCGGAGGTGCGGACAGCCGGCCACAGCGGCAGCCGGTGGCCTGGAAGGCGAGTTGCCGGCGTCGCGAAGCGCGATAGAGTAAAAGTATGCGCGTTTCCTCAGCCTGGTTCCTGGCTTTTCTGGTGGTGTGCGGAGCGTTCGGGCAAGCGAATCTCCGGCCCAAAGACGTTCGTGAGATTGCCCGCGCCGGTTCGAGCGCCATTCCGAAACTGCAGGAGCTGCTAACCAACCCGTCGGTCGAAGTGCGGGCGGAAGCCGTCCGCCAGATCACCGAGATCGGGCCGCCGCACAGTCTGGATCCGCTGATCCAAGCCAGCCGCGACGGCGATCCCGGGGTGCAGATGCTGGCCGCCGATGGCATGGTGAATTTCTATCTGCCGGGTTACGTAAAACGGGGCGTGGGCGGGACCTTCGAGCGGGTGGGGACCAGCATCAAGAGCCGGTTCACCGATACCAACGACCAGGTGATTGACGCTTACATCACGGTGCGCCCCGATGTGATCGCGGCGCTCGACGCACAGCTTGGCTCCGGCAACACGGATGTACGCGCCAATGCGGCCCGCGCCCTGGGCATCCTGCGCGGCAAAGCGGCGGTAGCGGATTTGATTGCCGCCACGCGTTCCAAGGATTCCACGCTGATCTACGAATCGCTGGTGGCCCTGCAGAAGATTCGCGACGAATCGGCGGGGCCGCAATTGGAATTTCTGCTGCACGATTTCGACCCCAAAGTGCAAGTGGCCGCCATCGAGACGGTGGGTATCCTGCGCGACACCGGGGCCGTGCCCGCGTTGGCGGACGTTATCGGCCAGACCGACAACATCAAGGTGAAGCGCGCTGCGTTGACCTCGCTCGCCATGCTGCCGGATCCGGCCTATCGCGGCATCTATCAGCGGTATTTCCACGATAAGGACGAGAAATTGCGTGAGGCGGCGGCCGAGGGATTGGGGCGGCTGAAGAATCCGCTCGATCTGCCTGCGCTGGAGCAGGCCTGGCAGGATGAAGGCAGGCCCGGGCCACGGCTGGCGTTGGCTTTCGCCCAGGTCATGCTGGGAAAGACAGAGCTGAGCCAGTTCAGCCCCCTGCAATTCCTCATCAACAATTTGAACCTGGCGGCCTATAACGGCACAGCGTTGCCCTACCTGGTGGAACTGGCGCGAGATTCGCGGGTGCGCGCCGCGCTTTATACGGCGATCGGAACCGGTACCAGGGACGAGAAGATTGGTCTGGCGCAAGCTCTCGGCGCGAGCGGCGACAAAGAAAGCGTGGCGCGGCTGCAGAAGTTGGCGGATGACCCGGACGCAGCCGTGGCGCAGGCTGCCATTAACGCCACACGCAACATCCAGGCACGGATGTAATGTAAGGGATCCGACCGGCGAAACCGGTCCGCGCTTACTTGGCTTTCTTCTGTTTCTGCTGGCCGACGCGGATCTTGAAGTGCTGCTGTTTGGCTTCCTGGAACGCCTTGTGATCGTGGCGCGCCACGGTATCCGCCAGGTACTTCGAAACGTCGGCGTCCCTCGGCAGCACCGCCATCACCGTAAAGCTCTCATTGCAAGTCGGGCAGAACGGCCGGAACCGTTTCACATTCGGGATTGCCATAACCCTCAGTGTAGCAAAACGGGTAGTTCCAGGCCAATTACGGCACTCTTACAACCGAATAATGCTGCAGAAGGATGGCATCCGCGCCGGCGGCCACTGAACCCAGGAACGTCAGCGTCAGCCCGGCGCTATATGAATCGGGTGCGCTCACCACGGTAGTAGCGAAGCTGGTGGCGGCGCCCCAGGATTGCGAGCTGACCTGCGCTCCGCTGGTCAGAATGGAGCCATCCACTCGCCCCGTGAGCATGGTCTCGGGCGCAGCCGCGTTCACGTCGAGCGCCGTCGTGCCGCCCCACTGGACCGAAATGGCGGCCGCGCCCGAGTTGCCCTGGTGAGCGTAATCGAAATGAACCTCCAGCCGGTCGCCGGGGGCGAGCAATCCGCCGGGAATGCTGCACATCGCCAGCGCCGTCAGGCTGGCCAGCGAGGCCGCGGCGCCGGTGCCGCTGCACAGCACTTGTGGCGCGGGGTATGAGGTGGAATCGCTGTTGGCGGTGCGGTAGCTGGCCAACAACACATCGGTCGGCTGCGGTGTGGAGGCGGTCACGAACTGAATGGTGCCGTTCGAAAACGTGTAGTCAAAGCCGGCCTTCTGCAACACCCCGTTGCGATAGAGAGCGATGCTGGTCGCCGGGTTGGGAACGCCGCTCAGCGTAAATGTGGTGTTTGAGCCGTTGACGGTGCCGGCCGGCGAGTCGCCGTCGACGAAGTTATACACGGAGCCGCCGCCGCTGCCACAAGGGCCGGACGAGCCATCCACGTATACGCAGTCGGAAGGGTCGCCGACCACCGCGTCCACCTGGCCGCTCGAATTGATCATGGCGGCGTGGCTGGGCGCAAACCCGGGAGCTGCCAGCGGCCGTGCCCCCAGGTCGGCCACCAAGCCCACCACGCTCGATTCCGGAATCGAAGCCGTGCCTGTGTCCGTCGTATCCGAACCGCCCGATGGCGCCGGCGCCGCGCGGACGTCGCGCACATGCAGCGGCGTCAGGCTGGACGGCACGCTCGAGGTTTCCTGGAACTGGACGAAGCCATCGCTGTTGTAAGTCACCGTGTACAGGGTCGCCGGCGTGCTCGTCGTGTTGGGAACCAGTGCCACGCGCAGATTGCCGTTCAACACTCTGACGGTCGTGCTCTGGGCGACGACTGAAGTGTTGTCGACCGCTTGGAAACTGGTCCAACCGATGGTCAGCGTGCCGTTGAAGCGCGTGCCATCGGCTTTGTAAAGCACGTCCTGAATGGTGGTCAGCGGCGGACCGGCCAGAACCGGGCAAATCGACAAGGCGGCGGCGACGAACAGACGGCGAATCATGAGACCTCCGGGAACCAAGAGCGGCCTCGCGCCCGGCCGGGCACGAGTTGGGAGCAAAACCTTGCTGCCGATTTCAGTCTAGCCACGTGACCCCACTTCGGCGCCGCTCTTGCGCCCGCATCCACACCGCTAAGCCGCGGCAAACTCTGGGTTTCCACGCCTGGCGGATTTTCGCCACGGCTGGTGACCGGGTATCTTCACGGGCTCGCCCGAACGCCCCGTGCTATAGTCGTCACCATTGATCGTCAGAGTACGCAATGAGAGCCGCGGCACCGAGTTGGGCGACGCTGTGACGGTGGCGGACCGCAGCCCCGAGCGCAACGTCGGTCTGCTTAAACACAAGGGCCTGAAGGCCGGCGAAGGCCTGTGGATCGTCCCCTGCCAATCGGTTCACACGTTTTTTATGAAGTTTGCGATCGACCTGGTGTACCTGGACAAGCGGCGGCTGGTGCGAAAAGTGAGGCATGCTGTCCCGCCGTGGCGCCTCAGTGGATGCCTTTGGGCCCACTCCGTGCTGGAGCTGCCGGCCGGAAGCGTGGCGGAAACCGGAACCCAGCCCGGCGACCAGTTGTTGATCGAATAACTGGTGGGACGGACCATCGCCTGGCTTGGTCTGTCATGCTTGCCGGAGCGAAAGTCGACTAACAGCGATCGCGCGCCCTACCCGGTCGCGCCGCAGACCGCGGCGCCAATCAGCGCCAGGTCGTGGCTGTTGGATACGATCTCGAACAGGCTGCCTTGCAGTGGGCTCATCTTCACCATTTCCTGCAGGTACATGCCGAGCAGACCGGCATCGACGTGATCGGTGTTGGGACCGGCCAGGTAGAAGCGGCCGGGGCCATCCAGGTGGACGTTGGTGGCAGTGGCGGCGGCCAGTGCCCGGTGCCACAGGCGGACGAAAGCGGTGGCTCGGGCTTCGTTCTGGCGCGCGGCGAGGAACACTTCCTCCGGCTCCAGATCCAGGAAGCGGAGCCGAATCGCGCGGTTGCCCATGATGCCTTCCAGGTGTCCCAGGCCGCCGCAGCCACAGTAGCGTTCCTTGGGGTCCAGCGACACCACCGAATGGCCGGCCTCCCAAACGCCTTCGCCGCGCGGATAGCGTCCAAAACCGATGCCATCGCCCAGGTACCAGACGCGCACCAGTTTCTCCATCGCGCTGTGCGTTGCGGCTATACCGGCGGCAAGGGCATCGGCGTCGTTGAGCGCCGTGACCGGGGCGTCGATGCCGTCGCTCTTGAGCGCCTCGCCCAAACGTGCCGCGATAGCGAACCCCTTCAACTGGCCCAGGTTCGGCGATTCTTCGATGACGCCGCTGCGTACCACGCCGGGAATCCCGGCGCCCACCGAATCCACCGGCTCGCCCTGCCGCACCTGGGCGATCAACTGACGGATCAGCTCGATCATCTCATCCGGGTGCAGCGATTTCAGATCGATGCGATCCGCCTCGCCGGGATCCGGGTAAGAGCGCACAGCGCCCAGGCTGGTTCCCTCAACCGCACCGGCCCAGAGGTAACGGGTGGCCAACACTCCTATGCGCAAACCCATCCTGGACTCCTCAAATCCGCATCAGCTTGTTGATACCGTTGAAAGCCGCCATTTTATAGCATTCGGCCAGGGTCGGATAGTTGAATACGGTATCGACGAAGTAGTTCACGGTTCCTTTCAAAATCATCACGGCCTGCCCGATGTGCAACAGCTCGCTGGCGCCCTCGCCGATGATGTGCACTCCCAGCAGTTCCCGCGTTTCACGATGGAAGATCAACTTGAGCCGCCCGGTGGTATCGCCGCGAATCTGGCCGCGCGCCGTCTCGCGGTAGTAGGCGAGGCCCACTTCATACGGAACGTCGTCTCCCGTCAACTGTTCTTCGGTCTTGCCGATGAACGAAATCTCGGGGATCGTATAAATCCCGTAGGGGTAAGTGGCGCGATTGGATTCGATCTCGAGTCCGAAAGCGCTGGCGGCGGCGATGCGGCCCTGCTCCATCGAGACCGACGCCAGGCTGGGAAAACCGATCACGTCGCCAGCGGCGTAAATATTGGACACCTTGGTACGATAGTTCCCATCCACTGCGATGCGGCCGCGCTCATCGGCTGTGAGGCCGGTGGCGGCCAGGTTCAACTCATCCACATTGCCCTGGCGGCCCACGGCGTACAGCAGGGCGTCGCCGGCGATGCGCTTGTTGCTTTTCAGATTGGCCACCACGCCGCCGCCCGGCGCTTCTTCCACGCTGTCCACTTCCTCGTTCAAGCGCATCGTTACACGGTGATCGCGCAGGTTGTAGGAGAGCGCTTCCACCATCTCCTGGTCGGCGAACTCGAGCAGCCGCGGCCGCTTTTCCACCAGGATCACGCGCGAACCGAGAATCGCGAACATGCAGGTGTATTCCACCCCGATCACGCCGCCGCCCACCACAATGAACGTCTTGGGGATCTCCGGCATGTCAAGAATCTGGTCGCTGTTGATGATGTTGCGCCCGTTGATGGGCACGGCGGGGGAAGAAGCGGGCTTGGTGCCGGTGGCAATCAGAATCACCGGCGCTTCCAGGTCCGATTGGCCGCGCGCGTTCTCCACGCGTACGTGCGTCGCATCCAGGAACGAGGCGCGTGCATAGATCACCTCCACGCCATTGCGCGCAAGCTGCGCCTGCGTCACATCCACTTCCGTCTTGATCACCTGGTTGACCCGGAAGCCCAGGTCGGCGATGGTGATCTTCTCCTTGACGTGATAGTTGATGCCGTAAATGCCCTGGTATTGATAGCCCGATAAATGCAACACGGCTTCGCGGATCGTTTTGCTCGGAATGGTTCCCGTGTTGACGCAGGCGCCACCCACAATTTCGCGCTGTTCGATCACCGCCACGCTACGGCCGCACTTGGCGCCTTGAATCGCAGCCCGTTGTCCCGCCGGACCGGAGCCGATGACGATAAGGTCGTATTTCTGCATGTCGAGCCCGTGTCGTCTGCCATTATCCCAGGACCGGGTGGTTCCGCGCGGGGCAGGATGGCAGGACAGACCATCGCCTTTCGTGGTCTGTCCTGCCTGGACAGGCGACGAAGGCCGATCGTCTGTCCTCCGAACTACTTCACAGAGTTAAAGCGCGATTCGACTTCGGCCCAGTTGACCACGCTCCACCATGCCGCGATGTAGTCGGGCCGGCGGTTCTGATACTTAAGGTAGTAGGCGTGTTCCCAAACGTCCAGGCCCATCACCGGGAATTTGCCTTCCATCACCGGGCTGTCCTGGTTGGCAGTCGAATAGATATCCAGTTTGCCGCCCGCCTTCACCAGCCACGCCCACCCCGAGCCAAAGCGCGTGGCGGCGGCCTGATTGAATTTCTCCTTGAAGGCGTCGAAGCCGCCAAACGTGCCGGTGATAGCTTGGGCAACATGGCCCACCGGCGGACCGCCGCCACCGGGCTTCATGATTTTCCAGAACATCGAGTGGTTGATGTGGCCGCCGCCATTATTGCGCACGGCTGTGCGGATGTTTTCCGGAACGATGGCGCAGTTGGCGGCCAGCAACTCCTCGACGGTCTTGCCGGCCAGCGCGGGCGCCGATTCAATCGCCTTGTTCAGGTTGGTGACGTAACCGTTGTGGTGCTTGCCGTGGTGGATTTCCATGGTCATCTTGTCGATATGCGGCTCGAGCGCCTCAGGCGCGTATGGCAGCGGTGGAAGTGTGAATGACATCGTGTGGTTCTCCCTCTCTCTCCTTGTGTGTTTTCTTCCCCTCGGACCGGGTATGCCCGGCCCCCCTATTCAAGACCAGGTCCCTAACAGCCGGCGATTGGAACCGGCCATTTCATCCTGGGCCCCTTCAATTCAGTCCGCCGGCTTTTTCAAAAGCATCGGCGATGCGGAACATGACAGCCTCGCCGAAGTGCCGGGTCAAGATCTGCATTCCCACCGGCAGACCCTCGGCGGTACGCCCGCACGGGACGCTCATGCACGGTATGCCCGCCAGGCTGCCGGTGATTGTGAAAATATCGGATAAGTACATGGCCAGTGGGTCGTTGACTTTTTCGCCCAGGCGGAACGCCGGAAAAGGCGATACAGGCGCCACCACGGCATCCACTTCTTCGAACGCGTCCCGAAAATCGCTCGCGATGAGAGCGCGCACCTTCTGTGCCTTCAGGTAATACGCGTCATAATAGCCGGCGCTAAGCACGTACGTGCCCAGCATGATCCGCCGCTTGCATTCGGCGCCGAACCCTTCGCCGCGTGTGTTGCGATACATATCGGCCAAGGTTGCCGAATCGGGCGAGCGAAACGTGTAGCGAACCCCGTCGTAGCGCGCCAGGTTGGAGCTGGCCTCGGCAGTGGCGATGATGTAATAGGTGGCTATGGCGTAATCGGTGTGAGGCAGGCTGATCTCGCGCACTTCGCAGCCGAGTTGTCGCAGCACTTCCACGCCGCGGTGGATCAGGCTGCCGGATTCGCTCGTCAAATCCTTTAGATACTCGCGGGGCAGTCCAAGCTTCAGCCCTTTTACGTTGCCGTCCAAAGCTTTTGTGTAATCCGGCACCGGGGCTTCGGCGGAGGTGGAATCGCAAGGATCGCGGCCGGCGATCACGCCCAGCACGCGCGCCGCATCCTTCACCGTGCGGGCGAACGGCCCTATGTGATCGAGCGAACTGGCGAAAGCCGTCAGCCCGTAGCGCGAAACGCGTCCATAAGTTGGCGTGACGCCGCAGACGCCGCAGAACGAAGCAGGCTGGCGGATCGACCCGCCGGTATCGGAACCCAGCGCCACCACGGCCGTACCCTGCGCCACGGCCGCTGCCGAGCCGCCGCTCGAGCCGCCCGGAACGCGGTCCGGCGCCACCGGATTGCGCACCGGCCCGAAAGCCGAATTCTCGGTGGAGGATCCCATCGCGAACTCATCGCAATTGGTCTTGCCCAGGATCAGACCGCCGGCCTCCTCCAGGCGGACGATGGCGGTGGCATCATACGGCGGAATGTAGTTTGCCAGCAGCTTCGAACCGCAGGTGGTGCGAATGCCGCGCGTGACAATCACATCCTTCACCGCCACCGGAACCCCGGCCAGCGCGCCCGGTTCTTGGCCGCGCGCGATTTTCTCATCCACGCGGCGCGCAGCGGCGAGGGCGCGCTCCGGCGAAAAATGCAGGTAGGCGCCAGTCTTGGGGTTCTCTGCTTCGGCGAAGTGCAGCGCCTCGGCGGCTAGCTCCTCGGCGCGGAATCGGCGCGCCAGGAGGCCTTCGCGAATCTCATCAATGGTTAAGGAAGCGATTTCCATTTGGTGGGGCATGCTTCAGCTTGCCAACGCCCGCCTGCGGGCGCGTTTTTTCTTAGCCGTGCCCATCAGCGTTCGATCACTTAGGGCACCTTGAAATACCCGGCTCCGGGGTCGGGCGCATTGGCCAGCGCCGCCTGGTTGCCGAGTGGCGGCACAGGCACGTCCTGCCGCAGCGTGGCGGTCTCCTCAGCCTCGAAGAGCACTTGAGACATGGGCGCAGCGCTTCCGGTATCCAGTTCGTTCAGCTTGCCGATGTGTTCGAGAATCTGATCCAGGTCCACCTGGAACCGGGCGACTTCGGCATCGCTCAGCCGAAGGTTGGCCAAACCGGCCACGTAGCGGACTTCCTGTTCGGTGATCTTCACGCCCGTGCCTTTGTCCGGGAAGCCTTGTAGAGACCGCGCAGCACGGGGTCGGCAATGGCGTCCGCTTCATCGGCCAGGAGCGCCGGCGCGGATTGGGTCGCGCGCTGCGGCTCGCGCCGCCGGGGAACCACGCGGAATTCCAGATCCTCCACCACGTCCGGACCCAGGTGCCGCTCCAGGTTGCGCACGATGTGGTAGCTGAGCACGAAAAGCTGCCGCTGCCAGATCTGGTCTTCCACTTCCACCACCAGCCGCCGGCGGACCAGCTTGGCCGCGCGTGTGTGGGCCGCGATCCGTTTGCCCACCGCTTGCGGCCACGCCGCGCAAGCCAGATCGCTTTCCGTAATCATGTCGCCGGGCAGTCTCAAACCGCGGATGAGCTTGCTCAAGCGTTCCATTTTCTCGCCGGTTTGGTTATTGTAGCATGTGCCCGGAGAAGCGCATCGCGCTCATTCGACGCGTTCATCCGAGGCTCCTTCGCCGCGATGGTCCGTGCCGTCAGCCCCGGTGCTGGTAGATGCCGAGTACGTTTCCTCCGGGGTCGCGGAACCAGGCAGTGAGTTCCGGCGCGTCCGCGCCGATAGGGCGCACAATTTCGCTTCCGTTGGCGACGATCGCGTCGACGGTGGCGGCCACGCTGTCGACCATGATGGAGACAACAAAACCCGGCTCCGCGGCGGGCGGGCGCCCCAGCACCCAGGTGCCGCTCACCTCGCCGACCCCGTCGTCAAAGGCGATGCTGCCATCGCCGCGCCGCCGGACGTTCCAGTTGAACACCCGTTTGTAAAACTCCGACGAGCGCGCAATGTCAGTGGCGGGAATCTCGATGTAGCAGATCTTTCCGTGTCCAACTTCAGTAGGCATATGTTTTCCCTTCTTAGATCGCCCTCACCGGCCGGTTACTCTCGCGCCCCATTCCTCGGGGCTTACATCGCGAGCGTGACGCGAGAAGAGCCAGTGATGGCCTTCCAGGTCTTCGACCCCGTACTGCCGTTCGCCGTACTCCGTCTCATGCAGATCTTCGACGATCCTGGCGCCGGCCGCCTTCGTATTTTGGAAGTGCGCATCCACATCTTCTACGAACACGGTCAAACTCTGCGTCTGCAGCCCGGCCTGTGCAGGGCTTGCGCTCCCAGGCCGCGCAGTCCTCAGCATGATCCAGGCATCGCCGAGATGCATCTGCGCACCGTCGACGCGTCCGCCCGATTCGCCATAACGGTAGTGCTCGGCGAATCCAAACGCTTTCGTCAGCCAGGCTATCGCGTCGGCCACATTCCGGTACGTGACGTGCGGCAAGATGACATCGGCCGGCACGGAGCGGTTCTTCAACATGACTCCACCTCTCGATCATTCCCAGCGCAATGCCACCACCGGGTCCACCCTCATGGCTCTGCGCGCCGGCACATAGCTTGCCAGCATCGCGGTTGCCGTCCATCCAAGCGACGCCGCGGCGAAGGAAACGGGATCGAGCGGGCTCATGCCGTATAGCAACACCGCCAGCAGCCGCATCATTACCGCGCTGAGCGCCAACCCAACGCCAATGCCGGCCGCGGTAAGCCCCAGCCCGCGAACCAGCACCATCCAAAGCACGTCCGCCCGCTGCGCGCCCATGGCGATTCTCACGCCGATCTCCTGCGTACGCTGCGCCACACTGTAAGCCACCACGCCGTAGAGGCCCACGGCGGCCAACAGCATGGCCAGTCCGCCGAACACGGCCAACAACGAAGCCTGCCAGCGCACCTTCCACAGAGATTGCGACGCGAATTCTTCCAGCGTTTGGATCTCATAAACCCGCAGGTTGGAATCCGTGCGGTGCAGCAAGCTGCGCAAGGGCGCGGTGTACTCGCCCGGGTCGCCGTAGGTTTCGACGATCAATGCCACGAATCCCACCCAACTCTGCGACAGGGGGCGGTAGACGTACGGGCGCGGCGCCTCATCGAGCGATTCGTACTTGGCGTCCCTCGCCACTCCGACTACTTCCGCCATGCTGCGCGGCCCAGTGGCTGCGCACCCCAGCCAGAGAGTCTTTCCGACAGCATCCTCATCCGGCCAATAGCGTCTGGCGAAGGTCTGATTGACAATCGCCACCGGCGGCGAGCCCGGCTGATCCGCCATCACAAACTGCCGTCCGCGCAGGATGGGAATGGCCATGGTGTCGAAGTAGCCGGGGACCACGACATCGGCCGCCGCGCGGCGGGGGCGCGCGTCCGGAGTCGCGGACGTGCACACCTGGTCCGAGAAGCTCAGCGGTGTTGTGTAGCTCAGAGTCGCGCTGCGCACCCCCGGGGCTGCCCGCACCGTATCTAGCAGCCGCGCCAGAAACAGCTTCCCGGAGTCCGGCGTGTACTCCGGTTCCGAGACGTAAATCCGCGCCCCCAGCCTGTGGTCAATGGCAAAACCGGGATCGGCGGCCTGGGCATGTTGCACGGCGCGCAGCAGCAGGGTGGCTGCGATCAGCAGGGTCAGCGACAAAGCGACCTGCGCTACCACGTACGCATCGCGCTGGCGCATGCGCCGCGCAGCCACGCCTGCGCCTTTCAACGAGGATGTCAGGTCCGGCCGCGAGTGTTCCATCGCGGGCGAAACCGTGAACAGCACGGCGCTGAACAGCCCCGCTGCCGCGGCGAACGCCGCCACCCGCCAGTTCAAGCTCAAATCCAGCGTTACCCTGCCCATGTGAGGCAGGGCGGGCAGGGAGCGGGCCAGCAGCAGGTTCGCACCGCTTCCGAATAACAATCCCAGCGCGGCGCCACCCGTAGCCAGCACAATTCCCTCCGCTACCGTCTGACGCGCCAGCCGCCACCGCGAAGCGCCCAGCCTGGCGGACCGCCATCTCGCGACGGCGCACCGCGGAACGCGAAAGCAGCAGGTTCGCCACGTTTACGCAAGCGATCAACAGCACGATGCCGGTCACCGAGAGCAGCGTGATGGAAATCGGCGCGGCCATTTCCCGGACCGCCGGCATGGGTGCGCCGGCCGCCATATCCACCGTCAGCACGCCGCTCGTACTGCTATCGCGCGGAAATTCGCGCCGGATCTGCGCGTCCACGGATTTGAGAACAGCTTCCGCCGTCCGCGTCCCGGTTCCGGCGGCGAGCCGGCCGATCAAGCGCACGCGAGGCCGCTCGCGCTCGCCGGGATTGGCCAGCAATTCTGTCACGTACGTTTGCGAGGCGAACGGAATCCATATCTCCATCGTGTGAGGCGGCGATACGCCCAGGAAACCGCGCGGCGCCACGCCGATTATCCGGTACCATTGCGCCTCGATGCGCACGCGCCGCCCGATCGCACCTATGCTGCGGCCGAAGCGGCGCTCCCAGGCTCCGTCGCTGAGCACCGCCACCGGGTCGGCGCCGGGCCGCTCATCCTCCGGCATGAACCACCGCCCCGCCTGAGCTGGCAATTGAAGGACGTCTGCGAAGTTCGCCGAGACCGCCTCCGCCATGATGAGCTGGCTGGTGCCGGCGATATCGAGCGAGGTGCCCAGGTCGTCATAAGCCAGCACGCCGGAGAACAACCGCCCGCCAGGCGGCGCCACGCGCCGCTCGAGTTCCAGGTAATCCCGGTATGAGCACGTCGTCGTCTCTCCGGTGCGCCCGATCGCCATCACCCGATCCGAGTGAGGAACCGGCAGCGGCTGCCAAAAAAGCTCGTCCACCATAGTGAAGACCGTGCTATTGACGCCGATTCCGAGCGCCAGGCACACCATCGCCGTGAGCGTGTATCCGGGATTCCGCCGCAACACGCGAACCGCGTAGTGGAGGTCCTGCCGTAGATCCGGCGCGGTCAGCCGATTGGGCGAAAGCCGCACCGCGATACAGCTCAAGACCTCCCACCAATACCAGCGCCGGCCGCGACCGCGCGTTTCAAACTCCTCGCGCAGGTCGCCCGCAATGATTTCCCCCTCCCGGCCTGGCACCAGGCGCCGCAGGAGCCGCTCCGCCACTCGCGGAGGCCGCTCAGGCAAGCCGCACCCCCTTCCACATGCGATCGAACATGTCCTTGGCCAGGGCGAGCGCCTCGATTCCCTGCGGCTCGACCCGAAAATAACGGCGTGACCGCCCGCCCCGTGCCGCAGTGGGGTCCGCGAACCAAGAGCTCAAATATCCCTTCGCCTCCAGCCGGTCGAGTGTGGAATACAGGGCCCCAACCGTGACTTTCCGGTCCGCTCGTTTTTCAATCTCGCGGCGGATGGGCACGCCATAAGCGCCTTCCGCCAGCCGCACCACCGCCAACAGGACAAGCTGCTCGAACTCGCCCAAGTGTTGATCGCCCATATTAGTTCTGAATTGTAGATCAAATGCGGGTACCTGGCAATCCCCGGCGCCGAGCGGGTGTGAGCAATCGCACGAATCCCTGGCGCAATCTCCGCCGAGGTCTTAGCGCGTGCCAGCCGGACCGATGCCGGCGCCGTTTCGCAGGTGATCCATCACCTCGGGAGGGACGCGCAGATTGCCCTGATAGCCCGACCCCAGCAGGACGCCTGGCTTGATGGCCTCGCCATGGAAATCCGAGCCGCCGGTGACCAGCAAACCGTGGCGGCGCGCCAGGTCCACGAAGCGCTCGGTCTCTTCGGGGCTGTGATCGCTGTGATAGGCCTCGATGGCGTTCAGACCCGCAGCGCAGAGCTCGGGCATCATCTCCGCCACATCGCCATGCACGCGGGTGGGGTGCGCCAGGGAGGCGATCCCGCCCGCGCTGCGTACCGCCGCGACACCCTCGGCGAACGTCGGCTCCTGGCGGTAGACGTAAGCCTGGGCGGATTCGTCGAGGTAATCGTCGAAAGCCTGCCGGTAATTCCGCACGTAGCCCTTCTCCAGCATGATGGCGGCGAAATGCGGCCGGCCGGTCATGCCGCGGCCGCGCGCTTCGGCTTCCTCCAGGGTGATGTCGAAGCCCAATTCCCGCAGGCGCGCCACCAGCCGGATGTTGCGGTCCTTGCGCGACTGCTGCTGCAGCCGCACCCAATCGCGAAACTCCTTGAGGGGGCCGGCGGCGGGGAAATAGCCGAGCAAGTGCGCGGAGCGGCCGCGCAGCTTGGTGGAAAGCTCGATGCCACAGACCAGGTCGAGGCCGACCGCCCGCGCCGCGTCGAGCGCCAGGTCGTACCCCGCCAGCGTATCGTGATCGGTGATCGCCAGCACGGTCACGCCGCCGCCAACTGCGTCTTGGATCAGCTTTGCCGGGGCCAGGCTGCCGTCGGATTCATTCGTGTGCGAGTGCAGATCGATCAAAGGAGATGAGACCCAGATGTTCCAGTGTAGCCCAGATTCGATCGGCACTTTCTGCCGGGGTCTGGCGCGACGAGTGGACGGTCACCTCCGGATTGAGCGGGGGCTCGTAAGGGTCGGAGACGCCGGTGAATTGGGGAAGCACGCCCTCCAGCGCCTGCTTATACAGGCCCTTGACGTCGCGCTGCGCCAGGGTTTCAACCGGGCACTCGACGTACACTTCGACGAAATCGGGGATTCGCGCCCGCAGCTCATCGCGCACCGCCCGGTAGGGCGAAATGGCGGCGGCGATCGCGATCACGCCGTTGCGCGATAGCAACTGGCAGACGTAGCCGATGCGGCGAATGTTTTCGTCGCGGTCCTGCTTGCTGAATCCCAGCCCTTTGGAGAGGCAGGTGCGGACTTCGTCGCCGTCCAGCACCTCCACTTTCGCCCCGTGCGCGCGCAGGCGGCTTTCCAGGAGGCCGGCAATGGTGCTTTTGCCCGCTCCGGACATGCCTGTGAACCAAAGCGTAAAGCCTTTGTGCATTGCTTCTTCCCAGTATGACCGCGGTTGGCGCGGGGAGCTAGAGCTAAGAGGCCACGCGGCGGGATCCGTCCGGCGCGAAATGGATGCCGCATTCCTTCCGGGCGCCCACCTCCCACCACCAGCGGCCGGCGCGTTCGTCCTCGCCTTCCAGGATAGCCCGCGTGCACGGCGCGCAGCCGATGCTGGTGTACCCCTGCTTGTACAGCGGATGCACCGGGACATCATACCGGCGGAGATAGGCGTCAACCTGCTCCGCGCTCCAGTCCGCTACCGGCGCCAGCTTGAGGCGGCCTGCCTCTTCGGCCCCTTTGGGAACCGCCGCCCGCGTCACGCCCTGCCCCCTCCGCAAACCGGTCGCCCACGCTTCGAATTCCTGAAGCTTGCGTTCGAATGGCCGCACTTTCCGTACGTTGCAGCACATCAGGCGCATCTCCGGGCTGCGATGAAACAGGTCGCACCCGTGCTGCTGAACCATCGTGCGTATCTCATCCGGATCGGGTGTCACGATTTCTACGCTGAGGCCATAACGGTGCCGCACGTCCTCGATCATCGAATACGTCTCTTCCGGCAACCGCCCGGTGTCCAGCGTGAAGGCCCGAAACGGCAATCGCGTCCGCCAAGCCAGGTCTAGCAGGACCATTCCTCCCTTCTGAAAGCTGGTGGCTATGGCGAACCTGTCTTCGTAGGTTTCGATCGCCCACCGCAGGAGGTCAGAGGCTTCAACATCTTCGAGATGGCTGAAAGGTCCCAATCTCTATCAAGATTACGCAGAATGCGGTGGTTTGTCAAGAGCGGCTTGTTCAACTGGAGCTTTTTTAAGCTGCACCCGGCCGTTGCCGTCTGCGGATTTCTTGCACAGCATAAATCTGCCGGCCGCGGCTTTCGAAGTACGTCCGCGTGAGCAGTTCGGCCAGTATGCCGGCACAGAAAAGGACCATTCCGCCGAGCAGGGCCAGCGCGGACAGCAGCACCAAAGGGCCATGCTCCTGAAGGATGTCGCCGCTTGTCCAGAGCTTGGGAACTGCCAGGACAGCCAGGATCAGACTACCGAGACACACGCTCGCCAACCCCCACTTCCCGAAAAAATGCATTGGCCGCGTGAGATATTTCAAGAGAAAACGCACCGTGAGGATGTCGAACATCATCCGGAATACCCGGCCGAGCCGCTCATGCGATTTAGCCTTTGCAGGCGACCGCTCACGGATCGGCACCCGGACAATGCGCGCCCCGTAAAATGTAGCCAGAACCGGAATGAGCCGGTGCAGGTCGCCGTAGAGGTTCACATCCCTTAGAATCTGCGTGCGGTAAGCATTGAGGGTGCTGCCGCAGTCGAGCAGATGGACTTCCGATGCCGTGGCTGCAAGCCAGTTGGCGATTCGCGACGAGAATCGCTCTATCACGGAACCGCCGTCCCAATCTCTTCGCCAACCAATCGCGATATCGTAACCCTCGTCAATCTTTGCCAGGAGGATAGGAATATCGTCCACAGCGTAGCGGAAATCGCCATCCATGGTGACGATGATCTCGCCTTTAGCCTGGTCGAAGCCCGCGGACAGGCCCGCCGCCCTGCCAAAGTTCCGCCGCAACTGGATGACCTTCAGGCGGTCGTCTGTTTCCACGAGGTTGGCGAGAAGTTCGAAGCTTCGGTCCACTGACGCTTCGTCGATGAACAGGATTTCGTAGGGGCGCTGCAACCGGTTCAAGACAGGCATCAATCGGTCATAGAGCGGCAGAATCAGGCTCTCGTCGTTATGGATCGGGATCACAATCGACAACATGAGGTTACGTGAGCAGCAAAAGCTTAGCTTTCAGTATACTGGGAATGCGACTGTGCACTCCCTCCCAGGCGAGCGGGTCTGCCGCGCGGAATAACATAGCAAAATGAAACTTCGGCTTCTGGAATTCATTATCTGCCCTATTTGCGCCGGGCCGTTGGATCTGCGGAAGGATAAAACGGAAGCCGAAGAAATCATGGAGGGCGAACTCAAGTGCGGAGGTTGCGCTAGAGCGTACCCAATAGTCCGCGGAGTGCCGCGGCTCCTGCCCGAGGCGTTTTCCGAGGAGCAGCGGGCCACCGCTGCTGCCTTCGGCTATGAGTGGACGCACTTCAGTGAAATCGAAGATACCTACGAAAAGGAATTCCTGGACTGGATACATCCGGTCGACAAGGATTTCTTTGCCGGCAAACTGGTCCTGGACGGCGGCTGCGGGAAGGGCCGCCACGTAGCTTTGGCCGCCGCTTTTGGGGCCGCCGATGTGATCGGAATTGACGTTTCCGACGCGGTGGATGCGGCATTCGCAAACAATCGCCATCTGCCCAATGCGCATATTGTACAGGCCGACATCTACCACCTTCCGCTGCGGCCGGTTTTCGGATACGCCTATAGCATCGGTGTGCTTCACCATTTGCCCGATCCAAAAGCCGGCTTCCTCTCGTTGGTCCGGTGCCTGAGCCCGGCGGCGAGAATGTCGGCGTGGGTCTATGGTGAGGAGGGTAACTGGTGGATCACACACTTAGTCAGCCCGGTGCGTACTATTGTTACTTCGCGCTTGCCGCCCGCCATCACTAAGGTCATCGCTTTCATGATCGCTGTCCCCATGCAGTTGGCGCTCAAGCTTCTGTATCGTCCTGTTAACCGGCGATTGCCGGCGCTGAAACGATTTCTGTTTTACAATGACTACCTTTACTCGATATCGGACTTCTCGTTCCGCGAGAATTACTCAACTGTGTTCGATCATCTGATCGCGCCTACCGCCTTCTACATTAGTCGGGAACAATTTGCATCGTGGTTCGAAGAAGCGGGCCTTGCAGACGTGAACATCACTTGGCGCAACCGCAACAGTTGGCGCGGCACGGGCCTTGTCCGCGCGTCGGATGGACCTATATCGAAAGCCGCTTCTCAAACTCGCGTTGCAAGCGCTGCCCAATCCTAATCGGTTTTCGCTAACTACCTGAACGCCGCCAGCAGCTTTTGTCTGGGAGCGGCTTGCGTCGATCAGCGGGCCTACGCGGCAGCGGTCATCAGCTCGCCCTTTTCCAGATGGTGGACACGCGTCGCGAATAGCGCGGCGTGTGGGTCGTGGGTGACCATCACGATGGTTTTGCCGTACTCTTTGTTGAGCCTGGAGAGAATGGTGAGCACCTCCTGAGCAGAGCCGGCATCGAGATTGCCGGTGGGCTCGTCGGCGAGGATGAGGGCCGGGTCGGTGACGATGGCGCGGGCGATGGCTACGCGCTGCTCCTGGCCGCCGGAAAGCTGGCGCGGGAAGTGGCGGAGGCGGTCTCCCAACCCCACCAGCTTGAGAGCGGTAGCCGCATGTTCCAGCCGCTCGGCCTTTTTGAGGCGGGTGAGCTTGAGCGGCAGCTCAACGTTCTCAATCGCGGTGAGCACCGGAATAAGGTTGAACTGCTGGAAAACGAATCCTACGTGCTCATTGCGCCAATGGGCGATTTCACGGTCGCTCAGTTCGCGCAGGTTGTGGCCCAGCACGCGGATCTCGCCGGAGGTGGGCCGGTCCATGGCGGCAATCAGATGCAGCAGGGTTGACTTGCCGGAGCCGGACGGTCCCATCAGAGTCACGAATTCGCCCTTGGGAATCTGCAGGGTCACATCCTTCAACGCCACGACGTGAAACTCGTCGCGCAGAAATTCCTTGCTCAGGTCGCGGGTTTCGATAATTGGTTCGCTCATGGTTTAGCTATGGAACACAAGAACAGAAGTCAAGAGCCAAAAGTCAGCCACGTTATGCTTTGCGCCGCACTTTCTCACCGTCCTTGAGATCGGGCGGCGGATCGGCGATCAGATCCTCGCCACCGATCAGGCCTTGTTCGATGCACACGCCGCCGCTCGAGGCTGCGCCGACTTTCACCGGCCGCCGCACAGCTTTGCCATCCAGCAGCAAGAAGACGGCGTTGTCGCGCACGGCGGCCGCGGGCACGATCACCACCTGTCTGGCCGCGGCCGCGGCGTTGCTGCTCGATGCCGCCTCCGGCTTGGCGTCGGACACAAATGCCACGCTGGCGTTCATTTCCGGGCGCAGAAACTGGTCCGGTTTGGATATCTTGACCTTGATCTGGACGGTGGCCTTCTGGCGGTTGGCCTCGGGCGAAATTTCCTTGATGAAGCCGTCATACTTGCGGTCCGGGAAAGCGTCGGTGGTCACGATACCGCGCTGGCCGGAGTGCAGCTTGGCGAAATCGTTCTGCGCGATATCCAGCTCCACTTCCAGATCGTTCAAATCCGCCAGTGCCACCACATAACCCTTGGCGCCGCGGTCGCCCACGAAGCTGGTGGTAACGAACTCGCCTTTCTCTACTTCGCGTTCCAGAATCGTACCCGTGACCGGCGCGCGGATGATGGTGTTGGCCAGGGCGGTTTCGGCGTAGGCCACGGCGCCCTTGGCCTGCTCCACCTGGCCGCGCAAGGAATCTATCTCCTCCTGCCGCGGCCCCAGCTTGACCAGCTCATAGGTCTTCTTCGAGCGAATTCACGCGGTGCACGGCCCCGTCGTAGCGGGTCTCGGCATCATCCACGGATTGCTGCGGCGTCAGTCCTTCCTTGCGCAGGTTCTTGGCGCGGTTGACGCTCAACCTGGCATCGTCCAGATCGGACTTGGCCGCATCCAGATTGGCTTGGGCCTCCGCCACTTCCTGCGGGCGCGAGCCATTCAGCGCTTCGGCCAGCTTGGCTTCAAGATTGGCCAGTTGCCCCTTGGCCTGCTCCAGTTGCGCCTGGTATTCGTCGTCCTCCAAACGCACCACCACCTGGCCTTCCTGCACGTGGTCGCCCTTGTCGACGCCGATCCATTTCACCTTGCCGATCACCTTGGCGGCAACTTCGATGCGGTGCGCCGCCACGATGTAGCCGGCGGCGTTAAGCACCACGCCTTCCGGCGCGCTGGCCGCGCTCATGGCGCTGACCCGCTGCACGTCCACCAACGGGGCCGCATTGACGCTTCCCGAAAAAAAACGCCAGGCGCCCAAGAGGAGGAAAACCACCACGCCGATAATGATCCAGCGCACGGCCCAGCGCGAGGGCTGGCCGGAGCGGCGCTGGCCGCGATCGATCTGCAGGCTTTTCAGTTCCTCGTCCATAGTCTTGTCTTAGATTTCCCGCAGTGCGGTAAGAATCTCCTTTTTCGCGGCCGCCCCGGCCGGAAACAAGCCGCCCACGCTGCCCAGCGCGACGGCGAAAACGATACCGGCCACCATACTCCCCGGCGTAATGTGAAACGCGAAGGCCAATTGCGAGAAATTAGCTCCGATTTCGCTGGTAGCGCCGTCGAGCGGCAACACCAGCAAACAGCCGATCACCCCGCCCAGCCCGGCTAGCACCACCGATTCCACCCAGAAGCTGGTCAGAATGCTGAGCTTCGAGAATCCCAGCACGCGCAGCGTCCCAATCTCGCGCGCCCGCCGCGCCACCGCCGCGTACATGGTATTCATGGCGGCGAAGGAACTGCCCACCGCCATGATGATCGCCACAAAGATTCCGGTGTACTCGATGGGCGTGGCAGATTGCGTTTGCCGGGCGAAATAATCCGTTTCGAGTTCCGCGCCCGCGTCCAGGCGCGTGTCGTCGTTGATGCTGTTCACCAGCGCCTTGGCCGTGACGGCGTCCGTAGCCTCCACCAGTGCCGAGCTCAGATATTGGATGCGGTTCCAGTCCGCGCCGACCTGGTCGAGATCGCCCCAGATCTCGCTTTCCTGCGCGCCGCGTGCAGCGTCCATCACGCCGACGATTTCCCAATCGCTGCGGCCCAATCGCAGCTTCTTCCCCAGACGAGCGGCGGGGTACTGATCGGACAAGCTCTTGCCTACCACCGCTTCATTCACACCTCGGCGATACCAACGGCCGGCAATCAGTTTGACGTTGTGCCGCATGGCGATGCCGGCGGGCATCAGGCCGCGGATGGTCACATTATCGCCGGTGCTGCTGCCTTCCGCTTCCAGGCTGATCAGGGTGATCAGCTCGAGCGAGGCCAGCGGCTGCCCATCGCTGCCGGTGGCGATGCCCGGTTTGAACTTCAGGTCCTGAAACTGCTCCCGCGTCAGCAGGCTGGTCAGCTCGGAGCTGGCGCCCTTGCGCGTCACCAGCACATGGCGCGGATCGCCCGAAGTGTTGAGCGTAACGCGTAATCCGTTCACCAGCGCCAGCACGGCCAGCAGCACTGCCACGGTGAGCGCAATGCCCAGCGCAGTCATCAGCGTGGTGGTACGGCGAACCACCAGGTTGCGAAGATTGTAGGCGAGTGGAATAGCCATCGGCGTCAGTCCGTGCTCCGTAAAGATTCGACAATCGTGGCGCGCGAGGCGCCCATCGCGGGGATCAGCGAGCTTGCCAGGCCGATCATGGCCGCCAGCAGAAGGCACACGCCGGCGATGGCCGGGTCAAACACGCGCAACGCGGGCAGGAAGCCGCCCATTGGGCTGCGCTGAACGACTTTCAGCAGAAGCATGGAAATGAGGTACCCGATGGCGCCGCCAGCCAGCGAAATAGCCGCCGCCTCGCTCAAAATCAGCCCCAGGATGGTGCCTTCGGTGAAGCCCAAGGTCTTCAGGATGCCCACTTCGCGCACCCGTTCCCGCACCGACATGGCCATAGTGTTGGCCGAAACCAGCAGAATGGTGAACATCACGGCCGCGGAAATCCACACCAGGAACATGCGCACGTTGCCGAGCATCGAGAGGAACCCGACCACGAATGCCTGCTCAGATTCGGTCTTGGTCTGCGAGGTGGAATTGCGGAACAGGGTGTCGATGCCGTCGGCGATGCGCGCAGAATGCTCCGGCTGGTCGATCAGAACGTAAAAAGTATCCACGAAGCCGCGACGCCGTTCAGGCAACGCCTGGTCGATGTACTCCTTGTTGAAGAACATCACGTCGCTGTTGGAGGCGGCGTCGAAAATGCCGCGCACCGTGAATTCGAAATTGCCGGGGAAAATGTCGCCTTGAATCGGTATGCGGTCGCCCAGGTGAAAGTTGAACGCGTTGGCCAGGTCGCGGCCAATCACGCAAGCCGTGCGCTCATGGATGAACGCCTGTTTCTGGTCCTCCGGAATGTTCCACTCCGCAAACAGCGGGAACAGCTTCTCCGGTTCCACGCTAAAGCGCGGAAAATTATTGCGGGCTTCCCGTGCGTCTTTGTAAATTCCGCCGAACCAGGTATCGACCATCACCAGGCGCACCCCGGGAATTCTCTCGATTTGCTGCTGGTAGGCCAGCGGCAGAAACACTGCCAGCGAGACGCGGTTGCGCACCACCAGCCGCAGCGCCTGATTGTCCTTCGGTTCGGCCAGCCAGAACGCGCTGTACATGGCGATCATCACGCCCAGCAGGCACATGGAAACGCCGATGCTGGCGATGGTGAGCAGCGTGCGCCGGCGGTTGCGCCAGGAATTTCTCAGGACCAGCGGCAGGAATCGCATGCCATTTCTCTAGGGGGTCCTTTCACTATAGCAATCGCCCGGTGGGCCAGGTTTCAACTTGCCAACGTCCGCTGGTGCGGCATGCTTTCGCTTGCCAGCGCCCGCTTGCGGGCGTATTGGTTCACAGCTTCTCACCGCCCCGAAGATCCAAACCCGCCGGCCCCGCGATTGGATTCCGGCAGTTCCCCGGCATCCCACTCCACCGCCTCGTAGTGCGACACGATCATCTGCGCGATGCGATCCCCTGCGTGCACCGTGTACGGCTCGCCACCGAGGTTCAGCAGAATTACGCGGATTTCGCCGCGATAACCCGGGTCGATGGTACCCGGTGCATTGGGCATGGTGATCGAGTGGCGCAACGCCAGCCCGCTGCGCGGCCGCACCTGCGCTTCGTATCCCGGCGGCAGCGCGATGGTCAGGCCGGTCGGCACCAGCCGCGGCACACCCGGCGCCAGCACCGCATCTTCCACTGCGCGCAAGTCCATGCCGGCGTCTTCCTCCGGACCATGTGCATATTCGGGCAGCACCGCGTTGGCGTGAATAGGTTGGATTCGTATGCGCATTCCCCGCTATCATAACGTCTTGATTCACTCGAAACGCATTATCACCGTGGCGCCTATGCCGCCCGAAAAGTCCGCGTTCGCGCTGGCGCGGTACAGCCGCTCGCCGGATTCGATTCGCGATTCTATTGAATGGGTACGCACCCACAACTCCGAAAAGTTCCTGGAAAGTTTTTATTTTCAATATGGCCACGCCTCGATTGCCGATCTCGGCCACGCCGTGGTGTGCTTCGAAGGCGTTTCCGAGCTGGCCGCCACCGAAATCGAAGCCGAGCCGCTATGGGACGGCCAGGCGAAATCGTCGCGCTACCAGGATTTTTCCAGCTCCGGCTTCGTCACGCCCCCCGAACTGGAAGCCGCCGACGCAGCCCGCTATCAGGCCGCCGGCGCCGCGCTGCTGGCCGCGTACAGCCAGGTGAACCGGTTGGCGTTCGACTGCTTCAGCGCCCGCCTGCCGCGCCCCGAGGAGATGAAGCCCGAAGCCTACCGGCGCAATTTGGCGGCGCGCGCGTTCGATGTAGCCCGGTATCTGCTCTTCTGGGGCGTGCCCACCAACGTCGGGCAGGTGGCCAGCATCCGCACCGTGGAGAAACAGATCCGGCGGCTCAGGGCGTCCGGCTACGCCGAACTGCGGAGCTTGGGCGAAGAAATTGCCGAGGCCTGCGCCCGCGAGCCCGATTGCCGCTGGGACCAGAACGCCGCCGCTGAACCGCTGGCGCCAACTCTGGCGCGCCACGCCGAGCCGGATGAACACGCCGTCCGCGCGCGCCAGGATTTGCGCCAGTGGGCCGCGCAGAATCTGCCGCTGCGCGCCCAGTCCGCCGAGCCGCCGCGGGTCGATCTGATACGCCCCGTTCAAGTGGCCGCAGATATCGTGGCGACGCTGCTCTATCCGGTAACCGATCGCCCCTTCCGCGAGCTCTATGAAATGGCGTGCTCCTGGAGCACCGCCCGCCGCGCCGAGGTGATAGATGTCGCGCTCCAATCCCGCACCCACCGCGATGAAATTCTGAGCGGCTTCCGCGGCGGCCTCTACGCGTACGATTTCGTTATCGATATCGGCGCCTACCGCGATCTGCAGCGCCACCGCCGCTGCCAGAAATTCCGCCAGGAATACTCGGGCGAGCTCGGCTATGAGACACCGGCGCTGATCTCCGAAGCCGGAGCGGGAGAGATTTACGAACGCGCCATGACCGCCGCGTTTGCAGCCATGCGCGCCCTCCCGGCGCCCGGCGCGCATTACCTGCTGCCCTTCGGCGCAAGATCCCGCTTTCTCTTCAAGATGGATTTCGCCGAAGCCGAATACATCTCGAAGTTGCGCAGCGGCGTGAAGGGCCACTTCAGCTACCGCCAAATCGCCTGGGATATGAAAACGGCCATGGAGTCCCTGGAACCCGAACTAGGCCGCCTCATCGAAGCCACCCCGCCGTGGGTGGAAGATCCGCTGAAGCGGTGATGGGGCGCGCACTTGCGCCCTGCTCTCGGCTCCGGCATGCCACCGTGTAGCCCATAGGCTACAATGAAGGAGAGGCGGATATGAAAAGCGAAGGAGGACCGTGGAGGCGCGCCCCCGAAGAGTGGTGAAGTACGTTTCGGAGGACGGTCGCTGCCCTTTCGACGAATGGTTTGACAGCCTTCGCGATCCGCTTGGCCGGGCCCAAATTGATAAGCGAATCGCCCGTTTGCGATTAGGATTGCTGGCGGAGTGGGATGAGGTTGGAGAAGGCGTGATCGAGCTGATTTTCAAGAACACGGGCCCGGGCTATCGCATCTATTGTGGCCAGGACGGCGAAAGTCTCGTGATCCTACTGATCGGCGGGATGAAACGCAGTCAACGTTCTGATATCGCCAGCGCGAAGGCGTATTGGCGGGATTATAACGAGTGAGAGAAATGCCGAAGCGAACTAAGCCTTACGAAACGGGTCTTTATAAGCGGCTCCGAGATCCAGAATATGCTCTGGCCTATCTCCGCGCCGCTCTCGAGGACGACGAAGACGAGCATGCGGACGCAGTTTTCCTGTTGGCTCTGCGCGACGTCGCTAAGGCCAACCAGATGACCCATGTGGCAGATGCTGCCGGGTTGAACCGCGAGAGCCTTTACAAAATGCTGTCCCGGCGTGGAAACCCAGGCCTGAGCAGCCTTATGGCAGTGCTGGGCGCCGTCGGGCTGAAGCTCTCGGTTGAGATCGCTGAGCAGGAGCAACCGGCATAACAGCAGCCCAGAACTTGACGCCCGCACTCAGATGTGTAATCATTCATTATAGTGTATAAACATTCATTGGAGGCCTTCCCATGCCGGCGGTCAAACTGAAACGAAATGAACGGTTTGCGGCACCGGGGCGGCGCGCCGTGGCGGTCGTGCCGCGGGCGTCCGACGCCGGCTCGAAGCCTCCGGCGCGGGAAGAACGGTCGCGGCGGATTCGCAAACTGGCAACCAGCGATTTTTTGCGCGACCAGGATCTCACGGGCGATGAACTGGTCTCACTGCTCGACCTCGCCGACGAAGTGAAGCGCCATCCGGGCGATTACGCGCAGGCGCTGGCGGGAAAGTCGATCGCGCTGTTGTTCGAGAAACCGTCGCTGCGGACGCGGCTGACGTTTGAGGTCGCGATGAAGCAGATGGGCGGCGGGTCGGTCTTCGTAGAAGGACCGATCGGCGTGCGCGAGCCGCTGAAAGACGTAGCGCGCAACCTGGACCGCTGGGTGGAAGGGATAGTGGCGCGCGTGTTCGCGCAGACCACCGTGGAAGGCTTGGCGGAATGGTCGCGGGTGCCGGTGATCAACGCGTTGAGCGATTCGTATCATCCGTGCCAGGCGCTGGCCGACGTGCAAACTATCCGCGAACATTTCGGGCGCATACAGGGATTGAAGCTGGCCTTCATCGGCGACGGCAATAACGTGGCGCATTCGCTGATGCTCACCGGGTTGCGGCTGGGGATGGATTTTGCCATCGGCTGCCCGGATGGGTACGATCCGAATCCGGACGTGGTGGCGCTGGCCGAGAGCCTGGCGGCGGAAACCGGCGGACGCCTCCAAATCACGCACGATACCGGCGAAGCGCTCGCCGGGGCGCACGTAGTGTACACGGATGTGTGGGCTTCCATGGGCCAGGAACAGGAAGCGGTGAAGCGGAAGAAAGCGTTTCGCGCCTACCAGGTGAGCGACGCGCTGTTCGCGCTCGCCGCGCCGGGAGCGGTTTTCATGCATTGCCTGCCGGCGCGCCGCGGCGAAGAGGTGAGCGACGGCGTGATGGAGTCGCCACGCTCGGTGATTTTCGATCAGGCCGAGAACCGGCTCCATGCGCAAAAAGCGCTGCTGCTGATGCTGTTGAGCTGAGCAAGATTGACGGCCACAGATAAACACAGATGAACACGGATAGGCAGAGCATGTTCTTATCTGTGTTTATCTGTGGCTCAAGATGGCTGAGGCTTCACGCTCTCTTATACTCTAGGAAGACAAGTTATGAGCAAACCCAAGAAAGTGGCGCTGGCATATTCGGGTGGACTGGATACGTCAGTCATCATTCCGTGGCTGAAGGAAAACTACGGCTGCGAGGTCGTCGCGGTCTGCGGCGATATCGGGCAGGGCGGCGATGAGCTGACCGGCCTGGAAGAGAAGGCGCGCAAGACAGGCGCTTCGGAAGTTTACGTGGAGGACCTGCGGGAGGAGTTCGTCAGCCAATACTTGTGGAAGTTGGTGCGGTCGGGCGGCGTCTACGAGCACAAGTATCTGCTGGGAACCTCGATCGCGCGGCCCTTGCTGGCCAAGAAGCAGGTGGAAGTTGCGCTGGCCCACGGCTGCGACGCGCTGGCGCACGGCTGCACCGGCAAGGGCAACGACCAGGTGCGGTTTGAGCTCACCTATAAGGCGCTGGCTCCGCAGTTGGCGGTGATCGCCCCGTGGCGCGAGTGGACCATCGTTTCGCGCGAGGATGCGATCGACTATGCGCGCGCCCACAACGTGCCGATCTCCGCCAGTACCACCAAGATTTACAGCCGCGACCGCAACATCTGGCACATTTCGCATGAAGGCGGCGCGCTCGAAGACCCGGCCAATCGGGCGCCGGATGAAATCTGGATGCTGACCAAGAGCCCCGCGCAGGCGGCCGACAAGCCGGGCGAAGTCGCCATTGGTTTCGAAAAGGGCGTGCCGGTTTCCGTCGATGGCAAGCGCATGAAGGCGTTCGAACTGCTCGAAGCGCTGAACGCGATTGGCAGCGAACACGCGATCGGCCGCATCGATTTGGTGGAGAACCGCTTCGTGGGCATGAAATCGCGCGGCTGTTACGAAACTCCCGGCGGCACGCTCATCATGTTCGCGGTACGCGAACTGGAAGCTCTGACGCTCGACCGGAATACCCTGCACTACAAGCAGCAGCGCGCGCTGGACTATGCCGAGATGGTGTATAACGGCCTCTGGTTCACGCCGTTGCGCGAGGCGCTGGACGCATTCTTCGCTGGTGTTTCCGAGACCGCGACCGGCGAAATAAAGCTGCGGCTGTACAAAGGCAACATAGAACCGGTGTCGCGCCGGTCGCCCAATTCGCTTTATTCGCTCGATATCGCCAGCTTCACCATGGGCGCCAGTTACGACCAGAAGGACGCACTCGGCTTCATCAATCTCACCGGCCTGCCGATCAAAGTGCGGGCGCTGGCCAAGAAAGCGAAGTAAGCATGAAGCTTTGGGGCGGACGGTTCGAGACCGGGCCTTCGGAGGTTTTCGAGCGCTTTTCCGGATCGCTCGATTTCGACCGCCGCTTGATCGATGCCGATATTCGCGGCTCGCAGGCCTTCGCGCGCGCGCTGGAGCGGGTCGGCATCCTCTCTCGAAGAAGAGCGCGGGCAGATCGTCGCCGCCTTCGATCAAATCCGCGCGGAGGCGGCGCAGCCGGCGTTTTACGAGGGCGCCGGCGATGAGGACGTTCACACCCTGGTGATCCGCAAGCTGAAAGACAAGGCGGGCGCGGTAGCGGATAAGATCCACACAGGCCGCAGCCGCAACGAACAGGTATCTCTCGACACGCGTCTCTGGCTGCGCGACGAATGCGACCGCGCGCGCGGCTTGCTCGTCCGGCTTTTGCAGGCGCTGCTCGATCTCGCCGCCCGCTATCCCGATGCCGTGATTCCCGGTTACACACACATGCGCCGCGCGCAGGCCGTGCTCTGGCCGCATTACCTGCTGGCGTATTTCGAAATGTTCGCCCGCGATTTCGAACGCTTCGGCGAAGCGCGCCACCGCGCCAACGTGCTGCCGCTCGGCTCCGGCGCGCTCGCCGGCAGTGGCTTTCCTTTCGATCGCGAAGCGATGGCCCGCGATTTGGGTTTCGACTCCATCACCCGTAATTCGATGGATGTTTCCGCCGACCGCGATTTCGCCCTGGACTTTGTCTACGCGGCCACCGTAACCATGATTCACTTGAGCCGGCTGGCCGAAGACTGGATTCTGTATTCTTCGGAGGAATTCGGCTGGCTCGAATTGGCCGATGGCGTCACCAGCGGCTCCAGCCTGATGCCGCAGAAGAAAAACCCCGATTCGCTGGAACTGATTCGCGGCAAGGCGGGCCGCGTGATGGGCTGTCTCACTTCGCTGCTGGTCACCATGAAGGGGCTGCCGATGACCTACAATCGCGACATGCAGGAAGACAAGGTGCCGCTGTTTCAGGCTGCGGATGAAGTGGCCGGCTCGCTCGAGATGGCGCGGGTGGTTGCGGAATCGGCGGTGCTGAAACCGTGCGCGCCCGCTGCCGCGGCGGAACAGAGCTGGGTGGTGGCCACCGACCTGGCGGAGGCGCTGGCGCGCGCCGGCACGCCGTTCCACCAGGCACACCAGATCGTCGGCCGTTTCGTGCTGGAGAGCGTGCGCCAGGGGAAACAGCCCTCCGCCTGGACGGCGGAACAAATGCGCGCTTTCGCGCCCGAATTCAGCGCCGAAATGGCGGCGCTGCTCGACCCGCGCTGTGGCCTCGACACGCGCGAGATTCCCGGTGGCACTGGACCGAAAGCGGTAGCCGCGGCGCTGGCCGAGGCCAGGCAGCGGCTGAAAGAGATGGCATTATGACCAAAACATACCGGCAGGGCCAGATTCTGAAGTTGGTCCGCGGCAAGCGGATCAACACCCAGGAAGAGCTGGCGCAGGAGCTGAAAAGCCAAGGCATCGCCGCCACGCAGGTGACGCTTTCGCGCGACATCCGCGACCTGCGGCTGGTGAAGACTCGCGAGGGCTACAAGGAGATCGCCGACGAGGAGCCGGGCCCGCAGTTTTCGCTGCTGGCTGCCGAGTTCCTCCACGACGTGCTGCGGGCGCAGAACCTGGTGGTGCTGAAGACCTCGCCCGGCCACGCCAATTCCGTCGCGGTTGCGCTGGATAGCGAGAGCTGGCCCGAAGTGGTGGGCACCATTGCCGGCGACGATACCATCCTGGTGATCGCGCCCGACAATCCGACCGCCGAAAGCGTGCAGGAGAAGCTGCTGGAGCTGCTGGAACGCGGTTGAACCCCCACGCTTAACGATGGCTGATCTTAACCGTGACTGATTAGGAGACCGTCATGAATGCCGCTATCGTCAGTGCCTACGATGCGCCCCCTCGCTACGGCTCATTTGCCGAACCTGTTGCCGCGGCGGGAGAACAGATCGTGAACGTGACCGCCGCCGGCCTGCACCCGATCGTGAAGGGGCTGGCGGGCGGTGCGCATTACGGCAGCACTGGGGAGTTGCCGTTCATTCCCGGAGTGGACGGGGTGGGCCGGCTGGAAGATGGGGCACGAGTGTACTTTGGCGGCGCGCGGGTGCCATTCGGCACGTTCGCCGAGCGCGCCCCGGCGGCCAGCCGAATGTGCATGCGGCTGCCCGATGAAATCGACGACGTGACCGCCGCGGGAATTGCCAATCCGGCTATGTCTTCCTCGGTTGCACTCACGATGCGGGCTAAATTCGTGGCCGGAGAAAGCGTCCTGATCCTTGGTGCCACGGGCGCCGCCGGTCAACTCGCCATACAGATCGCCAAGCGGCTGGGCGCGCGGCGCGTGGTGGCCGCCGGCCGCAATCCGCGAACGCTCGAAAAGCTGCCGGAGCTTGGCGCGGACTCTGCCATTTCACTCGATCAGGAACGCGGGGCGCTGGTGTCCGCTCTGCGTCGTGAGTTCGCGGAAGCGGGAGTAGATGTTGTGCTCGACTACCTCTGGGGCCAACCCGCGGAAAGCGCCATGGAAGCCATCTCGCAGAAGGGGCTGCGCATCGCATCGCCGCGCGTGCGCTTCGTGCAGATCGGCAGCAGCGCAGGCCCAACCATCTCGCTGCCTGCGGCGACCCTGCGCAGTTCCAAGCTCGAACTGCTCGGCAGCGGCTTCGGCGCCGCATCGCTCGATCAGATCTGGGCAGCCCTCGCGGAGTTTTTCAAAGCAGCGGCACAACAGCCGTTCCAGTTCGAGACCAAGACGGCGCCCCTGCGCGACGTTGAAGCGCTCTGGAACAGCCCTCAACAGGGCGCGCGGCTGGTGTTCCAACCGTGATGCGGTGCGAGCCGGACGAAATGGCACGCTAGAATGAGAGGTCCGGGTGCGCCCGGTGCCTATTGAATGACTGATCACAAGTTGCACGTAATCCCCCTGGGTGGTTTGGGCGAGTTCGGCATGAACATGACCGCCATCCGCTACGGGGAGGACATCATCGTCGTCGATTGCGGCATGATGTTCCCGGAAGCCGAGCTGCTGGGCGTAGACCTGGTAATGCCCGACCTGACTTTCCTCAAGGAGAACGCCGCCCAAATCCGCGCCCTCGTTCTCACCCATGGCCACGAAGACCACATCGGCGCCGTCCCTTATTTCCTCAGCGATATCGATGTGCCGGTCTATGGAACGGCCTTCACGCTGGCGCTGGTCGACCGGCGGTTGGAAGAGTACGAGTTGGAGCAGGAACCCGTCTTCATCAAAGTCGAGCCCAAGCAGACCGTCGAAATCGGTCCCTTCAAGATCGAGTTCATACACGTCACGCACTCGATTGTCAGCGCGGTCATGCTGGCCATCACCACACCGCTCGGCGTCATCATCCACACCGGCGATTTCAAGGTGGATCCCACCCCCACCGATAACCAGCTCTTCGACCTGCATACGCTGGCCGACTATGGCAAGCGCGGCGTACTGCTGCTGCTCTCGGATTCGACCAACAGCGACCGCCCCGGCTACACCGAGAGTGAGCGCGGCGTGCGCCCGCGAATGGAGGAGATCTTCAACCGCAGCGAGCGGCGCATCGTGGTGGCATGCTTCAGCTCGTCCATTCACCGTATTCAGTTGGTGCTCGACCTGGCGCAGGAATACGGCCGCCGCGTGGCCTTCGCCGGCAGAAGCATGATTACGGTGACGGAGATCGCGCACTCGCTCGGCCTGCTGGATATTCCCGACGGCATTCTGCTGCGCCCCCAGGACGTGATGGATCTGGCGCCGGACAAAGTCGCGATTCTCATGTCCGGCACGCAGGGCGAACCGATGTCGGCGCTTTCGCGCGTGGCCGTGGACAACCACAAGCACATATCGGTCGAACGCGGCGATACCGTGGTGCTCAGCTCGCGCATTATTCCCGGCAATGAGAAGGCCATCTTCCGCATGATCGACCACATGGAACGCCGCGGCACCGACGTGCTCTATGGCAGCATGAACCCTCCGCTGCACGTCTCCGGGCACGGCAGCGTGGAAGAAATGAAGCTGGTGCTGAACCTCGTCCGGCCGCGCTACTTCATGCCGATCCACGGCGAATACCGCCAACTTGCCAAGCACGCGCGCCTCGCCGAGCACCTGCGCTTCGCTGGCCTGGAGGATTCCTTTGTCATGGAATCGGGCGATGTGCTCGAAATCGACAAGCACGGCGCCCGCCGCGCCGGCCGCGTGCCGGTGGGCCGGGTGTGCATCGATTCGGGCTCCGTCGACGATGCCGTGCCGGAGGTGGTGATTCGCGATCGCCGCTTGCTTTCCGAGGACGGCATCGTGCTCCCCATCATCGCCATCAACCGTCATACCGGGCGCGTGGAAAACTTGCCGGAGATTGTCAGCCGCGGCTTCGCGCTAGCTGAGGATGGCTCCGAGTTCATGGCCCGCGCGCGCCAGATCGTCGCCAAGACCTTGGAGGGTTCCAATCAGGAGGAGAAGACCGATTGGGGAGTCATGAAGGAGAAGATCCGCGCCGACCTGAAGCGCTACATCGTGAAAGAAACTTCGCGGAGGCCGCTGATCATGCCGGTGATTCTGGAGATCTGAGGGGCATGCTTCAGTCATTCGGCGGCTGACGTGGAACTGGGGTGCGCCTGAGTGCTATCCACGTTGCCAGTACCCCGAAAACGCCTGCCAGCCATAGGGACAAGTTGAGGCCCGCGGCGACTGGCCACTCGCTGAGCTCAAAGTCCACAAAGAACGGCCATCCCGAACAGGGCAAACCGATTAAGCTGCTCGACATGCCGCCTCCGTGTCCGGATCGCAAAGCAGGACAGAACACGTCCAGCGTGACAAACATCGAGTAAAGATCCAGAAACAAGGCGATGCCAAGGCCATTCGCGACAAGAACAAACATGGTTGGATTCGCCTGACGAAGAAGGTTTCGAAGGAAGAAAAGGGCTGGCGACAGCACCAACGCACCGACCACACAGATGGTCGCGAACACGAAAAAGGGTAGTGGATTATAGATGTCGCTTCGCCAGTCAGAATAAAGTGCCGCGAGCACGCCCCCTAACATCGCAATCACGAGGCATGTGGTTTTAGTCATATCGTGCGGTTAGGAATTCGAAGCGCATCGAAGCATCGTCCCTCGTGAGACGTGCGAACGCTCAAAGAGGCTGGGCGCCTCACGCCGCGTCCCGCCGCCGGACTTGCTTCTCGATCAACTTCCAAGACTTCTGCTGCGTCAGGATCAATTCGTAGTCCTTCTGAATATTCATCCAGAAGTCGGCGCTCCTGCCGAAGTGCCGCGCCAGACGCAACGCTGTGTCGGCTGTGATTCCGCGGCGCTCATTGACGATTTCACTGACGCGCGTGACCGGCACGTGCAGTTCCAGCGCGAGGCCGTTGATCGAAATCCCCAGCGGCTTCATGAACTCCTCGCGCAGCATTTCGCCCGCGTGAACCGGCCTGCGAGTAATCTTCCAACCGCTTTCAGGGCGCTTGATGCTCATTTCTAACCTTCGTTTCGAGCCCGTAAGTTCCACTGTATAACGCGATTCGTTATATTGCCAGCGTTATAGACAGGCGGCGCCATGTTCCGCCGGCATCGCCCATCACGGCCCGCCCGGGTTCTCTCCGTGCGGGCATAATTGATCTTTATGGCAGATTGCACGGATGAGGGGCCCGGGGCGGCAGCGGATAACGCAGGCGATGGGCGTGAGGGGACCGCGCCTGGCGCCACGCCCGTTCCCGACCGCTATCTCGAAGACGCCTCCGGCTACCGCGGCCACGCCGAAAGGGTTTTCGCGCCCGTGGATGAGGCGGGCGTTGCGGATGTTCTGCGCGAGGCTTCCGCCCGCTCGACGCCCGTCACCATTGCCGGAGCCGGCACGGGAATTACCGGCGCGCGCGTGCCGTTCGGCGGCTGGGTGCTTTCGCTCGAAGAAGTTGAATCGCATCGAAATCCGGCCGGGCCTGGCGGTAGTCGGCGCCGGTGCTTTGCTCAGCGAACTGCACGCCGCGGCGCAGCGTACCGGCCAGTTCTACCCGCCCGATCCCACCGAAACTTCGGCCAGTATCGGCGGCACCATCGCTACCAACGCCAGCGGTTCGCGGAGCTTCCGCTATGGTTCCACACGCCGCTGGGTCGAAGGCCTGCGCGTGGCAATGGCCGATGGCCGCACGATGGACGTCAGCCGCGGCGACTCGATCGATTTCGACCCCGGCACCATTCCCCTGCCCGCGGTCACCAAGAACACTGCGGGCTATCCGCTGCGCCCCGGCATGGATTGGATCGACCTGTTTGCCGGCTCGGAAGGCACGCTCGGTGTGGTCACCGAAGCCCGCCTCCGCTTGCTGCCCGCACCCAAGGCGCTGATGGGCGGGGTGGTTTTCTTCGCCGATGACAACCGCGCTTTAGACGCGGTGGAAGCGTGGCGCCCGGTTGCCGGCCTGCGCATGCTCGAGTATCTGGACGCGCCTTCGCTTGATTTGCTCCGCCCGCGTTATTCAGAAGTTCCGGCCGCGTCGCGCGCCGCCCTGTTGATCGAACAGGAACTCTCCGGCGACGACGATCCCGCCGTGGATGCCTGGCTCGAGCGCATCGAGCAAGTCGGCGCGTTTGCAGAGGAAAGCTGGTTCGCGCTTTCTGCCGCCGACCGCGAACGCTTCCGCCGCTTCCGCCACGCCCTGCCCGAACTGGTGAACGAAACCGTCCGCCGCTCTGGCGCCCTCAAGATGAATTCCGATTACGCGGTTCCCCTCACCCGCAACCGGGAAATGCTGGCTTTCTACCGGCAGCGCCTGCAAGCCGAGTTTCCCGGCCGCCACGTGATCTTCGGCCATGTCGGCGACGCGCACGTGCATGTCAATTTGTTTTCCGATCCCGACGATCCACGGCGCGCTTCGGACCTGCTGCTCCAATTCGCCCGCCACGCCGTCGAATTGGGCGGCACCGTCTCCGCTGAACACGGCCTCGGCAAGCGCAAAACCCATCTGCTCGAGATCCAGTACACGGCGCAGCAACTCGAAGCCATGCGTGCCGTGAAACGCCGCCTCGACCCAGCCAACATTCTGGGCCGCGGAACGCTCTGGGCATGAGGTGGAGCATGCTTTAGCCTGCCCGCGTCGAGATTCTTCTGTGCGTGGAGTGCAGAGAACTGGCGGCGAAGACCGCCCGCGCCAAGGTCGCGGCGTTGCGGCTACCGAGCCGCATTTCTTCGTAGCGCCGGCGGTCTTTGCCGCCGGTTCTCTTTCATGCTCCTCACATGCATAATTGTTCTAGTGGCGATTCGCACCGATCACCGGCCGGACCCGGAAGAACTGCTGCGCCGCGTGCAGGCCGGCGAGCGGCGCGAAAAGCGCGGGCGCTTGAAAGTGTTCCTCGGGTACGCGCCGCGCGTGGGCAAATCGTTCCGCATGTTCGACGAGGGCCGCCGCCGCAAACAGCGCGGGCAGGACGTGGTGATTGGTGCCCTGCAGGGTAACCTGACGCCCGACCTGGAGGCCATTACCGCCGATCTCGAAGTCATCCCTCCGGTGCGCGAGCGTCATGCTGGCCAGGTGTGGGATGTCATCAACCTGGCTGCTATTTTTCGCCGCTACCCCAGGACGTGTCTTATCGACGGCCTCGCTTACGATAATCCGCCCGGCAGCCGCAATCCGCACCGCTGGCAGGACGTCGAAGAGTTGCTCGATCGCGGCATTGCCGTCATCACCGCCGTCAACCTGCAGCACATTTACGAGAAACAGGACGCGGTGGAACGCATCACCGGCAAGCGCGCCGCCAACAGCGTGCCCCAGGAATTCCTGCTGGAAGCCGACGAGATCGAAGTGGTGGACGCGCCCACCGAGGCGCTGATCGGCCGCGGCCACGACGTCAGCATGCCGGACCCGCGACAACTAGCGGAGTTGCGCGAAATGGCGCTGCTGCTCGCCGCCGACGTGGTGGAGCGGCAGCTCCGGGACTATCTCGACGATCACGGCATCGCCGTGCGCTGGGGCGCGCAGGAGCGCATCCTGGTGTGCCTGACGGCGCGCTCCAACGCCAGGGCCATGCTGGAAAGCGGGCACCGCAACGCGCTGCGCTTCCACGGCGCCTTGTTGGCGGCGTATGTCGAGCACTCCAGGCTGGACGCCCCGGACCAGCAACGCCTTGACTCCAATCTGAACCTGGCGCGCCAGTTGGGAGCGGAAGTGCACTGCCTCCGCAATGAGGATTTCGTCGAAGCCATTCTCGATTTCGCGCACGAGCAGCGGGTTACCCAGGTGTTCCTCGGCCATACCGGCCGCGAGCGGCGATGGTGGGAGGCGCGCAGTCCGGTGGACCGGCTGATCGACGCCGCTGAAGATTTCGATGTCCGGCTGTTTCCGCACCGCGAGGGCTGATGAGCGAACTCGACAAGGGACACCTCAAGGTTTATCTCGGGTATGCCGCCGGCGTCGGCAAGACATACCGCATGCTGGAGGAGGCGCAGGCGCTGAAGCGGCAGGGCGTGGATATCGTGGTCGGCTACTTCGAGCCCCACGGCCGCAAGGAAACCATCGCCATGACCGAGGGGCTGGAGTTCGTCCCGCGCCGCGTCATTCAATATAACAACACCACTTTCGAAGAAATGGACACCGACGCCATCCTGCGGCGCCGGCCGGCTGTGGCGCTCGTCGACGAGTTCGCTCACACCAACGTGCCGGGCAGCGAGCGTGTCAAACGCTGGCAGGACGTGCACGCCTTGCTCGACGCCGGCATCGACGTGATCGCCACCATGAATGTGCAGCACCTGGAAAGCCTCAACGATCAGGTCTGGCATGTCACCGGCGTGCGCGTGCGCGAAACCGTGCCCGACTGGGTGATTGACGATGCCGACGAAATCGTGTTCGTCGATCTCACGCCGCAGGCGCTCCGCAACCGCCTGGAGCGCGGCGTGGTCTACGCGTCCGAAAAGGCCCAAAAGGCCATGGACAATTTCTTCACCGAAACCAACCTTTCGGCGCTGCGCGAAATGGCCATGCGCCACACCGCGCACGAGGTGGAAGAGAAGCTGTCTGCGGCGCCGGCGGCTGCCGTGGTCGAGGCCCTCCCTGCCCCCGCCGGCGGCGACCCTCAGCCGCGGCCGGAACCCGCGCCGCAAGCCAAGGAGCGTATTCTCATCTGTCTCACCGGCAATCCATCCTCGGCTGTGCTCATCCGCCGGGGCAAGCGCGTGGCGGACTATTTGCAGGCCGATTGCCTGGCGATTCACGTGGCCGGGCCCGGTGAGGACCGCGGTGCCATCGAGCGCCACCTCAGCTTCGCACGCAATCTGCGCATCGAGACTCACGTAGTCGAGGAGGCGGAGGTTCCCCGCGCCATCTCCGACTTTGCCCGCCGGCAGCGCATCACCCAAATCTTCATGGGCCGCTCCGCCCCGCGCCCCTGGTACCGGAGCCTGCGCGAAACCGTGGTGCAGGACGTGGTGCGCCACTCGCGCGAAATGCAGGTCACCATCGTGGCCTCGAGGAGAAGGTAGCGCGGCGGTTAGGAGCGGGTCCGTGCTCTGCCCCGTCCAGCCGGCGGCATGGGCCGGTTTCGGTCCTCCAGCCACCTTCTCACGCCGCATCCCTCACTTCGACAATTATTTGCTTGCCCAGCGCCGCGAGCGCGGCCTGGATCTTCACTGCTTTGGTGGCGTGCGCTGGATCGAGCATGCGGCGCATCACTCGCTCGTGGACCCCAAGCCGGCGGGCCAGTTCGGAGTTATTGATTTGGCCGTCGCGCATCGCGAGATAGAGCGCCAGTTTCGGCGCCAGCCAAAGCGGCACCGGCACCAGGCGCTGACCACGTCTCGCAGAGGAAGGCGCAGGAATCTCTTCCCGGCGCGACAGGCGTATCGAGAGATCCGATCCAAGGGCATCCATGGCTTCTTCCATTGCCTCGCGATCGTCCTTGCCGTCGGTCGAGACCCGCGGCAGATCGGCAAACTCGACGAGCACACGGCTATCGCTGCCGGTCGTGAATCTCGCGGGATACGTAAAGGCGGACATAATGCAACTCCTACAGGTCGTGCGGGTCGATCTTGAGATCCCTGCACATCTTCGCCATCAAATCGTGGCCGACTTCTTTCTTCCGATCCTTGAGGGTCGTGAATTCGCCGCCGAAGTATAACCGGCCGTGGCTGCCTTTTCCGTGGTCAGCGACAAAGCTGCAAGCGACGTTCCTGCGACGCGCCAGTTTCCGTACCCGCCGCTCGAATTCCGCGCCCTTCACTTACCCAGTCTCGGACAGTTATGTCCGAGTGTCAAACGCTCCCCCGGCGAGAACATGTTGGCCGGACCGCGCATGTCGCAGGTTGTCCCCGCCAGCTCCGCATCTGCCGCCCCACACGACGTTACACTAGACATTTCATGCGTCGTCTTCTCCCCGCGCTGGCCGCATTCCTCTCCGGCTGCGGCTATGTGGCCGGGCCGCTGGTGCCGTTGGCCAACATCCCTGAGCGGGTTACCGACCTGGCCGCCATCCAGCGCGGCGGTAAGCTGGTCGTCCAGTTCACGGTGCCGCATCTCACCACTGAGGGTGTGGATATCAAGCAGCCGCCTTCGTTCGACCTGCGCATCGGGTCCGGCCGCGCTCCCTTCAGCACCGTGCAATGGGCCAGCGAGGCCAAGCAGATTCCGCCCGTCCCTGCCGCGGTCGGCACGCTGGCGCATTATGAGGTCCCGTGCGCGGAATGGACCGGCAAGGGAGTCACCATCGGGGTGCGCGTGGTGGGCGCTAACGGGAAGGATGCCGGGTGGTCGAACCTCGCTAACGTAGATGTGATTGCGCCTCCCGACCAGCCCGCGGACCTGCGCGCGGAAATGACGCACGGCGGCCTGCGCCTTACCTGGCGCGCGCGCGGCGGCCACTTCCGAGTGCTGCGTGCGCAGCCGCCATCGGATCGGTACAACCAGGTCGCGGAAGTGACGCAGCCGGAGTGGACAGACTCGAACGTCGAGTTCGGCACCCGCTACCGTTACCTGGTCCAGACCTTCGTCCCGCAGAGCGACAACCGCGCGGCCGAGAGCGATCTCTCCGAGCCGCTCGAAGTGACGCCGCAGCCCCTCCCGCCCGCCGAAACCACCGGATTGCGAGCCGTGGCCGCGCCCAATTCCATCGAACTGGCCTGGGATCCTGCCGCCGAGTCCGGCATCAAAGGTTACCGCATATACCGCGCGCTGGCCGGCGGCGCCCTCGGGCGCATCGCCGAAACCGGCGCGGTTCCTACTTATTCCGACCACGCTGTTGAGCACGGCAAGACGTACCGCTACGCCGTCGCCGCCGTCGGCGCAACCGGAAAAGAGGGGCCGCAATCGGCGCCGCTCGAAATCACCCTGCCGTGAGACAAGGCAACCGGCGATGGCCTGTCCCAGCGCCTATTTCTTGGTAGTCGGCGTCTTGGAAGTGTCCACTACGTCGCCGTACTTGATGGTGGACCTGCCCACGTAGCGCTTGTAATCCTGGTACCTCACCACCATACGGATGCGCTGGTTCAGAGTCTTGAAATGCAGCGTGTCATCCGCGTGAGTGTATGTGGGAAACCAGTACTTGCCGTCGATCTGCTCGCGATAGGTCTCGAATTTCGGAAACTGCTGGTCGCTGCCCCTCTTTTCCAGACCAACGCCCTTGCCGTAGCTCTTAACGATCTGCAGATCGCGATCGTCCACCCACACCTGGCCTTCGAAGTACCGCTTGTGGGGCAGCATTTTCTTGGGCTTAACCGAAAACACGAAGCAGCCAATCTCATCGATCTTCTCGCGGCCCAGATAGTTGATGTCATACTCCGGTACGTCCGCGGTAGTCAGAACGAACGGCTGCACCTCGCGCAGGTCCTGCTCGTCTTCCTCCGACAGCATGATGTTCTGCAGCGTAACCACCGGCGCATACACCACTTTTTCGATGCGCTTGCCCTCGGGGGTGAAGATGATGTCGTCCACCTCCTCCCATTTCCCGCCGGTAGGGTTGCCATTGGGATCCAGTTCTTCCATCTTCAGGCTCTGGCGATACGTGTAGTTGTCGCGCGCCTCGGAGAATTCGGTTTCCTTAGCGGCGAACTTGCGGATGATGTCGTCGGCATTGATACTGTCGTCCGCGCCGGCCCAGATGGGCACACACAACGCGGCTAGTGCGGATGTGAGAATGAGTGCTCGCATTTTGTCCCTAATATACTGCAAGACGAGATTACTTGCTCAACAGTTTCTTGGCAATGGTGAGCAACTGTATGTTGCTGGTGCCCTCGTAGATGCGGCCGATCTTGGCATCGCGGTAGAGTTTTTCCACCGGGCAATCCTTGGTAACTCCCACGCCTCCATGTACTTCAATGGCTTTGGACGCCGCCTTTTCGGCTACGTCGGAACTGAAGTATTTGGCCATGGCAGCTTCCGCTAGGAAAGGCATCCCGGCGTCGCGCAAACGTGCGGCGTTGTACACCAGCAGACGTGCGGCTTCGATCTCGGTAGCCATCTTGGCCAGTTCGAACTGCACGCCTTGAAATGCGGCGATGGCCTTGCCGAACTGCTTGCGCTGTTTGGCGTACCCTGTCGCGTGTTCCAGCGCCGCGCGCGCCAGCCCGATCATCTGCGCGCCGATGGCGATGCGGCCTTCGTTCAGCGTTTCGATAGCGATCTTGTATCCCTGGCCGACTTCGCCCATCACGTTCTCGCGCGGCACGCGGCAGTTATCCAGGATCAGCTCACAGGTGGAAGATGCGCGCAGGCCGAGCTTATTTTCCTTCTTGCCCACCTGGAAACCCGGGAAATCGCGCTCCACCAGGAACGCGGTGATGCCCTTGTAACCGGCCGCCGGGTTGGCATTGGCGAACAGCACGTACAAGCCGGCTTCGGCGGCGTTGGTGATCCACAGCTTGCGGCCGTTGAGCAGAAAATGGCCGCCCTGATCTTCCGCGCGCGTGGCCAGGGCGAACGCGTCCGATCCGGCGCCGGCTTCCGACAGCGCATACGATGCCACCGTGTTGCCCGCCAGGCGCGGCAGATAGCGGGCTTTTTGTCCGGCGTCGGCCCAGCGCAGCACGGCGTTGTTGCAGATGGTGTTCTGCACGTCCACAATCACGCCGGCCGAAGGGTCCACCGCGGAAAGTTCCTCCACCGCGAGAACGGCCTGAAAGAAGGTGCCGCCTTGCCCTCCATATTCTTCGGGGATCTCGATGCCCATCAGGCCCATGGCGAAGAACTGCCGCAGGATTTCCTTGCGGAAGACGCCCGCTTCGTCCATCTCGCGCACGTAGGGGCCAATCTCCTCGCGCGCGAACTTGCGGACGCTGGTCTGGAAGAGCTTCTCGTCCTCGCCTAGCGCGGTCAGGGGGCGCGGGGCTTCCGGATGTTCCGTCGCCGGCATTTCCCGAGCTTACTCCACCGCGGCCAGCGCACACCACTGGCGGCCCTGCGAACCGGCTACTCCGCGGTGCGTGACATGACCTCTATACGTGTTGACGCCCTCGCGCAGAGCCGCGTGCCTTTCGCAGGCGGCCTCCAGGCCGTGGTTGGCCAGCTCCAACAGGTACGGGAAAGTGGCGTTGGTGAGAGCGAAGGTGGAGGTGTGCGGTACCGCCGCCGGCATGTTGGAGACGCAATAGTGCACCACGCCGTCCACCACGTACGTGGGGTCTGTGTGCGAGGTGGCGTGCGAGGTCTCCATGCACCCGCCCTGATCGATGGCCACATCCACCACCACCGCTCCGCGCCTCATGCCGGCGATCATTTCACGCTTCACCAGCTTGGGCGCCGATGCGCCGGGAATCAGCACCGCGCCCACCACCAGGTCCGCGGTTTTCAGGTTCTCGGCGGTAGTCAGCGCATTCGAGGCCAGCGTCACCACCTGGCCGTTGAAAATATCGTCCAGTTCGCGGAGCCGGTTCAGGTTGCGGTCGATGATGGTGACGTGCGCCCCCAGCCCCAGCGCCATCTTAGCGGCATTGGTTCCCACGATGCCGCCTCCCAGAATCACCGTATTGGCCGGCGCCACGCCGGGCACGCCGCCCAGCAGAATGCCACGTCCGCCGTTGGGCTTTTCCAGGTATTGCGCGCCCACTTGCACGCTCATGCGGCCGGCCACTTCGCTCATCGGCGTCAGCAGCGGCAGCGAGCCATCGGCTTCGCGAATAGTTTCATAAGCCACGCCGCTTACCTTCGATTCGAGCAGGCGGTCTGTCAGTTCCGGCAGCGGAGCCAGGTGCAGGTACGTGAATAGCACAAGGCCCGGCCGGAAGAAGGCATATTCTGCCGGCTGCGGCTCTTTCACCTTGGCGACCAGGTCCGCCCTGGTCCACACTTCCGCCGCGTTCGCTACGATGCGCGCGCCGGCGTGCGCGTATTCTTCGTCGGAGATCGAACTGCCTTCGCCCGCTCGTGCCTCGACCAGCACCTCGTGCCCCGCCTCGCGCAGAGCGATGACGCCGCTCGGAACGAGCCCCACGCGCGTCTCGTGGTCCTTAATCTCCTTGGCAACCCCGACGACCATAGAATGGCCTCCGATTCAGATTAACACCACGCCCAGGTGGGGAGTACAGTTCACTCGGGCGCCCTCCGCAGGAATTCGTCCACGATCCCGAAAAAGGCATCGGGTTCCTCCGCATATACCGAATGGCCGGCGCCTGGAATCACCTTGAGCTCGCTATGGGGGATCTGCCGATTCAGTTCCTCCGCGAAATACACCGGCGTCACCACATCCAATTCGCCCGTCACAATGCACGTGGGGTTGCGGATCTCGCTGAGCCGGTCGAACACGTCGTGGGCGAGGATCATCTCGATTCGTTTGATCGCGATGGCAGCGTCGGGCGGGTGTGCGCTGAGTTGGCGCATAAATGGCTCCCAATATTCGCAATGGGCTCGATAATACGCCGGCGAGTACAAGATGAGGAAGGCCAACTGCATGGCTGCTTCCTGCCCTAGTTGACTCAGAACCGCTTTGCGAAGCTCAAACATCTGGCGGAAACGAACATCAGCCCGTGCCCATGACGCGACTAAAACCAGGGAACGAACCGTAGCGGGGTGGTCGAGGGCCATCACCTGCCCAATGGCCCCGCCAGTCGAAACGCCGACGATGTCCGCGGGAACAGCTTTGAGGGCGCTCAGCAGGCCGGCCATGTCGCTGGCGTGTTGCGCGATGGTATATCCGGCCTCGGGTTGACTACTCTTGCCGACCCCCCGGTGGTCCACGACGATGGTGCGGAACTTTTTTGCGAACAGCGGGATTTGCGGACCCCAACCGAGACCCACACCCCCAAGACCAGGAATCAGAAGGACCGGATCGCCCTCGCCATGTTCTTCATAATAGATATCGACGTCGTTAATGTGTGCGACAGGCAATGTTTCCGCTCCTCGCCGGTCTCGCCGAACGGGCCCTTCGCGGTCCGTAGCCGCAGTCGCTATTCCCGGCCCGGATCGTGACTCTTTAAAACGTCAGCCGGAATGCCACCTGCATGCGCCGCGCGTTGGTGCCGTCCATGGGGCCCCAACTCGCGATGCCCGCGCCCACGCCGGGAACCGGCTTCAGCACACCCAATTGAGCGGTATACGCGATGTTGTTCACGCTGGTATTAAACTGCGAGTTGAGCGCGTTGAAGGCTTCGAACATCAATTCGCCGCGGAACCGGTCCGTGAAAGGCAGGCTGCGCGAGAGGCGCGCATTCACCGTGTGCATGCCGCCTGTCGACAGGCTGTTGATCTGGTCCAGCGGCATGCGATTCCATCCGCCGGTGCCGGTCATCGAGTTGCTGTAGACCATGGTGATGCCGGTGAACTGCTGGCCTTGGACGTTGACCACCGCCGTCTCCGGCAGTCCCGTCGCTATCGTTGCGATGGCCGACAATTGCCAGCCATTCAGCACGAAGCGCGCCAGCGGAGATGTGCTTCGCGTCAGCGTCGGTTGCCAGACCAATTGCACCACGCCGCGCTGCGTCTGGTCGAGATTCGATTTGCCTTTGTCCAGAGTGTAGTCGCCGTTGTACGTGCTCAGCGGCACGGTATTGAATATCAGCGGTCCGCTCTGTGTGTCGAGCAACTGCGACCACGTGTAGGAACCATCCAGCGTCAGCCCGTGCCACATCTGCTTGCGAAATTGCGCCACCCCGGCGGCGTACCACGAGGCTCCGTTGTTTACAAGGTTATACACTTGGCCATAGAGCGCGCTGACCTTGCTGGTCCACATCGGCAGCGTCACCGTATTGACGGCGGCGCCGGCGGCATTATCGACCGTGTACGTCTTGTCAATACTGGAAGGATTCAGATTCAGATCCTGCGCCGTCCACAGTTGCAAGCCGCGGCCGTAGACATAGCTGATGGTGACCGTCGTATTCCTTCCCAGGCTGCGCTCGATGGCAAACGTCCCGCTCTGCTCATTCTCATTGCGAAACTTCGAATTGGCGAAAGCGATGTTGCTCGAGGCGTTGGGGATGGTGGTGGCTTTCGCAATCACCTTGGCAAAAACCGGCGCGCCGCTCTGATACGGGTTCACGCTGATGCTGGTCTGGTACAAGCCGTTGCCCAGAAACAGCGCGTCGATCAATTGCATCGGAAACGGCGTGTAGTACATGCCGAAGCCGGCGCGAATCACCGTCCGATCGTTCAATAGATAGGAAAACCCGCCGCGCGGCTGCAGCGTCATATTGGGCGAAGAAATGTACTGGGTCTCGTAGAAGCTGGTGTTGTACTCGGTCGGCTGCGGCAATTTCACCTTGTCCCAGCGCATGCCGAACTCTATCTGCAGCTTACGCGTCGCCTTCCAGTCGTCCCGCCCGTAAACCCCGACCGATTCCGTTCCCAGGCTGCGCTCCGCATCGCCGAACTGCTGCGTAAACAGGGTGTAGTCTTTGGCGTTGGTCTTATTGGAGCTGAAGTCCTGCGCGAAGGCCGTCAGCGAGGGATAAGCGTATGTGCCGTCCTGATTGTAGACCTGGTGGATCCAATCCTCGCCGCGGGCGGCATCGACGCCGAGACGCAGGATGTTGGCGCCCGACGCCACCATGAAATTCTCCGCGAGCTGCCCACGCTGCTCGCTGGGGACGATGCCCGGATAGTCCGGGTTGGCGCCAATATTCACCCCGGCCACCGTCACCCCCAGCCCGCCGGTCGAAGGCCACTGCTGAGGTTCCGGCAGCACCGAGATGCGGTCCTTGTACCACCCGAGACGCAATTGGTTGACCACATTGGGTCCCAGTTGCGAGGTCCAGCCGGCATCCGCGTACCGCGTCTCCTCGCCCATGTTGCCGTTGTTTCCCAACAGGCTGCCGTCCGGCGATACAGCCAGTTGCTGCGCTCCGTTGGGTGCGCGATAGTGCTGCGCGTCCGCCACCAGGCTGAAACTGGTGCGCTCGGTCCAACGGTAATCGGCGCGCGCCAGGCCGGTATAAGTCTTTTCGGAGCGCGGTACGATCACGTTCATCTGCGACTGGATGAACTTTTCGGCCGCCGTGCACTGCACCGACGTCGCCGGGGCGCCGCAGCGCGAAGTCAGCACGGTTACGCTGTTCGGGTCGGCGATCAGTGGGTTCGTGATGCGGTTGATGCCTTCCGAACTGCCGCTCGACGCTTCCGCGCTCACGAAGTAGTAGAGCCGGTCCAGAGCCTGGCCGCCAGCGTTCCCTCCCTCCGTCTCCTGTTTATCGGGAGGCCGGAAACTCGGGTCGTACCGGTCCGGCGAAGCGAAACTGCCGTTGCGGTAGAACGCGTACACTTCGCCGTGAAAATCCTCAGTGCCCGTGCGCGTGGCCGCGTTGGCAATGCCGCCGGTGGCATTGTACTCGATCGGCGCCGTGGAAGCGATCACCTGGACGCTATCCACCGCCTCCGCCGGAAACGCACGCACCGGGTCCGCTTTATTCAGAAAGTACCCGTCGCTCGCGTCCAACCCGTCCACCACCGCGACGTCGGAGGAAGGACTGCCGCGGAAACCGATGGTATCCGGCATTCCGCCCACCGCCGCCAGCGGCGAGTCCGCCACCAGCCATTCCACGTGTTCGCCGCTTAGCGGAAAATCCGCAATTGCATCGCGGCTGATCAGATCGGTGACGCCGCTCTTGGTGTCCTGCACCCCTGGCGCGACGCCGGTTTGCGGTTTCGTCCTCGCCGACGTCTGCTGTAGCGTGATGTGGAAGTTCACCGTCTCGCCGACCGGCACTCTGAGGTTAGCTGCGTCCCAGCCCGTAAACCCCTTGCGCGACACTCTCACCACGTAGCCGGCGGCCGGCACCAGCGTGGGTGCATAGAAGACGCCATCGTCGGTCGTCGTCAAAACCAGGCGTAGGCCCAGCGCCCGGTTGGTAATGGTCACCGTGGTATCCGGGATGCCGTCTCCGTATATGTCACGCACCTTTCCCGTAATCGCGCCAAACCCTGCAACTGCCTGCGCGTAAGCTCCGGCGGAGCACATCAGAACAGATAGACATAGAGCGGCTGAAATTCGCATTCACAAAACCTCGGCAAGATAAGTACCTATTGTAAAGGGTTTTTGCCTTCAACAGGTTACGTTATCCTCCGCGCGTGTTTTCGTGTGGGCGCGCGGGTCACATCTGGCCTTGCCCGGCACACCTCTTGCGACTCGCGGTTTCAGCCGATAACTAGGCTGGATGAGACGATTATCAGGCCCAAGGTCGCGAATCGCCCGGTGGAGTTTCTTGCGCCCGCCCGCATTTCCCGGGTGGATCGTCCTCCTCATATTTTTGACTGGCGTCACCAATAGCCTGCTGGCGCAGACGTCTACAGCGGCGTCGAATCCGCCGGCCGCTCCCGGCGCGGCAATCGCGGCAAAGCAACCGCCGGGCACCGCCAACGGCAAACCGCCTCCCACCGCCGCGGAACTGCAGCGGGCGGCCATGGCGCAGCAGAGAGCTGCCATTCGCAAACAAGCCGAGGACCTGGGACTGTGGCTGATGCCGCTCGATGCTAAACCGTCGGCCGGGACGGTCGAGACGCCGGATTGCGATCCCCTCGATGACGGCCTGGCCGGTCCGCTGATTGAAGACGCCGCCAAACAGCAGAGTCTCGATCCCAGGTTGCTGCGCGCCGTGATCGGCCAGGAGTCCGGATTCCGCGCCTGTGCCGTGTCGGTCAAAGGGGCTCAGGGATTGATGCAGCTCATGCCGCAAACCGCCGCCGAGTTGGGCGTCGCCAATCCCTTCGATCCCAAGCAGAATCTCGACGGCGGTGCCCGCTACCTCAGGCAACTTCTCGATAAGTATAAGGGCGATCTGGCTCAGGCGTTGGGTGCCTATAACGCCGGACCAAAAACAGTCGATGAATCCGGCGGCGTGCCGGACGCTCAGGAAACGCGCGAGTACGTGGATGCGATCCTCGCCAAGGCCGGCATCAAGCCCAATGACGCGCCCTCCAAGTCCACCGGCGCACCCGCCAAGCCCACAGTCCCGGCTGGCAAACCTGCTGGGATCCCGTAGCTTGCTGGGTGGCGTGTGCGATTCTGCGCAAAGTTGGGACGAAGGAATAGCGTCCATTTCGGCCAGGATCGATCCAAAAACATGGGTTAAGCTCTTTGTTTCTGGAGAGATTTGGCCAAGTTCCGGCGAAAATGACTTAATCTTAGAGGCACGCCAAATGATCTTCGCCGTCGGGTGATTCTCACGGCCGAGCCACGGCGCGAATTGTGATTGACCAAGCCGCGTCGGCGAATTGTGATTGACCAAGCCGCGTCGGCGAATTGTGATTGACCGAGCCGCGGCGGCGAATTGTGATTGAATAGTTACTGGCAGCCTTCGTTGACCCAGAACCCTCCGCGCATCCTCGTAGTCCGCCTGGGCGCGATGGGCGACATCGTCCACGCCTTGCCCGCTGTGGCTTCTCTCAAGCAAAGTTTCCCTGACGCGCATCTCACCTGGGTGATCGAACCCCAATGGGCCGCTTTGCTCGAAGGCAACCCGTTTGTCGACCGCGTAGTACTGTTGCGGCGCCGCAACGCCTCCGGGCTGTTGGCTTCGTGGCGCGAATTGCGCTCGGCGCCGTTCGATTTTGCGGTGGATTTCCAGGGGCTGCTCAAGTCCGCTGTGGTGGCCGCTGCCGCGCGGCCCCGGCACATTTTCGGCTGGGACCGCAGTCAACTGCGCGAGCCTGCGGCGGGCGTATTCTATACCCACCGCGCTTTGAGCGCCTCCGCGCATGTGGTGGACCGCAATCTCGACCTCGCCGCGGCTGCAGGCGCGAGCCAGGCGGTCCGCGTCTTCCCGCTGCCGGCCGGCCGGCCCGAAGGCCCTTTGCCGGAGGGCGCTTTCGTGCTCGCGTCGCCTCTGGCGGGCTGGCGCGCCAAGCAGTGGCCGCTTGAAAACTACCTCGGCCTGGCCGGGCTTCTCAGTGCCGAGTGCCATCTTCCGCTGGTGCTCAATCTTCCACCGGCCGCCTCGCCTGGAACTGCGGAGGGCATCTGGCCGCACTCCAGCGGGCTGGCCGGTTTGATCGATGCCACCCGCCGCGCCGCCGCCGTGGTGGGGGTGGACAGCGGACCCATGCATCTGGCCGCGGCTCTCGGCAAGCCCGGCGTCGCGCTGTTCGGTCCCACCGACCCGGTGCGCAATGGCCCTTACGGCGGGTCGCTCCGCGTGCTGCGATGGCCGGCCGCCCAGACCACGTACAAACGCCTCGACGCCATCGATGAGAGCATGCGCCGGATCACGCCCCAGGAGGTGTTCGAATCCCTCTGCGCCACGCTTGGCTGGGTGCGCGGCTCCAGCGGGTGCGTGGCCAAGTGATTCAGTTTCCCAAACCCTACGCCGATGCCGTGGCGCGGCTGCGCGTGCCGTCCGGGTTTCTCATCGCGCTGGTATTCGCCTGGTTGTCCCGGCCCGTACCGGCGTCGCTTGCCTGGGGCATTCCCGTCTCGCTAGCCGGTCTCCTCTTGCGCGGTTGGGCGGCGGGGTGCCTGGATAAGAATCGGCAACTTTCCACCGGCGGACCGTTCGCCTACACCCGCAACCCGCTCTACTTGGGCACTCTGCTGGTTGCTGCCGGCCTCGCCATCGCTGCCCGTAGCCCGTGGTTGGCGTTGCTTTTCGCCTGCGTCTTTGTGTTCGTCTATCTGCCCGTGATCCAACTCGAAGAGCAGCATCTACGCCACCTGTTTCCGGAATACGAATCTTACGCGGCGCGGGTAGCAGCGCTGTGGCCGCGCCTGAACCCGGCTCCAGGGTCTACGCCGGCGCCGTTTCGCTTTCAGTTGTACCTGCAAAACCAGGAGTTCCAAGCCGGCGCCGGATACGCCATCGGGTTGCTTTACCTGATCTGGCGGCTGCCGCGCTGAGAACCGTCGAAGAAAGGGTCGAGGTGAATCCCGACCCTGCGGGCAAAACCGCGCGCGCCACTTATCACGAAAAAACTGAATCCTCGCCGGCCCGAAGCGTATCCAATTCGACAAGAGCGATCGGCACGGGTCGAAAGGCCCACAGGGGAAGTGCTGGTAGCGGAGTCAGGGCGCATGACCGATTCGGAGGGGAGCGGTCATGCGCCGATCCTTGCGGCGCGCCGGCGCCACGCCGTCAGCAGCGCGCATCCAATCAGAATCAGAGCCGAGCTCAAGCCCACCCAGATTCCCGCCGCGCCCCATCTAAACCGAAAACACAACACGTACGCTACCGGCAGGCCCACACCCCAATAACCGGCCAGATGCGCCAGCATGGGCGTGCGAGTGTCGCCGAGACCGCGCAGCGCGCCCGTGGCCACCACCTGCAGGCCGTCGAAAAGTTGAAACAAGGCGGCGATACGCAGCAGCACCGCGCCACTGGCGATCACCGCGGCATCGTGGGTATAGATGCGGACGATCCAGCGCGGTGCAGCTCCCAGCAGCACCCCCGCGCCGCCCATGAAGAGCGCGCCTAGCAGGATGGCCGTCCAGCCGCGCGCCGCCGCAGCGCGCGTGTCGCCGGCGCCACACGCCTGCCCCACACGCACCGCCGCCGCCGAGCTGATGCCGAGCGGGACCATGTATGTTGTCGACACCACGTTGATGGCGATGCTGTGCGCCGCCAGCGAGGCTTCATCCAGGTGCGCCGCAAACACGCTTACCAGCCCGAACACCACGCCTTCAAACAGGATCTGCAGCGCCGCCGGCATCCCCAAACCAGCCAGGCGGCGTATGCGTTCGAGTGAAGGCCGCCAGGAGACCGTGAGCAGAATATCTCCAGTGTGCCGCTCGTTCCACACGATTGCCGCCAGCAACACTGCGGCCATGTAACAGCGTGCAATCGTCGTCGACCACCCCGAGCCTTCCAGGCCCATACGCGGAGCACCCCAATGGCCGTACATCAGCACCCAGTTGCCCAGCACGTTCACCACGTTGGCGCTCACCAACGCGAACGTAACAGGCTTGACCACGTCGATGGCCTGCAGGTAGCGCCGGAAAGCGGCGTAGAACAGCAGCGGCGGCAGGCCCCATACCAGCGCCTTCAGGAACGGATCGAACAGGGCCATCACGCTGGGGTTGGTCCCGGTGGCGCGCAGCAGAGGAATCAGCAACAGGATCAGCACCGCAAGAAACGGCGCGATCGCCAGGCTGAGCCAAACGCCATTGACCAGCGTGCGCCGGCAATCCACGGCGTCTTCGGCGCCGTGCGCTTGCGCCACCAGCGTATCCATTCCCAGCAAAAGGCCGGTACCGCAGATGGCGATGGGGTAGAACAGCATGGCTCCCAGGCTGCCCGCGCCCAATGCGGCCGCGCCCAGACGGCCGGCCATGATGGTGTCCTCCAGGCCCATCGCCATCCAGCCGAGTTCCGCCAGCGCCAGCGGCACGGCCATGCGCAGCATGGGCGCGAATTCGGCGCGCAAATGGAATCGACGGGCCGCCACGCGCTACGCCTTGGGGTGAGCCTTGTCGTACACCTTCATCAGGTCGGTGAGCGATACCTGGGTGTACTTCTGGGTGGTGGAAAGCCGCGCGTGTCCCAATAGCTCCTGGATGGCGCGGAGATCGGCGCCGCCGGCGAGCAGATGGGTGGCATAAGCGTGGCGGAAGCCGTGCGGATGGACCGACGGATCGCCGCATAGAGCCGTGGCATAGAGCTTGACGATGCCGTGAATGCCGCGCACGCTCAGGCGCCGGCCACGATGATTGAGGAATACCGCGCGCTCGTCGCGCACCACGGGCCGCTCTGCAAGGTACCGCTCGAGCGCTGCGGCGGCCTGGCCGGGCAGCGGCACCTGGCGCTCCTTCTTGCCCTTGCCGCGCACGCGAATCCACATCTCTCGCGCAGCGGTCACGCCGGCTGCGCTGCGCGCCGTGAGGGAACCGCGGTCGAGATCGTCCAGATTCAAGCCAGCCAGTTCGCTCACGCGCACCCCGCAGCCGTAAAGGATCTCGAGCAGGGCGCGGTCGCGCGCCGGGTGCGGCCGCTCCAGTTTGCCGGCGGCCACATCGTTGAGCAGGGTGTTCATCTGCTCCGCCGTCATCACCACGGGGAGCTTCTGTGGAGCCTTGGGAAGCCGCAGCAGGCGCGCCACATTGATGGCGGCAACCCCCTCGCGCTGCAGGAATTGAAACAGGCCGCGCACCGCCGCCACTTTGCGGCGAATGCTGACCGCCTCCAGTTCTTGCCGGTAAAGCCAGAGCATCCATTCGCGCAGCAGCAGCAGATCGATCGCTTCCGGCGCCGGAGGCTCGGTTCCCGGCGGGGAAAGGAAGTCGAGCAATTGCCGCAAGTCGCTGCGGTAGGCATCGAGGGTGTGGGACGAGGCCGCGGTTCGCGCCAGCTCCGCCAGGTAGCGTTCGATCTCATTTTCCAGCCGGGAGGACATGGTTTAGTCCTTGAGACCGCCCTGCAGCGCAGACTTTTTCCGCGCGCGCGCCGTCCTAGTCTCATAGAAGCCGGTTGCTATGATGAAAACCATGAAGCGATGTCTGTGCCTGCTGCCGCTTGCCGGCGCGCTGGCCTGCGCGGCGGATCTGGCCGGCGTGCATTCCGTGTACCTGCTGCCAATGGCGCGCGGCATGGACCAGTATCTGGCCAACCAGCTCACCAGCGAGCATGTTTTCCGCGTGGTCACGGACCCCAAGCTGGCCGATGCCGTTTTCACCGACCACATCAGCGAAGGCTTCCAGGAGCAGTTGGAGGGTTTCTCGCCGTCGCCCAAGCCCCCCGAGCCGGCCAAGCCAGCCAGTTCGGAGTCCCCAGCGAAGTCTGGCGATGAGACACCTGCAAAAGCGGCCAGTCCGGAGTCCCTGGCCAAGTCTGGCGATGAGGCGCCAGCAAAACCGGCCAGCTTGAATCCCAAAGCCAAACCGGATGAGCCGGCGCCTCCAGACCTGCTGGCAAAGACGGAAAATACGCTGAGCAATCCCGCCACCAGCTCCGGGTTCAGTCGGGCGCGGGGTACGGTGTTCCTGGTGGACGCCAAGTCCCGCCAGGTGATCTGGTCCATATATGCGCCGCCCAAGGATTTTGACGGCAAGGAAATGAACCGCACCGCCTCCGATATTGTAAGCCACCTCAAGCGGGACTTGAACCCGAAGAAGTAATCGGCCGGGGACTCGCCCGGAACCCAGCGTCGCCGCATGCATGGCGGCGTGCGCTCCGCCAGCCCTGAATCGCGCTCGGGCGCCCGAAGTCACGGGGCAGCGGACGGGTACACTCAAGGAATGATGTCCGAAACCGATCGCTTGTTTCTGGATTGCTCCGTCGGCAGGCTCAAGGAACTGGCTCCCCGCATTGATACCTGTCTCGGCAAGCTCACGCCGGAGCAGGTATGGGCGCGCGGCGGGGAGAACGAAAACGCCATCGGCAATCTGGTGCTGCACCTATGCGGCAACGTGCGTCAGTGGATCGTTTCCGGTGTCGGCGGCCAACCGGACACGCGCGACCGCGACGGCGAATTCGGCGCCCGTAGCGGCGCCTCCGTCCCCGAGCTCAGCGCCCGCCTGCGCGAAACCGTGGACGAAGCTACTGCCGTAATCGCCGCGCTTACTCACGAACGGCTGGCTGCGCCGCTGGTGGTGCAGGGCTACCGGGTATCCGTGCTGGAGGCCGTCTACCACGTGGTGGAGCATTTCTCCATGCACACGGGACAGATTTTGTTTGCCACCAAGATGCTCACCGGAACCGATCTTGGCTTCTATCGCCATCTGGCCGGCGGGCGGCCACACGCGGAAAAGATTCCCTGAACGCAGCGCCGGCCCCACAGCGCGGTGCGCCGGGTCAGAAGTCCAGCAGCCCTCCCAAGCCACCCGCCTGCACGCGCAGCCCGACGTAGAAGGACCCGAACAGGGCGTAGAGGGCGCTCGCCTGGTCGAAGCGCATTTCGTAGATCAGCCGCTTGAATACCAGTGGATCTTCCGCGAACAGGTCGACGCCCCATTCCCAATCGTCGAACCCGATCGAGCCGCTGATAATCTGCCGCACCTCGCCCGCATAGCGCCGGCCGATCAGTCCGTGCTCGGACATCATGCGCTGGCGGTCCGCCATGGACTCGCGGTACCAGTTGACGGATTCGCCGCGCCGGCGGTCCATAGGGTAAAAGCACAGGTATTTGGATTCGGGAATCCGCGGCCACAGCCGCGGCGCCATGGCGGCGCGCTGCCGCACCAGCACTTCCTCGATTCCCGTCTTCCATTCCTCCGAGTTCGGCTCAATCCCCTTCGCCGCCAAGCCGGCGTAGACCTTCGCGCTGGATTCGTAGAGGCCCAGTTCGACCACGGAAAGATAGGAAGTGGACGGCTCCAGATAATCTCCCAGCCGCAGGCGGGCGAGTTCGATCTCCGCCTGGTTCAGTTCTTCGAAGCTGCGGCGAAAGTGCACGATCATCAGGTCGCCCTTGTGCCCGAGAAGCGAATAGAGGGCGCTTTCGCGCCCATCGGCGTGCGCTTGCATACGGCCCAAAACCGCGGCGGCTTCGGTCAGAATCTCGGCGCGGCCCCCCTCGGGCAGCGCGCGCCACATGGCACGGCGGAACCGCATCATCTGGTGGAGGACGCTGGCCCCTTCGAGCGTCAGCGGCAAAGCGGGCGCCGCCGGGGCGGCAACCGTTTCAGGAGTCATGCCCTTCATTATGGGACAAAACCGGTGTGCCATCACAGTGAGCCGCTGCGGCGCGACGTGCCCTCGTAACCCCGCTGTGCCGGATGGCGCACACTGGTGTTCTCGCCGGTTCCCGCCGATAGATGGGGTTGGAGGGTGGTAAATGGATTGCAACTTCGGACCGCGAGACGGGCGATTGATGCCGTTGTTCAAGATAACGGGACAGGGCTTATCGGCGATGACGGTGTCAGTCGCCCTCTTGTGGGGCTGTTTTCTCGGCGCGCGCGCCAAGGAGCGCCGTGCCATAGCCGAACGGGGGCAGGTGATGCGCCAACTCGAGCAACTGCAAAAGCGAAACCGGCCGCGGCCGCTCTCCGTGCCGTTCCCAGGCCGTCATCGCCGGCCGCGTCCCATCGCTGCCTAGAGCGCCTTCGGGGAACCGCTATCCGGCCGGGAACGTCTATAATGCTTACGGATGCCTGTCGGACAAAGCCCCGAATCCGTCCCGCCGCTTTCCCCCGACCAAACTGGCTCGCGCCCGGCGCGCTTCGGCGACGGCAGTGCGCTGGCGTGGGTACGCGACCTGGCGCTTTCCGTGCTCATCGCGGTAGTGCTGATCGTCTTCATCTACCAGCCCGTCAAGGTGGAAGGCACCAGCATGGAACCGGCGCTCACCGACCAGGAGCGCATCTTCATCAATAAGTTCACCTACCGCTTCGGACTTGGCGCAATCGAGCGCGGCGACACCGTGGTCTTCCACTATGACGAGAGCAAGTCATACATCAAGCGGGTGATCGCCCTGCCCGGGGACCGCGTGCGGATCAACGCTGGCCAGGTGTTCGTCAACGACATCCCGCTCAAGGAAGACTACGTCCCTGGGCAATACCGCGACACGATTTCCTGGCCGCCGGGCCCCCATGCAAGAGATGAAGTCGTGCCTCCGGACATGTATTTCGTCTTGGGAGATCACCGCTCGCAATCGAGCGACAGCCGCTCCTGGGGCTACGTGCCACGCCGCAGCATTTACGGCAAAGCCGTGTTCGTTTACTGGCCTCCGGACAAAATCGGACGATTGCATTAGGACCGCGGCGCCTCCGGTGCGATGTAATCCCCAGTTCACGCAACGGGTACTTGCCGTGCGGTTCGGCCCTCGGTATACTTACATTTTCGCTGAGTAGTTGTATGACGGCGAGAGACGAGTTCGATCCATTAGCCCCGCAGCGCGAGGCAGCTTTTTTCTACGGCCTGTTCCTCCGCGGGCATGACGTGGAAACCCTGCGCCAGGACATCGACGTGCCCCGCACCATGATCGAGAAGTGGTTGAAGGCCAAAGACTTTGAGATCCCGTTCCGGGAGAGTCTGCGCCGCGTTTATAGCTACCGCAAGCAGGTTCTGGCCATCTTCGACGGTCTGGTGCTGAACGAGCAGGACCGTCCCCGCCTGCAATAACCCATGCCAATCGCCGGCCGCCGGTAAACCGCAGTTCTCGCCGCGCCGACGTGCTAAGGTGAGGAATCAGAGAATGAATATCTTGTTTATTGGGGATGTTTTTGCTTCTCCAGGGAGGCGGATCGTCGCCGATCATCTGGAAGACATCGTCCGCACCAACGCCATCGATCTGGCCATTGCCAATGCGGAAAATGCGGCAGGCGGATTCGGTATTACACCGGCGGTGGCCGAGGAACTTTTTGCGCTGGGGCTGGACGTGCTTACCAGCGGCAACCACATTTGGGATAAACGCGAGATTTACGATTACCTGTCGCGCCAGCCGCGCCTGTTACGTCCCGGTAACTACCCTGAAGGGCCGGGTTGCGGTATGGTAACCGTACAGGCGCATAACGGCGTGGAGTGCGCCGTACTGAACCTGCAAGGGCGCACCCACATGCCGGTTACGGATTGCCCGTTTCGCAAGGCGAGCCAGATGCTGGCGGCACTGGATCCGGCGATTCGTGTGCGCTTCCTGGATTTCCATGCGGAAGTGACCAGCGAGAAGATGGCCATGGGCTGGCATCTCGACGGCAAGATCTCGGCGGTGATCGGCACCCACACCCACATCCCCACCGCCGATACCCGCATCCTGCCAGGCGGCACGGCTTACCAGACCGATTGCGGCATGACGGGGCCCTACGAATCGGTGATCGGGGTAGAGACGGGAATCGTCATCCAACGTTTCCTCACCGCACTGCCCGTGCGCCTGGAAGCGGCGCGCCGGGGCGTGGAGCTGCATGCCGTGATTGTGGACGTGGACGAAGCCACTGGCAAAGCGCGTGGCGCGCGCCGGCACGCTATCTGCGGAGATTGAGCCATGGATCCCTCCAGTCCCGTAGCCGACCTCACCGCGTTTTTCATCCAGGTGATCGGGTCGCTGCTGTTCGGCCTGGTCTTCCTGTTTCTGTGGCGCCAGTCGCGTGCCGTTTATTTCGGTTTGTGGGCGGCGGCCTGGGGGCTGCGCGCCATGGCCACGGTGTTCGGCTTCGAGTTACTGAGCCACGGCGGGACGGGCTGGCTGGCTCCATACACCACCTTCGATTTCGCCTTCGCAATTGTGCTGATTGCCGCGGCGCGCGCCGGCTTCGGCACCGGCTTGCGGGAATGGCGCGCTATCCTCCGCCTGATCGCCCTGCTGCCGGTTTTCGTGACCGTGGTATTCGCCATTGCCATGGTCTCCCGGCTGGAAGCCTACCATTCGTCGCACGCTCTCCTGCTGGGCTTCATCTATCTGTACAACTTCTTGCAGCTCCGGCGTCACGGCGGGCTCGGGTTTCGCATGTTCCGGTTCTCGCTGATCGTTCTGTCGGCGGCGTTCTTCGAACACGCCTTCATCTTCCTGTGGATGTTCAACCGGGGGAATGCGCCGGACTGGGCCCGCTATCTGCATCACGAGACCTATTACGATTTCGCGCTCCACTGCGTGATGGCCTTTTCGGCCATGGCGATGTGGAGCGAGACGCAAATGGACCGGCTGCGGGGCCTGGTCGCCGAAGTTGAGAGCCTGCGGCGTGAAAACAGCAACCGGACCGACGTGGACGGCCTCACCGGGCTGCTCAACCAGGCGGCGATGTCGCGGCGCGTGGAACAACCGGCCCCGCTGGACTGCGTGGTGGCGGTGTGCGACATGGATAATTTCAAGGAGGTCAACGACCGCTATGGACATCTGGTGGGCGACGAGATTCTACGCAATGTGGGCAACCTGCTCCAACGATCCATCCGCCATGAGGACGAGGCTTATCGCTGGGGTGGCGACGAGTTTGTCATCCTTTTCCTGAATCAGACTATCGAGGGTGCGGCTAAGCGCATGAGCGAACTCGAGCTGCGCTTAAGCGATTTCCGGGTGCGCGGGTTCGGCGTGCTGCCGATTTCCTTCAGTTGGGGCGTTGCCGACGGACGCGACCGGCCGCTCCGCCAGACCCTGGATGAAGCCGACCGTGCTATGTACGCCTTCAAACGCAGCCGCAGCGTTCTCCCCGGGAAGGTCCGCGCGCAATTTGAGCTCGAAGCGGACCCGGCGCCGCCCGCATCGCCCGCCCACCCCGTTTGACCCGCCGCAACGCCGTCTCTTATACTGGTGAATCAGCATGTATATTCTTTTTCTTCTGGTTCACATCCTGGTCTGTATCTTCCTGATCATCGTGGTGCTATTGCAGAGCGGGAAGGCGGCGGACCTGGCCGGGGCCTTTGGCGGCATGGGCTCTCAAACGGCGTTCGGCCCCCGTGGTTCGGCCACGCTCTTGTCGAAGGCGACGACCATTTCGGCGGTTCTGTTCATGATTACGTCGCTTTCACTCTCCATCCTGGCGACAAAGGGTGCCGGCTTGGGAACGACGGTTTTGGAAGGCGGCTCGACCAAGAGCGCTCCCGTCAGGACGCAGGCGCCGGCCATTCCGGCTCCGGGACAGCTTCCGGGCCAGGCTCCGGCAGTGCCGTCGCAGACCGTCCACATCCCTGTCCCTGCGGCGCCGGGCAAACCCGCCCAGCAGGCGCCGAACAAGAAATAGCCACACAACGCGGAGGTGGCGGAATTGGCAGACGCACTAGCTTGAGGTGCTAGCGGGAGAAATCTCGTGGGGGTTCAAGTCCCCCTCTCCGCACCACAGATCATAAGGTAATTAACAGGGCTTGGACGAAAATCCAGGCCCTTCGCTTTTGGGCCACTGTAGTGTTTTTTGTAGTGGTCTCCAAGGTTTTCGCAGGCCGCGCCGTTTTGCGCTCTACGGGAATGCGCTATTCTGGTAGCACCTAAAAAGGTGCCTTCCGGCGCAGGAGCAAGGGACATGATTGACATCACCAAGGACATCCAATCGCTGACGACCTTTCGCCGCCGTTCCGGCGACTTCATGAAACAGCTTAGGAAGAATAGGCGCCCCGTTGTGTTGACGGTGAAGGGGAGGGCAGCAGCCGTCGTGCAGGACGCCGAAGCCTACCAGCGACTGCTCGACATCGCCGCCCGGGCGGAGACACGGGAGGGTATCCGTCAGGGCTTGGAGGACGCGAAACAGGGAAAGGTGCGGCCAGCGAGGGAGTTTTTTGCAGAATTCGAAACCGAAAATGGCATACCTCGTTAACCTCACGGCCCGCGCCGAGCGTGATCTTGCCTACCTGTACGCGTATATCGACGCCGAGCATTCCGAGGCGGCTCTGAAATGGTATCGAGGCATCAAGGAGGCGATTCTCAGCCTGGAAGAACAACCAGGCCGATGCCCAGTCACACCCGAGAACGACAAGCTCCGGCATATGCTGTACGGGAACAAGCCTCACATTTACCGCGCGATATACCGAATATTAGAAAGAGAGAAACGGGTCGACGTATCGCATATCCGCCACGGCGCACGGCGGAGGTTAAGGGTGTCCGACGTTGCCTAGAGACCACCAGCGCGACCGCGCCCAACAGCTTGAGCCGCAATATCGCGAGCGCGGCCGGGCGGTGGGCTTCGGCTGCAGAGCGAGGTTCCGAGTTGTCGCGACGCTTGACGGGATTCTTATCCCCATGGCGCCGATGCCTTAGTCGTGCAGGACGACGCTCAGCAATGAACTATGGATCTCGAGGCCGCCGTCGTAATCGATGAACCCAAACCTGCGGAAGCGGTTCATGAAGTAGCTGACCCTTGAACGTGTCGTGCCGATGATTTCGGCCAGCGTTTCCTGGCTGATCTTTGGAATGACCGCTTGGGGTCCGCCATCCTTCCCGAAATTCGCCAGCAAGAGGAGCACGCGTGCCAGCCTCTTCTCACTGGAGTTGAACAACTGATCAACCAGGTCTTCTTCAATCTTGATGTTCCGGGCGAGAAGATGCGCTAGGAACAATTCGTTGAATGACGGCTCCTCATGGAGGAGCCTGAGCACTGCCGCTTTCTCGACTTTTATGGTGCAACACTCCGACATCGCAACCGCGCTTGCCATACGGAAAGTCTGCCCCGCCAGGCATCCTTCGCCAAAGAAATCGCCCTCTTTCAAAATGGCGACCACTGCTTCCTTTCCTTGTTTCGAGAGGACGGTGAGCTTAACCTTGCCTTCTCTGAGATAGAAAAGGGTGTCGGCCGCCTGGCCCTGGACGAAGATGCGGTCGTTAGTACGGTAGTTGGTGTCTCCACCGTTGGCCTTGGTCAGAACAGCCTTCAGATCCAAATGCCGCTTGAGTTTTTTCTTGGGCTTCATACGCTTACTCCCGGCGCCTGCGGTACTCTCACACCCGCCGATCCCGGGCTGCCACCTTCCCTAATTTTATCGCACGGTTTTGTGTTAGCAAGCAAGCCATCCGGAACGAGGAATTAACAAGTAGCGCCTCCGATGTGGTCAATTTTGAACAGCCGAAGATAAATCCGCATGCTATCTTCCCTCCAACTGTCATCGTTGGATTTAACAACTGGCCCTGCTGACACGGGGAGAGAGGGGCACTGATGGATGCGACAAAACTCGTGTCCGAAGGCTCGCTCGGAGCGCAAAGATCTTGAGCGAGCATTGCTTACACCGCAGCGACTCGATCGTCCCAACAGCAGCAGCACCACCATCCGTGACCGAAACCAGAGGGATTGGGAAACAGACGATGGTGCTGGAACTCCAGGAGTTAAGGACGACCGCTTTGGTGAGGTCCGGTTTGGGATCGGCGTGGGGTCCGATCCCACGTGGGCGTGGCCGCCCTCCAACCTATTTCCTCCGAAATGGGACATAAGGCCACGCCCTCGTTTCAGAAGGCGACAGTACAGCGGAAGGGGTAACAACACAATGGCAAAGCATAGTGCAAGTGTAATTCCCATCCGGCAAGACATTCCTCGGTCGCAGACCGACCGGGAGGTTGTCGATCTGGCATACGACCTCTGGCTCGCTCGAGGCTTTCGAGGCGGTTCACCCGAGGAGGATCTTCTAACAGCCGTCCGAGAGGTGAAGGGGAAAACGTTCGGAGGGGACGCGGCCTGATAACAAGGGGGGCAAAATGAAGACGCTTCTCGTTCTCGAAGATGAACCCGCTCTAATGACGCTGCTGCGCCACATGTTGAGAGAATTCACGCTGATCGAAGCCACTAGTGCCGAGCAAGCCATTCGGCTCTTCACGCAGCATAGCCGCTCGATCGATCTGTTGGTCGCAGATGTTACGTTGCCACAAAGTTCGGGGATACAAGTGGCGCTGCTGCTTCGTTCGGAAATTCCCGATTTGCCTGTGATTTTGACATCCGGCTATCCGTTGGGCGACTGGACGGGCCGGGACTACAGTGACCTGGAAAGGCTCGGTTCACCGTCGATGGGCTTGCTTTCAAAGCCCTTTCAGCGTCATGAACTTCTGAATATGGTCAGTGAACTGACCGTGGCACCACAATCGGCGGCAGCGAGTACGGCGTGACCGAGGGTGGGCGATGCCGCCCGTGGGAAGCTTGAAACGCCGCAGGATGGAACGGCATGAAGAGACCGCACGGAGGCAAGCCCGCTATCGCTGAAAGTGCGACCGTTCTGTCCGTCAGCCCCAACGTCGAAGACAGCGATTCTTTGGAGCGTATCCTGCTTGACCGCGACCGGCCCCCGGTGAGCGCGGAATGGAACCTGATCGCAAGCCCCACCCTCGCTGCGTCGTTTGGCGTTATGCGGGAGACATCGATTCCAATCGTAATCTGTGAATGCGATATGTTGCCGGGTTCGTGGCGAGAGATGCTGGAGCACGCCTCGGTTCTACCCGATCCGCCGCTGGTGATCGTCGCCTCCCGGCTGGCAGACGAACAGCTATGGGCGGAGGCCATTAATCTCGGCGCATACGACGTGCTGGCGAAGCCGTTCGATGCCACAGAAGTAGTCCGGATTCTGAGCCTGGCTTGGCAGCACTGGCAGCATCGGCACGAACTCCATGCCGGCCAAACCAAACAGCGCAAGGCGGCAGGGGCAACATAACGTTCGTACCGTGAGGACGAAAATGGAGGCAAGTGTTTTTGACGGGTGATGAATCAGGCGCTCCTTAGTGAGCAATGCTGCCCACTGAAAAGTGCCATGGCCCCGTTTGAGCCCTCGGTTCGCGATAATAGGAGAGCGCATGGTCACGCCGGAGAACAGGATGAGTGAGGACGGTCTACACGCCTTACGGGATCTGGTTGAATTGCGGATGTACCTCGTGGCTCAATCGCAGCATAAACCTTGGCCCCTGTTCCCACGCAGCATCAAGGATCAGCGCAAAAGCAGGAAGCCATACAAGGACGCGCTCGATCCGGCCACCGTGGCGGAACTGCAGGATCAGGGGTTTCTCGAATCAACCTCGAACCGAACGTTCGTCGTAAGCAAATCCGGCTACCAATTCTACGAGCGAGCCTTCAAAAACCGCATCCCAGCCTGATCTATCAAGGGTTGGCAGCGGGACTCACCGAGATGCCCGGCCCGGGCAGGCCGGTTGCCTGTTTCACCGCAGATACCGCTCGCACAAGCGATTGAAATCCTTGGGGCGCACCAGGCGGAAGCGCAAGTCGAGGGGGCACAGGGCGGCCAACTCCTGGGTCATGCGCAGCGAGGGGACTTCAGGGGTTAGCAGGTGGAGCTGGCCGAAATCAACGCGGTATGGGAGCACACTGATACGGCGGATGGTTTCAGCGGGGAGGGCGCGGGTGGCAGCGAGCACGACTTCGCCGCGATCCGGGACTCCCAGTTCCAGCCCCGTCTGCGCGCTCAACGCCTGGTAGAGCTCTTCCTCTTTCAGTTTGTGCAGACTGAGCAGGTGCTCACCCAGGCGGATGTCCGGCGGGCAGGTGGCGAGCGCCGCCTCGAGGTCCTCGAGCGAAATGGCTCGCATGCCCACCAGCAGTTCGCCCAGCCGGCCTTGCCCGGGAGTGTGGCACGCCGGATACTTATGGTCGGTTTTGCGCCAGGCCAAGGTGCGCCCGTACATGTGCGCCGTGGCGAATTGGCGCAATGCGGAAATGGTAGCCGCGCTATTCAGCAGGTTGCCCCAGAACATGCGCGGCAGCACGCCGGCGGCGAACCGCCAACCGTAAACGCGCGCGCTCAAAGTGGTGCGAATCAGGAAATGGACCAGGGAGAGACCTAAGGTTGCGGCGCACAGGCGGGCCGCCCACGCGGGCACGCCGCCGAAGCTGCGCCAGCCCGCGATCCAGCAGATAAACAGGAGGTTGGCGAAGGGCGAAAGCAGGTTCCCCGCCAGGCCCTTGCGGTCGCGCCAAAAGAAATACACCTGGCGCAGCGGGGCGCGCCAGCCGTGATGCTCCCAGCCTTGCAGCGCAATCCCGGCCACCCAACGGCTACGCTGCCGGATGGTGGCGCGCAGCCCGCGTGGGAAGTATTCGCGCGTAGCCAGCGGCGCGGCGGCAGGCAGCCGCAGGGGCACAAAGAGCTGCCGGTAGCCGAGGGCGTGCAGGCGGAAGCCATTCTCGTAGTCTTCGGTGAGGCAGGCGGGGTCGAAAATGCGGCCGCCGCGGGTGGCCGCCAGCCGCTCCAGCGCATTGCGATCGAAGCCCGTGCCGACTCCGTTGGAGGGCAGGAAGCCGCCCAGCCGCTGGCGCGCGGGAATGTCTTTTTGCTGATACTCGGCGAATTCGTCGCAGTAGACGCCGTGGGTCATCTCGGCGAGGTCGGTGGGCAACGGCAGCACGGGGATTTGCACCATCTGGTAGTCGCGTGAAAACCAGTTGATCAGCCGCAGCGATTCCGGCGCCACCACGTCCTCCGCGTCATGGCTCACAATCACTTCGTAACGCACGCCCCGGGCGGTTTCGTACTCGGCCAGGTAATCGAAGATCGCATTCAGGCAATCGCCCTTGGATGTTGGCCCGCCGTGCGGCACCAGGGCGAGGTGCACGCGAGAGGAGCGGCATGCGGCCTCGGCGACGGCCGTCACGGTAAGAGGGTCGTTCAGATAAGCGCCGACGAAAAAGTCGTAATTTGCATACTGGATGGCGGCCAGGTTGCTTTCCAGCATCCGCCCGATGACGCGCTGCTCCTTCCACAACGGAACCAGAATGGCCATGCGGCGTTCGGAGATGCCCGATACCTCCGCGTCAGAGGGCCAGCGGCAGCAGCGTTCGCCCTTGGGAAAAATGGCGACAAGGGCGATGAACAGATCGTCCAGGCTGCTGAGGAGAATCCAGACTGCGAGTGAAACCAGGCACACCACCAGCCGGCTATCCGACGTCACGATGAGAGCAATCTCGGGCAAGTGGATGTAGTGCGTGCGGCAAGGCGGAAATCTCGCCGATTTAGTAAAGGCTCCGCTACCTGAAAATGTTCGTTTGTGGGGCAGCTTGCCAAGCTGCGGGCCGACCTGGCTGAAAGTCCCGCCTATTTGGTTAACGTTACGCGCGTGTAAACCACCTGGAAGCCCAGGCGCTCGTAGTTGCGCTGCGAGGCGCCGGCCGGAGCAGTGGTAGCCGCGGCCACATCGCAACCCTGCGCCAGCGCCTCATTGAGCCGCGCCGCAATCAACTCCTGGTGCAGGCGCTGGCGGCGATAGGGGCGCGCCACGCCGTCGGCAAACAGCGTAGCCAGGCCCTGGGTGACGATGAGTGCGGCTCCCCCGGCCGGCGTGCCGCCTTCCGCACAGGCCAAATAGCACATCGCACCGGGCATGCCGAATACCCAGCGGCCTATATCCATCTCCTCGGTGGTCAGCTCGGTTCGCTCGAAAAAGCCGCGGCCCACGGAGTACGCCCACACGTCGGTTTCGGTGGGCGTGGCTCTGCGCACGCGCGGGGTAATGACGATTTCGACCCCCGCGAGCGAACGCGCCAACACGTTGTCAAATTGGGCGATGTGGTAACCGCGCGCACCCAGCATCTCGAGGAAGCGGGCATCCGCCAACGGGCAGACCTCGACGGCGACTCGTGCGCCGCGCGAGCGGAAGAATCTTTCCAATTCGTCCAACTCGGCCTCGCTGACGGCGCCGTTCAGGCCCAGCCCGACGGCTTGGGTGAGCGGCGAATCGACCCCTGCAAAGATCGCACAGCCGTCGGCGATCTCGATCGACGCGGCGTTCCCGGGCGCACAGCCGAGCGTCTGGACGGTTTGGGCGCGCTCAATGCGGCGCGCCAGAGCCAGATCCGCGAAAGTCAAAACGCCTCCTGTGACGGCGGGGGCCAAAAGCGCATCATATAAGTATGGCCCATTCGACTGTGAAGATTTCCGTGCACGGCATGACGTGCGACAACTGCGCGCGCAGCGTGGAACGCAAGCTGGCAGCCACGCCCGGCGTCGGCAAGGCGAGCGTGGACCTGGGCTCCGCCAGCGCCGAAGTGGAATACGACCCGGCGCGCGTGAAGCCGGAAACGCTGGTCCAGGCGATTCGCCAGCTTGGCTACGAAGCAGGCGCATGAGCGTCGCCGCGCCCGAGCGTATCGACCTGCCGGTGGGTGGCATGACGTGTGCCGCTTGCGCCAGGGCGATTGAACGAACTCTTTCGGCAACCCCCGGCGTCTGGCGGGCCAGCGTTAACCTGGCGACCGAGACTGCGACCGTGGAGTACGATCCGGCGAAGGTCCGGGTGCGCGATTTCATCGGCGCCATTGAGGACTTGGGTTATAGCGTGCCCGAGAGCGGCAAGAGCGCTTCCGCGGGCCCGCCGGCCGAACTGGTCTACCGGCGCCGGCTGATGGTTGCCGCCGGGTTCGCTGCGCCGGTGATGGCGCTCGGCATGCTGCACCGCTGGCCATGGGTGCAATTGGCGCTGACGCTGCCCGTGGTGCTGTATGCCGGCGGTGGTTTTTACGCGGCTGCATGGAGCGCGCTGCGGCACCGCTCGGCCAACATGAACTCGTTGATCGCGCTGGGCACCGGCACAGCGTTTCTGTATTCGGTTTACGTGACGGTGCGCGGCGGCCATGACGTGTACTTTGAAGCCGCCGCCGTGATCATTGCGCTGATTCTTACCGGGCGGCTGCTGGAGGCGCGGGCGCGTGCCAAGGCCGGTGCAGCCATACGGCGGCTGATGGATCTGGAGCCGCCCCGCGCCCGGGTTGTGCGCGACGGCGCGGAAGTGGAGATGCCGGTAGCCGAGGTGCGCCGCGGCGATACGGTGGTGGTGCGGCCGGGCGAGCGCATCCCGGTGGATGGCACCATCGTGGCGGGCGAATCGGCCATTGACGAATCCATGCTCACCGGCGAAAGCATGCCGGTGGAGAAGGGCCCGGGCGGCACGGTTTTTTCAGGCGCCTTCAACCGCTCCGGCAGCTTCCGCTTCACGGCCACCGAGGTGGGCCGCGGCACCGTCCTGCGGCGGATGATCGAGATGGTGCGCCAGGCGCAGGGGGCGCGGGCGCCGGTGGCGCGATTGGCGGACGTGGTGAGCGGCTGGTTCACCCTGAGCGTGCTGGCGCTGGCAGCCGTCACCTTCGCAGCGTGGTTCTTTCTGGGGCCCTTTGCCACGGCCATGGTGAACGCTGTAGCGGTGCTGATTATCGCCTGCCCGTGCGCGCTGGGGCTGGCCACGCCCACCGCCATCATGGTGGGAACCGGGCGCGGTGCCGAGCGCGGCATCCTCATTAAGGGCGGCGAAGCGCTCGAAATGGCGAATAGGATCGATACCGTGGTGCTGGATAAGACCGGCACCCTCACGCACGGCAAGCCGGTGGTCACCGCCATCCTGCCTGCCGCCGGCTTCGTCGAAAACGATCTGCTGCGCCTGGCCGCCAGCGCCGAGCGCTACTCCGAGCATCCGCTGGGCAAAGCCCTGGTGGAGGCCGCGGCGGAGCGCGGCATCGCGCTGGCGGAGCCGGCTGAATTTGAGGCCATGGCCGGCCACGGGGTGCACGCCCGCGTGGACGGACGCCAGGTAGTGGTGGGCCGGCCGGGAGTCACGGTGACGGTGGATGGCGCGGCGGCGGGCAGTTTCGAAATCGCCGACACCATCAAGCCCGAAGCCGCCGGCGCCGTCGCCCGATTGCGTACCATGGGCCTCGATGTATGGATGCTCACCGGCGACAGCCGCGCCGTTGCCGAACGGGTGGCGCGCGAGGCAGCTATCGAGCACGTGCTGGCCGAAGTGCTGCCCGATCAAAAAGCCGCCGAGATGCGCAAATTGCAGGCCGCGGGCAAGCGCGTGGCCATGGTCGGCGACGGCATCAACGACGCTCCGGCACTGGCCCAGGCGGATTTGGGAATCGCCATGGGCTCCGGAACCGACATCGCCATCGAAGCTGGCGATATCACTCTTATGCGCGGCAACCTGAATGGCGTGCCCGACGCAATCGAGCTTTCCCGCCGTACCATGCGCGTGATTCGCCAAAATCTTTTCTGGGCTTTCGCCTACAATACGCTCGGCATCCCGGTAGCCGCGCTCGGCCTGCTCTCCCCCATGCTGGCGTCGGCGGCAATGGCGCTTTCGAGCGTCACGGTGGTCACCAACAGCCTGCGGTTGCGATAGGGCACGGGGTCGAATGCCCGACAGTGCGTGCGGGTTATCGCGCCCGCACTAAGTCGCTTGACTGGCTTTGGGGCTGCCGGCAGCCCGACTTAGGATGCCAAACTTTGTTTTTCGAGTCCCGGCGGCTATATACAGGATGAGCCAACTTTGATATCTTTGATAACCTGACATCTTGTTTCGCGGCCGCGCGAAGCAAGCGCTGTGTGCCACTGTTGGAGGCGGTTATGACCGTTCCGAAATTGCCGTCCAGGGCACAGTTCGCAGTTTGGTTTGTTTTGCCGCTGCTGGTGCTGTGCCTTGGGTTAGTCTACTATTCAACCGATCATCAGCGGTTGGAAATCGTCGCGGCCGCCGAAGGCTGCGACCAACACCCATGTCAGATGAGCGTCAAAGGTCGCATCCACTCGGCGGAGAATGCGCCCCTCGACGGCGCTATGGTTTGGGTCGATGCGCGAACTTCTTCAGGTGATCGCGTCGTCCGTTTTGCGACCGTCGACAAAACGGGTTCCTTCGAGATAACGGATATTCCAGGCGAGGTCCGCCGCCGAAATCTCGTGCGGCTGACGGTGGTGGCGACTAATAAGGGCGATAGCGCCGCGGTGAAGGTGCTGGACGAGAACCTTCTTTCCATCCCGGTGATTTTCGCCCTCATCACCATCATCTTTGGGGCTAACCTGTTTCTAGCGTTTCACAAAGGTGATCCGGGGCAGCCTCGATACGTCGCCGCCCTGACGTTTGCTTGCCTCTTTACCGGCGTGATGGTTGTCGGCCTTGCGCTCGGGTTGAGGCATGCAAGTACCACAGGCGCCAAGGACCCCATACGCCTCCCCTTCGGTTCGGTAGTTTGGGGAACGTTTGACAAGAATGTGAAATCGGAATGGCTGCTCCTATTGACGTCTCCGCCGGACAGCGCTGCCAAGCCGGCTGGGACCGCGCCCATTCCCGATGCGAGCGCCGCGCTGATCAAGGCGGCCGATCCCGAAGATACCAAGGCGACGGATGGCTCCGCTGTCGACAAGCAGCCGTCACCTGCCATAACGGCAGCCACGAGCGAACCCGATGTCCAAAAGGGCTTCGGCGCTCCACTCTGGGTTTTGCTGATGTCGGTGCTCGGCTGTTCAATCCTGACGGTGTCGCTGATTGTAGACGAGATCGGGAACCCCCCGAGACCCGAACAAATTCGCGAGCGGATTCAGAAGGTGGTACGGCATCAGTATTTCATCTTGTTCTCGCCGGTTGGGGCGGTCTTCGTCTATCAGATGTTATTGGTTGCAGACGCCGCCCACAACAACCTCACGGTTGCGCTAGCCGCCCTTGGCTCCGGAGTAACGATCAACTCGCTCCTGAATGTCGCCATACAGCACTCGAAGGAGCTCTTCGACGGGTCCCGTTCACACAAGGGCGCTGCAGGCTGAAGTGTCAATTCGATCCTGTTCTGGCCCTGTCATCGAGCAGCTCGAAAACCGCCTCCAGCACGGTGTGCGCTTTTGTGGTAGCACAGAGTACTTAGGGGGCGCGCGCACTTGGCGAAATACATCGCAGCGATCGATCAGGGGACATCCAGCACGCGGTTCATGGTGTTCGACCGCAAAGGGACTGCGGTCGCGGTGGCGCAAAAGGAGCACCGCCAGATCTATCCCAAACCGGGATGGGTGGAACACGATCCGGCGGAAATCGTCAGCCGCACGCGGGAGGTGGTGGCGGAGGCCATGGAGCGCCGCGGCCTCAAGCCCGGCGACCTGGCGGCCGTCGGTATCACCAACCAGCGCGAAACCACCGTGGTGTGGGACCGCAGGACGGGCCAGCCGGTGTACAACGCACTGGTGTGGCAGGACACGCGGGTGGCGGAGATGGTGGCGGAACTGGCGCGCGAAGGCGGGCAGGACCGTTTCCGCGCGCGCACCGGCCTGCCGCTGGCCACTTACTTCAGCGCCGCCAAGATCCGCTGGATTCTCGACCACGTGGCCGGAGCGCGGCGTCGCGCCGAAGCGGGCGAACTGGCATTTGGAAACATCGATACCTATCTCGCCTGGGAGCTGACCGGCGGCGCGAGCGGCGGCATCCACATCACCGACGTCACCAATGCCAGCCGCACGCAGTTGATGAGCCTGGACACGCTCGATTGGGATGACGAGATGCTGCGCGCGTTCGCGATCCCGCGCGCCATGCTGCCCCGGATCCGCTCCAGCAGCGAAGTCTACGGCCGGCTTACGTGGGACGCGGTGAAGGACGTGCCGCTGGCGGGGATCGTGGGCGATCAACAGGCCGCGCTGGTGGGGCAAGCTTGTTTTGAGCCCGGCGAGGCCAAAAACACGTATGGCACCGGATGTTTCCTGCTGATGAATACCGGCAGGCGCCCGGTCGCATCCACTTGCGGCCTGCTCACCACGGTGGCCTATCGTCTAGGCGGCCAGCCTGCGCACTACGCTCTGGAAGGCAGCGTCGCGCTGGCCGGCGCCCTGGTGCAATGGCTACGCGACAACCTCGGCCTGATTGCTGCGAGCGACGGCATAGAGACGCTGGCACGCACCGTGGAGGATAACGGCGGCGTGTACTTCGTGCCCGCGTTTTCCGGGCTGTATGCGCCCTACTGGAAGGATTCGGCGCGCGGCGTGATTGCCGGCCTGACGCGCTACGCCAACAAGGGCCACCTGGCGCGGGCGGTGCTGGAAGCAACGGCCTTCCAGACTCGCGACGTGCTGGAAGCCATGGAGCGGGATTCGGGCATCCACCTGGCCACGCTGCGCGCCGACGGCGGCATGGTCGCCAACGAGCTGCTGATGCAGTTCCAGGCCGACATTCTGAACCGCCCTGTGGTGCGACCCGTGATGCGCGAGACCACCGCTTTGGGCGCAGCATACGCCGCGGGGCTGGCCGTAGGCTACTTCACGGATCTGAACGATCTGCGCGCCAACTGGGAGGCGGATCGCACCTGGCAGCCCGACATGGAAGAGACGCGTCGCGCGCGGCTTTATCGACACTGGAAGAAGGCCGTCGCGCGGAGCTTCGACTGGGCCGACGACAAGGAGAATGGCTGATGGCGTCACCGTGGTTCGGCGAGTTCATGGGGACGCTCATCCTCATCCTGTTGGGCAACGGCGTGTGCGCCAACGTGCTGCTGAAGCGGTCGAAGGCCGAAGGCGCGGGTTGGATGGTAGTCGCCACCGGATGGGGACTGGCGGTTTTCGCCGGCGTCTTTACGGCCATCGCCTGCGGTTCGCGCGACGCTCATCTGAACCCCGCCATCACGCTGGCGGTGGCTGTGGAGACCGGTAACTTCGCCAAACTCCTGCCTTACGCCTCCGCGCAATTGCTGGGTGCGGCAGCCGGCGCGGTGCTGGTGTGGCTGCACTTCTGGCCCCATTGGAAAGTGACGGAAGACGCCGCCACCAAGTTGGGCGTATTTGCCACGTCGCCGGCCATTGCGCACCGGGCGGGCAATCTGGCGAGCGAGGGGATCGGCACCTTCGTGCTGGTGCTGGTGGCGGCGGCGCTGGGATCGAAGGCTGTATCTGCGACCGGAACCGCGCCGGGCCTGGGCCCGTACCTGGTGGGCTGCCTGGTGTGGGGCATCGGGTTGTCGCTCGGCGGCACCACCGGTTATGCCATCAATCCGGCGCGCGACCTGGGCCCGCGCCTGGCTCACGCACTGCTACCCATCCACGGGAAGGGCGGCTCGCATTGGAGCTATGCGCCGGTCCCGATCTTCGGCCCGCTGGCAGGCGCCGCACTGGCCGGATGGCTAATACGGGCTGTGGGGTTCTGAAAAGGACCGGCGGCCGAGACCGCCGGCGCTACTGGCGAAAGGCAGATGTGTCCCTGGGGGCTAACGACGCTTATTGTGGAGTTGCGCGGGCCCGTCCGTGATGACGGACGGATGCGCTTGTCCCACGCCCACCCACTTTGACCGGTCCCCTCCATCCGACCGACTTAGAAAACGCTGGATAGGTCGCATGGATTTGCGGAGTGGTAACATTAACTAACCTCGATGCGGCTGCGTTCCTCATCGAGGGGAGCGCCCCTTCGGCGGTGGTGGAAGCGCTGGGACCCCTAACTGGAGGTGCGCGGTGCTTAGATCTTGGATCCTCCGGGTGGGACTTTACGCTCTGGCAGGAGCGTGTGGGGCGCGGGCACAAGCCGTTCCCGCCACCGGGACCGCGGCCACGCCGATTCAAACCATCATCGAGTACCCGATTCCGACGGCCAATTCGCAAACCTACAACATCGTCACAGGCCCCGACGGCAATCTGTGGTTCACGGAGTCCGGGACTTCCAAGATCGGAAAGATCACTCCCGCCGGCGTGATCACGGAATACCCCACTCCCACACCATCGGCTAGTGTGCTGTCTCTAAAGTTCGTTTATATTTCCGCACCTTCGTAGTGATTGTGTTGGCAGTGGCTACCCACTGGAAGGGCTGCGGGGCCTTATTGTGGTCGCGGACATAACCGTGGATGGCGCGCTCCAGTTCTCGGACCGAACGAAACGTGCCGCGTCGAATGCGTTTGCGGGTGATCTCGGCGAACCAGCGTTCTACTTGATTCAGCCAGGAAGCACTCGTGGGCGTGAAGTGCACGTGATAGCGGGGGTGATCGGCGAACCACTGTTTAACGTCCGGGTGCTTGTGGGTTCCGTAGTTGTCAAGAATCAGGTGCACGGCCAGGCGGGAATTGGTTTCTGCATCCACCTTGTTCATGAAACGGACGAACTCTTGGTGCCGGTGCCGGGGCTGGCAGTGGCCAATGACCTTGCCCACGGCAACGTCCAGAGCAGCGAACAGTGTAGTGGTGCCGTGCCGCTCGTAGTCGTGAGTCTGCCGTTCCGGAATGCCGGGGCGGAGCGGCAAAATCGGCTGCGTGCGGTCCAGCGCCTGGATTTGACTCTTTTCGTCCACGCTGAGCACAATCGCCTTGTCTGGCGGCTTCAGATACAGGCCCACGATGTCTCTCACTTTGGCGACGAACTGCGGGTCCGTGCTGAACTTGAAGGACTCTACTCGATGCGGTTGCAAGTGATGTTTCTGCCAGATGCGCTGCACCGTCGCCGGGCTGACGCCCCGCTCTCGTGCCATCAAACGGACGCTCCAATGCGTGGCGTTGTTCGGGATGCTATGCAAGGTCGTTTCCACCAGCGCCGCCTCCTGCGCTGGGGTGATCTGCTTCGGCCGGCCGGAACGAGGCCGATCCTCCAGAATTCCCGGCAGACCACCCGATTGGAAGCGCCCGCGCCAAAGCAAAACCGTAGGAAGACTCGTCCCCAGCTTCCGCGCCAGGACCTTGTTTCCGATTCCCTCCGATGCACCGAGAACGATCTTGACTCGCAATGCCACGCTTTGCGGGACGCTACGCAGGCCAATCACCTGCGACAACTCCCGGCGATCTTCATCCGTAATCACAAGCGCGGCGGCAGGAGCGCGAGGCATCGCTCCTTAAGTATGAGGCAATTCAAGGCAAAGGTAAAGCTATTTATGAGACACTACAC
>CAVXJY010000130.1:0-18242 GCA_963761855.1 Bryobacterales bacterium | reverse complement strand
GAGAGCGCCGGCACCGAATGAGGTGCGTTCTGGCGTGCCTGGTGGAACTCGCGCTGCAGGTCCTGCTGGGTGACCTCGAGGTAGCGCATGGTCATGGCGATGTCATTGTGACCCAGCAGTTGCATGAGAGCAGGAAGACCGACCCCGAGACGGAGCATTTCTGTGGCGTAGGTGTGGCGAAGACGGTGAGGGGTGACAGGAGCCGAGCAACCGGCTCGTGTGGCGGCATTAGCCAAGGTTTCAAAGAGGCGGTGATACGCGCCCCACGGGCCACCGCGAGGTAACAGGAAGCTTTCCGATCGGGCCAAAAGTTCCGGCCGGGCCAGAGGGCGCAAGGCCAGAATGCGTTGAATGATGTCCCGAACCTCGGCATCGACGGGAACGAGGCGTTCGGTGTGCAACTTGCCGAGGGGGACGTGGAGCGCCCACTGATCCGGCGCAACCTGGCGTAGGCAGTCCAGAGGCAGGCGGATGCATTCGCCAATGCGGATACCGGTGAAGCGGGTGAGCAGCAGGAGGTTCGAAAGCAGGTTGTCGGTACGGCGCAGTTCCTGTTGCAGTCGTTGATCGTCTTCAAGAGGAAGCGGTTTTGGCAGCCATCGATCTCGCGGGGGGAGGTCCTCGCTGCGAATCAGGCCAGGCTGGACGGGGTGGCCGTGGGCGGCCAGATCCTCCAGCAGACGGCGGATGAGGATCAGGTGCTGTCTGCGGGTATGGTTGCACAATGGCGGATCTTGTTCGCAAAGGCAACGAAACCAGCCCAGCAGATGCGGATCGCGGCGGAGTTGCGCCAGGCGGCGGAGTTGCGGGAAAGCGTGATGGAGATAGCGGAGAAAACGGCGCGCCGCACCCCGGTAGGCCTTCAGCGTGCCGGGTTGGTGAGTCACGGCGAGGCTCCGGATGTGAGATTCGAAGATCTGGTCTAGGCTGGCTTTGGGCGGGTTCATGGGATCGGCGGAGGGGACAAGCGCGAGCGGTTCTCGATGGCTCGGGCATATTCACGCCACACGTCCTGGGGAGCAAGCTGGACGTACAGCATGGTGGTGTGAATCTGCGAATGGCCCATCAGGTGTTGCAGCGCGGGCAGGGAGACCCCGGCGCGCACCATATCGGCGCCAAAGGTGTGGCGGAGCCGATGGGCGTTGGCCTGCGGAACGCGACTGCGCAGGCGATGATGGCGGAACAGGGAGCGCAGTCCGGCGGGAGTCATGGCACGCCCGCGTTGGCGGCCTTTCAGGGAAACGAACAGGGAAGAGGAATTGGTGAGCGGTCTTTCCAGTCGCACATACTTTTCGAGCACCTCGATGATTTCCGGCGGCAGCGGCATGACGCGTTTCTTGTTGCCTTTGCCGAGAACCCGCATGTGGGCGTCGGCGAGTTGAAGATCCTCGAGTTGGAGACCCAGAACCTCACAGGAACGCAGGCCGTCGAGTAACATCAAGCCCACCAGGGCGAGATCGCGAAAGGTGCCAAAGCTGCGCCAGAACCTGGCGACTTCTTCGGCAGACAGCGGTATAATCACGCGCCGCGGTTGTCTCAGGCGGAGCCCCCAGGTCATGGCGCGGCGCACCCGGCCGTCGCCGAGCGGGGATCTGGTGGTATAGCTGCGCTGGAGATGGGACTGACCCGCAGGAATCTCAAGGCCGTAATGAAAGCGGTACAAACAACGCAGCACGCCCAGGCGATGATTGATGGTTTGCGGCACAGGCTTGGGTTGTTGATCCAGTTGGTGACGGGCATAATCGAGCAGGGTTGATTCGGTGGTTTCTGACAGCGGCTGGCGTTGCTCCCACCAACGGGCGAAGTGGAGTAGGTCGTAAGCGTAGGCGCGCAGCGAACGTAAGGAAAGTTGGCGAATGCGCTGGGCATCGAGAAACGTGTTGGCCCAGGCTACTTCGCGACCGTGCTCATCGAGCAGGCGATAGGGCGAAGTGCTGGCGGGAACCGACGGCCGATCAACCACAGAGAACTTCATAGCCGGTCTGCTTCGCGAAGGCGGGCGGTAAAGTCGGCGGCGCTGGCGCCGGCGACGAAGTAGCTGTTGGGATCGAGCCCCTGCGGCAACCGGACAAGATGGACGTGGATGCCGGCGCTCTGCAGGCGCTGGGCAAGCTGATGGGCGGCTTTCTGCCCGGCCTGATTCTCGTCCTGGTCGAAAGCGATGTACACACAGCGGTCTGACTGCTCGGCCAGTTGAGCCCACTGAGCCGGCGTTAGCTGGGTGCCGATCGCACAGGTGGTGTTGCGGAAGCCGGCTTGCCACAGCACGGCCAGATCGAACAGCCCTTCGACGAGGATTACCGTGGAGAAACTGCAGACCGATTCCCAGGCGAACAATCCGCCTTTCGAGCGCGGCAATAAACGGTGGGGGAAAGCCGCGCCGATGCTGCGGCCATAAAGGTTTACGATCTGCCTGTGTTGTCGGCAGGGGAAAATGAGCCGCCGGCAGAATGCATCGCGGCCGTGATGATTGATCAATCCGATCTCCAACAACTGGTCGAATGAGGGGCACCGAGCCGCCAGATGACGCCGTAAGTTTCCGCCGGGAGCATAACCGATGCCGAGTTCCTCGATCAGAGAGGCATCGTGCACGCCGCGGTGCTCCAAATAGTGTGTGGCTTCCGGATGGCGGTGCAGTTGAAGCTGATAGAAGGCGGCCGTCTCCTCCAGCAATCGGGAAACGGGGGCAGGGGTCAGTTCCTGTTCGAGATGAGCCACCGTTTGGCGGAAGGGTAAATCGAGGAAGAGCTGAACGAAGCGGATCAGGTCACCACCCTGGCCGCAGCCGTGGCAGTAGAACAGGTTTTTGGAGGCGTTGACGTAGAAGGAAGGGTGAGTTTCCTGGTGTAAGGGACACAACCCGACAAACTCTTGGCGTGCGCCGGCCCGACAGGGCTTCCAGTTGTGGCGCTGCAAATACTCCAGCAGCGGGATGCGCTGTTTGAGCCGCTCCAGATTCTCGGCCATGGTGCCGCTTTCGCCTCCCGAGTCGAACTTAGGCCGAAAGCAGCGGTTTTCCCAGGCAAGGATGGTGGGCGGGGCGGGTTTTTCTAAATCCGCAAAGGCCAGAATCGGGCAAGGAACGGGAAAACGGTATGCCCACACAAGGGCAGCGAATCCTGCACCAGGATCTCTGTCCTGCTGAGCCACGCCGCGATGGCCCGCATCGCCTGGCGCAGATAAGAGAAGGGCGGCTGAGAAGAATCCAGGCTGTGGAACCAGCGGCGTAGCGCGGAGGGATCGGCCACACGATCGGGGTCTTTGACGGTAGGTGCAGCGGCCTCCAAGGAACGGCCTTCCAGGAAGTAGCGTTGCAGCGCCTGGCTCCGGGCGATGAAACTGTAATGGCTGTAGGGAGGAGAAAAGGGAGGCAGGAAAGTGAACGTCTTGTGGCACCGGTTACAGAGGCCGCGGCGAATTCCGATCCGATCATGCTGTTCATCATGCGCCTGTTTGCGGCGGCGGCCATGACCGATGATGGAGTCCTCGGCACAAATCGGGCAGTGGCGCAAGATGATTTCAGCGCCGGCCTCGGCCCAATCGACTGCGAGGTTGTATTGCGCCGCCGAAAGTGGGATAAACAGAATCGTACCGAAGAGGGCTTCGCCCGCCAGCTCACCATGGTCAAGATGGATAGGCGGAGCGAGGCCCTTCCTCCTAAACGAAACTCACCTGGGAAAAGAATAACGCCTGACGAGCGTCAGTATTAGGGCGGAGCTTATAACGGTGATGGCGCCTTCTCCCGTCGGTATGGCTGCTCACAGAAGTCGCAAGCGGTCATACCGGGGCTCAGCAATGGCGCTCCCTAACAGCTTTCCCCAAGGATTGGCCGGTTAATCCGAGAATCTTAGCCCCTGCCAATGTTCGAGGTGATCGAAAGGCATATCGCCGATTTTCTCGGGTCATGGGCAGGAGTAGCGGGTAATGTTTGAGGTACGCAGGCGATCTATGCACCCTGCGATCCTGTGATCCTGTCGAGATATTGGCAAGACTTGTCTGGTCATTCAACGCCGCCCAGACGCCGCGTGCAATAGCGTGCAATGGTCGGCGGCGCGGATGGCAACTTTGGCGATGTTGGCAATGTAGAAGCTGTATCTTACGGAAAAGCCGAGGCGGTCTTGAGTTCGAATCCGACCCTCACCGCCAGCTTAGAATCAGCGAGCAGCGGCTTTTCCCTTATGGCTGTCTAACGGGCGCGACCCTGACATCTGGCAGAGGGAGGTTCGGATTCGCCGCCGTGGTGTTGACGAACTCCCGCTACGAAGCGGCCATGGCAACTTCCTTGAAAGTGGCGTTTGGGAAAATGACCATTGGCGGCCGGCCCGCAGCCGCTACTTGCCGCTTAGCTGGACGGTCGCGCTCAGCGGCAACTCGCGCGAAGACGGACCGGCCCAGACCTTGTAGTCGCCGGTAACGATCTCCCATGCATGGCGATCCACCCTGAAGACGGAGAGGAACAGAGGCTCGATGTCGACCGTCACCCTCTTCTGTTCGCCCGGTCCGAGAGCGACTTTGCTCCATCCCACCAGCCGCCGCGGCGGCTCGCCAGCCGAGACCGGCAGCGTGAGATAAACCTGCGCGGTCTCCTCGCCGGCTCGATCGCCGGTGTTCTTGACATCGAAGGTGACCGTCAGTCCTTTGCCCGGCTCCACCTTCAGCCCGGAGTACGCGTAGGTGGTGTAAGAGAGCCCGAAGCCGAACGGGAACAGCGGCTGTTTCTTCTCCGCGTCGTACCACTTGTAGCCGACCCGCAGACCCTCGTCGTAGACGGCGTCGAACGGTGTCGTATTGGTCAGGAACCCAGGCCGCGCCGGAACATCACCGACCACGAAGCGCGACGGTCCGGATGCAGGCGCGACTGCTGCAGCCGCAGCCCGCGCCGGCTGGCGGTTCAGCTTGGGATGCGGCAGATCCGCTTCGCTGCGGGGAAACGTGAGCGGCAGCTTGCCCGACGGGTTGACATCGCCGAACAGGATGTTGGCGATGGCCTCGGAGCCGCGAATGCCCGGGAACCAAGCCTCCAGCACGGCGCTCACCTTGCCGATCCAGGGCATCGTGACCGGACCGCCCGTTTCCAGCACAACAATCGTATGCGGGTTGGCCGCGGCCACCGCTTCGATCAGGGCGTCCTGATTGTCGGACAATGAGAGATTCGGCAGATCCTCTCCTTCGGACGCGTTCTGAACAGCGAAGACGATGGCCAGTTGCGATTCGCTTGCCAGTGCCACCGCGCTCGCGATGTCGATGCCGGCATCGAACTTCACGCTTGCACCTGGCACTTTGGCTGCAATCCCCTTGAGCGGGACCGAACGATGATAGACCGTCTGCGCCGGCCCCAGGATGTTGTACTCCGCGATGGGAGGAGGCGGAACCGGATTGTCCCCAGCGGGTGAGACCTGGCTCGAACCGCCGCCGGACAACACGCCCGCGTCGGCGTGCCCGCCGATCACCGCGATCGACCGAATCGTCGAGGCCTTCAGCGGCAGTTGGCGATCGGCATTCTTCAGCAGCACCGCGCCCTTCTCTTCCACCTTCTGCGCGGCCTCAAAACCGCGGAAGACATCCACGACGTAGGGTTGAGGCGGACTGTCCACGACGCCGGAGGCGAACGCCGTTCGCAGAATGCGATGCACCATGTCGTTCAGCCGCGCCAGCGGAACGTCTCCGCGCTCCACCGCATACTTGAGCGCAATGCCAAAGAAATCGTCGCCGGGCATCTCCATGTCAAGTCCAGCCAGTGCCGCCGGCACCGTGCTGTGGGTCGCGCCCCAGTCAGAGATCACGAATCCCTTGAAGCCGAACTCCTTTTTGAGCACATCGCTTAGCAGGTGGTGGTTCTCGCAGCCATAAATGCCGTTGATCTTGTTGTAGGAGCACATCACGGCTCCGATATCCGGGTTACGAAGTGCGATTTCGAACGGCAATAGATCGCTCTCGCGCATGGAACGCTCGTCCAGGACGGAGTTCACGAACAGGCGCCCATCGTCCTGGTCGTTCACCGCGTAGTGCTTGATCCCTACGATCAGGCCCTGCGCCCGGGCGGCCTTCAACTCCTCGCGAACCATCAATCCCGCCAGGATCGGATCTTCGCCCTTGTACTCGAAGGTCCGGCCGCAACGCGGCTCGCGGGTCAGATTGACGCCGGAACCGAGCGACATGTTGAGGCCATGCGCACGCATTTCGGTCGCGATGGTCGAGGCCGTCTCAGCCGCCAGCGCCAAGTCCCAGGAGGAAGCCTCGGCCTCTGCCGAGGGAAACGCCGTGGCGTAGCGACTCTTGCCGCCGCTGCCGGACACGCCCAGCACAGCGTCGGAGATCTGCAGATCTGGCACGCCCAGGCGCGGAATGCCAGGAATGAACGCCCACGGCTGCAACGCCCTCACTCCGGGTCCGGCCTGCGGCGGATCAAAGATCGCTTCCCAGCCCATGCCGTGCACAAGCTGGATCTTCTCGTCGAGCGTCATCTGCTCGATCACCATGTCGGCACGCGCATCGGGAGTCAGGCTGGCGTCCGCCCACGCATGACGCTCGGCCCGGCGCATCCCAGGAGACTGGGCAAACGCCCACGAAGCCGTGGACAAGAACGCCACAGCTTGGACCGCCACTCTCTTCGATTTGGGAGTCATAATCAGTTTACTCACGTCGGGCGGGCGAACGGCCGGTTCTCGGCGGAGACTCGCCTTCTCCTTTTTCTTCGATGGACAGCAGGATGCGGATTCGGGCCAACCCTGCGATCCCCCAGCCGGAAACACTCATCCGATCATCCGGACAATACGGGAATAGCGCTGCAGCTTCGCGCTAGACTAGCACATAGCGCCCATGTCAGAGTCTGGCCGCCGCGCCAAACCGCTGTACTCCAACCGCTGCACCCTATGCATTTGCCGCGCGCCCGATCATTTGGCGAGCGTTTGCCGCCCTCTTGCTTGCGAAGCCAACCGGCTCCCGACGTTCAGCGGCGTAGGCGGCAACGGCAGATCCTGGCTGCCGAGAGACACCGCCAGGATACCGCTGCCAATATCCCGACGGCGTTTCTCGATTTCTGCGTCGCGGCTGGAGGCCGGCGCCACCAGTCCCACTACGGTGCTATTCGAGATCCGGCGTCAGGTTGGCCGACCCTCGCGGCGCCTCGATCTTGCTTCCATCATGCTGTGCCGGGCAATCGATCCGACTGACGCAAGGTATGCGTCAGAATCCACGGAGAGAGAGCCATGAGCAGAATTGCCGATCTACTGGATCGCGATCTTTCCAAACCTATCGATGAGAGCGTCAAAGTCAACAATGATGACCCAGATACTGTCTTCACGGAGCTGACCGAATACGTCGCGACGGATCGTATCAAGGCCGAGTACGAACGCCTGTTCTCAGCGATGGCGGCGGCCGCGAGATTGCCAAACGAAGGCGCCGGAGTCTGGATTTCGGGCTTCTTCGGCTCAGGCAAATCTACCTTTGCGAAAACTGTCGGATATGTTCTGGCGAACCGTGAAGCACATGGCGCTCGCGCAAGTTCACTTTTCCTGAAGCAAATGGGATCCAAGCGGCTTGCCGAGTACGTCGAGCTCCTCAATCGAGCGGTCCCATACGAGATCTTCATGCTCGACGTCCAAGTGGACCTGTCGGCGAAGACCAACGCGGAGCAGATTGGCGAGGTCATGTACCGGGCCCTGCTGCGCGATTTGGATTTTGCGCAAGACTACGATATCTCAGGGCTTGAGATCCAACTTGACAAAGAGGGCAAGCTCTCGGCGTTCCAGGATCTCTGCCACGCGGAATACAAGGAAGAGTGGCGAAGGATACGTGAAGGCAGCGAGAGATTTGCGCGCGCCAGCGCGTTGCTTCACCGGCTCGATCCCCGGATCTACGCTTCGGCGGACACATGGCTGAACATGGTCAAGGCCCGGCCCTCAAGGAGGATGAGTGTCGAGGATTTGGTTGAACAATCGTTCGATTTATGCGAAATTCGCCGTCACGGGAAGGCCTTCGCTTTCATAATGGACGAAATAGACCAATACATCGCGCCTGGCGGCGAGCGCCTCGAAAACTTGTGCGCCGTCGTCGAACAGTTTGGCAAGGAAGGCCTTGAGCGGCTGAAGGCCGGGAAGATCCCGGGCCCCGTGTGGATCATCGTTGCGGCCCAGGAGAAACTGCGAGAGGCCGGCGGCTACCTCGCACCCAGCCGCATGGATCTGCCTAAACTCGAGAACCATTTCAAGTACCGGATCGACCTGTCTCCCGCCGACATCCGCGAGGCCGTCGCCGGCCGCGTGCTAGGCAAAAAGGAGAGCCAGGAGGCTGTCCTCAGGAAGCTGTTCCGGGACTGCGGCGCGTCGCTGATTCAGAATGTCAAGCTGGAGCTGTGCTCCCGCCGGACGGAGTTCGACGAAGATCAGTTTGTCCAGTTTTATCCTTACCTTCCGCATTTGATCGACCTCTCTATTGACATCATGGCCGGCATCCGGCTGCGTCCCAACGCGCCAGTACATCTCGGCGGCAGCAATCGCACCATCGTCAAGCAGTCTTTTGAAATGCTCGTGTCGGACCGGACCCGGCTCGCCGAACAGCCGGTAGGCGTCCTGGTGAGCATCGACAAGATCTATGAGCTGGTGGAACGGAACATTCCGTGGGAGGTGCAGAAGGACATACTTGACATTCGCCGGCGCTTCGACGACGAAGACTACCCTGGAATGGCAGTGCGGGTGGCGAAGGCAATCTGCCTCATGGAATTTGCCAAAACCGACCTGCCGCGCACGACGAAGAACATCGCCGCACTGCTTGTCCAACGTGTAACCGAAGCTCCGCCCACACTCGCGGTTGCAACGGTGCTCTATCGTTTGAAAGCGGCACAATTTGTGCGCGAGACCGAAAATGGCTGGAAGCTCAATGAGCTCGATGAACTGTACCGCGCAGCGGCCGCCCTAGAGGGGCTCAGGAAGGCGGTGGGGGCGGTTAATCCCCGGCCTCCCGGGTGGCACAACGACCTGATGCAACTTGTTAAGAAGTTGCTTGCTCGGATGTTAGCCTGGCATACACGGCCCATGCAGGAATTCAATGCCTCCGTAAGTCAATCGCTCGAAGGAATCGTTTGCGCCCTGGATCACCTCTTCAGGAACATGGTTGCCTTTGACCAACTTTCCACGAACATGGCCGCCCTTGACCGCCTTTCCATGGATGCGGTTGCCCTTGAAGGGCGATTGGCGCACTCGGAGAAGAGGAACGCCATCCTGGCAGAGTCAGTGCAAGAGCAGCTTGATCTCTTGCATGAGCAGCTAAAGGAGTTAGCCGGCGCACAGAAGACCCGGAATCTGGAGGTCCCTGCCGGCAGGGCGGAAAACGGCTGGGACAAGCTCGCTCGTGAGACTTGCCGGTTCAACATCGATACCGGTGCTAAGAACGACAGAACAGCTTATGTTATTGGCTTGCTCGGTACCGGACGTCGATATATCAATGAATTGATACTGCAGAACATTGGAGAAAGGGCGAAGTATTTTAGGGATACCATCCGCTTGCATCCAGGTCCGACACCAATGATTTACAGCGGCCACGCGACAATCAGGCATGTCTCTCTCGCTCAGGAGTCGCCAGCGGTAATGAGCCGTATCTTGGAAGCGGTCAGATCGGGGTTTGCAGATTTGATTTTTGTCTATCGTCACCCCCTCGATTCGTTGCTGACGAATTGGATTTGGTGGCGGACATACATGCGCGACAACAGGGTGATTTCTGGCATCTCGCAGATTTATAAGAATACGGACGATCTATGCGCCGATTTGGAGGAGAATTTTTTTGAATTCAAGGCCTTTGCCGAAGCCGACCCTAATTGTTTCGCGGCCGCATCAGGCCCGCCATTTCTGTCTTTCCCGGAATTTGTCGAGGAGACTGAGCTTCACCTCCAATCCGCCACGCTGGCGCTACGGCTGGAAGACTTCGCGATCGATCCGGTCAAGGAGTTTTCTAAGATCGTTGAAGTCATGACGGTCGATGTTGATTTGAGCCGATCACGTATAGCCTCTCCGAGGACCAAGCCATATCGCCATTTGGCAGTTCGAGAAAAAGTCCCTCGATTCAAAAGCTTTATCAATGGGCTGAATGCGGAGACAAAAAGACGAATTGCAAAAATCGGCTATGATACATAAGCTGCGATGCTTGCCATACTCGTCATGCCGGTTCACTGGAGCGCCTAGGCGCGCCGCGCTGCCCAGGCGCGAGTCACATAGGTTGTCTCTATCGCCGCCAGACCCGCGATGCGCTTCTCTGTGAGGTCCAGGAACTTCCGGAACAGTTCCGGACCCAATTGCACCTGCAGATCGTTTACCGAGCGCCACGCGCCGATGTACTGTTCCGGCGTTTGGCGCAGGGAATGCCTGCCTTCGAGGTAGAGCACCTCAGCGAATTGCGGCTTGGCGCTCAACATCTCGGTCAGCCGTTCGGTGATACCGGAGCGGCCGGACGATACGCGCCGGATGTCAGGCTTGAGCCGTGCGATCTGCGCCTCGATTTCGACGAGCAGCGGGTTGGCCTCGATTAAGCGCGGATTCCACAAGGCAGCGAAGACGCCGCCTGGCCGCAGAATACGGTGGAACTCCTGGCACGCTTTGTCAAAATCGGCCCAGTGGAGTGAAGATGCCATGCTAACAAGATCGGCTGATCCGTCCGGCAATCCAGTCGCTTCGGCCGAACCTTTGTGCCAGACAATGTTTGTGCCGCGCGAGATCTCGATTCCTTGCGCGTGCATGTCGTCATTGGGTTCCACGGCGACGACGGAATGCAGGCCGCGGGCCGCCAGCATGCGTGTCCAAATGCCAGTGCCGGCGCCAATGTCGGCGGCATCGACGGTGGCCGCATCGCGTCCCACATAACTCAGGATCGCGGTCGCGACTTGCGGCGCATAGCCCGGCCGGAACCTGGCGTAGTCGCCGGCCAACCCTGTGTAGTCTCCGTGTTTCATCGTGACTGACAGCCTGCGGCCCTCCCATCGTGGTTTCGATTACTGCAAAGTCCGGGATGACCGCACGCGCCGCGCTGATGGGCCACCGTCATCCTGCTGCCGCCGGCTCCCGGCCGGATAGCACATCCTCGAGCAGGAGTTCCCCCTCCCTTACCATCTTCTGGTATAGCGCCACGTCTTCCGGCTTGTCGATCTCGCCCCATTGGCCAGCGGTGCCAAAAGTGCTTATGGTAAGCTCCTTTTCGTCTAGCATCCGGCGCAGCAATCCGGTCATATCGAGACGATTGCGGATCGCTGCGTCGAGTGTACCGAGCAGCACCTCGACGGCACTCCATGCCGGTGGCGTGAATTTCAAGAGGCCCATATATTGCCCCTCGATATCTTCGATCCGCGTCGTCTTGCCGCCGATCTCCAGCAATTGGCCCGCGGCATTAGTCCGGAAGGTTTCGGCGTCGGCCAAAGGATCGGCGAACCGCCGGGCCCATAAGCGACGCCAGGCCCGGTCGTAACTGACTACCAACTGGCCCGCAGCGGCGGCCAGGCCGCGCACTAACTCGCCGCGGTAAAAGATGTCGGCATAGCTGACGATCACAGGCGCCGACCGCAGCCAAGGAGCGGCCGCGGCGAGCGACATCACCATATTGGTCTCGGCCCATCGTTCGTTGGCGAAATAGGAGAGGCCGGGAAAATCGACCATCTCGGCGCGATAGCCGCGGACGACCCCGATCTCGTCCACCCCGCCACGGCGGAGCGCCGCGATCTGGCGCTCGATCAACGGCTTGCCTTCGAGCTCGACCAAGCATTTCGGGCGGTTGTCGCCGAGATGCCCCATGCGACTGCCGCGACCGGCGGCGAGAATAACCGCGCGCATCATTCGAGCCCGAAGACCTGGCGAAATAGTAGTACGTCGCTAGTTGAGAACGGGGCGCACCGCTCAGGGTGCCACATAATCCCCGTTATGGGTTCGGCCGGATGGCGAATCGCTTTGACGACGCCGTCGTCGGCGACCGCCCAGACTTGGAGTGGCGGCCGCGAGTCGAAGGCGGCAAAGCGATGATAGCTGTTGACCTCTCTTCGCTCGCCGTCGATTCGGATGACCTGACGCTGCGTCACGTGGCCTTCGACGCAGCGTAACGGAACACCGAAACGCTGCTGAATCACCTGCATGCCTCGACAAACGCCCAAGACCGGCAGACTGCGCCGCTGCGCCAAATCGAGCAGGGCATTTTCTACGGCGTCGCGTTCCGGAGCATCGCCGCCCAACACTGCAAGATCGTTACCGCCGGTCAACACCAACCCGCCAACGCCGGCCCCCTCGCACAAGGCAAGGGCCGCCTCCATGACGTTAGGCAGCAACACGGGGAGCAGTCCGCAGGCCGCCAGGAACTTAGTCCATGCTTGATCCAGGCAATCACGGCGCTCGCCATAGGCCGGATCGAACGATACCCGCTGGGTGATGGCGACCGCTTTCATGCGATGACCAGGACCTTCTGGTTCGTGCAATCGAGGCACAACTTGCGCGCCGTCTGCCATCGCCGGAACAGGGCTTCGCCAGCGCCGATTACAGCGGGTATGCCGAGCTCACCGGCGCGGATCGCCATGTGCGAATTGGCGCCGCCGAACTGGGTGACGAATCCGCTGATGTCACGAGTGAAGATCCAGTCGAAGCCAGGGTCCGCGTTTGGCACGAAAAGAATCCGTCCAGCGAAGCTCTCCGGCGGGTCGCCGACTGAGGCGACCGGCGCGGTGACGCTTTTTCGCGTAATGAAATTAGGCTGGCTCGGGGGGAGGTGAAATGCGAACACTTCGCCGGGCGACGCGATGATCGGCGGAAGCACGAGATTGCACGTGAGCGCGTAATGCTCCCGGCCATGCGCAGCACTCTCGAGTAACGCCTCGCGCACCGAGCCGCTCTCGCTGTAGAGCATACGGATGGCGTCGTAGTTCAGAAATGCACAATCCTCCGCCGAAAGACCATGCTCTTCGCCTAGCTGTCTGATCAGCGACAAAGCGTCGCTGAGGCTTCGCGTGAAGACGAACTTCGCGTATTCGCGGCCCTCAACGCCGGCCTTAATGAACTCGATCAAACTCAAGACGTCAATCTCCAGCTCATGTTCCTTGAGCAGTCGCTCAATGCAGCGCAACTGCTCGATGGAAAGCGCGAAGCGCGGCGTCGGGGAAACCCTAGGCCGGGCACTCGACCAATCGAAGTACAGGTCAGGCGCCTCGTCGTATCGCGGCGACAAAATGTCGTAGGTTCCCGGCCGGAGGTGGCCGTAGCGCGCGAGGAAGTCCTGCCTCGGAAGTTGCGCGAAATCTTGCCCGATTCGCGATCCGACGGTATCGACACTCGCCATGAATGTCGCGGCCTCTTCGGCAGTGAAAACGCCCACTTTGACGAAGGATTGGATCAACTGAACCGCAATGAAGCCCGCCCGTGCGAGACCGGCGAACGGAAGCGTGCCATATCGCTTGCAGTCCTCGATCAACCAGTAAATACGGCTGATCTTGTCGATCTTCGCGTTGTGAATCGTCTGAAACCGCCGGGCCAGCAGGTCGATCTTGGCGCGGTCGCGCCGCCACAGGGCGGTCTCGCCATGGATAATGCGATTCGTGAGGCTCCGTAAGGCGCCAGAAAGTGCGGCAAGATCTTCTGGAGAGAATCCGTGCTCGGCAAGCCGGCCCATGCGCTTCGGTAAATCGAGGGTGTAGCAAGAGAAGATGATTTCAAATTCGACTTTGTCGTGAAGTTGCGGCTCCGAGAGGAGGCGATCGATGTAGTAGTTCACGAGGCGCCCGGCGAGGCTGTCGGGAACATCGCGTGGTACGAAGGAGTTGAAGCTGACACGCACGTCGATGTACGGCAGGCCGTGAAAGTCGACCAGCAGCGGAAAACTGCGAAGATTCTGGTACCCGTAGTTGTCTCGCTGATAGGCCCAAATCGCGTCGGTAATGAGCTCCCGATAAAGCGACAACGAGAGCGGCCGGGGCCGCACGCCGATGATTTCGGCCGGGTTCCAGTCCGGCATCACGCCGAATATGGCCCGGTCGCCGTGCAGGTAAGGATGGGGGCGGCTGAGCAGTCCGACCTTGAGCGCTATACCGTCGAGGGCGGCGTCGACCTTCGCATCCGCCGCGCGCTCCTGCTGGTCGACGGTGAGCGGCCGCACTTGGAGAAGGTAAAGCAGCCCGTCCTCGCCGACAGCGAATTCCACGTCAAGGGCATCGCACGCCAGAAGCGCTTCGAGCTCTCTGACGAGAGCGATGACCGGAGCCAGCGTCGCGGGGCAAGCGTCCGGCCGCGACTTCAGACAATAAAAAGTCTCGAGACTTCTCGCCGACGCCGGCGGTCACGCGCTCGGTCAGTCCGGAGCGGTCGTCGTAATTGACAATGAAATAAGGGCCACCGCTGGGATTGCGCGAGAAGGCCACGCCGGACATCGCGACATGATCCAGCATGGGCTGGACGAAGATCTGGTCATCGTCGCCTCTGCCGTCGCCGAACGAGTCAATCACACGTTCGATCGCGCGGGCCATCGCGGTGCTACCGGCGACGCCGAGTATGGAGTCGTACCTTCCAGCTTGAGAACACCGCTCGGCGCCGTCCTCGCCCCGGGCACTGCTACGCACGATGACGCGGCCAGAACCCCACGGCGCAGCGGTGACGGCAGCGAGCACGCCAGCGGCGTCCGAGCGCCACTCGGCAACCGAGAAGCGGAGCTGCGGCAGAACGCGTCCATTGCGCAGCACCGGCGCCAGCGCCTCCAGGGTCTCCGCCTTCGTTTTGAAGGCGATGGCGCGCGCCGCCTCCGCCGCACCCGCTACATGCGGCATGGCGCCCACCTGCATAATGCGGTCAACCGCCGTGGCAACGTCGAGTGCCCCGTGATTGTCGAGGACGAGGTCTGGCGCCTCAGGGGCCTCGGCCGGCACGTCAAGGCCGACCACGTCGCCCGCTTGGCCGTTCCGCGTCCCCGAGTAGAGGCCCTTAGTATCCCGGCGGCGCAGTTCGTCCATCGGGACCCGGAGATAGATCTCGCGATAGCCGGGGATGTTTTCGCGGTTCCAACGCTGCACCTCGTGGAACAGCGAGATAGTCGCGCATACGACGTCTGCGCCCTGCTCAGCGAGCAACCGGCACAGCCTCGCATTCCGCATCGCCGACCGCCGCCGGTCGCCCGCACAGTGGCCAAGATCTTCGGCGATCGCGGTACGGAGCGCATCGCCATCGAGAAAGATCGCCGGACGGCCGGCGGCACGCAGCCGGTTATTCAATTCTCGCCCCAAGGTTGTCTTGCCGGTGCCGGATAAGCCGGTGATCCAGAAAACGCGTCCCGGTAAAGCCTCATGTGCGGCCTCAGCCTGGCGGCTCTCTGTTTTCATGCTTGGCGGCATATGAAGTTCCTATGTTACGATTGTCACGGCAGAGGGGAAAGTTCCGTTTTCAGAATCGTGCCGGATCGTACCGCCGCTCCCTCTACGCTGGTCGGTCTGGGCCGCGGATCTGTGTTGGTTTCGAGGGATCAGGGCCGCGGGTCAACTCGCCTCGGCGGATGCCGGAGCACGCGCAGCGTGTCCGCCACTCAGTGCTTGGGCACCGGATTCGGAATTCGTTCCCTCCGAAGCCCTATAAGTGGGACGGAGAACAGGAGAGTTTCGGAAGTGCTCCAGCTTGTTCCCTCGGGGAAGGATCCGGATCCTGGCTGGAACCAGTCGCCCGATTGCGTGGAGAGCATGCGGCCTTCAAGTAATCCCAATGCAGGCCGGCGGCTAAGGAGGAAGACGCTCGCGATCTGCCCGGCTCCGCTGGCTTCACTCACAGATGAACTGCAATTGCTGTCTAACTGCTGAGAGTTGGCATACAGTTGATGGACTGTCTGCCCGCGCACACTGTCGCTCTTAACCGGAACGTGCTGCCAGAACCACGCGGGAGCCGAGGGATCCGAGTTTTGGCTGCCCATAAGATCGTGGCCACTGAAAATCCCGAACAGGTTTGACCAGGTATTCACTCCCAAGGTGCTCCACGCTTCCGACGCGGAATTAGAGTATGGGGCGGCAGGCATTGAGTAAGCGTCAGGACCAAAGGAATCGGTTCTCTGGAACTGCGTTCCGTTTGTGGTGAGCCAGGCATGAGTCGTGATATATACAGCCGCGCATAAATAAAGGGACATATAGCGGGGAAATGTGGCATACTGTCGGTACGGACTGCCATGTTGCCGCGCCTCCTGCATCTGCATCCAGCAACTCGCCGCCGCTTGACTCGCTTGAGTAAAGAGGCGGAACGCGATGGTGCCTATCGTGTTGCCAAGCGATTGCAAGCCGTGGTTCTCAATGCCGAAGGTCGCACTAGTGGTGATTTGGCTGCGATTCTCAAGGCGCCTCGCTCCAAGATTTCCGAATGGTTGGCTCAATATCAGGCCCATGGCATCGAGGGTCTGTTGGAAGGATACCGATCCGGAAGACCGCCAGAGTTGGCACGAGAGCAGCGCCAGCAACTGGGAGACATTCTGGACAGTGGGCCGGTGGCTTACGGATTGGACAACGGCGTGTGGACCTCCCCCATGATTGCCTGGGTGATCGAGGAGGAGTTCGGCGTCACCTACCATCCGGGGCATGTGCGCAAACTGCTTCACACGCTCGACTTCTCGGTGCAGCGGCCACGGCGCATACTGGCGCGGGCCAATCCCGTCGAGCAGGACCGATGGCATCGACGCACCTATCCCCAGATTAAAAAAAAGCCCACTCGCAAAACTGGGCCTTGATCTTTACCGACGAAGCCAGCTTTCGTCAGGACTCGACCTTGCACGCCACCTGGAGCCGGGTGGGCCATCCGCCGGAAGTCCCCGTCACCGGCGAACGCAAGAACGTCAAGATTCTGGGCGCCATCGAACTCTGGCGAACTCGTTTTCATTACCGGGAGGACACAGTCTTCAACGCCTCCAGCTACCTGTCGTTTTTGGAGCAGTTGGCGCGATCCTACCGCCGGCAGGGAGCCATCCTCATCCAGGACAACGCCTCCTATCACAAGGATGCGGAAGTCTGGGGGTGGTTTCGCTCCAACCGCCACTGGCTGGAGGTTCATCAACTGCCGCCTTACTCGCCGGAGTTCAATCCCACCGAACGGTTGTGGCAACACACACGTGCGTTTGTCAACTTGATTTGGCCCCTTTTGATGCTCTGATCTGGCCCCACCTGGTGTTTGCCTAATTCTTCCCGTTTTGGCCCTGACGGAAGGAGCCCGTAGGGCGACTGGAGTTAGGGCCAAAACGGGTCGCCGGCACCGTCCTTAAGGCTGATTCCGGCAGTGCCTGACCGCCCAGCGGTCGCTAAAAGGGCGACTCCGGCTCGTTCCCCTCCGGATCAAACATATGTTCAAACGGCACGTGCTCAGTCGCCCTGCTCGATCCCAGCACGACCTGAAACTCCGTCTGATCGGCGCCCAGACAATCAAGCTTGACAACCTGGGCCAGCCTGCTTTCCACCCACCGCCGTCCTTCGTCATGGCTGCGCTCGGCCTGGTGGCCGATCTCCAGCGCCCGCTGGAATGCCGTATCCTGATCGTTACTCAGAAAGATGTGTGCCACCTCCTCCCAGTGGCGTAGCCCTTCTTTGCCCTCCACCATCACGGCCCAACGAAGGTGCGCGTAGTACCACCGCTGGCGATTCATGCTTTGCCGCCTTTCTTCGCCAGCGTTCTGCGGAACCGGTAGGATTCGTCCCCGGTCTCAATGATGTTGGCCTGGTCCGTCAGCCGGTCCAGCATCGCCTTGCATAACCGCGCATTGGGAAACTTCGTGGTCCATTCGGAGAAGGGTAAGTTCGTTGTCACAATCACCGCCGATCGCTCGGCGCGTCCCGCGATGACCTGAAACAACAACTCCGCCGCGGCATCCGGCATGACCACGTAACCCAGCTCATCGATTACGATCAGGTCGTAGCGCGTCCAGCGATTCCGCACGCGCGTTAGTTCCAGTTGGTTCTTGGCTTCGATCAGCTCGGTCACCATTTCCGCCGCCGTCGTAAACCGCACCCGCTTGTGCTGCCGGCAGGCGGCCACCGCCAACGCAGTTGCCAAGTGCGTCTTCCCCGTCCCCGTTTCACCCAGAAAAATGACCGGCTCCTTGCGCGTCAGATATCCGCCCTCGCTCAGATTCCGCATCACCGCCACGGAAATATGCGGCACCACCTGGAAATCGAACTCCTCCAGCGTCTTCACCGCCGGAAAGCGCGCTTCCTGAATCCTCCGCGCCACCGCCCGGTGATCTCGTTCCTCTACTTCCGCTTCCAGCAGCGCCTCTAGATA
>CAVXJY010000129.1:0-8731 GCA_963761855.1 Bryobacterales bacterium | reverse complement strand
ATGTATTGCTGGCCGTGCTCACTGGCCGAGAGCGAGAAGTCCTCCAGCTCGTGGCCGGAGGGCAGAACAACGACGAGATCGCAGCGCGGCTCTACATGAGCCCGGCAACCGCCCGCACGCACGTCAGCCGGATCATGACCAAGCTCGGAACACGAGACCGCGCCCAGCTTGTCGTGCTCGGCTACGAGACCGGCCTGGTGCGCCCCGGATGGCTCACGTGACCATGTCTTCGATGTAGGTGCACCGCCGGTCGCCGGAGACGCTCCGCCGACTGCAGGAGCCTTGCTGCACTCGCCCCCTGCTGAAGTCACGTTAGCGGCGCGTCCTTCCGTGCTCGGCGGCGAGCTGGACATCAAGCAGATCGGCCCTGAATTCGCTGGGTGATACGGCCACCCCAGGAATCCCTTGGCCGCCTCGCCCTGCCGGGCCGTCCTGTCAGTTCCGGCGGGGCCGGGTCACCTCCAAGGACGGCGCGATCGAGTACGTCCACTGGGCCACCAGCACCGCCCGCCTCCTGCCCCGGCTGCTACGCGGTCGCACCTCAGGCCGTCTTCCTCACCGCCCGGCGCGCGCCCTTGTCCGGTTCGCGAGCCCCTGCCGAGGCGGATGTCTGCCCGGAGACCGGACGCAGCCGGCTGTCCTACCCGTGCGCCGAGTACCTGTTCAAGCAGGCCACCGCTGCCCACGACCCGCACAGGCATGGATCGGAGACGCGGGGCGAATCCGCCAGGTGGTGACGAACCTGGTGGGCAATGCCGTGAAATTCACGCAGGTTGGCCATGTGTTGGTGACGGTGAATTGTGAATCCCAGCACGAGGGACAAGCCCAAGTCCGGATCTCAATTGAAGACACCGGTCCGGGGATCGCGGCGGAAAATCTGCAAGAACTGTTCCAGGAGTTCAGCCAGGTGGATGGGTCGGTCACGCGGAAATTCGGAGGCACGGGTCTGGGGCTGGCGATTTCCAAACAACTAGTGAAACTGATGGGCGGCGAGGTGGGAGTAACCAGCCAGATCGGCAAAGGCTCGATGTTCTGGTTCACGCTGCCTCTGCAATTGGATGCGCAGCCGGACGCGGAGCCGGCGCCGGTACCCGACCTGCGCGGCTTGCGGGTGTTGATCGTAGACGACAACGCCGTGACCCGGCGGGTGCTGCATGAACAGGTCACCAGTTGGGGAATGCGCAACGGCAGCCAGGCGGAGGCGACGAAAGCGATCCAGGCGCTGCGCGACGCGCAGGCGGGCGGCGATCCGTACCAGGTAGCGCTGCTGGATTCCCAGATGCCGGGGATGGACGGAGCCACGCTGGCGGCGGCGATCAGGGCTGACCCGCTGCTAAAAGAGATGGTGGTGATCATGCTCACATCGGTGGGCCACTGGAGCGAGGCGCGGCATATGCAAGGAGCCAATATAGACGCCTGCCTGGTGAAGCCGGTGCGCCAGTCGCAGTTGCTGAACACGCTGGCAACGTCGTGCTCGAAGAGACGGCATGGCGGATTGGCGGTGCCGGCCAACGCGTTGCAGGAGATCACGTCGCTGAAATCGAAGCGGGCCAGGCTTTTTGCCGGGACGCCGGTGCGGGTCCTGATTGCGGAAGACAACATGGTGAACCAGCAGGTTGCGGTGCGCATGCTGGGGCGAGTAGGGCTGCGTCCAGACGTGGCTGCCAACGGGCGCGAGGCGCTGGAGATGTGCGCGATGCTGCCGTACGACCTGATTTTCATGGATTGCCAAATGCCGGAGATGGACGGGTACGCAGCGACAGCGGAGATCCGGAAGCGGCAGGGGTCAGCCGGGCGGTCGCCGATAATCGCAATGACGGCGGATGCGATGGAGGGCGCCCGCGAGCGCTGCCTGGCAGCGGGGATGGACGACTACATCATGAAGCCGGTGCGGTTGAACGAAATGATCGAAGCTCTGAAGAAGTGGGTGCCGCAGGGGATCCCGGCGGCGAAAGTGCAATAGCTCTGCTTGAAGCAGACCGCTACAGTGAACTGGCGAACTCAACGCGTGCTGAACCGATGCCGGCTGCGCAGGATGAGCGCAACGGTAGAAGCTGAGAGATATACTCAAGCTCAGGTCAATCGCAGCCGATATGCTAAGGGGGCTGACCCGGTGGGGAGGGAGATGCTACAGGGACACTCGCGCCGGACAACAACGGCACGACGTGCGCGCACAACCGGTGCGCTGGCGTTCGCCATAGTGGCGGCAGGTCTTTCCATTAAAGCGGATGTCCCGCTGCCTACGCTGACCACGGCGCGCACGGTCCACAGCATGACCAACCAGGAGGCCGCTCGCAAGTATCCGGTGCACCTGCACGATGCCTGCGTTCTCTACTACAACCCCGACGTTGGCAATCTGTTTGTCAACGACCCCAGCGGAAGCGTTTATGTGGATACGCGGCACCAGCCGCGGCTCTCCCTGCACCCGGGCGACCTTCTGGAAATTACCGGAGTCAGCGGCGCGGGCGGTTTTGCGCCGACAATAATTCAGCCGGCGATTCGCGTCACCGGGCACCAGCAACTCCCTACGGCTCCACGGGTCAGCCTTGACTACCTGCTGACAGGACTGGCCGACACCGTATGGGTAGAGGTGCAAGGCACGGTTCGCGCCGTTGTGGAATCGGACCATTTGACCGCGTATGCCGATCAGGGAGCTTCCGGCAAGGGGAACATTCTGGTAACCATCGCGACTGGTGCCGGCCGTCTGGACGTGATTACCGTGGAGTCGGGCGGCATCGAATACCGCAACCTGGTGGATAGTGACGTTGTGGTGCGCGGCGTTTGCGGTCCGCGTTTCAACAAGAACGGGCAGCTCATTGGCGTGCATTTGTTCACACCGAGTCTCACCGAAATGCGCGTGGTTACGCGCGGCCCGGCAGATCCGTTCTCGCTCCCGATCCGGGGCGTGGAAACGGTGATGCAGTACGCGCCATATGCTGCACCCGGCCACCGTATTCGGGTAAGGGGAGTTGTCACGTCCCGTTGGGGCGGGCGGCGGGTTTCCATAATGGACCGTGGTCACGGCATGGTTTTTGAGAGTCCCGACGCCGGCCGGCTGGCGATCGGCGATCTGATAGACGCTGTCGGCTTTCCGGGGATAAACGGCTATAGCGCGACGCTGGAGGATGTCCAATGCCAACGAATCGGATCGCAGGCACCACCGGCGCCAAGGGTCATCACGGTGGCGGAGGCGTTCAAAGGCGACGCGGACTCCGAGTTGGTGCGAATCCGGGGACGGCTGCTGGGCCAGACAGTGACGCCGGACGAGCGGACCTTGCTGCTGTCCGCAGATGGGCGGGCCTTTACGGCTCTGCTTCGAGCTCGGGGATCCGGGGAGTCGGCGGCCGCGCTGTCCGATGGGAGCACGCTGCAGTTGACCGGAATCTGCTCCGTGGAAACCCTGCCCGACAAGACGCCGAAAGCGGTGCAGATTCTGCTGCGCTCGGCTGACGACATCGCCGTTCTCGAACACCCTTCATGGTGGACCGCCTCAAGAATCTTGATCGTGCTGGGCGTCTCTTTCGGAATCATTCTGTTCGGCGGCCTCTGGGTGTCCGAGCTGCGCCGGCAGGTGGACACTCGAACCGAAACACTCCGTGCCACGCTGGAATCGACTGTCGACGGAATTCTGGTAGCGGACTCGGCCGGAAAGCTCGTAGCCTGGAACGGCAAGTTTGAGGAGATGTGGGGCATCCCGAAGGACGCTTTGGATTCGCGCGAGTATGACCAGTTGCTGAAATCGGTGCTGCCGCAACTCGGCGATCCCGATCAGTTTCTCTCTCGCGCGGAGGAGATTTACAGCGACCCGGAGTCACACACCGACGATACGATCGAGCTGAAGGACGGGCGCATCTTCGAGCGCCATTCGGAGCCGCAGCACCTTCGCGACAAAAACATCGGAAGGGTCTGGGGTTTCCGGGATGTCACCGCCAGCAGGAAGCTTCAGACGCGTCTCGATGCGGAGAGGCATCTCCTCCATCAGTTGATGGATAACCTGCCGGATCACATCTACTTCAAGGACCGGGATAGTCGATTCACGCTGGTCAACCGGGCGCACGTGAAGGGCTTCGGGTGCAGCGACGCGAGCCAATTGATCGGCAAAACCGACTTCGACTTCTTCACGTCCGAACACGGGCAGCCGGCCTGGGACGATGAGCAGGACCTGGTCCACGAGCGCAAGGCCGTCGTGTCGAAGGAGGAAAAGGAAACCTGGGTGGATGGCCGCGAGAGTTGGGTGCTAACCACCAAGCTGCCATTCCGGGACGCCGCGGGGCGGATTGTGGGGACCTTTGGCGTCTCGCGGGACATAACGGACCGCAAGCGCATCGAGCAAGAACTCTCCGCCGCCAAAAAAACCGCCGAAGATGCCAGCCGCGCCAAGAGCGAGTTTCTGGCCAACATGAGCCACGAGATCCGCACGCCGATGAACGGTGTTCTTGGCATGAGCGAACTGGCGCTTGAGACCGAGCTCACGCTGGAACAGCGAGAGTACCTGGCTATGGTTCATTCGTCGGCGGAATCGCTGCTCACCGTGATCAACGACATCCTGGACTTCTCAAAAATCGAGGCCGGCCGGCTCGAGATGGATCGCATCGAGTTCGACCTCCGGGATTCTCTTGAAGACACGATCCACGCACTGGCGTTGCGAGCGGGCGAGAAGCAACTCGAACTCATCTGCGAAATCCAGCCGGACGTCCCTGGCAGACTGATGGGGGATCCGGTCCGCCTGCGCCAGGTTCTCATGAACCTTCTCGGCAATGCGATCAAATTCACCAGCTCCGGAGAAGTTGCCCTCCTGGTCGAGGTCGAGGCTGGCGACCCAGACCATGCCACCCTGCGGTTTACGGTGCGCGACACCGGAATCGGCATTCCGCCCGAAAAGCAGAAACTCATCTTCGAAGCGTTCGCACAGGCGGACGCCTCGACAACCAGGATGTTCGGAGGCACCGGCCTTGGCCTGTCGATCGCGTCCCGGCTGGTGGAGATGATGGGCGGGCGGATATGGGTGGAAAGCGCCGTCGGAGAAGGCAGCCGTTTTCGCTTCACCGCTCAGTTCCAGATTGTCCACCGGCCCGCGCAACAGCCTCCGTCCATCGACGAGTCAAAGCTGCACGGTCTCCGCGTGCTGGTGGTCGACGACAGGTCCATCAACAGGCGACTACTCGGCGATATGCTGACGAACTGGGGAATGTGCCCTTCCGCAGCGGCCTCGGCGGCGGAGGCATTCGAGATCCTGGACCGGCAAAATCGCGCCGGTTCGCCATTCGCCCTCCTTCTCAGCGATGTTTCCATGCCGGGCGACGACGGGTTCGCATTGGCGGCGCGAATCCGCCACGACCAGGAACTGGCAGGCACGCCAATCATCATGCTGGGCTCCGGTGGACGCCGGGGCGACACCGCCAGGTGCCGCGAGCTGAGCGTGGCCAGTTCCTTGATGAAGCCGGTCCGAAGATCCGAGCTGCGCGCCGCCATCCTTAGTGCACTGAGCCTGGAACCGCTGCGGCGCGACGAGCCTGCCATCGCGGCCGCTCCGGCCGGCAGCCGCCGTTCCTTGCGGGTCCTGGTGGCCGAAGACAATGTTGTGAATCAGCAGCTCATTTTCCGACTATTGCAAAAACTCGGCCATCTCCCGATTCTCGCCGGCGACGGGCAGCAGGCCGTGGAAGCCATCTCGCAGAACGAGATCGATTTAGTGCTGATGGACGTCCAAATGCCCCTCATGGACGGCTTCCAGGCGACTGGCGCAATCCGGCGGCTGGAAGAGACAACAGGCGCACACCACACGATCATAGCTATGACTGCGCACGCGATGAAGGGCGATCAAGAGCGCTGTCTTTCGGCCGGAATGGACGGGTATCTCTCCAAGCCAGTTCAGCTCCAGGTGCTTAGGGAGATTCTAGAGCGGGCGCAGGCCAGCGCCGGCGATCCTGTGCCGAATCTCGGTTAAAGGCGGAGGGCGGCAGGAGCGGGCGTTCGGCAAGCGACTCCTGCATCACTAGCCGAATGTTATTGGAGTTCGTTTGTCAGTATCTGGCACTTTCTGGGCAACTGTCGATCGGGAGAGCGTGGTGCGCCGATACACATTCGTATTGGTACTGCTGCTCTCGGTAGCGTCCACAGCTTGGATCTACTTGAGCTTCAACGCACCGCCTCCGCCACGAGTGTATCGAATGGGATTCCAGCACTCGCCGCCCCGACAGTATGTATCGCAGACGGGAGAGCCGTATGGGCCAGCCATCGATACTGTACGCGAGGCAGCGCGGCGGGCGGGAATTGCGCTCGAATGGGTCATGGCGCCGAATGGACCGGACGAGGTTCTGGCAAACGGTAAGGTGGATCTGTGGCCGCTTGTGGCCGACCTGCCGGAGCGGCGGAAGCTTTTCTACATCAGCGAGCCGTTTGAGGAGGTCACATACTGGCTGGTTTCGTTGAAAACCAAACACATCCGGCATGAGGAGATGTCAGGACGAACGCTCGGCTACCAGGTCGGTCTCTCTTCGCGGATCGCGAAGCGGTATTTTCCCGCGTCTCGCGGGATCAGTTTGCCGGACCGGCTGTCGGTGATGCGGTCGTTGTGCAAGGGAGATTTCGACGCCGGCCTTTTGCAGGGCAGCCCGCTGGATCAATACCGCGACTGGAACGGCTCGGTCTGCGACCAGGAACTCTCCTTCTTTCCACTACCCAATGGGCGAGTGACTTCAGGCATCGGGGCAACACGCAGGAATTTGGGGGCGGTGGAAGCGGCGGACCGCATTCGCGCCAAAATCGGCGAGATGAGCCGCGATGGCGCGCTCGCCGAGATTCAGTTCCAGTGGTATCACAATCCATTTCACCAATCGACCGTGCTGGATGAGATCGCACGGTCCCGGATGGAGAACCGGCTTCTGCTGGGCGGTCTCGCGGTTCTGGCCATGGCGTTCGGGACGGTGATCTGGCTATCGCGTGGGCTGCACGCAGCGAAGCTGCGCGCGGAGCTGGCGACTGCGGCCAAATCGGAATTCGTCGCTAACCTCAGCCATGAAATCCGCACGCCGATGAACGGCATTATCGGCATGACGGGGCTGGCGCTGGATACGGAATTGACCGCGGACCAGCGCGACTATCTGGAAGCGGCGCGTTTTTCAGCCGAATCGCTGCTGCGCATACTCAACGACATTCTCGATTTCTCCAAAATGGAAGCAGGCAAGCTGGAAATTGTGAGCGAGCCATTCCTGCTGGAACCTGTTTTGCTTGACCTGGTCCGCTTGTTCGGCTTCCAGGCGGAAAAGCGAAACGTGAAGCTCGGCTGCGACGTGCAGGCAGGAATTCCTGCGATGGTAACGGGCGACATGGGTAGGCTTCGGCAGGTACTGGTTAACCTGATCGGAAATGCGCTCAAATTCTCCGACGGCGGCGAAGTGCGGCTGACATTGACGCTGGAGGCGGAATTGGTGGACGGCGTACTGTGTCATTTCGCCGTGTCGGACGAGGGGATTGGAGTTCCACCGGGGAAGCAAGCGATGATTTTTGCACCTTTCGAGCAAGCTGACGCTTCCACCACGCGCAAATTCGGCGGCACCGGCCTCGGCCTGTCTATCTCCAGCCGGCTGGTGGAGTTGATGGGCGGGCGAATCTGGATGGAAAGCCCGTGGGTGGACGAAGACGGACGGCACCGATCGGGAAGCCGTTTTCATTTCACGGCTCGTTTTGGAAAGTGTGCTCAAGTTGAGGCCGCCAAATTGGGGACCACAGCGCCGCGCGAAGAAATCGCACTGCGGGTGCTGGTGGCGGAAGACAACGTGGTGAATCAGAAACTGATCCAGCTATTACTGGAAAAGCGGGGCGACTCGGTTTGTGTGGTCTCGAACGGGGTGGAGGCCCTGCAGCGCCTGGCCGCGGAGCGATTCGACCTCCTTCTGCTGGATCTCCAGATGCCCGAACTGGACGGGATGGAAACCTGTAAAAGGATTCGCGCGGCGGAGCGGGAGACAGGCTTACACTTACCGATTATTGCTTTGACGGCGCACGCCATGAGCACAGATCGCGAAAAGTGCCTGAGGGTTGGGATGGATGGGTACCTGAGCAAGCCCGTTCAGGTACCCGAACTGATCGCGGCTCTCCAGGCGGTGCGTTTCAAACATGCAGCAGCGCCACAGCCGGGCCCAGGCGCAGCGCCCGGTTCGCCGGAATGATCCTGCTGGCGCGGAACGCGCGACTCGAGATCGAGCTCGATCGCGGCTTCGCAGCGCGCCGAGTTGCGGCTCGCCAGGCTCTGGAGTAGCCTTCGGAGGAGAGGGAGGGCAGGAGGAATGGCAGAGAACAAAACCAAGCTCACCAAACTAAGTACGGCGGCGTTTATCGATGCGCTTGCGGACGACACCCGGCGTGCGGACGCCAAGGCGCTGGTCAAGTTGATGCAGAGCGCAATCGGCGAAAAGCCGAAGATGTGGGGGCCGTCGATCATCGGCTTCGGCAGCTACCACTATACGTACGACAGCGGGCGCGAGGGCGATATGCCGGTTATCGGTTTTTCGCCGCGCAAGGCCGCACTCGTTCTCTATGGCCTGATGCGGTCCGGCGAGTCCGAGGCGTTGATCGATAAGCTCGGCAAGCACACCACCGGCAAGGGCTGTCTCTACATCAAGAAGCTCGCCGATGTGGACAAAAAAGTTAGCGCCGGAATAAAACGGCACCACTTTGGCCGGTTTTGGTGCTGCCAAAAGCGGCGGCGGGAGCTGGCGGGCACACCTGC
>CAVXJY010000128.1:0-55993 GCA_963761855.1 Bryobacterales bacterium | reverse complement strand
CGCGTCTTTTACGGCGAGTTGAAAGAGGCCGTACGCTCGCACATGCCCGACCTCAACCTGCGCGAGTGGGCCGTCGTAGTTCCGCTGATCGCCATGATGGTCTGGATGGGCGTCTACTCGAAATCGTTCCTCGACCCCGTCGGCAAGACCACCGCCCGCGTGCTCGAACAAACCCAGGTCAATGTCCCTTACCGCGTCGATCTCCGTATGCCCGCGCGCACGGAGGTGAGCCGTGCCCGCTAGCCCCATGTTCAATCCCGCCGACCTGATCCGCTTCCTGCCCGAAATCATCCTCACCGCGATGGGCACGTTGATGATGGTGATCGATCCGTTGCTCAACCGCCGCGAGTCCAAGGTCTACGGATCGCTCAGCCTGGCCACCCTGGCGGCTGCCATTGTCGCTGCCATCTTTGCTTACTCCCAGCAGCCCGGCCCGGCGTTCGGCGGCATGCTCATCGTCGATGGCTTCGCGACTTTCTTCCGCGTGCTGGTTTTCGGCGTCGGCATCCTCACCATCCTGCCTTGCTTCAGTTTCCTCAAGCGCCAGCAGGCAGAAACCAGCGAGTTTCACGTTCTGCTGCTGTTCTCCATCGCCGGCCAGTCGATTATGGCCGCGGCCAACGACCTCATCATCATCTTCATCGGCCTGGAGATCTCGTCCATCGCCAGTTACATCCTGGTCGGCTATCTCCGCGACGATAAGCGCGCCAATGAAGCCGCCCTCAAATATTTTCTGCTCGGCTCGTTCGCCACTGGTTTCTTTCTTTACGGCGTGGCGCTGATTTATGGCGAAACCGGCAGCATCAATCTCAGCGTGGTTCACTCGGTGGTCCTCGGTCCCGACGCGCCATTGCCGGTTATGGTCGGTCTGGCGGCCGCGCTGATGTTCGTCGGGCTGGCCTTCAAAGTCTCCGCGTCTCCGTTCCAGATCTGGGCGCCGGATGTGTATCAGGGCGCGCCTACACCGGTCACCGCATTCCTTTCTACCGGTCCCAAGGCCGCAGCGTTCGCCATTTTCCTACGCATCTTCATGACCGCCTTCGCGCCCATCGGCCACTCCTGGGTACCGCTGGTGTGGGCCTCCGCGCTGCTTTCCATGACCATCGGCAATTTCGCCGCGCTGCTTCAAACCAACGTCAAGCGCATGTTGGCTTACAGTTCCATCGCGCACGCCGGTTATGTGATGGTGGCGCTGACGGCGCGCTCGGAAATCGGCACCGCCGCCGTCATGTTCTATCTGGCGGCTTACGCCTTCATGAACGTGGGTGCGTTCGCCGTGGTCAGCCATCTTTCCGGCAAGGGCGAGCGATACCAAAACGTCGAAGATTTCGCCGGCCTTGCGCAGAAGCAGCCGTTCACCGCGGCCATGCTCTCCATCTTCTTGCTCTCGCTCATCGGCGTACCGCTGACCGGCGGTTTCTTCGGCAAGTTCTACATCTTCAAAGCCGCCCTGGAGTCGCACCTGGTGTGGCTCACCGTGCTCGGCCTGCTCAACAGCGCTGTGGCCGCGTATTACTACCTGCGCCTCCTGGTGATGATGTACTTCCGCGAGCCCGGCGAAGCCGCATCGAGCGCCGAGCCGCTCACGCCCGCGCTCTCCGCGGCCCTCATCCTGCCAGCCGTCGGGACGCTTTTCCTCGGCATCTTCCCCGGCTGGGTGTTGGATTTCGCGGGACGTTCGGCCAGCCTGGTGAAGTGATGAGCTGCGGCTAGGGTACCCAACGGGAGCCCCTTGCTGACAGAAAACGGGGCAATCCTGTTCAGAGTGCGCACCACAAAAAAAGCCAGGACGTGTAGTTTTTCGAGCCTGCAGCGGGTCTTAGTAAAGTGAGTATAGTGGCGACCCGAGGATCGCGCTCATTCATGACTTCGGGAATGCATCCGTCCTTGTAACAAGAACTGATCTTCTTATGCTCGATTCGCGGCGAGTATTCGTCCTGGCGGCTGGGGCGATATTGTTTTACCAACTGATTCTTCCGCCTGTTGTGGGCCTGGCGGACAACGGCGATTTCGCCAAGGTAATCGGTAGGTTCGATCTGTGCGGGCGCGATTACCACACCTACGTAAACATCGATACCGTCTATCGGTTCCGTCCTGAACAGCACTGGGTCAGCGACTTTGTCTCCCTGGAAATTCCGCTGGCGCAGTTGGCAGTCTGGCTCAATCGGGTGGTCTCGAAGGATGGCAACTTCGACCTCCGCTGCATCGGAATCGTCCATGGCGCGCTGTTTCTGTTTGCCGTCTGGCTTTTCGTCCCCTTGCTGGCGCCCATGCGTCGCGGCCTCCGCTGGACCATCTGCGCGCTTGCCCTCTTCATGTACTGCGACATGATGTATGTCAGTTCCCTGAACTCCTTCTACATGGACGAACCTGCATACCTTTTTCTGCTGCTAACCGCGGTGGCGTGTCTACGGGTGATTCAATTCGGCAAAAGATTCGATGCGGTTTTGCTAATGCTCTGCCCGTTCTTACTGGTGAGTGCCAAGGCGCAGCACGCACCCATCGGCCTCTGGATTGCCCTTCTGTTTTTTGCCGGCGCAAGGGCCCTGAAGCCGTTTGCTCGCAGTCGCTGGTATGCTGCCGCGGTATGTCTTGTGCTGGCCTCGATGTTGATTATGTGGAAGGCGCAGCCGGCGGATTATGCCGGCTATCCGCTGTACAACGTCACTTTCGAGGAAATCCTGCCGCATTCCAAGAACGTTGACCGCACTTTGGCCGACCTCGGCCTCGACGATTCTTATCGCTCCTGCATCGGGAAGAAAGCTTACCTGCCAGGCTCCGGGATGGACGATGGGGCCTTTCGCCAGCGCTTCATGGGGCGTTTGACGTTCGGCAAACTCGCGGTCTTCTACGCGAGACACCCGGCAGTGGCTTATCACACCATGGTTGACGCGCTGTCCCAAACCGGCGGACAACACGCGTTCGGGAATTTCGACGTTTCTAACGGGTACGCGTGGTCCGCCGAAAGCAGGGCGTTTGCCTTATGGAGCGATGCGAAGCGCCACTTCTTCCTTAACCATGGCCTTGTGTTTCTATCTACATTCCTCGCCCTGGTGACTCTACTCAGTGTTCTGCTGTTGCTTGGGCGTAAGCACCTGCCGAGGGGAGCGTTGCCAGCCGGGTTCTGCTTGATCGGGGCGGGCTTCACCGAGCTCGGCATTTCGACTCTATGCGACTCCATGGATCTCACACGCCACAGTCTGCTTTTCTTCGCGATCTTCGACATGATGGCGCTGGCATGTGCTTACCTTGTGCTCAGCTCGATCCTCCCAAAAGCTAACCGGGGAACACTGGCCACCACCGTCGCTCGCTTCAACCCGCCTAGCCCGGCCGCTACCGAGGACGCACTGCGAGGCGCCCGCCCACAGGCCCAAGAGCAGCCTTCCGTCCCGCCGTCCGCACAGGCTCCTGCGCCCGCTGCCGAGCCTGTTTCAGCACATGCCGCCACTCCTGCGCCGGCACCCGTTTCAGCTCCCGTTCCCGCGCCGGCCGAACCGTCCCCTCCTGCGCCCAACATGCGCCGCGTCGATCGCTGCCTGTTCGCCGCGGGCGCACTACTCCTCGCCGTCTACTTTTTTCGCCTGACGCGGGCTTCGCTGCATGTCTACTTCACGGGGGACGATCTGATGAACCTATATCGCTCGTGGTACTTTTCCGCTGGCCCCCTCCTGAAAGCTAATCTGCTGTTCTTTGTTACTTCCAATTTCTTTCGCCCCATGGGCAGCGTATGGTACCGCTTGATTTTCGATTTCGCAGGTTTCCATCCCTTCTGGTTCCACGCCGCCAATCTCGCCATCCTGGCCGCGAACATCTGGCTGACTTACGCGGTGGCGCGGCGGCTGGCCGGATCGCGCGAAGTCGCCGCCCTCACCGCCCTGGCGATGGCCTATCAGCAGCGCCTCGCGTCGCTCTATTTCGACACTGGGTTTATCTACGACGTCCTCTGCTATTTCTTCCTTTTCGCCGCGCTGGCGCTGTACCTGCGGGTGCGCGACGGGGATGCGGAGCTGCGGCCGTGGCAATGGGCGGCCTTGTTCACCCTCTACATCTGCGCATTGAATTCCAAGGAAATGGCGGTGATGCTGCCGGCTTTTCTCGGAACGTATGAACTGCTGTATCATCCGCCCCGTGCCTGGCAGCGCGCGTCGCTCTACCGCTGGTTGCTGCGCGAAGGCCGCGCCACGCTTCTCACTGGTGCAGTAGCCCTACTGTTTGTGGTTGGCCGATCGATCGGACCTCTGTCGCTTACTCACAATGCTGCCTACCGGCCGTCCTTCACCTGGACCCAGTTCATGCTCACCAGCCGCCACTTCGTGGGAGACGTTTTCAAAATGCCGGACTGGCCGGCTTGGGAGGTCCTTCTTCTATGGACTGTGTTGGCCGCCACCGCCTGGGCCGTGCGCTCGCGTGTGCTAGGTTTCGCGTGGCTGTTTTTGATGCTCAGCCCGCTGCCCATTGCTTTCATCCTGCCTCGCGGACCGGCCCAGTATTACGTCTGCGTGTTCGGATGGATGCTCTTCGCCGCAGCGCTGCTGGTGAAACTCGCCGCGCTCCTGACACGCGACGTCAAACTTCCCGAATGGTGGCTGGTGCGGGCGCGCGGCGCGGCTTTGTTCGTGGTCTCGATGGTGATTCTCTATTCCGCCTACAAACCCCTGGGCTACGCCGATATCGGCAGCGTTACGGCGATCGCCCCGGAGAATCGCGACACCGTGATTCAGCTTCATTCTGCCGCCCCCAAGATCCGTCGCGACAGCCGTATTCTCTTCTTGAACGATCCCGTCCGCCCCGACCGGTATGACCTGCTCTTCATGGTGCGGTTGAGCTACGCCGATCCCAGCCTGCATGTCTTCCGGGTCAAACAAATGAAGCAGCCCCCGAGCGAGCAGGAGATCGCCGCCTACGACTACGTGTTCGATTATCATGACGGCCGCTTCTTCGAGCTCAAACAGCCCAGCCCGGCGGCCAACTAAGTCCACCGCGTGAAACCTCAGCACAGACGCTATTTTCTTGCGTTGACCTTAGGTGGGCCGCGCGCTACCTGGTCCGGAACACGTAATCGCCGGATTCGATCTCGAATAGCGTCGAATCGCCGTCGATTCGCAGGAACTTCACGCCGCGGGCGCGGGCCACGGGATGGCCGGATTCGGTGACGGACGCGGCGTCTTTGGCTGGCATCCACACGGTAGCGGTAGCGTTGGGCGGAATCGACACCGCCAGAGTGAATGAGCTACCCTCCCGTTTCCACGAGGTCGCGATCTTGCCGTAGAGCGATTGATGCGACGCTTTGACGAACGTCAAATCGCCGGCGGGATACGGATGGATAAGAACGTGGCGGAAGCCGGGATTGGCCGGGTCCGGGCGGATGCCGGCCAGGTACTCGTACATCCACACGGCCAGGTCGCCAATCTGCATCACGTGGTTGCCGGAATTCATGGCCGGGTCGGCGGTGTCGCCGTTCCACAGCTCCCAGACCGTGGTAGCGCCTTTCGAAACCATGTAACCCCAGCCGGGGTAAGTGGGCTGGGTAGCGATTTCATACGCCAGGTCGGAGCGGCCGTTGTCGGTGAGCGTGCGCATGAGGAACTGAGCGCCCACCAAGCCGGTGCCTATGTGGCCGTCGGTCACGTGCTCGATATTGTTGGCCAGGCTGGCCAGCAAAGCAGCGCGGTTTTCAGCCGGAGCCAGATTGAAGAACAGCGGCAGGACGCTCGAAGTCTGTGTGGCGTTGTCGTAGACGCCGGTAGCCGGCCTCAGAAAGCGCTTCTGGAAAGCGGCACTTACCTGTTCGGCGAGCGCGTCAAATCCGGCGGCGTCGGCGGGCTGATCGAGCATGCGGGCATAACGCGCTGCCAACCGCAGCAGGTGGTAGTAGTACGCCGTTGCGATCAGCGTGGGGTTGGTGACACGCGCCGGGTCCTTGGAGTGGATCAGCTTGGGATCTTCCGGCGGCACGCACCAATCGGCGTACATGTCTTTAGGCATGAGGCCGTTCCGCAAGTATGCGCGCTCGTGCTCGATCCATTTCTTCATCGCCGGGTAGAAGCGTTCCAGTACGCGGCGGTCGCCGTATTGGTCGTATAGCATGCCAGGCACGAAGAGGAAGGTGCTGGGCCAGGTGATGTCGTCGTGGTAAAGAGGCCAATAATTGGGCGCCACATCGGGGATACTGCCATCGGTGTGCTGCGCGTCGGCGATATCCTGCTCCCACTTGGAATAGAACGCGGCGATGTCAAACATGTAAGCTTCGCTGCGGCTCACCTGCGAACGGTCGCCGAGCCAGCCCTGGCGCTCGTCGCGCTGCGGGCAATCGGTGGGAATGCTCCGGTAGTTGCCGCGGATGCCCCAAAACACGTTGTGGTGAATCTGGTTCAGCATTTCGCTGGAGCTCGAGAAATCGGCCACCGGCTGCATGTCATCCTGCACCACGCGGCCTTCGAGCGCATCCAGCGTGGGCGCGACATCGCCCGGCCAGCCGGTCAGCTCCACGTAGCGGAAACCGTGATAGGTGAAATGCGGCTCATACACTTCGGCGCCTTCGCCCTTGAGCGTGTAGGCATCGGTAGCGCGCGCGGTGCGCAGATTGGCAACGTAGAGCGAACCATCGGGCGCGAGAGTTTCGGCGTGCCTCAACTGAACGCGAGTGCCCGCCGGGCCGGAGACGTGCAGCCGGCACCAGCCGACCATGTTCTGGCCCATATCGAAAATCCAGACGCCCGGTTTCAGCAATTTGACGCCGATTGGATGGAGCGTCTCCACCACGCGCAGCGGATTGGCCATCTGCGCGGCCAGCGCGCCGGCGGGCGCGGAGACCACCTGCGCGGCTTGCCACGCGGAATCGTCGAAGCCGGCGCGGTCCCAGCCGGCGAACTCACGGCGGGCATCGTACTCTTCGCCATCATATTCGTTGTTGGCGCGAATCGGGCCGCCGGTGGAGAGCTTCCACTCCGGGCTGGTGACAACCGCGGCAGTCGAGCCATCCTGATATTCGATGTCGAGCCGCAGAATCGCCTTGGGATAACCGAAATTGCGCGTCCCCTTGGTGCGCGGCGCGTAGAAGCGGCCGTTGCCGAGGATCAACCCGATCGCATTTTTCCCGGAGGCCAGTTGGCGGGTCACGTCGAAGGTGACGTAGAGCGCGCGCTTATCGTAATCGGTGAGGCCGGGCGAGAGCACATGGTCGCCCACCTTGGCGCCGTTCAAGTAAAGCTCGGAAATGCCCAGGCCGGAATAGTAGACCATGGCGCGGCGAACCATTTTGCCCACTGTAAACTCGGTGCGCAGGTAGCGCGCCGGCAGGCGGCGATCGGGATTCTCAAAGCCCTCGGGCTCATCGCGGCCGATCCATTTGGCCCGCCAATCCTCGGGCCGTAGCAGCCCCATGCTCCATTCCGCGGGCTGGCTCCACTCGCTTGCTTTGCCGCGCTGGTCCCATACTTGCACCTTCCAGAAGGCGGCGGCGCGCGCGGCGAGCGGCTTGCCGCCATAGACGACTTGCGCCGAGTCGGCTGACTCGACCTTGCCGGTATCCCATAGGTCGCCCGAACCGGCGCGGAGCGCTTGCTCGCCGGATGCCACCAGGATGCGGTACGCGGTCTGGCGCAGGCCGCGGGCTTTTCGCTCGGCGGAAGTCGCCAGCCAACTGAAGCGCGGCGCGGCGACATCGATGCCTAAGGGGTTCTTGCGGTATTCGAGGCGCAGTTGCTGGGGATGAATTGAGGCTGCCATCAAGGGCATGCCGGCCAGAAAAAGGACGCACAGAGTCGTTCTCACGTCCACATAGTATAGGCCGCTTGCAAGCAGGACAGCGGGGACCGATGGGTTCTCACGCCGCGGCGTGTACGGCGAGGCGCCACCCGGCTTCGTATCCGCGCGCCAAATGGATCACCAGCAGATCGCAAAAATGGTCGATGCGGCGTTCCAGTTCTTCTTCGGCGTAGAGCGTGAGAGCGTCCATATTGAATCCCTGCTCGGCTATGAAGTCAACCATCTTGTCCTTAACGAAGAACAACGCCCGCACCACCTCGTGCAGGGGAACACCCTCCTCAAAGCGCCTTTTGCCTACGGCCTCGAACTCCTTTGCCATCTCCTCCTGATTCTTGCGGACCAGCCAGTAACCGAGGTTCTTGACGATTCTGCTGCTGCGGCGCCGCAATTCGACCTCCGTGACCGTGCGCAGGTGCGTCAGGTCCGGGTCGCGGCGGATCTCTGTCATGATGCGGTTGGTGATCTCGCCCTCGTTGGTCTCAATCAGGTGAATGAGTTTGCCCGAAATCATACACCGTCCTCTCCTATAATTTCATGGTAAGACTAAACCCCGCCGGCTGACAACTCTGACGAAAGATTAAAATTGAAACATGATGAAGAAACAGCTCGGAATCAGCGATTTGAAGATCACACCGATGGGCGTGGGCGCATGGGCGATGGGCGGCGGCGGTTGGAAGTTTTCCTGGGGGCCTCAGGACGATGCGGAGTCGGTTGCCGCGATCCACGCGGCGCTCGACGCCGGCGTTAACTGGATCGACACTGCGGCGGTCTATGGGCTGGGGCATTCCGAAGCAGTGGTGGGGCGGGCGCTGGAGGGCCGCGCCAACAAGCCGTACGTGTTCACCAAGTGCGAGCGGGTGTGGAACCAGCAAAGGGAGATCTCCAGCAGCCTGAAGGCGGACTCGCTTCGGCGCGAATGCGAAGCCAGCCTGAAGAGACTGAAGCTGGAGACGATCGATTTGTACCAGATCCACTGGCCGGAGCCGGATGCGGATATCGAGGAAGGATGGACGACGCTGGACAAGCTACGCAAAGAGGGCAAAGTGCGCTGGATCGGAGTATCCAACTTCAGCGTAGCGCAGATGGAGCGCTGCCGGCGAATAGCGCCGATCACTTCGTTGCAGCCGCCGTATTCGGCGATTTCGCCGGAAGTGGAGCGCGAAGTTCTGCCCTATTGCCAGCAGCACAACATCGGTGTGATTGCATACTCACCGATGAAATCGGGCTTGTTGACCGGCAAGATGACGCGGGAGCGGGTGGCGAATTTCGCGCCCGACGATTTCCGGCGCAATGCGCTGGCGTTCCGGGAGCCGCAGTTGGGGCGCAACCTGGAATTGGCGGAACTGATGAAGCGCATCGGGGCGCGGCACGGGCGCTCGGCCGGCGAGGTGGCGATTGCGTGGACGCTGCGGCATCCGGCGATCACGGCGGCGATTGTGGGGATGCGCTCTGCGGCGCAGGCCCGCGAGGTGCTGGGCGCGCTCGAGTTCCGGTTGAGCGCGGAGGAGATTGCGGAGATCGAAGCATTTCGCACGCAGACGACCGCGGGCGCGGCCGGGTGAGGCGCCGGGCGCTGCCTGGAAAACGGAGAGGCGTTGCGCCCTCACCCGGGCGTTAGCAGTCTGAAGCCGCCCCAGCAATGCTGCGCGGCAAGGTGCGCCACAGCTACGCGGGCTGAAGGGCGGGCACGTCGACCCAGGCGCGACGCTCGGCGCTGGCTAACTCGGCTTCCAGGATCTGCAATTGGCGAAGACCGTCGATGAATTGCGGGTATTGGGGCTCGGCCGACGGGTCGTCAATCGACTGATAAAAACGCCGGAAGACCTGCTTGAAGGTGTCGTCGTAGCCTTCGCTGTGGCCGCCGGGAAGATCGGCGTACGGCCGCGCGGCCTCCTTGAGCAGCGATGGGTCCTTGATGATGATCTCATTGGGCGTGTTGCGATGGCCGACCCATAGCTCGTCGGGGCGCTCCTGGCTCCAGGCCACGCCGGCCTTGCTGCCGTAGATTTCGATGCTGAGCCCATTTTTGCGGCCGGCCGCCACCTGGCTGACGGTGAAGGCCCCGCGCGTTCTATCGCCCATGCGGAAGATGACACCGCCGTAATCCTCCGTGTCGATCGGCACTTCCTGGTAATCCTCGGGGGCCAGCGTTTTCCCCGCGAAGGTTTCGATGGAGCGTTTCGGACGCTTGCGAGTCTTGTGGAAGGTCTGGATGTCCGCGCACAGCGACGTGATGCGCGCGCCGGTTACGTGCTCGGTGAGATCGCAGAAGTGGGAGCCTATGTCGGCCAGGCAGCGGGAACGGCCGTTGGCCTTGGAATCCAGGCGCCAGTTCCAATCGGTGTCATAGAGCAGCCAGTCCTGGGAGTAAGTGCCCTGCACCACCAGGATTTCGCCCAACTCGCCCGCCTCGCGCATGCGGCGCATTTGCTGCACATGCGGATAGAAGCGGAGATTGTGAAAGGTGCAATTGCGGCGGCCTGTCTCACGCGCCAGGGCAACCAGTTGAGCGGCATCTTCGACCGAAGTTGCCAGCGGCTTCTCGCAAAGAACGTGCTTGCCGGCCTGGAGCGCGTCGCGCACCATCGGGAAGTGTAGGGCGTTGGGCGTGCACACATGAACGGCATCCACTGCCGGGTCTTCCAGGATCTTGCGATAGTCTGAGTCGGTCTTGTCGACGTGGAATTCTTCGCCTAGCTGCCTGGCTTTTTCCGTGCGGCTCTCACCGATGGCATAAACGTGGACAAAGCCGAGCCGGCGAATTCCCTCCAGGTGGACGCGGCCGACGAATCCGGTGCCGAAAACGGCGGTTCTGAAACGGTGCATGATGGTCTCTAATCTAACGCAATTGCTGTTAAATTGGTAAATACGCGCGCGGCGCGGGCGAGCGTGCAGGTCGCGCGCGGAAGGCATGCGGATCAGAATCCGGTTCGGCAAGGGGCAGCGAGTCAGCAAGACGCGCCGCAGGAACAAGCGGGTGGCGCTGGCCGTGTCCGCGCTGTTGACGCCGGCGGCGTTTCTGGCGTCGGTGCTGGCTCTGTGGCGCATTGCCGCGGACCTGAACTTCGCGGCCAAGTTCGCCATCGCCTCCGGTGTGTTCTCTCATTGGCAGGTGTGGATGGTGGTTGCGGTGCTGTTGCAGGTGTGCTCGCGCACGCTGGCGCGCTACGGCAAGCGCGAGGACCGCAACCCGTCGACGACCGCATGAGCGCGAGCGAATAGAAACTCATCTGTTATTCTGGACAATTAGAGACCGCCATGGCTCGCTATACCGGATACCCCTCTGGCCGCGCCTTCATCCATGACTACTTCCCGCCCGGCGTGAAGTGGCTGTTGATCAGCAACACGATCATATTCGTGCTGACCTATCTAAGCCCGTACTATCTGAGCGCCCAATTGCAGCAGCAAATTATGCCGGTGCTGGCGCTTTCGGCGGAGGGCGTGGTAAGGCTCCTGTTCGTGTGGCAACTGGTCACTTACATGTTCCTGCACGCGAGCATCACGCACGTGCTTTTCAATATGCTCACGCTGTGGATGTTCGGGATGCAACTCGAACGAGACTGGGGCACGCGCCGGTTTCTGAAGTTTTACTTCTACTGCGGTATCGCGGCCGGCGTGTGCGTGCTGGTGGTCAACATACTGCTGGGCTACTGGGGATCGATTACTTTGGGAGCCAGCGGGGCGATATTCGGAGTTTTGGTGGCCTTCGGCGTGACGTACCCCGATCAGCCCGTGCTGATGTATTTCCTTTTTCCGATCAAGGCCAAGTACCTGGTGATGATTTTCGTCGCCATCGAGTTGCTGCTCACCTTCGGGCCGAACACGGGCGTGAGCACCATCGCCCATCTGGGCGGGGCGGCCTTCGGTTTTGTGTACCTGAAGGGGCGGCTGCCGCGAATACCGCTGCCCAATATCGGCGGTGCGTACCGGCAATGGCAACTCCGTCGCGCCAAGAAGAAGTTTCAGACCTTCATGAAGAAGCGAGACGACCGCGGCCCGTGGGTGAACTGAGAACCGATGTGGCGCACGAATACGTGCCGCATCGCCACTCGCGCCGACAACCGGCTTCCCCCTGCGCCAGTTGGTGTCGAGAAGATTCTCGACACGGCACGCACGAGTGCGTGCGCCACGGGCTCACTCCGAGCGCAGCGTTTCGATGGGGTCGACAGCCGCGGCCCGGCGCGCCGGCACAAACGCCGCCAGCGCCGAAACGGCGGCGAGCAGCACTGCGGCCACGGCGATACTGATTCCATCGAGCGGGGCGATGCCGAACAGCAGCGAACGCACTGCGGGCTGTGCCGCCAGAATCAGGACGCAGCCAGCTACGATTCCCACCGCAACCAACTTGCCCGCCGCGCCAAGCATGGACCGCACCAGCCGCGCCGGGTCCGCGCCCATCGCCATGCGGATGCCGATCTCCCGGCGCCGTGCGTTCACCATCTGCGTCATCAACCCATAAAGCCCCACCGCGGCCAGGATCATGGCCGAGATGGCAAACAATCCCAGCAGGCGTGCATTGGAGCGTGGGCGATCGAGATCGGCCGCGAGCGCGTCGTCGATCGTCTCGAGTCCGAAAATCGCCCGGTTTGGCTCGGCGTTATGCACCGCCTGGCGGATGGTGGGGATGAAGGAGAGCGGATCGCTAGCAGTGCGCACCACGTAATCCGGATCCGGCCAAGCTCCCCCCGCGGCGCAGGAATACACGTACGGATATGCCGGCGCGTTCACCGCGTCTTCCTTCATGTCGCCGATAACGCCGACAATCTCCTCCGGCGGCTGGTTGGGATAGTCCGCCCATCGCAGATGACGCCCCACCACATTCTGGCCATGCGCGTAGACTTCGACAAAGCGCCGGTTGACCATGTCTTTTTGCACCGTATTGCGATCCAGTGGCGCCAGTTCCGGGCACCAATTGCCGGCCAGCAGCGGCACGCGAAGGGCCTTGAGATAACCCGGGCTCACGGTGCGCTCCCCAATCGGCATGGTGCCTGCATTTTCGGTGGTCGACGCACCCTCCAGCAGGATCTGATAGCGCAGCGTCGCCCCTTCGGCGGGAAGAAAGTTGGTCATACCGGCAGCCTGGATGCCGGGCAGACGGGCCATCTCGCCGATCAGGTTTTGCTGCATGTGGCCTATGCGAGCGCGGTCTTCGTCCCACGCTGCACCGACGTGAAAGACCAGCGTGTGAGCGGGGTCGAATCCCAGGTCGACGTGAGTCAGGTTATAGAAGCTGCGCGCCAGCAACCCTGCGCCCGCCAGCAGCACCATGGTCACCGCTATCTGCCCAGCCACCAGCGCACGCTGCATCCACTGCCGGCCTCCCACAACACCCCGGCCCCCGCGCAGCAGACTGCCCCCGTGCTCCACGCCAGTGGCGCGCAGAGCCGGTAAGAGGCCGAACAGGAGGGACGCCAGAGAGGTGACGACGATAGCGAAGAGGGCGGCGCGCCAGTCCATCCGCAGCTCCCCAATCCGCGGCAAATCGTCGAACAAACGGGCCACGAGCGGCAGGGAACCGTAAGCGACAGCCCAGCCGGCCAGCGCTCCCGCCGCTGCCAGCAGTACAATCTCTCGCATCACCGAGGCCACCACCTGGGTGCGTGTGGCGCCGATCGAAGCGCGGATCGCCATCTCGCGCTCGCGGCTGTGGAGTTGCGCCAGCGACAGGCTGGCCACGTTGGTCACGGTGATCAGCAACAACAGCGCCACCGCGCCGAACAGCAGAAACAGTGGTTTGGCCGAGTCGCCGAGGCGCGCCTGTTTGAGCGGCTTCATCATCACCGACCAGCCCTTGTCGGTAGCCGGGAATTGTTCGCCCAACGCGTGCTGGATGCTGGCCAGGTCGGCCCGCGCCTGCTCGATGGTAAAGCCGGGCCGCACTCGGCCCACGCCATTGAGGAACCGCGCGTTGCGCAAGCCCAGCAGGAAGGCAGCAGTCTGCGCCGGTATCCACACGTCCACCCCGCCGCCTCCGTAGCTCTGAGCGGATACAGATCGAGACGAGAAACTCTTGGGCATGACGCCGACGATGCTGAAGCCCTTTCCGCCGATAATCAGCCGGCGGCTGGTGATGCGCGGGTCCTGAGCGTACCGGTCCGACCAAAGCCCGTAGCTGATCACAGCCGCCTGCGGCCCACCGTCCCGCTCCTCGTCCGCGGTAAATGTGCGCCCTAGAATCGGATTCGTCTGGTACACCTGAAAATAGCGGGGCGAAACGCGCAGGCCGTTCAATCGCACTGGTTCGCTCCCGCTGGTATCGGTGACGTTTTCCGCATAGGCGCCGGAAATCGCGGTAAAGGTCCGGTTAAGACGGTTCCAGTCTTCCAAGCGTCCGGGCGCAACCAGGCTGACCTTCTGGTCCTTGGCAGGGCTGGCTTCATAAAGCGTTACCAGGCGGTCCGGGTCCGGATAGGGCAGCGGTTTCCACACCACCGTGTCCACTACCGAAAACAGCGCAGTATTGACTGCGATCCCGACCGCCAGCAGCGCCAGAACCCCCAGGCTGAATGCGGGGCGCCGCACCACCGCTCGCAGAGCGTACTTCCATTGCTTCATGATGAAGGTTCCCCCCTCGCTGTATACGCCCAAGAAGGCGGCGCGCATGCAGAATTGTTGGACGCGAGCCGGAGGCCGGCGGTTAGGCCGGGCGGGGGAGCAACGTAACATTTCGCACCCAAACGCACTGGATCGAGCTTCCGTATGGTCTAACGCTTATCACCCGGCTGCGGACCGTCCTACGCTAGGTGGAGGTTATCGTCTCGTCGAGCATGCGGGTTTCATTTGCGATTGTTCCTTGGCTGGCGTTGCTGGCATATCCATGCCTGGCTTCAGGTCAAACCCCGGCAACTACAAATTGCCGGCTGATTGCGGCGCCACCGCCACTCGCCACTTGTGCCGGGGGCACCGGCGGCCATCCTCCAGGCGCGATCGTGCCGCTCGGAGCGATCGGCACCAGCGCGCGCATCTCCGATAATGCAAGTTTCATCATGGAAGGCGGCCTTGGCGGAATCTTCTCGCAGGAACACCCGGGCGCCGGCGTATATCTTCATGTTTCCTTCGGAGTGCTGTTCGACGCCGGCAAGAATCGCAAGTAAGGCCAGGCCGGGCGATTCAAATCGGCCCGCCGCCTGCCGTACAATGGTTGGCGCGGCTTTACCGCCAACGGAACTTCGGCGCGCCCGCGCGCGTATTACTTGCGAGACCTTATGACAGCTACAACCAGCCCGCTTCTGGGCCCGATCCACGCGCTTCTGGCGGAGAAAGGCTACGTTGTCTCCGAGCCAGCACCCGATACACTGACCATCCGGGAGGTCGAAAGCGGAGTCACCACACGCGCGGTGCTCCAGGGCGACATCCTGTTCCTCTCGCTAATATGCACGGTGGCGCCCAAGGCGGCCATTACGCCAGAAATCATGGCGCGCATGCTGGCCGCCGACAACGGCATTTCCACCTCTTATTTCCAGCTTTACGATGCGGGCAGCGGCAAAGTAGCCGTGACCCTGAACAACTTCTACAAACTGGAGGACGGAGGACCGGAGGATGAGGACGAGGTTCTCTCCTGCGTTCATTTCCTGCTGGTGGATGTGATGACAGCTCGCAAGGTGCTGAGCGATCTGAATTCGTAAGCGAGGAACACGATGCCATTCTTAGGCGATTTCTTTTCCCGTCTGGGCCGCGTGGCGCGCGGCCAGGCCAATCAGGGCGTCGATGCCATCGAGGACGCCACTTTCGAAGCCACCGTGAATCAGACGGTAGCCGACATGCGGAACGAGTTGAACAACGTGGTGCGTGCTTCGGCCGTGGCCATGAGCAACTACAACCGCCTGGACGCCGAATATCAGAAGTACGTGCGCCAGGCGCAGGACTGGAAGGACCGGGCGGGCCAGGCGCTGGACGCCGGCAACGAAGACCTGGCTAAAAAGGCGCTGGCTAAGAAAGCCGAATGCGATCGCCAGATTGCATCCATGCAGCAGGCAGTCCAGGCGGCGCAGCAGACCAGCGAAAAGCTGAAGAGCCAGGTGGGCGAGCTGAAGCGCAAGATCGAAGAAGGCGAACGAACCGCAACCACGCTGGTGGCGCGTAAGAACGCCGCCGCCGCCCAGCGCAAGGTGGCCGAAGCCATGGCCGGCGTGGGCAACGCCGATAACGCCTTTGCCGCTCTCAACCGGTTCGAAGACACCGTCTCCAAGGAAGAGGCCACGGCCAAGGCGTTCGACCAACTGGCCTCCACCGGCACCGACGAAGACCTGGAGAAGCAGTTTGCCGAGCTGAGCGGCCACGGAGTAGATGCCGACCTGGCTGCGCTCAAGGCGGAACGGCAGGCCGCCAAAGCGCCTGCGCAGCCGCCATACATCCCCAAGGAACTCCCCAGCGGCAGTCCGTCGATCACAACCGGCGCGCAGGCCGGCCAAAAGGCCAAGGCGTAAACCGGGATGGGCCCGATCACGTTCACCCTGACCGGCGTTCTGGTTGCCTTGCTGGTGGTGGTACTGATGCAACTATTCAAGAAACCCCAAACTCCCGCGCCGGGCGCTGCGCCGACTGTGGACCTGGCCAATTTGCAGCCTTCCCAGGCCCGTGCCGGCGACGTGATTTCCATCGCCGGCGCGGGCGACAGCATGACCGACCTGGATTTCAACTCCGACCGCTGCACTTGGTTTCAAGCCGGCGCGCACAATTGGTTCGAGTTGAGCGGCCCCTATCGCGAACGCCGCGTGGCGATGCGCGTGGACGCGAACTCCGATCAGGCGGTCAGTATTTCGACCGAGGCCCGCCAGCCTACGCTTGAAGACCTGGGCCTGAGCGAAGAGGATCTGGCGCAAATGGACGAGCGCCAGAACACGGGCGACACGTTCGATTTCGATGGCAAGGTGTGGCTGTACAGGATGAGCCGGGAAGTCCAGTCCACGCGCAGCGACCAGCCGCAACCGGTGGGGTTTTACTGCTGGGAATATCGGGAGCAGAGCGGCCCCGGGCTGATCTTCATCCGCAAGGAACAGGCCGAGCCGTTCGCCGTCACGCGTTACAGGGGAATCCCCGCCGCCGACGTGACGATTTATCGGGGAACCAAGAGCTGACCGCGCCGGGTCTTGACCGGCGGCAGCCACGCCGCATCCGGAAAGGTGGCGGCATTCGATGAACCGATCTGGCCTCAAATTCCTCGCGATATTGCTGACCGTGTCGATCGGCGTGGTGCTCACCGCCGGTCTCGACAACCTGCCGCGCAACCTGCGCCAGCAGATCGACGGTGAACGCACCGCGCTCGCGAGTGCGCAACAGCAGGTCGCCCAGGCCAAAACCGAAGTGACTGGCGAGGTCGCATCGGAAAGCGCGCTGTTCCACGCCATCCCGGCCGCCGCCCAGTGGCCCTCCGCATTCGCGCAATCGGATTCGCAACTTGTGGAAGCGCGCCACGAGATGGACGAGCTGTCGGTTCTCGAAAAGCAGAACCGCCGCCAGGACCGGCAAAAGGTGGAGTCGCTGCTGGCCGAGGAACGCGGCGTGCGCGTTTCCGCGGTGAACCCGGCCGCTGACATTCAGAAAGACGCCGCCCATTGGATTGAGCTGAAGCGCGAGTTGCCGCAGCGGCTGGATCAGATGAGCCGCGATTACCAGGCGATACATACCTTCAACCTGGCGCCGGTCGAGGCCGCGGTCGCCAAAGGCGAGACCGATTGGCCGGAGAAGAAGCCGGATCTCGACGCGCGTGTGGCAGCGCTTCACGGCATCGTCACGCAAAGCGACATCCTTTGGCAGTCGAGTGCGGAAGAGCGCCGCCAGGCGTCGGCCGGCGATTTCGCACACCTCGACTTTGCCGCGCTGGTGGCTGCGCAAGACACTCTGCACAACACGGCCGCCGGTCTGCCGCAACAGGCCGGGGAACTTCAGTCGCTCGACGGGCAGCTTTATTACTCCTGGGACAAGATTCTGGTCGACATGGAAGTGCGCGGCATGGGCAGTGCGCGCCATTACGACCAGGAGATTCGCACCGTAAAGACGCATGTGGATGATGCGGCAGCCAAAGCCGGCACCAGCACATCCGACGAAGCCTGGGTGGACGTTTCCGGCCCCACATTTGACGCCATGCGCAACGACCTGGGCATGGCCATCGAACACAAGCCCGCCGGCAAGTACGATTCCGAAGCCGACCACGTAGCGCAGCCCGCCGGCTTCGCCTACATGGCGCCGCCCGGCCAAGTCTCCAACCAGTACGGGTATTGGGACCATCGCGACGGGCGCGATTTCTGGGTCTTCTACGGCCAGTACGCGCTGCTGCGGGACCTGCTTTTCAATCACTCCTACCGGCCTATAGACCGTTACGATTGGGAAGGCTATCACGACTCTTGGCGTAGCGGCCGGACCTATTACGGCCGCGATGAAGCGGCCGGCACGCCGAAGTACGGTTCGCAAGGGACGGTAACGCAGGATCGGTACGCCGGCTCCAACTACGCCAGAAGGGGCGGGTTCCGCGATTCACAATATGCTTCGAAGAGCGGCTCGTTTCGCAATTCACCGTACTCGGGGCCGGGTGGCGATCGCAACGCACGGCACTTCGGGCATGGCGGAGAGGGCGAGCCGCACGTTCCTTCGTTCCACCCCGCGCCCCGCATGCCGCGCCCGGCATTCCGCCCTCCCCGCATGCCCCGCCATTTCGGGCGGCATTGAAATGCGCCGCAGGATCAACGTGAGAATGCGGAACTCAGCTTGCTCTGGAACTGTGAGAAAGCCGCGTAGCGGACGATGGTGGCAGGGTGGGCCGGGGGTGTACCAGGCGGTCGATTAGAGTACCCGCAGGAGCTTGCGTTTGCGCAGCGCGAGGCCGATGCCTAGGAGTGCTGCGCCACTTAGGACAAGCGTGCGGGGTTCAGGAGTAACCACAGGAGGCAGCGGGTTGGCGGAAAACGTGTCTACGCCAGCGCCGGTGGTGGACGCCAGGAAGCTGTCGCTAGCATCGAGAGCCAGGGCGGGAGTGAGATTCGTCAGGGCGAATGATAATGCCTCGGTGCCTGAGTAAGCACTGAAATTGATGATTTGCGAGGCAAAGGTGACCTGATTATTAACCCCGGAGTCGGAAACCGAAAACGTCATTGCGCTCCCCCCATCGCCTCCGGTTATCGAGGCGGTCGTGAAGGTTCCGGAAAGGAGGTCGCCGTACAGCCCGCTGACAATTGAAAAAGTCCCGGAGAAGCCGGGCTGGTACTCCTCGCCGCCAGGGCCGCCAATCAGGATGCCAGATGTGGTCGTCTGTGCGGTCAAGGTGAGAGTAGCGTCGATGTTCGATGGGAGCCCGCTGTTCAGAGCCGTGTTGAAGCTGAGCTCCACTTCGCTGCTCGCGGTCAAGGTTTCTATCCCCCCGTCCGCTGCGGATATGCCGGGGTCCGTGAGAATGTAATCGTTGTTCTGTGTATTGATTTCAGAGACAACCGCAAGCTGGCTGGCTAGGGCCAACCCGGGTACACCCAGGACCGATAGAATCAGCGCAATTAATAGACGCCTGCATTCCATCCTCCGAAGATGTCTGGTCAGCATCGGCATGAGTGGCGCACAACCAAAGCGACGGCTGAGGCCTCCAAGCCTCCTAGCCGCAGCGGTCATGCTGCTACGCGAAGAACGTCCGGTTCGGGTTAACAACCCGACGCTATTGCAAGTTAAGAGGGTACCAGCGCCCCCCGCAGTTGTCAATTGACTCATGCCCCCAAAGCAGGCTATGAAGGGGTTCAGCAGTCGCCGTTATAGTACCATAGTGCAGCAGCTAACAGACTGATTATATGGAGTATGCCAAGGTCCCGTCCTTTGACTCGGTGTAAGGAATAGAACGGTACTAGTGGATCTGTTGGGTATCGGGCTATCGGTTCTAGCGAGGTACGGGAAGCCTGTTAACAAGGTACTCTCGTATGCGTCTGCCCGTGCCATTTTCCTGGGTCAAAATAGACAACTGTACTCCCTTGATCACGAGGCATCCGACATATGTAGTTTCCTGTTGACGCGCCGTGAACGAGAGGAATAGCGCCGACCTTGGTGCAGGCACACCTCAGCCCTTTTTGAAACACCGACGGCACTCTTGCACGCGTTGTGTCTCCACTCGTCGAGGAATCAGGCCAGCCGGGGCTGGCCCGATCTTCTTTTGGTCGGAAATATACCCGTTACACAGCGGCGGGGTACATTCGATAGTCCGGCCGCGAGCAGGCGTTGTATAAGATACGCCGAACCTCGGGCGCGTAGAACGGTTGGGACAGCAAATCGTAAGCGCCCAGGTTGAGGGCTTCGGCCCAGAATCGCGCGTCGGCGTGGGGATCGGTGACGATCACCTCCAGGTCGCCTGGGGTCTCGCGGGCTAAATGCAGAACATCAAGCCAGCTTGCATCGGGTAGAGCGGCTTCGGTCAAAAGGACATCATAGTCGCACTGCTGAAGCAGGGTGCGTGCCTGCTGGTAAGTTTCGACGTGCTCCAAGGCAACGGGAAGAGATCCCAGCATCCGCGAAAGTTGGCGGGCATCGTCATGACGCCCGGAAATGAAGAGTATCCGAGACCTCATTGGTGCACACTTGCCTTTCCGATTTCTTCTTCAATTTTAGCCCTGAATTGCTAAAATCGGATAACAAAATCCGGGAGGGCTCCGGCAGAAAACGTTTCCATCCGGCGAATTAACATCTTCTCTGAGCATCCGGCTAAGTGGTGACGGGCGGGAGGCGAATTCTCAAATGTTTTGTCAGCCAAACGTAAGCACTCGTTCAGGCCGCTCAACGCAAACCGTTCGGACCAGGTGGGCAGTCGCTGGCTCGGTGGTCAAACGGTCTTTTCGTGCTTCATAACCGCGACATAGCCCAAGTTGCGGTAAAGCTGTTGGGAATCCAGACCAAATCCCACCACGAAGCGGTCGGGAATCTCAAAACAGCGATAATCGACGGGCACCTGCACAATGCGGCGGCTGGTTCTGTCGAGGAACGTACAGACGGCCAGCGAATTTGGCGAGCGGCCGGCCAGATTCTGCAAGAGGTAACGCAGCGTAAAGCCGGTATCGACGATATCCTCGACGAGCAACACGTCCTCGCCCTCGATGCTGTCGTCCAGGTCCTTAGCGATGCGCACCACGCCGGGAGCGCCAGTGCGGTTGGAGAAACTGGAGATGCCCAAGAAGTCGATTTTCACCGGGACTTCGATCGAGCGGGCCAGGGCCGTGAGAAAAAAGACCGAGCCCTTGAGGACGCCGACCAGTTTCAGTGTCTTGCCTGAGTAGTCGCGTGAGATGCGGGCGCCCAACTCGCCGATGCACCGGCCTATCTCCTCCTCGGTAAACAAGACCCGCTCGATGCCGGGTGGCAAGGGGACACTCATGCGGTCACCGGGCGTTGTGCCAGACCGTACTTAAAGATGAGGTTCTCAAAGTCCTTCTGATAGAACACCTGGATATTCAAATGGGGATAGAGTTCACGCAGCAATCGGACCTTCCGGTTCTTGCGGGTTACCAGGGACTGCTTCATGGTAGTTAGTTCCACGTACAAGTCGAATTCCGGCAGATAAAAGTCGGGCGTAAACGATTCGGTCGGGTTCGCGTCGCGGTCGTATTGGACGGGGAAGCTGCGCGGCTCATATTCCCAAGCGATGCGGTAGAAGTCGAGCAGGTTGGCGAACATCTCCTCGCTGGGGTTGGCGAAAATCTTCTTACGGATGGTGATCTTGTCCGGCGGCACGATGCCGTAGCGGGCGAGGCGCAGTCGCATCTGGAACTGGAGTTGCGCTTCGGCCGCGGCGGAGAGAAACCCGCGTTCAGTGAGGGCGAGCGAGGCGGAGGTGCGGTCAATCAACTCGGCCATTTGTTCGCTGCTGACGGTCTCGGCATTCAGCACCAGGTCGAACAGATCGGCGGTGGCGCGGGTCTTACCGAACCTGGCCTTGCGGCTGGCGCGGTCGGCGGCTTCGAGCTCGAGCAAGCGTTGGCGGGCGGCGGCGCGTTCCAGGCGGCAATCGAGCATGATGTTGCCGATGCGCACGCTTTCCGGTGCCACCACGTGGACTCGCAGCATGCCGGGAAAGTGTCGCGACTGCAACTCGCCGCCGGCGGCGCAGTAAACGATGTGATGAGCCGTGGCGAGGCGCGCCAGGACAGACGTAGCCAGGCTGGCCCATGCCTTATCGGGGATACTGGTCCCGGCGCCGAATTCATCCTCGGCCAGAGCTTCCAGCCGCGCCTGCGTGAGCAGTTCGAAATTCAGCCGCTGCGCGGTGATACGCGCGACTTCCTCAAACCGGCACCCCGGATGCCCAGAAACCGCGATCAGCGCCATCCCAAGCTCATCATAACGCCAATGCGAGGACCGCCGGACGTGTCCGGTGCCTCGCGGCGGGTGGCGGCCTCGGGGTGCGAATCCGAGGCGGTAGCGCCGGCGGTCTCGCCGCCGGTTCTTTGCGAGCCACGCCGGTACTCGTGACGGTCGCGGATCGGCCTGGTCAGGCCGTTGTCCGATTCTCGACGGCCAGCCGGCGGCTCAGCAGGGCGTAAGCGCCGTAGAGGGCGGCCGAATAGAAGATGTCCGCCAGCAAGGTGCGGCCATAAAACGGAATCGCCGCCGTATAGCAGGCTATCAGGCCGGCGGCGTTGTGCGGATAGAGGGACACCGGCTTCAGCCACATCGCAAAATTGGTGATCACGAAGAACTGGAGGCTGCCTGCGGTCGCCGCGGCGCCGATGGCAAGTGGACTTTGGGTTGCGCGCAGCCGCGAGCCGATCCACACGTAAATCAGGAAGCTCAAATACACGAAAGGAGTCGCGAACGAATAGCCGCCCACAAACGGATCGGTGACAAGCATCAGCACCAGCGGCAGCAAATAAGCCTTCCAGCCCCTTAGCCGGCCGCCGGCAAACAGGCTGACACCGCCCACCGGAGTGAAATTCGGCACGTGCGGCACCAGCCGCGCCAACATGCCGATGATCGTGAGGCCAATAGCCAGTGGCTTTGCCGTGTTGTTCTGCATTCGTGTCCCCCTTAATTGATTATCTACCAGGATGAGCCGAACTTGCATGGTTCGGATCCCATAAAGTTTCCGGATCGCCGGTAAGGTGCGTCGCCCAGCGGCTCCAGACAAAAAAAGCGTCGCTCAGCCGGTTGAGATAGCGAATCGCCTCCGGCGGCACGCTTTCGATGCGGGCCAGAGCCACCACGTAACGTTCGGCGCGGCGGCATACGACGCGGCAGAGATGAAGATCGGCGTTCAAGCGGCCGCTGCCGGGCAGCACGAACGATCGCAGCGGCGCCATGTCGTGATTGATGCCATCCATTTCGGTCTCGAGGCGAGTCACTTCTTCATCCGTGATGCGCGGCTGGCGTTGGCCGACGTCTTCGGGCAAGGTGGCGAGGATCGAGCCGAGATTGAAGAGCTCGTGCTGGATGCGCAGCAGAACCGGCACCAGCGTCCAGGCGCGGCCATCGCGGTCGACCAGCGCCTCGGCGGTGGCGCGCGTGGCGCCCACAAAGGCGTTCAATTCGTCCACCGTTCCGTAGGCTTCGATGCGCGGTCCGTCCTTGGCTACGCGCTGGCCGCCGGCGAGGCCGGTTTCTCCTTCGTCGCCGCCGCGCGTATAGACGCGGCCGATAGTCAGGTGAGGCGGATCGAACTGTTCCTTGCTCATAAACTCATTTTGCTCCGGATTTGGCCCCGGCGAGCGACCATTTCAGACCCGTCACGAAGTTCAGCAGCGGCGAGGGGTAACCGAACACCTCCTCGTAATGCTGGTCTAGCGCGTTGCGAAGGGTGCCGTAGGCGGTGAGGCCGTGGCCCAGCGCGACGTTGAGATTCAGCCCCAAGTTGGCATAGCCGGGATTTTGAAAAAAGCACGTGGTGTACCCGCAGGATGCGCCGTAGCTGGGATCGACATCCAGAATCGAGCCGCGGAAGTAGCCGTCCAGGCCGCCGGAGATGCGGCCACGGGCGAAGGTGGCGGAAAAGGCGCCCGAATTCGCCGGAACACGCAGCAGCCGCTGGCCTACCATAAACGGCAGCGGGGCCAGGCTGGCAGTGCCGTTGAGCGACAGAATCTCCGAATCTTGCCAAGTGTACCATCCGGTGATGTACAGCCAGCGCGCGGGCCGCAGGCGGGCGGAGTACTCCGTGCCCAGTGCGCGCGAGTTGGCGAGGTTGTCGGATTCATAATGGCTGAGCACGGAGAGATTGCCGCCCAGGATGACAATCAAATCGTAGTAGCGGTTGTCGAAGAAGGTGGCGTCGAGCGATAGAACGTCGTGGAAAAAGCGGTGCTCCACGCCCGCATCGAAGCCGCGCGTGCGCTCCGGCTTGAGCGATGGGTTATCGGTGTACGCCAGGTCGAAACCGCTGGGCGGGCGAAAGCCCGTGCCGAAGGAGGCATGCAACCGCGTGCCGCCACGGCTGTAGGCGACGGCCACTTTGGGGTCGGCGGCGGCAACGGTCTGCGCCGGAAAATAGGGACGCGAAGCGCCGTCGGCCGGGATGTTGCCGGTGTTCACTATCTCCCCACGCACGCCGGCATTGATCGTCCAACCGCCGGGCAGTTGAAAGCGATTCTCGAGGTAGAACGCGGTATCGTGGCGGCGGATGGGGAAGGTGTCGAAGTTTGTATCGGTGATGTAGGTGTTCTTCACTTCCTCGATGGTTTCAACCGCGCCGAATGCCAGCGTGTACCAGGGCTTGAGACTGGCTGTGGTCCGCCACTCGGCCTGTCCGCGCAGGTCCTTGTTGAGGCTGAACCCATAGGGACTGGTGTAGCCGTTGTTGTTGAGGAAGAATGAGGCAAACAGATCCTCCTGCACCCGCCCCGAAAACAGGTCCGCCTGGTAATGAGCCAGGTAATCGGAGAAGTTGTTCTTGCTGCGGCTGATGGTGTCGATGCCGGTGTAATCGTCGTTGGGATCGGAGCCGTAGGGGCCGGGCTCGCCCACGGAGTTGGAATCGAAATCGCCATGGAAGTTCACCGACTGGCTGCCGAAGCGGCGCAGCAGATTGAGCATCAGGTCCTCATTGCGATAGTCGCTGTTGGGAACGGGGCCGTTGTCGTCGAGGCGCGAAGCGGCGAAAGCAACGCCGAAGCCGGCCAGCGTGTCGCTGCCGGCGATGCCGAAGCGATGCTCCTGGTAACTGCCGCCTTCGGCCAGAATGTCGAGGTCGGGCTCGGCGCCGGGTTGGCGGGTGACGAAGTTGACCACGCCCGAGTTGGCATACTCGCCGGCGACGGCGGATTGAGGACCGCGAATCACCTCGACGTGATCCAGTTCTTCGGCAGGAATGTGAGCGAAATCGAAGCCCCCGCCGAAGCTATTGACAGGGATGCCGTCGATTTCCACCAGATTGAAATCGTCGTAGCCGCCGCGCAGATAGAGCGAGGTAAGCCCGCCGGTGGATCCGGTCTGGCTGAAAACCATGCCTGGGAGGTAGCGCAACAGATCCACCGCCTGCGCCTGGTTGCTCTGGCGGATTTCCTCATTGGTGAGGATGGCGGTGCTGCCGCCCTGTTGGCTGGCCGGGACATCGATGGCGGAGCCGACCACGCTGACCGAATCCTGCAGCGGCGCCAGTTCCAACCTCACCACCAGCGGTTGCGACGCCGCGGAGAGGAGAATCTCGGCGGTGCGAAAGCCGGTGGCGGCGACCACCAACTTGGCATCGGGCGCGGCGGCCTCGACCGTATCAAGCTCAAACGAACCATTGACGCCGGTGAGAGTGCGAGCGGCGATTCCCGCCGGGACCGACACGGCGACCTGGGCGCCCGCCACGGGAGCGCCGGATGGATCGGCGACCGTGCCTTTCAGCGAAGCAGCCGCAAGACCGGTGGAGAATAACAGGAACGTGGCCGCAAGGCCCTGGAGACGTATTTGCATTCAAAGCTCCTCCCTCGAGAGCCGAAAGTGAACAATCTCGCTGGACGGTCTCCTGGCTTGCGCATCCTGGGACCGCCCGGCCTTCCCATTCCATTGCTGGAACAGTGACTCACGTGGGGCGATCCTCCGCGCTTACAGTGGCGGGGCCACGCCGGATTTGCACCGGCTTCCCGTACACCAGCGGACAATAAACTACCCTTCGAGTGTACACTAATTCATGAAGTGATGCGGAACCGAAAGTCTTGTCTCACGCACGTGGCGTTAGCGCTCGCAGTCTTGGGAGCGACGCTTCCCGCGCTGCATTCGGAAAAGAAACACGAGAAGAGAAAGTCGCAAGCCGCCTATCAACTGGGGCAGCGCGCCGACCAGGCGGGGCGCCGCGACGAGGCCATCGGGGACTACTCGGAGGCCCTTGAAGCCGACGCCGACAATGCTGCGGCTCTGCGCGCACGCGGTCTGGACTACCTGGCCGGCGGCGACCGCAAACGTGCCCTGGCCGACCTGGAGCAGGCGGTGAGTTTGCAACCGGGCGACGGTCAGGGTTACTGGGCGCGCGGTGACTACTTCGCCAAGACGGGCGAGAGCGCGCGCGCCATTCAAGACTACAGCACCGCGATCGGTTTGAAGCTGGAACGTACCGAGTTGTACACCGGGCGAGGCAACGAGGAACTGGCGCTGGGAGATTATGAAAAGGCCGCGGCGGATTTCACGCGGGCTTTGGAACTGCGGCTGGACAACGCCGACGCGGCCAAAGGCCTGGGCATGGCGCGCGCAGCCGAAAGACGCTTCCGCGACGCGGTCGACGCGTTCGATTCCTGTCTGCGGCGGCGCCCCGACTACGAAGAGGTTTACGTCGAGCAGGCGCTGGCCTACGCCGCACTGAACGATTACCGGCGCGCTCTGGCTGACCTGGACACGGCGGTGCGGCTGAGGCCGGAAGATACTCGCGCGCTGCGCACACGGGGTGCAGTCAAGGAAATGCTCGACGACAAAGACGGAGCGGCGGCGGATTATACGGAAGCCATCCGCCTGGACCCGAAAGATGTGCGCCTGTACCTGGCGCGCGGCATGGTTTTTGCGCAGCAGGGGAAGTTCGAAGAGTCGTTGCGGGACCGCAACCGCGCGGTGGAAATAGACCCGAAGAACCCCGAGGCGTACATCGACCGCGCCGCGTCCTACCACGCGCTGGGAGAACACGAAAAGGGGCTTGCCGACCGTACCACGGCGATCATGCTCGACCCCGCTTTGGCGGTTGCCTGGCGGGCACGGGGCGGGGACTACATCCTGCTGGGGCGCTACGACGAGGCGGTTGCGGACCTGCAGCACGCCGCGCTGCTGGAGCCGGACGACCAGGACACCCAGCGCCTGCTGAGGATGGCGGAGGCGAAGGTGCAAGAAGCGATCGACGCGGCTCGGGCCAAGGAAGCACAGCCGGACACGGTATCGTTGAATTTGCCGGGCGCGCCTGCGGCGGCAGTGCCGGCCAAGCCGGAAGCGCGGGCTGAGATGCCGCCGGTGGCGGCTTCGAACGCGCCCACGGTTGTGACTTCCCCACCAGTGGCGGCCGCCACGCCGGCATCGACCGCAGTGGCGGCGCGGCCGGCACCGGCGCCCACACCTGCCCCCAAACCGCAGGCGCCGTCCGCCGAGGCAGCGCTGAAAGCGGCCACGGCGCCGCCCAAGCCGGTGCCGGATGCCGCCAAGGGTGCGTCCGCCTATCAGGCGGCAGGACGCAAGCTGATGCAGGATGAGAAATTCTCCGAGGCGATTGCGCCGCTCAGCGAGGCGATCCGGCTGGACCCGTCGGCGGCGCGTGCCTATAACGCGCGCGGCTATGCGCACTTGCGCCTCAAGCATTTTACGGAGGCAATCGCCGATTTCGACAACGCCATTCGGCTCGATCCGAATTACGTCAATGCTTACCAGAATCGCTCCGCAGCGCGCCGCGGATTGGGCGACATGGCCGGCAGCAATGCGGACCTGGAGAAATCGCGGGAATTGAGCAAAGGCCTGCAGTAGGAGCGGCACCCCCGGTCGCAAGAGGAGAGCAGACGCATGGAATACACCTATGAAGACATCGCCAAGACGATCGATCATTCGCTGCTGAACCCGACGCTGACGGCGGCGGATATGGAATTAGGTTGCCGGTTGGCGCTCGACTATGACGTGGCCAGCGTGTGCATTCTTCCCTATTACCTCAGCCGTTGCTCCCGGATACTGGCAGGAAGCCAGGTGAAAGCCAGCACCACCATCGGCTTCCCTCACGGTTGCCACACCACTGCGGTCAAGGTGGCCGAGGCAGGGCGGGCGCTGGCCGACGGAGGCCAGGAACTGGACATGGTGGTGAATATCAGTGCCGTGCTGAGCGGCGACTGGCGGCTGGTTCGCGAGGACCTGGAGGCGGTGATTGCGGTGACCCACGCGGCTGGACAGAGGGTGAAGGTGATCTTCGAGAACTGCTATTTGAACGACGCCCAGAAGATCCGCCTGTGTGAAATCTTCGAGCGAGTTGGATGCGGACTGGGTGAAGACGTCCACCGGATACGGCAGCGGGGGCGCCACGATAGAGGACCTGGTGCTGATGCGCAAGCACGCCGCGCCGCGGGTGCAGGTGAAGTCGGCCGGCGGCATTCGCGATCTGGATTCGCTGCTGGCGGTGCGCGCCGTGGGCGTGACTCGTTCCGGTGCTACGCGCACGGCATCAATGCTGGATGAATGCCGGCGCCGATTGGGATTGCCGGCGGTGGTGCGCAGCAGCGAGTCTCCGGCGGCCGTGTGAGGCAATTGTGAGGGCAGGGTTTACTCGGCCCGAGCCGGCCTGGATGCGCCGGAAGCCCGTCACCTGATGACCGATTCCGGACAATCAGTTCCAATAGTGTTACGACCCGGGTGAGCAACTCTCCCTGAATCCAATGACTTAACTGTGGGTAGGGAATTGCGGATCTGGAAGACGGTATGCGAGTCCTTTGGCAAGATATTCGGTTCGGCCTGCGGATGCTGCGAAACAGCCCGGGCTTCACGGTGGTGGCCGTGCTCACCCTGGCGTTGGGGATCGCCATTAACGCGACGGTGTTCAGTTGGATCAACTCGGTGCTGCTGCACCCTTTCCCCGGTGTGGGAGAACCGAAGCAACTGGACCTGATCGAGATGATGACGCCGGCTGGCGAGCACCTGGACGGTGCGTCGTACACCGACTATCGCGATTACCGCGCCAACCTGCGGCTGGTTTCCGGCGTGGCGCTGGGGCGCTTCACACCGTTAAGCATCGGAGCAGGGGGCAAGACCGGACGCGCGTGGGCGGAACTGGTCTCGGCCAACTACTTCGACGTGCTGAGAGTGAAGCCGGTGCTGGGACGCACCTTTCTTCCCGCCGAAGGGGGCGAGCAGGCGGGTGCGTATCCGGTAGCGGTGATCAGCTACAGCATGTGGCGCAACCGGTATCACTCCGATCCGAGGGTGCTGGGGAAAATCATCCGGCTGAACCGGCACGATTTGACGATTGTGGGGGTGGCACCGCCGCAGTTCCATGGCAGCCTGGTGGGTGTGGTGTTCGATGTCTGGATGCCAATCACGATGGCGCCGGAGATGGGAACGGGAGACGGAACTTTGGGTTATCGCGCCACCCGGGACCTGACGTCGATAATCATCCGGCTGAAGCCGGGGGTTACGCTGCAGCAGGCGCGGGCAGAAGTGGCGGGTCTAGCCCGTCGGCTGGCAACCATGTATCCCGAGACCAACCGCGGTGTGGACGCGACCGTGGTGCCGGTCGGGGAGGGACACTTGGGGCTTCAGGGGCTGCTGCTAAAGCCGCTGCAGATCCTGATTGCGGTGTGCGCCCTGCTGTTGCTGATCGTATGCGCCAACGTGGCCAACCTGCTGCTGGCGCGGGCGGTATCGCGGCAGAAAGAATTTGGTATCCGCCTGGCGCTGGGAGCGCGCCGGGGCCGGCTGGCGCGGCAGTTGCTCACCGAGACGCTGATCCTGGCCGGCGCGGGAGCGCTGGTCGGCGTGATCCTGGTGATGTGGATGGGACCGGCGCTGCTGCTTCTGGCTCCAAGGATTGACGTCCCCTTGGACCTCGGCGGCGGCGTAAGTCTTCCCACCCTCGTTTTTACGGCGCTGATCGCGGCAGTCGCTACCGTGATCTCAGGTATGGCCCCAGTGCTGTTTTCCGTTCGAGCGGACCTGAACGAGGCGCTCAAGGAAGGCGGACGCAGCGGCGGTTCGGGGACGCGCTCGCACCGGCTGCGGGGGATGCTGGTGGTGGCGCAAGTGGCGCTGGCCATGGTGGCGCTGGTGGGCGCGGGGCTGTTCTTCCGCAGCTTCCGGAACACGGTCGGAATCCGGCCGGGGTTCGACATGAATAATGTCTCGGTGTCGCAGTTCTACCTGTCGTACGCGGGCTATTCCGCCGAGGAGCAGTGGAACTTCTGCCGGAAACTGCGCCAACGGCTGGAGGCTGAGCCAGGAGTGGTGGGCGTTACCTACTCGGATGAAGTGCCACTGGGGCACCCGGTCGGCACGTCGCCGTTGCAGCGGCTGGACATCGAGGGCTATGTGCCAGCGCCGGGAGAACAGATGTTGATCCACCGCGCGACGGTTCCTCCCGGCTACTTCCAGGTCATGGGAATTCCGCTGTTGGAGGGCCGCGAGTTCACCGACCGCGACGATGAACACGCGTCGGAGATGCGGATTATCGTGAATGAGACGTTCGCACGGCGCTTCTTCCGCGGGCGAGACCCGATCGGCCGCAAGCTGTTGATGGAGCGCGGCTTGGCAATTGTGGTGGGGTTGGCGAAGGACAGCAAATACCACAGTCTGGCGGAAGCGCCGCTGCCATTCTTCTACTTGCCGTTCCGGCAGTGGTTCCGGCCGGGGCTGAACTTCTCCGTGTTTCTGCGGACGGCGGGCGATCCGCTGCAGATGACTCCGGTGCTGCGGCGTGAAGCGCTCGAGCTCAACCAGGATGCGGTGTTCAGCACCAAGCTGCTGGCGGAAGCGGCAACGGCCTCGCTCTATCCGCAAACGGTGGCGGCTACGCTGATGAGCGTGGTTGGGCTGATTTGCGTGCTGCTGGCGGCGATCGGACTGTACTCGGTGATTAGCTACGCGGTGAGCCAACGGACACAGGAGTTGGGAATACGCGTGGCGTTGGGGGCGCAGCCGAACGATGTGCGCGGGTTGGTGGTGCGGGAGGGCCTGAAGCTATTGCTTCCAGGCTTGGCTGCGGGAGCGGTCGCGGCAGCTTTCGCTGCGCGGGCGGTAAACGGCATGCTGATTCAGGTGAGCCCGACCGATCCGGCTACGCTGGCGGCGGCGGCGTTGTTCCTCGGGTTGGTAGGAGTGGCGGCCAGCTACATCCCAGCGCTTCGCGCAACCCGGATTGAGCCGATGCGGGCGCTGCACTGCGCTTAGCGGCCGCCCCTGGTGTTGCACGAGAACCAGCATCGCCGGTGCGAGCACGACACCAGAGAATAGCGCAGAGCGTCAAACGCTCCGTGATCGCTTGGGGAGCGGCGAAACCGTTCTTAGGCGGCGCCTAATCGAAAACCACCGTCTTGTTGCCGTAGCACAACACGCGGTGTTCCAGGTGCCAGCGCACGGCGCGGGAGAGCACCATTTTCTCCAGGTCGCGGCCCTTCTCGACCAGGTCGGCGACCTCGTCGCGATGCGAAATCCGCACAACGTCCTGCTCGATGATAGGCCCGTCGTCCAGGACTTCGGTGACGTAATGGCTGGTGGCTCCGATCAGTTTCACTCCGCGCGCAAACGCCGCGTGATACGGCTTGGCGCCCATGAAGGCCGGCAGAAACGAGTGATGCACATTGATGATGCGCTCCGGGTACTGCGCGACAAACTCGGCCGGCAGGATTTGCATATAGCGCGCCAGCACCACCAGGTCGATCTCAGCGTCGCGCAGCAGGCGGAGTTGCTCGGCTTCCGCCGCGGTCTTGTCTTCGGCGTTGACGGGCACGTGCCGGAACTGGGAGCCATAGAATTGCGCCAGCGGCGCCGCTGCGGAATGGTTGCTGACGATCAGCGGAATCGTGCAGTTGAGCTCGCCCGTCTGCTGGCGGTGCAGCAGGTCCGCCAGGCAATGCAGGTATTGGGAAACGAAGATCGCCACCCGCGGCCGCTCCCCCAACAGCGCCAGCCGCCACCGCATTTTCATCTCGTCCGCGATCCGGCTGAACTCTTCCCGGAACCGATCGAGCGCGAATCCCTCCAGCAGCCATTCGACGCGCATGAAGAACAGCCCCGCTTCGTGGTCCTGGTGCTGGTCGGCGTGAGTAATATTCGCGCCGTGCCGGTAAAGCGCGCTGGCCACCCCCGCCACCAGCCCCTTGCGGTCGGGACAATCGATCAGCAGAACTGCCGAATCTCGCATGTCCGACCAGCTTAACGCCAATGTGCGCCGCGGCGCTGGCGCCCGGTCTTCGAGATGAATCTCAACACGGCAGGCGGGATTCCGCTAATGGATCGTCCGCGTCTTGCGGTTCATGTAATCCATCAGCAGATATTGGCCCAGGTTGAACGGGGTGGTGAAGTAGGCTTTGCCGCGGCAGATTTCGGTTACCTTCTGCACGAAGCTGATCAGCCCGTAATCGCTGGCCAGCATGAAGGTGTTGATGAGGATGCCCTGCTTCTTGCAACGGTTGACTTCTTCGAGCGTGCGGCTGATCACCAGCGGGTCGAGCCCAAATGCGTTCTTGTACATGCGGCCGTCTTCCAGCGTCAGGCAGCTCGGCTTGCCGTCGGTGATCATGACGATCTGGCGCATGTCCTTCTTTTCCTGGGCGAGCAGGCGCCGGGCCAGGATGAGGCCATCGCGCGTATTGGTGTAATACGGGCCCACCTGCACCCGTGCCAGTTGGCTGATAGCCAGTTCCTCGGCCGTATCGTGGAACAACACACAGCGCAGGCTGTCGCCGGGGTATTGGGTCCGGATAAGGTGCGCCAGCGCCAGTGCGACTTTCTTGGCGGGCGTGAAGCGGTCCTCGCCATAGAGGATCATGCTGTGGCTGCAATCGAGCATCAGCACCGTGGCGCAGGAGCTTTGATACTCACACTGGTGGACGTGCAGGTCGCCGTATTCCATGTCGAGCGGCACGCGCGCGCCTTCGCGGCGGATGGCGGAAAACAGCGTCTCGCTGATGTCCAGGTTCAGCGTGTCGCCGAATTCATAAGGCTTGGACGAGCCGGAGGCTTCGATGCCGGTGGCGAGATCGCGTGTGTCATGGCGGCCGAAGCTGGACTTGCCGAGCGAGCCCAGCAGGTCCTTCAGTGTTTTGAAGCCCAGAAAATCCAGCGACTTGTCGGTGACCTGGAATGTAACCTTGCTGTCGCGGCCGGCGCCGGGGCCGGGCAGGCCCGTCTGTTCGTTGTTGGCTTCGTCGACATTGATGTAGCCCTCATCCACCAATTTCTGGGCCAATCTATCGAGTAGTTTGTCGATCTGTTCCGGGGACAAGCTCTGCAGGCGCTCCATCATTTCCTGCATGCGGTTCTCGTCAAACATGGTGCCTTGCTGAAGCGCCCGCTCAATGGCCAGCTTGAGATCTTCGAGCGTGTGTTCGTTTGCCTCGCTGAAAGGCATGTATTGGCTGTTAAAGCCGCTCTCGAGGAGAAAGTCGGACAGCGCCTGCAGCAGATCTTCGGCGTCGACGCCAAGATCTTCGCCGGTGTAGCGGGAGTAGCAAACCGATTTCATGACAGCGCCTTGTCGCCGGTTCTACGGGCCGGCATGCCCGGCCTCAACCGTTCAATTGAACTGCCTCCGCACGTTGGGCCGCTCGCCGACGGCTTCGTCGCGCGGCTCGCGCTTCCGTTCTTCCGCGGTGAAACCGCGTTCTTCGCTGCGGCTGATGCGGCGATGGGCGTAAAGCCCCTCGAGAACGAATTCGGCAGCCGAAGCGCGCACGGCGTCGGGCTCATGGGAGCTGAGGCCGAGCGCTTTCAGTTTTTCCATCAGGCCCTGGATGCCGGCCAACTGCCGCACCATGGTGGCGGAACCTGCGTTGTCATCGAGTTTCAGAGTGCCGCCCAGGTCAAACCACTGCACGATCTGGGAAACGTTGGCGCCTTCGAAATAGCGGTCGTAGACCTTACCTACGGCGGTGCGGATCAGCTCGCGCGCCACGGCGTCGCCACCTTTTAACTCGCCCTCATACTCCAGTTCCATCTTGCCGGTGATTGCGGGGAGCGCGGAGTAAACATCCACGATGCGCGGCACCGCGAGCTCTTCCCTGGCGCGCAGAGCGCGGCGCTCGGCATTGGACACCACGTTTTCGAGCACCGAAATGGGGAGGCGCTGAGAGACGCCGGAGCGCTTGTCGATACGCTTGTCCTCGCGGGCCAGGAAGGCGAGTTGCTCCACAACCTGACGCAGGTATTCGGGCAGGCGGGCCGCCACCGGCGAGGGGCGCTCCACCCAGGCTTCCTGCGCGGTGATCGACATGCCCTGTTCGACGGTGGCCGGATAGTGAGTGCGGATCTCGCTGCCGATGCGGTCTTTGAGCGGAGTGATGATTTTGCCGCGCGCGGTATAATCTTCCGGGTTAGCGGTGAACACCAGCATAAGATCGAGCGGCAGACGCACCGGGTAGCCTTTAATCTGCACGTCGCCTTCCTGCATGATGTTGAACAGGCCCACCTGGATCTTGCCCGCCAGGTCCGGCAGCTCGTTGATGGCGAAGATGCCACGGTTGGCGCGCGGCAGCAGGCCGTAGTGGACCGTGAGCTCGCTCGAAATATCGTGGCCGCGGCGCGCCGCCTTGATCGGATCGATATCGCCGATCATGTCGGCGATGGTGACGTCGGGAGTGGCCAGCTTCTCCACGTAGCGATGGCTGCGCGCAAGCCAAGCGATCGGCGTTTCGTCTCCTTGTTCGGCGATCAGGTCGCGGCAGCGGCGGCAGATGGGCCGGTAAGGATTGTCGTGGATTTCGCACCCTTCCACGTATGGCGCCGATTCATCCAGCAGCGAAGTCAGCAGCCGGATCAGCCGCGTCTTGGCCTGGCCCCGCAGGCCCAGCAGAATGAAATTGTGGCGCGAGAGAATGGCGTTGACCACCTGTGGCACCACGGTGTCATCGTATCCGAGGACAGTGGGAAATAGCGCGTCGCCGCGCTGGATCTTGCAGATCAGGTTCTGGCGGAGTTCGTCTTTAACGCCGCGGCCCACCAGCCTGGTTTCCGAAAAGGAACTAGCACGCAGCGCGCCAAGAGTGCGGGGTACTTCCTCAGTAATCCTGGACAAGTGATTCCCCCCCTTCTGTTGCCGATTGTACCAGACGCGGAGGCGGATTCTCTCTCGAGGTGAGCCAGTCGAGGCTCGAAGCAGGCTGCTGCCCTGGATTACACGATTCGCACGCTGTGACGCCTACGCTTTGACAACCACGCCCAGGGTTTCGAGAGCCTTCTTGACCACGGGATCGTCTTCCAGTTTCTTCGACTGTGGCTGTGGCGTCTCGGGCTCGGCGATAGGCTCGCCGTCGTCGTCGTACTCGATCTGCGGCTCGTTGGCGGCCACGACGACGCCGGGCGTTACACCGGTATCCTGAATCGCTTTGCCATCGGGCGAATAGTATTTGGCAACTGAGAGAATGACGGCGCTGCCATCGTCCATGGTCAGGGCGCGGCGCAGCGCGGCATCGCCGTAGGTGCGTTCGCCTACCAGTTGGGCACGCTTATTGCCACCCAGGGCGGCGGCGGCAATTTCGGCGCCATCGGCGGTTCCGCGGTTCACCAGCACGACCAGCGGCAGCGTAGTGACGGCTTTGGCGGGATCTGCGTCAAAATCCCGCTCGGGAACCTTCTGGCCCTTGAGGTAGGTGATGCGCCCGCTCGAGAGGAACAGATTGGCTAAGGCGATGCCGTCTTCCGGCGCGCCCACCGAACAGTTGCGCAAATCCAACACCAGTTTCTGTGCGCCGTCCCTCTGCAATTGACGGACGTCGGCGGCCGTCTGGTTTACCTGCTCCGGCGTTAACGCACCGACATCCAGGTACCCCACCGTGCCCTCCAGCACCTTCGATTCGACGGGCGGAACGGTCAGGTTGGCACGGGTCAGCGTGATGGTTTGCGGCTCCGGATGGCGTGCGCGGACCACGCTCAAGGCGATCGTGGATCCGTTGGCCCCCTCCAGCAGTAAGTTCGCGTAAGCCAGCGGCATGTCGCGCGTAGCGATGCCCTTGATGGTCTCGATCATGTCATGGGTAGACAAGCCCGCATTGGCGGCGGGCGATCCCGGCAGCGTGCCCACCACACCCATCCAGCCCGGCTTCTTCGAGAGCACCAGCCCCACGCTGGCGCGCTTGACGTCTTTGTTTTTGAGATAGTCCTGATATTGATCGGCGTTGAGGTAGCTGGCGAAGGGATCGATGGATTCCAGGAGGCCGTTCAGAGCGCCGAGAGTGACGCTCTTCATGTCTGGCTCTTCGACGTACTCGCTCTTGATGTGTGCCACTACGTCGCTGAATACGCCGATGTGCTTGAGGGTGTCGGACTGGTCAGCGCCCTTGCTGGCGACGCTGCCGGTGACGAGCAGAATGGTGAGACACGCCGACGCGCTCACTACCAGATATTTGATACGACTACGCATATGGTTTAAAGACCGCTCCGAGGGCCTGTGCTCTAATTATACCGCTGCTTGCGGCCCCTCCTATGGATTCGACGCGCGGCGAGGCGATTTGGTGGCGGTTATTTCCAGCCCATGCGTTCGCGCAAGCCGGCGATGTGCGCGCAGTGGTGCTTGCCGTGCCATGCGTACATCGCAAGATTGGTTTCCAGCCGCATCAATCCGAGCTCCGGGTGGCGGAACGTGCGGTTGAAATCGGCATCGGAAAAACCGCGCAGCAGGTCCACCCACCGCCGATGGAGGCCGTCAATCAGCTCCAGCGACAGATCGACCGGCGCCATCCTGGCGTCGTGCAGTTCCGCCCATTTGGCCTGGTCATACGGCTTGACGGTGGGCGAGTCCTCGGTGAGCGCGAGCCGGAATCGGATGTAGCTGTTCATGTGGCTGTCGGCCACGTGATGCACCACCTGGCGGACGGTCCAACCGCCGGGACGGTAGGGAGTGTCGAGCTGCGGGTCGTTCAGGCCCGCGACCGCGCTGCGAAACCTGGCCGGCGCGGCGGCGATCTCCGCAATGAGTTGCGGCCGGGTTTCCGGCGCGACGTTGGCTTTGAAATCGAATTTGCCGATGGGATAGCTCAGGTCCATGGAAAGAATCTTAGCAGAGGCCGAAAGATAGGTGACGTCTATGGGGACCGGCGTGGGGTGCGGTAAGACACCGGCGGCAAGACCTCCGGCGCTACGGGGTCTTATCCGGGTTCTTCGGTGTTGCCGACTTTGAGCACGGCGAGGAAGGCTTCCTGCGGGATTTCGACGCGGCCAACGCGCTTCATGCGCTTCTTGCCCTCCTTCTGCTTTTCGAGCAGCTTGCGTTTGCGCGTGATGTCGCCGCCATAGCACTTGGCGAGCACGTTCTTGCGCAGCGCCGAGATGTTCTCGCGCGCCACGATCTTGTTGCCGATGGCGGCCTGTAGCGCCACTTCGAACATCTGCCGCGGGATCAGCTTGCGCAGCCGCGAGATCAGCTCCTTGCCGCGCTCGAAAGCGAACTCTTTGTGGACGATGATGCAAAGCGCATCCACCGGCTCGCCCGCCACCAGCACATCCAGCTTCACCAGCGACGAAACGCGATAGCCCGCCAGATGGTAATCGAGCGAAGCGTAGCCGCGCGACGCCGATTTCAGGCGGTCGTAAAAATCCAGCACGATTTCGTTGAGCGGCAGTTCATACGTCAGCATCACGCGGGCGCCGCCGATGTACTCGAACTTCTTCTGCTCGCCGCGCTTCTCTTCGAGCAGCTTGAGGATGCCGCCCAGGTATTCCTCGCGCGTGATCACGGTGGCCAGGATGATGGGCTCCTCCACCTGTTTGATAACGGATGGATCCGGGAACTTGGTCGGATTGTCGACCTCGATGACTTCGTTCAACGTGGTGGTGATACGATAGCGGACGCCGGGCGCCGTCGTGATCAGGTCGATATCGAATTCGCGCTCCAGGCGCTCCTGCACAATCTCCAGATGCAGCAGGCCGAGGAATCCGCAGCGGAAGCCGAAGCCGAGCGCCACCGAGTTTTCCGGCTCGAAGCTAAACGCGCTGTCGTTGAGACGCAGTTTCTCGAGCGCGTCGCGCAGCAGGCCGTGTTCGTGCGATTCGACGGGATAGAGGCCGGCGAACACCATTGGCTTGATCTCTTCGAAGCCGGGGAGCGGTTCGGCGGCGGGGAACTCGTCATCGAGAATGGTATCGCCAATCTTGGCATCGGAGACGGTCTTGATGTTGGCGGCCAGGAATCCCACCTCGCCCGCACTCAGATCGTCGCACGGGGTTGCCTTGGGCGACTGGTATCCGACCGCCTCCACTTCATAGGTCTGCTGATTGGACCAAAGCCGGATTTTCTGGCCCTTGCGGACGCGGCCGTCGAACACGCGCACCAGGATGATTACTCCGCGGTAAGAATCGAACCAGGAATCGAAGATCAGTGCGCGCAATGGCGCCTCGGCGGAGCCTTTGGGCGGTGGGACCAGGTGGACGATGTGCTCCAGGATATCGTGCACGCCGGTGCCCTGCTTGGCGCTGGCCAGCACGGCGCCCGAGGCGTCCAGGCCGATCACGCTTTCGATCTGCTCGCGAATCCTCTCGGGCTCGGCCGCCGGCAGATCGATCTTATTGATCACCGGAATGATTTCCAGGTTGTGGTGCAGCGCCAGATAGGTGTTGGCCAGTGTTTGCGCCTCCACCCCCTGTGAGGCGTCCACCACCAGCAGCGCACCCTCGCAGGCTTGCAGGCTGCGCGAAACCTCATAGGAGAAATCCACGTGGCCGGGTGTATCGATGAGGTTGAGCTGATACTGGTTGCCGTCATCGGCGCGGTAATTCAAGCGGACGGCGTGGGCTTTGATGGTGATGCCGCGCTCGCGCTCGAGGTCCATCGAGTCGAGCACCTGCTCCGTCATTTCGCGCGCCGAAAGCGCGCCGGTGACTTCCAACAGCCGGTCCGCGAGCGTGGACTTACCGTGGTCGATGTGCGCAATGATAGAGAAATTGCGGATGAATTCGCGGTCCATTAAGCGTGGGGAACTCAATCGATTATCTCATACCGCCCGGTGGGGCATGCTTGAGCTTGCTGAAAAACGCTAAGACATGATCAGCCGCAGATAAACCCTGATGAACGCAGATTGAAAGGAATCGGCTTATCCGCGTTCATCAGCGTTTATCTGCGGCCTCCAGGTATTCTTTCAGACTTTTTCAGCAAGCTCTTGAGCTTGCCCACGCCCGCTTGCGGGAGCATTGTGGCCGGCTTTGTGAGCCCCGGGGATCACAGTCAATCCAAAGAGCCTCGGAGCGGGGCGGAAGAAAAGCCTCCCACGAAACCAGCGGCCGTCCCCACTTTCCTCCCGCAGGCCGATTCCCTGAGGCGATCACAAGCCGGTCCGTCTCTGGCGTAGTATGAGTCTGAGTGTCTCTGCTGAAAAGGCCCGGAGCGCCCGCTACCCTCCGGCCGGAGGGTCTTGCGCGGAAGGCAAGCGGCGTTTTCGCTTTCGCGCTCCTGGCCGTTTTGCTGGTGGCTGTAAACCTGCGCGCGTACCGCGGCTATTTTCAAAGTGACGAGCTCGATAGCCTCAGTTGGACCGGCCTGGTTCCGAAAATGGCTTACATCGAGACGATTCTGAGTCCCCGTTTTCAGGCCAACAATTTCCGCCCGGTCGGGCATTTCTTTTTCCGCGAGGCCGCCCTGCATTTCGGGTTGGACTTCTGGAAATACGTCGCGGTTATCCAGGCCTTGCACCTGCTGAACGTCTGGCTTATCTGGCTGCTGGCCCGCAGGCTCGGCGCGCCGCCGCTTGCTGCGGCCGCGGGAGCGGTTCTGTTCGCTTTCCACATGGCCTTGTTTGACGTGTTCTGGAAGCCCATGTATGTGTTCGATCTCTTGTGCGCTACTTTTTGCTTACTGAGCATGCTTCTTTACGCCCGCGGGCGCTGGGTGCTCAGCTTCGCCGCGTTTTGGCTGGCTTACAAGTCCAAGGAACTGGCGGTGATGCTTCCGTTCGTTCTGGCTGTTTATGAAATCTGGTTTGGCAAGCGCAATTGGAAACCGCTGCTTCCTTTCTTCCTGGCATCCCTTTCCTTTGGGCTGCAGGGCATCTTTCTCAACCCCAACCTCGATAATGACTATACCTTTCGCTTTACTCCGGCCGCCGTGGCCCGGACCTTCCAGTTCTATTCGCCGAAGGTATTTCTCTGGCCCTACTTGTTTTTATTGCTTCCGCTGGGCGCATTGGCGGCCAGGAATCGCCGCGCCTGGTTCGGCCTGGCAACGATGGTCCTTTTCTTCGTTCCACTGATGTTCCTACCCGGGAGGCTGTTCCCTGCGTACTGCTATGTCCCGTTCATCGGCCTGGCAATCGCATTTAGCGGCATTGCCCCGGCCGGCAACTGGATTCCCGCCGCGGCCTTCCTGCTGATCTTCGCGCCGCTGGATGCCCACACGCTGGCCACCGGGCGCACCGATACGCGGCACCAGGCCAACGCCACGCGGCCCTGGCTCACGTCAATTGTGCGATTCTCGCGTGCTCATCCGGTCATCGACGGCGCGGTGTACCGGGGCCTTCCCGACGGCTATTCTCAGGCTGGTTGCGAAGGCGCTCTGCGGTACATCTATCACAACCACTACTTGCCTGTGCTGTCAGCCGACGATCCGCAATCGCACGCACTCTTGGGGCACCCCGGAGTCGCAATTCTGGACTGGCATGACAACGGACAGTATCTGGCGATCCGTCTGGCCCCGGCCGCACAGACACGCCAGTAGCCTGGACTGGCAGCGGCACTGCGAGCACATTTTCAGCCAGCGGATTCCTGTCCGCCCGGGAGCGTGTAACCTCGTTCTCGCTAAGGCGCGCGCCAATCGAGTGAAAAGATTTCCATCGAGCCGCTGTCTCGAGTTATCACCGGCTGGTCATCCGGCGCGAGGGACAGTGAGAGGCCATAAAAACCGGCCAGGTTGAAGTCTTTGAGATCGATCACGCGGTCGATTCTTCGGTCCGCGATGCGGACGCGCATAACGGCGCGATTACTGCTGCCACGAATGTAATAGACGGTGCGGCCGTCGTGCGACCAACAGGGAAAACTAAGATTTCCTTTTGCCAGTTCCTCCCACCGCCCCGTTTCGAAGCGGAAGAGAGCCATGCGGGTTGAGTCCAGGCTCAAGGCGGCGATAGACCGGCCGTCGGGCGACCAACGCGGAGAGAAGAAATCATCTGAGCCGGGCACATCGGTCACGGCTCCGGTTTCCAGGTCGAGGATGTGGATCTTTGGACAGGACGGCAGGGTGACATCGCCCGCGATGCCTCCAAAGCAAACCCTCCGGCCGTCCGGGGACCAATTCGCATCCGAGTTCACCTGGTTCAAACCCGGCAGTAACAACTGGGGCTGGCCGCCACCGGAGGGGACGCGATAGATTCGCGTGATCTGGCCAGTAGCGGCTGCCGAGTAGAGGATTTGCGACCCGTCCGGCGACCAGCGGGGAAGGGCAGCGAAGGAGTTCGGTGCAGTCTGAGTAAGTTGCAGCCGCTGGCTGCGGTCCGCCCTAGACCGCCACAAAACGCCGTCCGGATAAGTCACGTACGCGATCCACTGGCCGTCCGGGGAAAATGTTGCGAAGTCCGCCGAGATTCCGCCAAGCAGCGGCACGAATTGCCCGCTGCGCGCATCGTACCGGTTGACTTCGCTGCGTGGCGCGACTCCAATCGCGAACAGGCGGTGCGAGTCCTTGGCAGGCAATGCTTCGGCCAGTTTGACGCCGCCGCTGGTAATCTGAACCGGTTTGGGGTGCGAACGCCACGCTAGCCGGCGCGGTTCGGCCAGCGCCCATATTTGTCCCTGCCGGGAGAAAATGAAATACCGTCCGTCGAGAGTCCATTGCCCGCAGCAGTCGCCGGAAGGCGCCCCGATAAAAAGGGGATGGGCGATACCCCCGTCCAGCGATACCTCCCGGAGGTTCTGTAGGTGGCGCTGATCGTCGTACACCGTGAAGCGAATACGCCTGCCGTCTGGCGACCACGCGATCCTGGCGATACCTCCCGCCACAGTCGTCACTCTGCGCGAAACACTTCCGTCGCTCTGCGCCACGAACAGGTCGCCATGCTTGGCGTAAGCAATGCGTCCACCATCCGACGACCACGTCGCCCAAGAGGCTGTCAGGCTTCCGATGCGATGCGGAGGGCCGCCTGGAATGGGCACGCTCCACACCGGACCTTCCCCATACGTGGCTACATCTATGGCCAACAAGCTGGCTCCATCCGGAGCCAGATCGAAGACCTTAAAAGTGGGCGACGGCATGGGCAATACCGCAGGTTCTCCACCGCCTACGGCCACCTGACTAATCCAGTGCCCTGTCTCGTAGAAGTACAGCCGGACACCGTCGGTCCCGAGGAGACCCTTCATCCTCCCGTCGTTGGTGAGTTGCGTGTAGGCGCTCACCCTGGGAATCGGCCACGGGCGCAGCCCAGCATCGACCCAGGCGGTACCAGCAGCTACGGCCAGCAGGGCAATCATCCACCAGCGGCGAGCCGCAATCCTGGCCAGGGCACCCTTTTTCACGGCGCCGCGATCGAGCCACGCTGCGGGTGTGCCGGCCGAACTGCTGTCGCGCTTGAGCCGCTTCAAATCCGCGCCCATTTCGGCGGCCGACTGGTAACGCAACGTGCGATCCTTCTCCAGAGCCTTGCCCACAATTCGCTCCAGCTCGGCGGGCAATCGCGGATTCAACTGCAACAGCGGAACCGGCGTTTCCGCCAGGATCTGGTGCAAGACGACGGCCGCGACGTCTCCGTGGAACGGTCGCTGCCCACTTGCCAACTCGTAAAGCACCACACCAAAACTGAAGAGGTCCGTGCGCGCGTCAAGTTCTTCCCCCCGCGCCTGTTCCGGAGACATATAGGCCGCCGTGCCGACGGTCACCCCGGGGTTGGTCAGCGAGACATCGTCGGCGGTCGCCGTCGGCGCGGAAGTGCCCACCTGCGTGGATGCCGGCATTCCCGACCGCAGCGCATCCGAGTTCCACGATTTCGCCAGGCCAAAATCCAAAATCTTGACCTGCCTTGGAGTGCCGCTGTCCGCGCCGGTTACAAAAATGTTGGTTGGCTTAATGTCCCGGTGGATAATGCCCTTGGCATGAGCGGCTGCCAGGCCGTCGGCGATCTCGATCGCCAGGTCGATCATGGCTTGCGTCCGCGGGCGTCCTTGGGCGATCACCTGCTTGAGCGTGCAACCTTCGAGAAACTCCATCACCATGAACGGCTGGCCCGCGTGTTGCCCTACATCATGAACCACTACGATATTCGGATGGTTCAAGGCCGATGCAGCACGCGCCTCGCGCCGGAAGCGCTCGAGCATCTCCGCCTGATGCTGCGGTGACTGCTCGTTGCCAAGATCGCCCAGACCCAGCCCTGAGGCGCGGAGAACCTTGAGTGCCACCGGCCGTCCAAGACGTGTGTCCAGCGCCTTGTAGACTACGCCCATGCCGCCGCCGCCCAGTTGCTCGAGAATCCGGTAGTGGGAAATGGTCTTGCCCACCATTCCGCCTCTGTCTCCCGGAGTTTCGCTTACGAGCGCCTCATCCCGCGCCACTACCCGTGCCGCAGCATCGAGCGCTGGCGATTCCAGGAATTTGTCGCCTCCCTCGGTCTGCGCCAGTAGCGACTCCACTTCCCCCTGCAGTTCCTCGTCCCCCTCGCACGCCTGATGCACGTAGCCACTCCGGTGTGCCACGTCCTGCTCCAGAGCCGCGTGGTACAAGTTTTCAATTTGCTGCCAGCGTTCGGATAGCAACCGGATTCTCCTTGCTGAGCTCGCGCCGCAGCCAGCTCTTCGCGAACTTCCAATCGCGCATCACCGTCTCACAGGAAACCTTCAGCGCCTGCGCCGTTTCTTCCACGCTCATGCCGCCGAAAAAACGAAGCTCCACCACCTTGCCCTTGCGGGGATCGAGCGCGGAGAGGGTCTTGAGCGCATCGTCCAGAGCCACCAGGTCCTGGCCGGGTTCTTCCGCCACCACCAGAGATTCCACCAGCTCCAGGGGCTGTGCCGCCCCACCGCGCTTCAGTGCCTGGCGCGAGCGAGCCCAATCCACCAGGATGCGGCGCATCACTTGCGCGCAGATTGTATAAAAATGCGCCCGGTTCTGCCAGCTTGCCTGCGTGGTGTCGACCAGCCGGAGATAGGCCTCATTCACCAGCGCGGTGGTTTGCAGCGTGTGGCCGGAGCGCTCGTGCGACATGTACCGCTGGGCCAGCCGGTGCATCTCCTGGTACACGAGAGGAACCAGTTCGTCCAGCGCGCCCTGTCTTCCCTCGCCCCACGCTCGGAGCAGGTGCGTGACCTGATGGGTTGACGGCTCCATAACATCACGACCTAATCAGACCTAAATATCATTAAAACTAGCACATGCGCCGGCAAGATACCATGCACCCTCGCCGCGCGCCCCGAACAGTCGACGAAGTCGCCGCCGGCCGAGTTCCCGTGTCCGGCCAGAAGACCTTTTTTCCGGCCGCAGGATCTTCTTTCCTCCGATGACAGTTTGCCGCGACCGTTTGCGCATTACAGGGTGAAGGCAACTTGAGAGTTGGCCTGATAACGAACAAAGGAGGTTCGTCATGAAATCGATTCGAAACAATACGCTGCTTCGTGCTTTGGCCCTGGGTGCTCTCGTAGCTTGCCTGGGTGCTGCTGTGGCGAATGCACAACCGTTTCGCGGCAGATTCTCTCTGCCGGTTGAAGTCCGCTGGGGCACCGCCACCCTTCAGGCGGGCGACTACACCTTCACTTCGGAGGGCGCGAGAACCGGCAACGTGCTGCAACTGGCTGAGGGTGGAAAAGTGGTGGCCCTGGTGATGCCGCAGGCTGAAAACGAGGTGGCGGCCGGGCGTTCCGCCCTGATCATCGATAAAGGCAAGGGCGGCTGCACCGTCCGCGAGATCCGCCTGCCGAACACGGGTATGGTCCTTTATTATTCGCCGCACAAGCCCAAGCAGGGAACCGCTGCCGAAGAGCGGCAGAGCGCACAGTTGATTCCAATCGCAGCCACCGATGCGACGCGGTAAAGTGCTTCGGGGTAAATAAGGGCCGGAGCGCGGGGCTCCGGCCCTTTTGCTTTCTTGCAGGTTCTGGTAGTACCTTCGGCACGTTCGCTATCCTGAAGTTTCCATGCCCGAGGGAAGCTTCCAGTACGTGGACGTCAGTGTGCCGGCGCCGCTCGATCAGCCCTTCACTTACTCGCTGCCTGAGACCCTCCGCCACCGCGTCCGGCCCGGCAGCCGAATCGTGGTTCCCTTCGGCCCGCGCAAACTCACCGGCGTTATCCTGCGCTGCCACGACGAGCGGCCGGGCATGGCCACACGGGAAGCGCTGCGCCTGATCGATTCGGAGCCGGTTCTGGATGCGGAACTCCTCAGCCTGGGCCGCTGGATTGCGAATTACTACTGCGCCCCGCTGGGCGAAGTGCTGCGCTCGATGCTGCCGCTCCAGTCGGAAATCCGCCGCGGCAAAGTCTGGTCGCTCACCGATGCCGGCCGCGACGCGGCGCGCCAATTGCTCCTTGATGCTGCGCCCGACGATCCGGTGGCGCGCATTTTGGGCATGCTCGAAAAGCGCCCGCTTTCGGCCGCCTACCTGTCGCGTATCCTGCCGCTCGCTGACAAAGCCATTCGCTCGCTGGAGCGCAAGGGCATGGTCGCCGCCGAACAGGTTCAGACCGAGCGCGACCCGCTGCGCGCGCCCGCCGTGCGCCTGCGCGTGGAGTTGGCCGCCGTGCCGGCCGAGGCGAAGCTGAACAAGCCGGAACGCGAGCTGAAAGCGTTTCTAGAGCTGCATCCCGGCTCGCACAACCTCAAGGATCTGGAGACCATGCTGGCTCATTCCAGCGCCGCCGCGCGCTCGCTGGCCCGCAAAGGTGTGGTCGCGCTCAGCACCGAAACCATCGGCGTCACGGCGGGCCTTGTGCGCACGCCGCACACGCTCAACCCGGCGCAGCAGGTGGCCTACGATGCCATTCTGACGGCCATTGAGGCGCGTGAGTTTCGCACCTTTCTTCTGCATGGTGTCACCGGCTCCGGCAAGACCGAAATATACCTCAATGCCATCCAAGCCGTGGCCGCCCAGGGGCGCGGCGCGCTGCTGCTGGTGCCGGAGATTGCGCTTACGCCCGCCATGGCCGGCCAGTTCTTTTCGCGTTTCGGCGACCGGGTGGCGATTCTGCACAGCGCGTTCACCGACGTCGAGCGCTCCGAGCAGTGGCGCCGCATCCGCTCCGGTTCCGCCTCGGTGGTGGTGGGCACCCGCTCCGGCGTGTTCGCGCCCGTCCGCAACCTGGGGCTGATCGTGGTGGATGAAGAGCACGACGGCAGCTACAAGCAGGAGGAAACGCCGCGCTACAACGGCCGCGACGTGGCGCTGGTGCGCGCGCAAGCGGCGCACGCCTGCGTGGTGCTGGGCTCGGCTACGCCCAGCCTGGAAAGCCGCTACAACGCCGAGCGCGGCAAGTACACGCTGCTGACGCTGCCCGGCCGCATCGAAGCGCGGCCCATGCCGGCCGTTGAATTGATCGATATGCGGCAGGAGTTTCTGGAGACGCGCCAGCAGGCTACGTTCTCCCGGAAACTGGTCGAGACCATAGGCCAGCGCCTGGAAAACGGCGAGCAGACCATCATCCTGCTCAACCGCCGCGGTTTTTCGAGCTTCGTCGCTTGCCGTTCCTGCGGCGAGCGCGTGCAGTGCGCCAACTGCTCCCTTACCCTTACCTTTCACAAGCGCGACCGGCGCCTGCTCTGCCACTATTGCGGTTACGCCGAGAGGGTGCCCAGCGTTTGTCCCAAGTGCTCGAGCGAGCATGTCTACTTCCTGGGCGTCGGGTCCGAGCGCGTGGAAGACGAGTTGCACCGCGCCTTTCCCGCCGCGCGCATTGCGCGCCTCGACCGCGACACGGTAACCGGCAAGCGGCAATACGAGACCATCCTGGATGGTTTTCGCGAAGGCAGCTTCGACATCCTGGTCGGCACGCAGATGATCGCCAAGGGCCATGACATCCCTAACGTCACGCTGGTGGGCGTGGTCTCCGCCGATGTCGGCCTCGGTATGCCGGATTTTCGGGCTGCTGAGCGCACCTTTCAGCTCCTCACCCAGGTGGCCGGCCGCGCCGGACGCGGCAGCCTCCCCGGGATCGTGCTCATCCAAACCATCAATCCGGATCACTACGCCGTCCGCATGGCGGCCGCGCACGATTACGGCGCGTTCTACGAAAAAGAGCTCGCCTTCCGCCGTGCCATGCGTTATCCGCCTTTCAGCGCCATGGCTAACGTGCTGGTGCGCGCTGAAAAAAAGGAGCTGGCCCTGCGGCTGAGCGCGGACTTGGGGATGCTGCTGACGCCGCCTCCCGAAAAGCTGCGCATCCTCGGTCCGGCCGAAGCCCCCGTGCCGCGCCTCAAGGCCGAATACCGCTACCAATTGCTTATCAAGTCCGCCAGCCGGGTAGCCCTCAACGGCCTGCTGCAAAAAGTGCGAGCTTTCGCGCTAGAACGCAAGTGGCCCGCCACCGCGCTAGTGATCGACGTGGACCCGCTCTCGCTGCTGTAGGAGTTTCTTCAGCGTCCGCAGCCGAAGCAAGGCCGGTCCGCCTCGCAGAATTGTCCCGCCTTTTCCGATGATCTAAAGAATTCCACCGGTCACGCCGATAGTGTCCATGAGTGCATTAGCGCTGCGCCGAAAAACCAGGAGCGCATGATTCAATGGCCGGGCAAATCAAAAGTCTGATCGACACGATCATAGCGAAGCGGTCGAAGGGAAACGCGATCTTGATGTTGACTACCAGGACAAAATTCTATCTCAAGGGCGTAGACCCGGATCGCTACGACTGCCTGTCACGTGACGACCCATTTGTTGTTGCGAGGATCAAGGAGATTGGCGCCGAGTTGGGCGTCACTTTAGAGTGACGCTTAGAGTGACGCCGCAGGAAAACGAAATGTCCATCACAACTGCTTATTCCACAAAACCCCTTCCGGCTGCTGTAGGAGACCTGAAAGCCCAGTGCGGCGATGCCAGGCCTCGAGCGGTGATCTTTTTCGCCTCATCCAGGTATGACCCGGTCGAGCTCAGCCGGCACATGCAGGCGGCCTTTCCCGGAGCCTGCGTGGCAGGCTGTTCTACGGCGGGCGAAATCGCCTGCGGCAAGATGGTGACCGGCTCGGTGGCTGCCATGTTCCTGAATGAAGAAATTGTGGGACAGGCCGCCTTTGCCGTCGTTGAGAACCTGCGCGACCATGTGTGCGTATGCGATGCTTTTTCCAGGCTGGAGGCGCAGTTGCACGCTCCCGTCTCGTCTCTGGACATCGAAAAGTACGTTGGCGTCGTTTTGGCGGATGGCTTGAGTGGCGCAGAGGAAGCGCTGATGGAAAAGATCGGCGACCGGACCGACCTCTTCTTTGTCGGCGGATCGGCCGGGGACGACCTGAAATTCCGTAGCACCTATGTGATGGTCGATGGCAAGGCTTACACAAATGCTGCGCTACTCTTGCTTCTGGAACTCAAAAGAGGCTTCGATATCGTCAAGACCCAGAGCTTCCGCTCTGCCGGCAGAAGTCTGGTACCTACCAAGGTCGATGAACCGCTTCGCCTCGTCAGTGAGTTTGACCATCGGCCCGCGCTCGATGCCTACGCGCACGTCTTGGGCGTCTCGCCGGAAGAAGCTCCGGATCTGTTCGTCAAGCACCCGCTGGGACTGATGGTCGATGGAGATCCTTTCGTGCGCAGCCCGCAGCGCGTACAGGATCGGGGCATTGTGTTCTACTGTCGGATCAAACAGGGCATGAAGCTGGACGTCTTGCAGGCTACCGACATCGTAGCCCAGACCAGGCAGGCCATCGAGGCTCGAAAAGCTGCGCCGGAGTCCATTTCCGGTATCATCGACTTCCAATGCATCTTGCGCACGCTGCAGCTTCGCAAGGAGAAGCGGTGCGACGAGTACGGTCGAATCTTCGCCGGCATTCCAACGGCAGGCTTCAGCACTTACGGCGAAGCCTATCTCGGCCACATCAACCAAACCTCGACGATCCTTATTCTGCGCTAAAGCTTTATTCTCCGCTAAAGCTTTCGCTGATGTCCCACCTTGCGCGGATACTAGCGGCAGTAGCTCGCCATGTGGACGCCGTTGGGATATACGAAATCGGCGTTCAGTTGACCGTAAATGTTGCCGTACCCTTCGTCACGCGGCCATATCTGAATCCCCCGACTTCAACGGACTGCGGATAGCGGCGAGTTTGAGCGTGTTCGGGACCCATTGTTGGCATGCCAGGTTGAGATCAGTACACACCTCGGCCGATGTTACACTAGCGGGTTGTCAAATCATTTCGAGCGCGCCGGGCGCTGGTTTCTCATCTCCGGCATCCAACTCGCCGGTGGCGGCCTGGCCCGTTATTACGGCGCGGACACAGAGCAAAATCGACCGGTTTCTACCGAAATCACCGGCTACGCCACCAGCACGCTTGTGTATCTACATGCGCTGACCGGCGACCAGCGTTACCTGGACCGGGCGCTGGCCGCCGCGCGTTTCCTGGTCCGCGATGCGTGGCAGGCGGACATGCACGCGATGCCGTTCGAGACCTATCCACCGGCCCTGACGTATTTCTTCGATTGCGGCATCATCGTTCGCGGGCTGCTGGCCGCGTGGCGAGTTGTTCGGACAGAGGAGTTTCTCGACTGCGCCGTAGCAGTGGGCCGTTCTATGGCAAACGACTTTCGCGCCGCCGAGGGCTGGCACCCGGTTCTGATGCTGCCCGCCAAAACGCCTATGGAGCGCGACGCCACCCGCTGGTCGCGGATGCCTGGCTGCTACCAGTTGAAATCTGCTATGGCCTGGCAGGACCTTTACCGGGCAACGGGCGACACGGCGTTTCACGTACTGTATGCGCAGGCGCTCGAATCGGCGCTGGCCAACGCCGCCGGTTTCCTTCCGGACGCCGCGGGCCGGCTGCAAACCATGGATCGCCTGCACGCCTACCTGTATTTTTTGGAAGGTCTGATGCCGGCAGTGGAAGAGGCTCGATGCCTGCTGGCCCTGGCCGGCGGCATCCGCCGGGTATCGTGCCTGCTCCGCGAGATTGAGCCCGAGTTCGCGCGCGCCGATGTTTATGCGCAGTTGCTGCGGATTCGCATTTTGGCGGACGCTGTGGGAGCGGAGCCGCTCGATTGCGAAGCCGCGGCCGCCGAAGCCCATGCGCTCGCCGAATTCCAGGCTGTCTCGGCCGACCCGCGCATCGACGGAGGATACTGGTTCGGCCGCAAACACGGCGCGTGGCTGCGCCACGTGAACCCGGTCTCGACGGCGTTTGCCATCGAAGCGCTCGACCTTTGGGAACGGCGTGCCGGCGCCAAAGAGCCCGGCCGGCCGCTGATCTGACCATGCTCATTTCCGCACTTACGTCCGCCAACGTGGCGCAGGCAATGCTGCCTGCCGTGCCGAGAGTCGTCTCGACATTCCTTGCGCCACGTTCAGGAGTTGACCAGCGGTGATAAAAGCCGCCTATGCCGCCGCTCGACTGGCAGGGTGGGCACGCCCTGTGCGGCGTGGGGCGGCGGCAATTCCGCTTACAGCCAACACCGCCAGCGCCGGAATCTCGGTGGTGATCCCGTCGCGCGACGGGAAGACGTTGCTGGAAGCGCAACTCCCCGCCATCGCGGCGGACCTGCCCGGCGTGGCGGGCGAAATCATTGTTATTGATAATGGCTCAAGCGATAGCACTGCCGAATGGCTGCGCGTCGAGTGGCCGCAAGTTTTGATCGAAGTCTCGCCGGAGCCGCTCTCCTTCGCCGGCGCCGCCAACCGCGGCATCCGTCGCGCCCGTTTTTCCCACGTCTGCCTGCTCAACAACGACATGCGGATTGAGCCGGGATTCTTCGCCGCTTTGCTCGGAGCATTCCGGGCGGTGCCGGATCTGTTCTGCGCCACGGCGCAGATTCACTTCCCGCCGGGCGCGCGCCGTGAAGAAACCGGCAAGGCGGTGCTGGCGCAAGCCGCGCCGGAGGATTTCCCCATTCGTTGCGATGAGCCGTTGGAAGGTGAGGATGGCACCTGGGTGCTGTACGGCAGCGGCGGCTGCTCGGCTTACGACGCCGCCAAGTTGCTGGCGCTGGGCGGGGTCGACGAAGCTTACGCGCCGGCGTATGTGGAAGATCTCGACCTGGGTTATCGGGCCTGGCTGCGCGGTTGGCCCAGCGTGTACGCAGCGGGTGCGGTGGTGGAGCACCGCCACCGGGCCACCACCTCGCGGTATTACAGCGAAGCTCAGCTCGCCACGATGTTGGAGGTCAACTATCTGAAGTTTCTGGCGCGCGCGGTGGCCAGCCCCCGGGTCTTTCGGCGGCTGTGGCGGCAGGCGCTGGACCGGTTGCGCCAGCGCGCCGCGTCCGATCCGGCGGCGCGGGCTGCGCTCGAAGCTGCAGCCAGATTCGCGCTGGCCGGAGGGCCGGCCCATGCGCCGGCCGTCGGCGAGCGATCGCTGCTGGCGCTGACCGATGGCTCCGTCGCATGCTTTCCCGGGCGAGCGGCCTCCGCAAAATCGCCGACATTGATTACCGCGCGGGGATTCGATCAGGCGCTCACGCTGAGTAATCATGAGGAGCGCGACGAGGTTTTGTTGGTTCGAGTCGGCCACCTGGTGCGGCCGCCCGCCGCGCTGCTGGCCCGGTACACGGAGACCGTCGAGGCTCGCAGCGATGCGGCTTTCGATGCAGCCTTCCAGTGGATCAAACGCAAGTGGTGGATGGGCGAATGAAGAAACCGGGAAGGACACGTCCAGCCTGAGCTTGTGCCACACGATTGGGGATCCGTGGTCAGCGGATGCGCGGCACGGATGCGCGGACGGTGAATTGTCACACCGCGGTCTGATACACTTTGGAGAGCGCAATCCAGTCAGGGCCGGTAGCTCAGGTGGTAGAGCATGTGCCTTTTAAGCACAGGGTCGCGGGTTCGAGTCCCGCCCGGCTCACCATAGTTCTCTGTTTAAAATAAACAACTTACCGGCAGAACGGTTCTCAGTTGTAGCTGGGTTGTGCCTCTTGGCGTTACAATTACGGCTTCGAGGTCCCCATGCTCAATATCTACCGCCTGCATACCGAACAATGCGTTGAGAACCGAAAGCTCCCTAAAGAGGCTCGCTACGACCGTAGCTATCGGCGTTGCCAATGCCCCATCCACGTAGAAGGGATGATCGGCGGGAAGATGATCCGCCGCGGTCTTAAAACCTCCAACTGGCAACGCGCCACCGAGACTATCCACGAAGCGGAAGCCCGCGGCACGTGGGAAGTCCCGGAGGTTCCCGCACAGTCGCAAGGCCCAACCATCGAGGAAGCTATCGAGAAGTTCATGCTCGATGCACGCAGCCGTCTCCGGCCGCCAACCGTCAAGAAATACGAGGTTCTGCTCAAGCGTGAGCGCGTCACCGGCCCCGGCCGCTTTGACGTAACCAAGCACTCTCCCACGCTCTCTGAATTTGCCGCCTCGCGCGCTATCCAACTCCTTAGCGAGATCAACGTGGAAATGATGCGCGAGTTCCGCCAACTCTGGAAGGATGGCCACATTGCAGGTACCAAGAAACTTGAGCGATTACGCTCATTTTTGGGGTTTTGTGTGGATAACGAATGGATCGCCAAGAATCCAGCGTCAGCAGTGAAAGTGCCTGAACCAACTGAGGAAGAACAATGCCCAACCTTGCCCTTTGAGGACGATGAACTCCGCCGAATCTACGACGGCTTGCCGAAGTACGCTACCGAGCGCCACGAAGCCAGCCGCGGCAGAGCCGTTGACTCAGACCACGTACAGCGCTTTGAAGCGCTCATCCGCCTCATGGAGCACAGCGGACTCGCCATCGGTGATGCTACCAGGCTCGATACCAGCCGGATCGTAGATGATCGGCTCTTTCTACGCCGCGTGAAAACCGGAACGCGCGTCTACGTCCCCCTTCCGCCGTTCGTGGTGGAAGCGCTTCAGGCCCTCACCCTGTACAAAGGCAAGTACTATTTCTGGACAGGAGATGGCAAGCCCGAAACACCAGCCAGTAATTACCGCCGGACACTTCGCAAGCTCTGCGATCAGGTGAACGTGCCAGACGCGCACCCCCACCGCTTCCGCGATACGTTCGCCGTTCGCCTGCTCCGCGAAGGCGTGCCGCTAGAGCGTGTATCCAAGCTCCTCGGTCACAAGTCGATCAAGATCACCGAACAACACTACTGGCCATGGGTGCAAGCTCTCCAAACGCAACTTGAAGAGGACGTACGCCGCGCCTGGACCGCCGCCCCGTCCAAACCTCAAAAGCTCGCCATCATCGAAGGCGGGAAAAAGGCCAGCTAGCAAGCCGGCCGAAACATCATGCGCGCGTGAACCCGATGCAAGACCGTTTCCGGTACTCGGATCGTGGTGTACCCGCGCTTAAATCTGGTTCTAGGACGTTCGGCTCTCAGCACCTCGGTGAACACCCAAAACCGGCCATACATGATCACCTGAAAACCGGCCAACGATAAGCAGCGTTCGGGACATTGATCTCGGCGCGAGGGCGATACCCTCCGTCAATGTGAGCAATGTCTTGAGCGATGAAAAGAAACAGCAAGTCATAGCGTTGGGGCGGCTGGGATGGTCGCTGCGACGAATTCAACGGGCCATCGGTGTGCGCCGTGAGACGGCCTCTGGCTATTTGAAAGAGGCCGGTATCGCCCTGCGGCCACCAGGCGGGTGGGGGCGCGCTTCACCGGCAAAACCGGCCAACGGGGTGATCACCGACTCCGCAGGCGCGAAACCGTTCCGGGTGGGCGGCAACGACCCGGCCTCCGCAAAACCAGCCATAGAAGTGATCACCGACTTTGGCGCGGAGTTGGCCGCCAGCGCACCTACCGCAGCCGAGCCGAAACCTGGCCGCAGTCCCTCGGCCAGCGCCTGCGCGCCCTACCGCGACGCGATCGAAGTCGGGCTCTCACGGGGCCGTAATGCCATGGCCATCTGGCAGGACCTGGTGGACCTATGCGGCTTCAGTGCCGGCTATCAAAGTGTCCGGCGCTTCGTGCGGAAACTGCAGGGCAGTCCGTCGCCGGAGGCTTGCGCGGTCATCGAGACCGCGCCCGGTGAAGAGGCCCAGGTCGACTACGGCGAAGGACCGATGGTGCGCGACCCGCACAGCGGCAAGTACCGGCGCACGCGGCTGTTCGTGCTGACCCTGGGCTGCAGCCGCAAGTCGGTCCGCCTGCTGGTGTTCCGCTCCGGTTCTCAGACCTGGGCCGAGCTGCACGAGAAGGCCTTTCGCCGACTCGGTGGTTCCACTCGAGTCGTCGTGCTCGACAATCTCCGCGAGGGCGTCCTCGCCCCGGATATTTACGATCCCACGCTGAACCCGCTGTACCGCGACGTGCTGGCGCACTACGGAGCTGTCGCGCTACCTTGCCGTGTCCGGGATCCGGATCGGAAGGGGAAGGTCGAGAGCGGCGTCGGCCACGCCAAGAGGACGCCGCTTAAAGGCATGCGCTTCGAAAGTCTGGCGGAAGCGCAGACTTACCTGGACCACTGGGAAGAGCGTTGGGCCGACACGCGCATCCACGGCACCACCAAGCGGCAGGTCGCGGCCATGTTCGCCGAAGAGCGGCCCGCTTTGCTGCCACTGCCCATCGAACCCTTCCGCTATTACCAGTACGGCGAGCGCACGGTGCATCTGGATGGCTGCGTGGAGGTCGAGGCGGCTTACTATGGCGCGCCGCCGGGCTGGATCGGCCGGCGCGTCCAGGTGCAGTGGGATGCGCGAAACGTTCGTTTGCTGGACCCACGCACGGGCCAGTTACTCCGGGAGCACCTGCGCCATGCGCGCGGCGGTCATCGCATCAAAGACGAGGATCGGCCCAAACAAACCCCGCTCAGCACGCAGCAACTGCTGAGCCGTACTGACAGAGCCGGCTCCCAGATCGGCGCACTTTGCCGCGGCATGCATCAGGCCAACGGAGAGATTGCCGTGCGTCACATCCTGGGCGTGTTGTCGCTGGTCAAGAAGTACGGCGCCGCAACCGTCGATGATGCGTGCGCCGCGGCTCTGGAAGTCGGCGTCTTCCAATATCGCTTTTTGCGCCGCTATCTGGAGCGGCGGCCGCAGACGCCACTGAGCCTGCGTCAGGTCGATCCCCTGATCCGCCAACTTACCCTGTACCGCGACTTCATTCAAGACAAGACCAAGGAGAGTGAACTGTGAATCTCATCGAATTAGAACGAGCGTTACGACAACTCCGGCTCGGCGGCATCGCCACCGTGCTGGAAACCCGATTGCACCAGGCGCAAGCCGAAGCCATGGCGCCCATCGATCTGATCTCGTGCCTGGTCGCCGATGAACTGACCCGGCGCAGCGAGCGACTGCTTGAGCGCCGCCGCAAACAGGCCGCCTTCCGCGACCCGCAAAAGACCCTGGACAACTTCGACTTCACCTTCAATCCGAAGATGAATCGTAGTCTCGTTTTCGACCTCGCTACGTGCGCTTTCCTCGGCAAACGGGAAGACGCACTGTTCCTCGGGCCCGGCGGCACTGGTAAGTCTCATCTGGCCCAGGCCATCGGGCAAGCCGCCATCCAACAGGGTTACCGCGTGATGTACCGCGAAACGCACGTGCTGCTGGATGATCTGGCCGAGGCGGTCGCCGACGGCACGCGCAAGGAGTTTATGGAATCGCTGACCACCGTGCCGCTGCTCATCATCGACGACTTCGGCATGCGCAAGCTGCCGCTGACCGCGGCCGAAGACCTGCTGGAAATCATCATGCGTCGTTACGAGCGCGCCAGCACGCTGCTAACATCCAACCGCCCCGTCGAAGACTGGGGAAAACTGCTGGCCGATGTGGCGGCGGTAACCGCCATGCTCGATCGCATCCTCCACCATGGACACGTACTCAAGTGCGGCCCGCGCAGTTGGCGCACGAAAACGGCCGGCACGGCCAATGCCGGAGGCACTCAGTGAGCCCGCGTACAGGGTGCACCTGGTCAGGGCGTCGCACCGAACACCGCGGGGGCTTCGCCCCTGCGACCCCCTTCAAAACCCAAACCAAAACCTTTCTGAGAAGGAAAACCAACAAGCATCCTACGCCCTCCCGTTGGTCGGGATCGAACAGGGCGCGTCAAGGGAGACAGAACAAAACTTGCCCGAACTGGCCACGGCGCGGTAAAACAACTTCATGTCCTGGCCGCGGCTTCGTTGGCCGGTTTTGAAGTGATCACAGATGGCCGGTTTTGCGGTGAT